>NZ_JAWDIR010000017.1:0-15817 GCF_046156265.1 Pseudoxanthobacter sp. M-2
GCGGCTGCCGCCGAACAACACTTCGATGCCGAAGGCGGCTCCGACGGCGAAGCGGACCGCCAGCGGCCGGCGGGACGCAACGAGCAGCGGCATGCCGTCGGCGTTGCCGGCGGAAACGAGACCGCTGCAGCGAACGCGGCGAAGGCGTGCCACGAGCGGTTTCGACCTTGTCCGCCCGCCCCACGATCACCCGTGCCGCAAGCCCGGCGGCGACCGCCGACGACCGAAACGACGAGCCCGACGGGGCGCGAGTTCGTTGTGCCCCTCGTGCCGGCAGGCGCGTCGAACCGTTCCGATCCCGATGAGGGACTCACATGCGATGCACTTGAGGTGAGAGCTTTAGTTCGACGCCGCTTTGATGCGATTGAGCACCTTTCCCTCAAGATCTTCGATCCCGGCCGGGACGCTCGGCATGAATTTCAGATTCGCCAACGCCTCGTCGTCGAAGGCGGCCTTGACCGCCGCTCTCGAGCCTTCCGGCAAGAGCTCGATCGAGTTCTTCACCGCGCCGATCGACCCGGTCGATTCCGAGACCATGGTGATGATCTCCGGCTGCAGCATGAAGTTGATCCACTTGTAGGCCGCGTCGTCCGCCTCGCCTTTGGCCGGGATGGTGAACGTGTCGATCCAGGCCAGCGCGCCGGTGCGGGTGGGAATGAAGCGGATGTCCGGATTCTGATTGTAGAGCTTGAATGCCGTCGAGTCCCAGGCATCGGACAGCACGACTTCTCCGGAAAGCAGCAGACTGGATAGATCTTCGGCGCCCGTCCAGTACGTCTTCAGGTTCTCCTTGCAGGCGATCAGCTTGGGCTCCACTTCGTCCAGGATCGCCTGGTAGGCGGCGAGGTCGTTGTAGGCGGCGAACGGATCCTTACCCATGTCGAATGCCATGCCGAGCAGGAGCGCCCGCTTGAGACGCATTGATACACGCCCCTTGTATTTCGGGTCGCACAGATCGCTCCAGCCTTTGACGTCCGGTGCCTTGGAGATGTCCGCGACGAGCCCCTGCGTGCCCCAGACGTGCGGCACGGAGTAGATCTCGCCGTCGATCTGGGCGTTTTCCTCCATCGCCTCCATCATGTTGGGCTGGAGGACCGTGGTGTCGATCTTCGACAGGTCGATCGGCTTGTAGATGCCGTACTCGGTCTGCGCAGCGACGATGCGGGACACGCTCGGCTGCGCCAGGTCAAAGCCGGATCCTCCCGTGGCTCGGAGCTTCGCGACGATTTCTTCGTTGTTGGAAAGCGTCACCTCGACATCGATATCGGGGTATTTCTGCTCGAAGAGCTCTATCACCGCGTCTGGAGCATAGCCTCCCCACGTCAGCAGCCGGAGCGTTTCCGCTTCGCTCGTCGTCGAGCCGGAAACGATCGCGGCTCCTGCGAGCAGCCCAGTGACCACGTACTTCATCGCGCATCTCCTGTTGGTAACCGTTCAACCTCACGCCACGACACTTACCCTTTACGCGCCTCTACCACGAAATATGGTGTTCCAGAAAGATCCTCCGCCACTCCCGGATAGAAGGCAGAAATATTATGATGGTCTATCTCAAAATAATACATGATCGGATAGGGTATTCTTGTGTACTCGGCCGGGATGGATGCGCGATACTCCTGCGCGCGCCAGGCCATCTCGACGCTGCACCACGATTGCGATTGGTCGACATGGCGATAGTGAAGGGTGACCGCGCGCCGTGACGCGCCAAACGGGCGAAACGAGATATCGAGCGCCTCGCCGCGGACAAAGGCCGGCGGGGGCGTATGCCGGCCCGGTAGCAGCTGGCACGCCGACCATTTCAGGATGCGTTCGATATGCAGTCCGGCCAATGGGCCCGTGCCTGGCCTTGTTTGCCTGCCCTCGGCCACGATGGCCTCCATGTCGGACAAGTCCTTCTCGATCGCCGGCAACCGATCGTCCCATCGCCCCCGCAGCCAGGAGTGGGGACCAAAGGTGATGTCGGGCACATAGATGTCCGCGCAGATCCTCGCGGCCTCGGCCCAGGCGTCGCGGGCCTTTCGATAGTGATCGATCGCCTGACCGGCCGAACGGCCGTCGCCGGAAAGCAGGTAGTACTCCCAGAACACCGCCGCCCGGACCTTCTCGGCGAAGAACCGACCGATCGCCGCCAGGATCGTGACGTCCACTGCAACGAGACGCAGTTCGCTGCCCGGATCTCGCGCCGCTCCCATGGCACGCGCAATTTCGGTGCCGGCTGTACTGGCGTGCCGATCGAGCCAGTTTGCCCAGGTCAGCGGCCCATATCTCCGGACCCGCCGACCGTCGTGAAGGCATGATGCAAATTCGCTCGGCGACATGAACAGCCGCGGGTCGCACGACCCGACGGTACCGAAGCGCGCCGGAGCGGTGAGTTCGTAGCCATAAGGCAGCCGCGGCGCCTCATGCACGATCGACATGTTCTCGTACATTTCCGGCCAATAGGAGTTGTTCGATGCCGTCGGTGTATGAGCGAGCGTGATCAGGGGCAGGATGCGGCTCGCTGCGGCGAGCGCCGTGCCGCAACTTTCGGCGGCCTCTCCGAACTTCGATTTCAGATAGCGCTGGAAGGCCTCGGGGTCCGCTTCTGGGTTGAACAGCGATCGGCCCCAGACCCGGTAGGTGTACTCGAACTTCTGCCAGTCGAACCGGGTCGTCAGATGCTTGTCCTGGTAGCCGGTCCGGCTGCCGGCCCTTCCGGTCCCCATGCGCCCCTTGAAGGACAGCGGCTCACAGAGCTCCACGCCCTGGGCACCGCAGAACGTCGCATTGTGGCCGTATCCGCCGGCCAGCGCCGCATCGCCCCAAAGCAAGACGCGTATCGTTCCCGGCCATATGCGAAAGATAACCGCGTATCGGCGATCCTCACGCAGAAGATCACCATAGCTGTAGCGAAGGAATTTTCGCGTTCCCTCGCTGAATTTCCATTTGCCGGCGTGCGTCTCGGCGTCATGCCCGGCATAGAGCGTCGTCATGTCTCGCCCCACCGCCTGGTCGGCGGGCGTGCCGCCATGGACGGGAAGCTCGAGCGCGCGGATGGATGCCTGGTGGTAGGGCAACCCCAAGTGCTCGGAGGTATATTTCGGGGAGACGCCCACCGGCATGCCTGTCGCCAGCGCAATGTCGATCAGCGTCTCATCGATCCCCTTGGCGTGCAGATCGAGGCGGACGGTGCGTCCCGCCGCCTTCACCGCTGAAAAATAGGTGCGCCAGAAGTCGTAGTCGCCTTCGGCGATCCCGCTTTCCACGTGGACGCGCAACGTCAGCCCGCTGATCTGCGGAACCTCCGCCAGGATCATCGCCAGTGAATCGCGGCAATATCGAGCGATGTTCTCCGGCCCGAGACCGGTGATCCGGTGCCTGGCGTTCGGGCAGTTGTCGAAGTCGTAGCTCTGCGTCCAGAGCGCCAATTGAAACTCGAGGCCGCGCCGATCGGCTTCGCGACCAATGAATTTCAGCGTGTCGAGGTTTCGGCTGCGTTCCTCTTCGGTGAGATTCGAGATCTCGACATCGTGGCCAGCGGCGGTAACAAGAAAGGGGTAGGCCAAGTGGAAATAGACGTCTGATACAAATTCGTTGCCGTATGGATAATTGTATTGTTTTCCAAAGGTCAACGATATCCGGTTGAAGCGATGAGTTGCCAGTAGCGTCAGGTATTCCTCCCATCCTTCCCGATCGTGAAACCAGGGGAGGTCCTCAATTTCGCTCTGGAAGCACTTGGAAATGCTCCGAACCTTGGCGGTCGGTGTTTCCACCATCGGAACCGCGAACACGAGGGCATCGGAAGCCGGCGACGTGAAGCGGACCCGGTCCGCGAGTTCGGTGAGCGCGTAGACGAGGCCACGAACGTCCGCCCCATAGACGTAGAGGTGATTAACGCCTTCTTCCGGCGCCCGGAAGAGAGCAAACGATTCTGCCTCGGGAGGAAGCTCGACTCCGCAAAGCGCGCCGATCCGCATGATCTCTTCACTCGGAGTGAGCGCCAGCACGATACAAGTTCCATGACCGGTCCCGCCGAAGGACTTGTCCACCCTGAGAAGCGCCACGCTACGTTCGCCGAGCCGGGATTCGAACTCCCCGAGCGCCCACGAGACCTGTGGAATTGCCGTGAGATCCGTGGCCCCTAGGCAACTGAAAACTATCGTGCTGCTCGAGTTGGCTGAGGCGTTAACTGTGCGGTTCATGCTATTCGGTCAGTATCCGGTAATATCCGCCGCCTATCGGGGATGGTGAGATGCTAGGTGACAAAAACTGAGGGTGAAAACGAATATTCTCGTTGCGCTTGATCGCAAATTCCGATCAAGGCGCCTGAATGAGGAGGGTTTCGCTCAAGCGGCCCAATGCACCGGCAAGTGAAGGCTGACCTTTTCCCCGCCGATTCGTTGTTCTATACAATTAGTGATTGCAGGATGAAACTGGGCGTCGAGAAGCTCTAGCGGGCTGTTGAAGAAGGCAGGGTTCGGCGGCTCGTTTTCGCTTGCAGGCAGCGTTTGCGGTGATGGAATGCGGGTTGTGGGCAGGTCGGCGCCGATGATGCGTGGCCCGGTCGTCTTGGCGCCTCGACGAGGAGCGCTGCATCGACGGACCGATCGCCCCGCTCAAGCCGGCGCCGTCAGTAGCTTCGGCAAGCGGACGAGGTTGTAGGCGGCGGCGAAGGTGAAGGCCATTCCGACCCGGTCGAAGCCGCGCAGCTTCGGCCGATGGAGGCCGGCCACCGCCTTCATCCAGCCGACGCCCACCTCGATGCGCTTGCGGACCCCATGGGTCGCGGCATAGCCGGGGGATGCGGGTGGTGCGGCCATCGATCGCCGAGCGGCCGCGGCCGCGGGTGAGGTTCTGCGCCACGTGCGGACGCACGTTCATCGAGCGCAACTCGTTGACGAAGTCGGCGGCGTCGTAGCCGCGGTCGGCGCCGAGCGTGATGGGTCGAGGCCGATCGGCAGGCGGCTCGATCATCGCAAGCGCTGCCAACCGCCCTCCCAAATACGGGAAGAGTGAATTCAGACATCCGACGCACGAGCAGTTGCTTCAACAAACGGCTAGAGCGCGACCAGTTCAACCGCGCCACCCATCCCGGCCATTCATTCCCGAAGGCGTGGCGCTTGCGTTCGCGGCAATGCAATGGCCAGAAGGATCAGCCGCGTTCGCGACCGGTCTTTCTCCTTCAAAAATGCGACCTTAATGCCGACGTTGCGCAGGAAAGTCGACGCGCAGCGTAAACGGCCGGCCAAGGCGCGAGCGCCATCGGGCCAGGACTTCGCTTTGGCAACGCGCTCACCTGCCATCTCGTCCAAGGCGCCCAGCAGTTCCGAGGCGGTTCCAGTCCATTCCGTCCTCGCGCTCATCATGGCGCGCACAGCGGCGGCGATCGGATCTGCCTCGATCACATCGTCCACAGCTTCGTCGCGGTTGCCGCAATAGGCCGACCAGAAGGTGCCAGAAGGCCAGAGTGCGGTCTCGCAGGCCGTCGCCCACAAAGCGAAGTCGGCCATGCGCGGCAGCTTGGCGAGCTTCGTGCGCGGCAACTCGGCCAAGCCCTTGGCTACCGCGTCAAGCAGCGCGCCGAGGATGCGCGGACGTTCGGCCTAGAATTCCGCCCACAGCTCCTGTTCCGGACGGCGGCGCTCCTCGGGGATCGGCTCGAGCGTCAGGAACACGGCGCGATCGGCGAGATCGGGCCGCGTGACGATATCCTCGATCCCATTCAGGACCACTGGCCGGGAGGCGTCGAAGAGCACTTCATCCTGATCGGCATAAAGTTGGCGCACCGCGAAGCCGCCGCCCGTGGCGAGGCGGCAAAGCGTGTCCGAAAGCCACGGCGGCAGGCCGGAAACGTTGTCAAAGGCGAGCACATGGCCGTTGCCGGCGGCGATGAAAAGGTCGCGGTCCTCGCGTGGCAAGGCCCGCAGGGGCGCGGTATTCGGGTCAACAAGCGCCCGAAGAATCGCCGAGAAGGTGCTTTTCGCTGATCCCTGCTCGCCCGACAGAGCGATCACCGGGGAGGACCATGATGGCGCAGGCAGGCAAGGAGCCAAGCGACCACTAGCACGAAGTCGTCATCGGATTGGACGTTCAGGAAAATTCGCAGTGCATCCACGGATCCGCCGGTGACCGGCGTCGGCAGGTTTTGCATCCCGGAAGAGCGCCTGAAGCGTACGGGCGGCTCGTCGATCACCCGCCAACCCTGGGAGTCAATCTCAACCACCTGCCATTCCTCATTGCAGAGGTCGAGATAGATGCGGCCATCCAGCCCGCCGAGGCGGACGTAGACGATACGTTCCGGCCCACCGTAGTGCGCCTTGGCCTCAAGGACATTCAGTGCGGACTGTCTTGCCTCGGAGCTAGGGGCGCCGTTAGTTTCCTCATAACAGCGCCTAACAAGCCAGTTGCTAAATCCCTTGGATCTGATCGGCCAGGTCTCACGGCGGCCGTTGATGAGAAGGTCGGCATAGGGAACGCCGTCCGGCGCATGGAAAAGAACGGCCTCTGAAGCGAGTTCAATGAGGATGTCCGACTGAGCCGGTCGCCCTTACGGGTGTGGCTCGGCGACATGGCATCGCCGTTCGGCGAGAAAATCAGGCCCCGCAGCAGCGAGGGGCCGGCGAGCCGGGTCTTGTTCGCCGTCGTCCGCGGACTCTCGCCCATGATGGCGTGGACTTGGCTCCAAAGGTCGAGGCCGATGATGGCCTCGTGCTCCCGGGATAAGCGACGCCTTTGTGAACGGCATCGCCAACGTAGACCCGGTTGTTCAGGAGTTTGTAGAGCGAGCCCTTGGCTAGCCGGTGTCCGCAGCGGCTGCGGATTCCTGCCGCCATAAGCTCCCGCATCAGCAGCATGATCGAGCCGAGTTTCACGAAGCGGTCGAAGATCAGGCGGACTGTGGCCGCCTCCTCCTCGCGGATGACGAGCTTGCGGTTCTCGACCCGGTAGCCGAGCGGCACGGAGCCGCCCATCCACATCCCCTTCTTGCGAGATGCCGCCACCTTGTCGCGGATGCGTTCGCCGATTACCTCCCGCTCGAACTGGGCGAACGAGAGCAGGACCTTCAGCGTCAGACGCCCCATCGAGGTGGTGGTGTTGAACGATTGCGTGACGCTTACGAAGGTGACGCCGCGCCGCTCGAACACGTCGACCAGCTTGGCAAAATCCATCAGAGAGCGCGAAAGGCGGTCGATCTTGTAGACCACGACAACGTCGACCTTGCCGAGCTCGATGTCAGCGATGAGCCACTTCAGCGCCGGGCGCTCGAGCGTGCCGCCCGAGATGCCGCCGTCGTCGTACCGGTCGGGGACAGCGATCCAGCCCTCCGCCTTCTGGCTCACGACATAGGCCGCACACGCCTCGCGCTGGGCGTCGAGGCTGTTGAACTCCATGTCCAGGCCCTCCTCGGAGGACTTGCGGGTGTAGATCGCGCAGCGGACCTTCGGCACGACCTTCCGGACGGGATGCGATGCGGAGGTGGTCCGGCTCATGCTCCCCTCCCCGCACTCTTCAGGCCGAAGAACACCCAGCCGTTCCACTTCACCCCGGTGATGGCGTGGGCGATCGCCGACAGCGACCTGTAGGGCCGGCCCTGATACTCGAAGCCTTCGATGGTCACCGTCACGATGTGCTCGACGCCCTGGAACTCGCGCAGGAGCCTCGTGCCGGCAATCGGCTTGCGGTCGTTGCGGATCCGCCGGGTCTTCGGATCCATGTTCTCGACGTTCCGAGCCAGCGCATCGAGGCGTTTCACCGTTTCTGGCTTCAGCCCGCCATAGGCGAGCTCCTGGATCCGGTAGGCCAGGCGGCTCTCTAGGTAGCGCCGATTGTAGGGCGGCGCCTCCACCCCATAGAGCTCGCGCCACATCGTCTTCAGCTCGGGCGTCGGCGTCGTCTTGATGGCGGCAAGGCGCGCCAGCACGGGGTTATCCATGGTCGGTCTCCGTCGACTGCGGGCCGACATGACCGCTCTGGTCGCGAATGAAGGGAAGGCAACTCTCTCCACGGTCCCGTGAGTGTGCCGCGGACACACTGTCGCGGCGCTGGCGCAGACGGACGATGGCGAGGGCGAGGAGCCCGGCGGCCTCGTCGAGCCGCTCGGCGTCGCTCATCAGGTCGGGGCGCAGAGTATTGGAGCCGGACGCAGTGTGATTATCTGAAAAATTTCTCATGAACAAAACACTCCTAGACTGCTACTACATAACAAGCGTAATCAGTCTAGGCTAATAAACGCGTGAAATCATTCGAATCCACTCGAAAGGCTTAGGTAATTCGGAGTATGATAACTTTTTCGTCGATAGGGCGTGACCATCGCTGTCGCCAGCCGGCAGATCCGCGGTCTTCACGGAGGCGTACGTTCGCGCGCGGACTCCATCGCGGTGGCGCCCCACTCTGCGGTGCGGGCTGCCGGCCGCGGAAGACGATCGGGCTAGATATTCTGCCCGCCCGAAACCTCTATGCGCTGGGCGGTAACCCAGTGATTGTCGGGGCGGAGGAGGCTGGCGATGGCCGGACCGACATCGTCTGGCTTGCCGACGCGACCAAGCGCGGTCACCGCCGCGAAGGCTTCATTGTAAGCCGGCGTGTCGCGCACCGCGCCGCCGAGGAAGTCCGTCTCGATGGCGCCGGGGGCGACCGTATTCGCGGTGATCCCACGGTGACCGAGCTCCTTGGCCATGTAGAGGCTTAGGATTTCGACAGCGCCTTTTGCCGCAGAATAGGCGGAAAAGCCGGGAAACGAAACGCGCGTGAGACCCGACGAGAAGTTCACGATCCGACCGCCGCTCGCCATCAGTGGTAAGAGGGCCTGCGTCAGAAAGAAGACGCCCTTCACGTGCACGTTGAACAGGTGGTCGAACTGCTCCTCCGTGGTCTCGCTGAAGGCCGCCATCTCGCCGTGACCGGCGTTATTGATCAGGTGATCGAAGTCCTCCCGTCCCGAGGCCGCAAGCGCCGTGCGTACACGCTCGGCGAAATCCGGGAACCCGGACATGGCGGCCGTGTCGAGCTGCAGGGCGACCGCCCGTCGGCCCAGCGCCGCGATCTCCGCGACGACTGCGTCCGCCTCGGCGGCGCGGCTGCGGTAGGTGAGGATCACGTCGCCGCCCTGGCGTGCGATGCTGAGAGCGGTATTGCGGCCGAGGCCGCGGCTGCCGCCGGTCACGATTGAAACGGTCGTCATGGGAAGTCTCCTGTGTTTTATGCTGCGTGAATTCGCGACGCGATCACGGTGCGCGGCTGGCGCACACGAGCGGCCCGGCAGGGTGATGCTGCCCGGATTTCTTGACGTGGCAGGTAGGAGGCGAAGTACCGGCGATAGCCGCACCCGTCGCTTCCGCGGTTCCTCTTCCGCGGCCGAGCGGCTGCGTGGACGGCAAGCCACCTACTGCAGGTAGACGAGCTTTGTTCGCTGGTAAGGCTCGAGTAGCTCGATACCGCCTTCAGTATCGATGCCACTTTCCTTCCAGCCGCCGAGCGCAGCCTCCGGATAGTGGGTAACAGGCCCGTTGACCCCGACCACACCGTACTGAAGAGCATCGACCAGCCGGCGCTGCCGGCGCGCGTCGTGGGTGACCACATACGAAGCAAGGCCGAAATCGGGACGGTTCGCCCGCTCGAGCATGGCTGCCTCATCTGCGAACGGGAGGATCGGAGCGACCGGCCCGAAGGGCTCCTGGTGGAGGATCTCGGCCTCGTCCGGCACATCGGTGATCACGGTGGGCGCGAAAAAGAACCCCCGCTGTCCGATCCGCGCTCCGCCGGCGAGGATCGACGCGCCGCGAGATTGCGCGTCCTCCACCAGCTTCTCGATCGCCGCCACGCGCCGCCTGTTCGCGAGCGGGCCCATCTCGGTCGTCGGATCGGTACCAACCCCGACCCGCAGCGCCTTTGCACGTTCGACGAAGCGCGCAGTGAAGCGCTCGGCGATCGGCGCTTCGACGAAGAACCGGGACGGACTGAGACAGATCTGGCCGGCGTTGCTGAACTTTGCGGCCGAAAGCATATCCGCCGCCCATTCCGGATCGACGCCACCACAGACAATCACCGGCGCGTGGCCGCCAAGCTCCATGGTGACGGACTTCACCTCCGCACCAGCAGCGGCGGCAAGGCGCTTGCCGACCGGGATCGAGCCCGTGAAGGTGATCTTGGCGACTTCGCGGGCGGCGATGAGATCGGCGGAGACTTGTTCCGGATCGCCGAACACGACCGCAATAGCCGCCGGCGCAACACCGGCCTCGAGCAATGCTCGCGCCATCACCAGCACCGGCCCGGGTGTTTCCTCCGAGGGCTTGCAAATGATCGCGCAACCGGCCCCGAGGGCACCGGCGAACTTTTTCGCGGCGAGAGCCATGGGGAAGTTCCACGGGGTGAAGGCCGCGACGATGCCAACGGGATGCGACTGGATCTCCATGCGGCTGCCGCGTGTGCGGCCGGCGACATGCCGATCGGCTATCCGCCGTGCCTGTTCGCCTCCCCACTCGAGGAAGTCCGCAGAGCGTTCGACCTCGACGCGGGCCTCGGCGATGGGCTTGCCCTGTTCCCGCGTGATGGTGCGGGCAGCCGCCTCTAGGTCGGTCCGAAGGATGTCGGCAGCTTTCTTCAGGATGCCGCCGCGTTCCCAGGGAGGCGTGCCCGCCCACTCGCGCGAGCCTCGCGCCGCCACGTCGACCGCCTCACGGAGATCGCCGGCCGAAGCGTAGGACACCTCGCCGATCTTCTCTTCTGTCGCCGGGTTGACGATGTCGCCTGCCTCACCCTTTGACCCGGCGCGCTCGATGCCATCTATGAGCAGGCGGTACTCGTTGGGCATGGGCAGCTCCGGTTCTGCGGCAGGCTTGCGCCGTCCAGGAGCGGGCCATCCTCTGTGCTGGCATTGGTGGCCTCGCCCTCGCCGCCGTTTCATAGCAACCGAGGTTGGCCGGCAGAACGACTTCCTTTATAGATCAGCCATACCTTGAAGGCATGGGTGCCCATGGAGCTGCGCCACCTCAGATACTTCGTCGCGGTCGCCGAGGAGGGCAGCCTGACGGTGGCGGCCGAACGGCGGCTGTTCACAGCGCAGCCGTCCCTCAGCCGACAGCTCCGAGACCTCGAAGCCGAGGTCGGCGCTCAGCTCTTCATCCGCAATTCTCGTGGCGTCGAACTCACCAAGGCCGGAAGTGCCTTCCTCGCTCACGCCCGGCTGGCGTTGGAGTCGGCAGGGGAGGCAGTGGCGGCAGCGAGGCGCGCAGCCCGTCCGGCCAAACCCAGCTTTGCCGTAGGTTTCCTCACCGGGCAGGAGGTGGAGTGGCTTCGGCACGTCACGCACGTGCTACAGCCGCAGCTGAGAGACATCGATTTTCGTGTATCCAGCGATTTCTCACCTGCCGTTGGTGAAGCCATCCAACGCGGGGACATCGATCTCGGCATCTGCCGCCTGGAGCCGCATCCCGATGTGACGTACAAGGTCATCGACCACGAGCCTATCCTGGTGTTCCTGCCGAGAGACCATCCTCTCGCGGCCTGCTCTGCCATCGATACGCGCGACATCGATCCCGCATTGTTCATTGGCTACTCCACGACCACGCATATCCTGCGAGGTATTGTCGATCGCTATTTCCGCGATCGCGGGATCGCCATGTTGCCGACCCGCTTTCTCGACGGCGTCGCCACCGGGATTTCGCTGGTTGCTTCGACGGGCGGCGTAACGCTGTTGCCGGCCTATGTGGAGAAAATGTTGCCGCGCTCGGTCGTGAGCAGGCCGCTCACCGGCAATGCTCCAGTGATCGAGATCGCAGCAGGCTACCGGGCTGACAACCCTTCCCCCGTCCTGCAGTTCTTCCTTGAGCATCTCGAGCAGCTCATCGCCTCACGAGCTGGGGACGTTGCCCCCACCTGACGAGCACTGCGCCTGCAGCTCAACGCGGAGGACAAGCCGATCCTCTCCAAGTCCATGTCGCCGCAGCTCTCACCGCTGAAGCTGGTACGAAGCGCGAGTGGTTCTTCGGCCAGTCGCGTGTAGGACGAGTAAGTACTGGTCAGCCCGCCGGTAGCTCCACGCCCAACTTCTCCTTGATCGCCAGCATCCGGGTGGCCCGCGAGTATCCTGTGGACAAGGCCAAGCCACGGCAACTCCCAAGTAAGATGCCGAGCGGCAACACTGGCGTCACCGCACCACTCTAACGTCGTAAATCAGGCAATCCGCTGCAGCCGTGTCTCGCCCTCTTCCAGCTCTAGCAAGTGCCCAATCACGACGCTGCTGCCGAGCATCAGGTCGGCTTCGATCGCCCTTGCAAGCGCCACAGGGTCGCCTGCACGGATGGCCGCGAGTGCCGCGTCGTGCGGCGTGACGTCGTAGCTGTGGCGGGTCAGGTAGGGAAGCGAAATGACGGGAACGATCTGGCACCACAGGCTTTCGAGGATGCCGATCAGCACGGGGTTCTCGCTGCGACGATAGAGCCCAAAGTGGAACTCGACGCCGAGCCGCAGGGCGTCGTCGTAGCGGCCGAGGGCCTGCGCGGCGCAGAACTCAGACTGCAGCCGTTCCAGCGAAGCAATATCAGCCTCGGCGAGGTTCGGTAGGGCCGATGCTGCGGCGAGAGGTTCTAGCCTAAGGCGGACCTCGCGGATTTGCAGGTATTCGCGCGCCGTCGGCCGGCGGACCCGCACGTAGTGGCGGCTTTTGATCTCTATTGCGCGGTCTCGGACAAGCTGGAAGAGCGCCTCACGAACGGGCGTCTCGCTGGTGCCGAGGGAAGCGGCGAGTTCGCGCACTTTCAGGCGCTGATGCGGAAGCATCTGGCCGTGCATCAGGGCGTGCTGCAGGCGTCGGTAGATCTGCTCGACCAGGCTGCTCTGCTGCAGCGGCGACGCGAGGGCGAGCGGAACGTCGGCCATGCGGCTCCTGAGGATCGAAGTGAAAGGGTGACGGATCCTACCAAACTACAGGGATTAATGCCCAGGCGCGGACGCGCCCCGAAGCGCATATTGACTCTTGATATATCAGGTATCAGGCTGGAACTCAGCAGTGGAAGCGAGCCCGGCCCATGTCGAGACTGTTCACTCACCTCTTCTCCCCGCTCACCATTCGTGGCGTCGAGGTGCGCAATCGCATCCTCTCGACCGGGCATCACACCCTGCTCGCGCGCGACGGCAAGGCGCCGGACGAGCTCGTCGCCTACCACGAGGCGCGGGCGAGGGGTGGAGCGGGGCTGATCGTGCTGGAGTGTACGGCGGTGCACGAGACCGCCTTCTTCCACGGCACCTGCCTCAACGGCTTCACCGACGACTGCATCCCCGGCTTCCGGAAGCTGGCCGAGGTGATCCACGCGAACGGCGCGAAGACCTTCGGGCAGTTGTTCCACCCGGGCTGCGAGGTGATGGGGATCGCCAGCGACGGCACCCGAACCGTCGCCTACGCACCGTCCGCGGTGAAGCACGAGCGCTACCTCACCACCGCGGTGCCGATGTCGGGCGCGCTGATCGCAGACGTGATCGCATGCTACGGCGCCACCGCGGCCCGCATGATCGAGGCCGGGCTCGACGGCGTCGAGGTGATGGCGAGCCACGGCTACCTGCCGTCGCAGTTCCTCAACCCGCGCATCAACCGGCGCGAGGACGAGTGGGGCGGGTCGTTCCACAACCGCATCCGCTTCCTGCGCGAGATCGTCGCCGCCGTGCGGGCCGCGATTGGACCGGGGCCGGTGGTGGGGCTGCGCATTTCCGGCGACGAGGAGGACGCGCGCGGCCTGCACCTCGACGAGTGCCTGGCGGCGGTTGACGCGCTGCACGGCGAGCGCGCCTTCGACTACTACAACGTTACGGCGGGCTCCTCCTCCTCGGCGAAGGCGGTGGTCCACATCGTTCCGCCGATGAGCTTTGCCCCCGCCTACGTCGCGCCGTACGCGCGGAAGGTCCGTGATCGGGTCGACGTGCCGGTGTTCGTTGTCGGCCGCATCAACCAGCCGCACGAGGCCGAGACCGTCATCCGCAACGGCGACGCCGACATGTGCGGCATGACGCGCGCGATGATCTCCGACCCCGAGATGCCGCGGAAGGCGCGCGAGGACCGCACCGACGACATCCGCGCCTGTGTCGCCTGCAACCAGGCGTGCATTGGTCACCTCTATCTGGGCGCCCCTGTCTCGTGCATCCAGCGGCCCGAGACCGGTCGCGAGCGCCGGTTCGGATCGCCGCGCACGGCGGCAACGGTGCGTCGCGTCGCCGTCGTCGGCGGCGGGCCGGCGGGCATGAAGGCGGCGGCGGCCGCGGCGGAGCGCGGCCATCACGTGACGCTGTTCGAGGCCGGCCGGCGGCTCGGCGGGCAGGTCCTCTACGCCCAGATGTTGCCCGGGCGCGCCGAATTCGGCGGCGTCGTGACCAACCTCGCCCGCGAGGTCGAGCGCGCCCAGGTGCGGGTCGAACTCGGCGTGCGCGCGACGGCCGCCGACATTGTCGCAACCGGCGCCGACGCGGTGATCGTCGCCACCGGGGCGACGCCGATGCGACCCGACCTCGAGCTTTCCGACGGACGCGCAGTCTACGACGCCTGGCAGGTGCTGGACGGCGAGGCGCCGATCGGACGCCACGTCGCCATCGCCGACTGGCGCGGCGACTGGGTTGGCATGGGTCTCGCCGAGCGCTTCGTGCGCGAGGGCCGGCAGGTCACGCTCGCCACCTCCACCCAGGGCCCGGCCGTGAGCCTGATGCCCTACATCCGCGACCAGTGGGTGTCGCTGCTGCAAGGGCTCGGCGTGCGGTTCGTCAGCTATGCCCGTCCCTACGGCGCTGACGCCGCCGACGTCTATTTCGAGCACACGTACTCCGGCGAGGCGATCGTCGTTTCCGACGCCGACACCTTCGTCGTGTCCTACGGCAACGAGCCGCGGCCCAGCCCCTTTGAGGGCGACGATCTCGGCGGAGCAACGGTGCGGCTCATCGGCGACGCCGCCTCGCCCCGCACCGTCGAGGAGGCCGTTCTCGAAGGCCTGGTTGCGGCCGACGCCATCGGCCGGACCTGAGGAGGATCGACTTGCCAGCCAAGCACTTCAAGTACGGCGATCTTGACCTGACGTATTCCGAGCGGGGCTCGTTCCTGTCCGAGTATGTCGACAAGCGCGACAGCGAGCACTTCGCGGCCGGAGTGGCCTCGTTCCGCGACGCCGACATCCCGTTCCGCATCTGGTACGACGAGGTCATCTCCTGCCTGTCGACCGAGAACGGCCTCGAAATCGTCATCGACGGGACAAGCCATGTGCTGTCCGCCGGTGACGCGATCTGGATCCCGAAGGACACCGACCTCGTCTATCGATCCGTCGGCACGTCCGTCTTCTTCTACGCCGTCAGCCCAGCCGACTGGAAGGACCGCCGTCCGGCCTGAGTGAATCCACCCGCCGAAGCAGAAACCAAACAGAGAGAGGGGAAGACAATGACGTATCGTACCGCCGCGCCGCGTCCCGCGCGCACCCTGGTGACCCACCTGCGAGCGGCCTTGCTCGCCACGGCAACCTTGGCCGCCGGCATCGGTGGCATCGGCGTCGCCTCCGCCCAGGACGCACCGCTTGTCATTGCCCGCAACATGGACCTGGATTCGCTCGATCCGCATCGCGGTTTCTGCGACACCTGCCAGATCTACTTCTCCAACGTCTACGAGACGCTGGTGTCTCTCGGCGCTGACAACAGGACGATCGGTCCGAACATCGCCGCCTCGTGGGAAGTGAACGACGACCAGACGGTCCTGACGTTCAAGCTCAACCCGGCCGCCAAGTTCGCCGACGGGTCGCCGGTCGAGGCGAAGGACGTGAAGTGGTCGCTGGAGCGGCTGAAGGGAATCAAGAGCAATCCGTCCTATCTGATGGAGTCG
>NZ_JAWDIR010000018.1:0-13646 GCF_046156265.1 Pseudoxanthobacter sp. M-2
CAGTGCAGGCCAACTTGCTGTCCCCGCACATTCTTTGGGTGGAGCCCTGCCGTTGCGCGCTGGCCTCTATACCGACACGTCCAAGCACGAAAACGACGGAACGCGCTCCAACCAGAGCAGAAGGTTGGAGCCCAGGCCCCTCCCCTCCGCCATAACTCCCCTGTAAGTCTTTGATTTAATTGAGTTTGAGCCGGGCAAAAACGGCCATACCTACACCAAAACCTACACAATGCCGGCGGACATGGGCATCCTGACGCGGACGTTGGTGGACGTGCGAGGGCCGCTCCCGGGTCGGATCCCGCCCTTGGTGTTCTTCCCAGTGGGCGCTGAGGTCACGCGGCCGGGGCAACGCGGAGCACAATGACCCGAAGCCAATGCGACTCCGATCGCCCCGCACGTCGCAACGCCAACCTTTAGCCTCTGCCCTTGCGAGTCGCCGCAGCAGCGGGTCGCTCATCACTCAGTCCTCCTCGTCTTCGAACGACGGCGGGTTCTGGACGATCGGGAAGGCGTGGCATGCACGCTGTCGATCAACATGCGCAGCGGGTTCTCGCCGGCGCCGACGGCGCTCTTGGGCTCGAAGACACCGAGGTGGCGGCCCAGCTTCTCCAGGGCGGCCATCTGGTCGTGCATCTTGATCTCGATGCCGTCCTTCGTGGTCTTCACCCCGGCGTAGAGGGCGGCCGCATCAGGCGACAGCTTGGTCGTATCGTCGATCACGATGGTGCCGTGTCCCTTTCTTTCTATATGCGTCTCCTGAAAGGCCGAGCAGCGTAGGCGTGTCGATCCGCGCCTATGCGCAGCCGTCGCGTTTCGCACGTCGCCGTCCTGAAGGCCGCGGAGGCGGGCCGGATTTCGCTCGAGGCGAAGCGAACTATCCGCGCCGCATTCTCGTGCCATGCCGCATTGCAACCACTTCCAATTGCTGCGGTTCGAGCGCTTGCTCCGTAATTCCCCAGTGACGGCAAGCCCCGGCATCGCCGCCGCCGGATCGGACAGGGCGAGCGTGGTCGGGCAACCTCGACGGTCACCTATCCGTGCAAGGTATGCGACGATCCAATCTCCTCGCCACACATCACGATCATCGTCCTGATATGCGTGGTCGTTGCTACCTGCGGCGGGGACAGACGCACGGTCGGCAACATGGGCGCGCACCTCTATGCGCTACCAATGTTCCTAGTCGCCCGCATTGCCCTGCCGCCTAAGACACTCCTGGCGCACGCACGCTGCTCGGCCGTGTCTCAGCCCGCGTCTGCCTCGCCCAGCCCGGCGAGCTGGCGGCGGGCCAGTGCCGGGAACACGGTGCCCTCGGCCATCAGGCTCTCGTAGGTTCCCTCCTCCACCACCCGACCCTTGACCATCACGACGATCCTGTCGGCGTTGCGGATCGTCGAGAGGCGGTGCGCGACCACGATGCGGGTCACGTCGAGGCGTTCGATGTTGGCGGCGATCTCGGCCTGCGTCGTCTGGTCGAGTGCGCTCGTCGCCTCGTCGAGGAAGAGCATGCGCGGTCGCGAGACGAGGGCGCGCGCGAGCATCAGGCGCTGGCGCTGCCCGCCCGACAGCGACCGGCCATCGCTGATGACGGTGTGAAGGCCCATCGGCATGGCCCGCACGTCCCGCTCCATCCCCGCAAGGCGCAGCGCGCGCCAGACCGCATCGACGTCCACCCGCGCGTGGGTGCGGACATTGTCGAGGATCGGACCGGGAAACAGCTTGCCGTCCTGCAGGACGACGCCGAACTGCCGGCGCACGGCGTCGACGTCGAGATGGGAGAGGTCGCTGCCGTCGTAGAAGACGCCGCCCACAGTCGGGCGCGCAAGGCCGAGCATGAGGCGAAGCAGCGTGGACTTGCCCGAGCCCGATGGGCCGACAAGGGCGACGAACTCCCCCGGCGCAATGGCGAGGCTGACCTCGTCGATGATCTTCGGCCCATCCGGCGCATAGGAGAAGCTGACGCGATTGACCTCGACCGAGCCGGAGAGGCGGCCCGGATGGCGGGCGCCCGCCGGGACCTCTGCCTCCGCCGCGAGAATGGGTGCCATCCGCTCGAACACGATGACGGCGGCGAGCACCGTCGCGCTCGTCCCCGCGAGGATGACGAGGCCGAGCGTGAAGCTGACGAATGCCGCGAGGAACACGACGAACGCCCCGGTCCCGACCGGGACGCCCGCCAGCGCGACGAGAGCGAAGACAGCGAGGATCCCGGCGAGCGGCGTCACACCGGCGGCGACGGTGACGACAGCTTCGGCGCGGCGGCTGCGGGCGACGTGCGCCCGCTCGCGCGCATAGTGGCCCATGAACGTGGCAAAGGCGGAGCGCTCGGCGCTCGCGACGCGGATCTTGTCGATCGCACGGACCAGCTGGAGGGAAATGCCGGCCGCGACACCGTTCACCGCCAGCGCCTTCCGCTGGCTCGTCAGGGCGGCGGCGATGGCGAGCGCCACCACCACGCCCGCCGTCGCCGTTACCGCGAGCGCGGCAAAGGTGAGCGCCGGGCTCGCGACCGCCATGACGACGAGGTTCGCGGCGGCGAAGACCCCGCCGAGGACGCCCGTCACGGCGCTTCGCGCGAGAAGGCGGCGCATCGCGGTGACGCCGAGGGTGCGCTGCGTCATCTCTCCGGCCGACATCTCCCGGAAGGCGGCCAGCGGCAGGCGCAGGACGCGGTCCATCAGCGCGGGCTGGGCGGACGTTTCGGCCAGGGACTCGATCCGGACGAGCGCGACGTTCTTGGCGTATTCGAGAAGCGCTGTCGCGGCGCCCGCGACCAGAAGGACGAGGGCCGTCACCGTGACGGCGCGCGACTCGCCGAGCGGGATCGCCACCTCCACGAGATAGCCGAGGGCGAGGGGTGGCGCGACCCCGAGGATGGCCGCGAGGAGAGTGAAGAGAAGGAGCGCGCGGACGTCCGCCCCGCTGCCGGCGAGCGCAAGGGCGAGGAGGTCGCGCGCGCCGAGCCGCTTGACCGCAAGGGTCGGATAGAGGGCGGTGGCGCGGCGGTCGATGCGGCCGGCGAGAGCCTTGCCGACACGTTCCCCCGGCCGGCCGTCGCCGAAGATGGCGCGCATCCCGTTGCGGTCGGCCGGCAGGAGCGCCAGCGCCGTGCCGTCGTCGAGCGTGGCGAGTGTCGCCTGGGTGCGGCGGCGCCACCAGCCGTCCCTCAGCGTCACCTCGCGCTGGGCAAGACCCGACGTGGCGACGAGGCGCTCCACCCGTTCGGCGGTGGGAAGATCGGCGTCGAGCGGATCGGGCACGGGAGGACGGCCGCCGAGCGCGGCCGCGATCACCGCGACGGCGCGCACGAGGGGATCGTCGTCGCCGGCGGGGCGGAGTTCCGGCCCGGCATCGCCAAAAATCGCGCGCGCGGTGGCAAGGCTCTCCGCGACCGCGCGCTCCTCCCGCTCCGTCCGCTCCCGCGCGCGGTTGTATTCGTCGGCGACGGCGAGGGTGAGGTTGGTGCCGTAGGCGTCGAACAGCGCCGCATGGAAGCGGGCGAGACCGTCCCGCCACCGCCCGTCCGCGACCACCTCGGCGGTGGTGGCGGCGCGCGCCTCGGGCGACGGCGCGAAGGTGGTGAGGTAGGCGGCACCGGCGAGAGGGAAAGGGGCGCGCGCGTCGCAATCGGCGATGTCGAGAAATGCGGGCGTGCCGGCGCCTTCGATCCACAGGACCCCGCCCGTCGGGCCGCCCGTGCGCACGCCGGGGCGGATGTCCGCCCGACCCGGCGCGTCCACGCGGGCGTCCGGAACGGGCTGCGGGTGGACGAAGCGGGCGGCGGCCGCGCTGAGGGCGCCGATCCAGCGCTCGAGCGCCGCGGCATCGGCGTCCGCGACGGGCTCCACGGTGGCCCGCGGAGCACCGAGAGCGACGATCCTGAAGCCCGTCGTCGCCTCGCCCGTGCTCTCCCCCGGTGCGTTGATGGCGGGCAGGACGTCCCCCGGCCCCGCCGTCAGCAGCAGGTGTCGCCGCAGGTCGCCGTCCCGGTTGTCCCCCGCGCCGTGCTCGCCATGTGCCGCCACGGCGAAGACGAGGACGGTCCCCTCCACCACGCGCCACAAGCCTTCGCCGGGACCGACGTCCAGCGCCAGGCGCCCGGTGAGGACGCGCAGCGCCTCCGCCGATGCGGCGACGGCGTGCACGGGTGTGGATGACGGCGTCATCGCGTCAGGCCTGGACGAGGTCGCGGTAGCGCCCGCCCGCCGCGTACAGGCTCTCGTGCGTTCCCCTCTCGACCGGCTTGCCGCCGTCCATGACGATGATTTCGTCGCAGTCGCGGATGGTCGACAGGCGGTGGGCGACGATGATGGCCGTGCAGCCACGCCGTCTGAGATTGGCGTCGATCTCCAGCTCGGCGAGCGGGTCGAGCGCGCTCGTCGCCTCGTCGAGGATGAGGATGGAGGGATCGAGCGCGAACGCGCGCGCGATCTGCAGCCGCTGTGCCTCCCCCCCGGAGAAATTGGTTCCGCCCTCCAGCACGCGGTGGCCGTAGCCGCCGGGGCGGGCCGCGATGGTGGAGTGGATCGCCGCGTCGCGGGCGGCGCGCGTCACCACCTCCTCCGGCACCGTTGCATCCCACAGCGTGAGGTTCTCCGACACGGTGGCGGTAAACAGGGCGACGTCCTGGTCCACCCAGCCGATCGACTGGCGGCGCAGCCACAGCGGGATCTCGTCCACCGGGATGCCGTCGAACAGGATCGTCCCGCCCCACGGGCGATAGAGGCCGGCGACGAGCCGCGCCACGGTCGACTTGCCGCTCCCCGTCCCGCCCACGAGGGCGATCCGCTGGCCAGGGGCGACGACAAGGTCGAGGCCTTCGATGAGGGGGGGCGCGTTCGGATTGTATCCGAACGTCACGCCTCTGAGCTCGATCCGTCCCGACAGCCGCGCCCGGCCAGTTACCGCCGTCACCGGCGGCGGGGGCAGGGTGAAGACGGGGTCGGGCGCATAGGCGAGGACATCGTCGATTCGCGTCAGGGCGCTGCGCGCTGTCTCCATCTCGGCGAGGAAGGCGGCTAGGCGCTCCACCGGCGCCCGCACGAAGACGAGGAGCGTGAGAACCGCCACGAGGTCCCCCGGGCCGAGCGCGCCCTCGATGGCGCGGAAGGCGGCGAGCGCCAGCACTGCCGTCACCATCAGCGCCGACGTGAGCGGCGGCAGCGCGCCCAGGAGGGCGTTGTGCCGACCGATGCGCTGCTCCTCGTTGATGGTCGTCGCGTGGTGGCCGGCCCAGCGGCTGAACGCCCCCTGCCTAATGCCCGTCGCCTTGATCGTCTCGATCCCGTGGATGTTGACAACGGTGTCCACGAACACCTTCGCCTCGTCCATCTCGAGCCTGAGGCTGGCGGTCCGGATACGGCGCTGGGCGAGGAGCGTGACGACGACCGAGAGGGTGGAGAGGATCGCCGTCGCGAGGGCGGCGAGCGGCGAGATCGCCGCCATCACCGCGACGAAGACGACCGCGCCGACCAGCCCCGCCACCGTTGTCCCGAGCTCGCGGCCGACGAGCGCAGCGACGGCGTCGTTGGAGCGCAGGCGGCTGACGAGGTCGCCCGGCATCCGCTGGGTGAAGAAGGCGAAAGGCAGCCTGACGAGGTGCCAGAGAAGGCGCGAGGCGCCTGTGACGGCGAGCTTCGTCTCGAGCCGCCGCAGGATCGACTGGAGCACCAGCGTCAGCGCCACCTGCAGCAGGAGCGTCACGAGGAAGACGGCGACGAGGGGGGCGGCCCAGCCGACTTGTCCGCCCGCGACCACCTCCTCCACGACGATGCGGGCGAGCACTGCCGTAACGACGGCGGGGACGGCGAGAAGGACGCTGGCGAGCGCGAAGGCGCCAAGCGTCGCCCGCTCGCCGCGAAGCCGGTTCCACACGGCGCCCCAGAGGCTCGGCGGACGCCCCGAGCGCACGAACCGCTCGCCCGGTCCCAGCTGGAGCATCACGCCGGTGTAGCTGCGCTCGAACTCGTCCCGCCCGACGATGCGCGGACCGGTGGCGGGATCGTTGATGAAGACCCGGCCTTCTTCGATGCCTTCGACGACAATGTAGTGGTTGAAGTTCCAGAAGACGACGACGGGCATCGCCTGCTTTGACAGGTTCTCCATGCCGTAGCGGAAGGCCTTGGCGTCCATCCCGTAGGTACGGGCGGCCCGGAGGAGCATCTGCGCATTTGTCCCGTCGCGGCTCACACCGCAAGCGACCCTCAGCTCCTCAAGCGGGACCCACTTGCCGTGGTGGCCGAGGACGATGGCGAGCGAGGCTGCGCCACACTCCACCGCCTCCATCTGGAGGACCGTCGGCGTCCTGACCCGCGCCACGGCTCAGCGGTCGCCGCTGGAGGGAACGACGAGGTCGATGGGCCGGATCTCCTCGACGGTGATGGCGACCGTGACCCCGTCGCCGGCCGCAAGCGGCGCAGAAAGGGCGGGCATTGTCGTCCAGACGGGGGCGCCGGCGGCGTCGTGGACGAGTGCGACCTCGACGGAGACGCCCGTCTCCCCCGCCGCGGCGCGGCGCACGGTGCGCACCCTTCCGCGAAGAGCCCCCGCCTCCCGCAGCGGCAGTCCCGCCAGGGACACACGCGCGTCCATCCCGGGTGCGACGACCCGGGCCCGCGGATCGTCGATCGTCGCACGGACGAGAAGCTCGCCGCCGTTCTCGTCGAGACGCGCAACCGGCTCGCCGGCGGACGCGGTGCCGCCGACGGGCACCAGCACGGCGGCGAGGATGCCGGCGAAGGGCGCGCGCACGACGCTCGCCTCCTCGAGACCGGTGCGGGCGGCGGCGACATCTCCGCGAGCGCTCGCGAGGTCGGCACCTGCAGACGCTGTTGCGGCCTCCAGCGCCGCGAGGCGCGCCTCCGCCTCCAAGAGGCGCCGCGAGAGGGGGGGCACGGCGAGCCGGGCGATGATGGCACCCGCCGCCAACGCCTCTCCCTCTGCCGCCGTCACCTCGACGACCACCCCTCCGGCCGGCGCCACGGCGAAACTCTGCCGCGCGTCGGACCACGCGACCACGCCCTCGCCCTGAAGGCGCGTCGTTACCGTGCCGGCGAAGGCCCAGATCAGTGCGGCCGCCACCACCAGCGCCGCGGCGGCGAGTGTCGCCCAGACGGCCGGCGTCGTCACCTCGATGGTTTCGTCGAGCGACTCCGGCCGCAAAAGTGCTTCTATGGCCTCTTTGCGAAACTGGATCGCCATCGAAGCTCCGATCCGGCCGTCCCCCGAGAGCTCGGGAAGCCTCGAATGGATGTAGTCCAAAACCTGAGGGCCGGCCACGACTACGTCGCGCCCGTCTCCACGTCGAGCCGGCCAAATCCATAGGCGGCGACGGCGAACTCCTCGAACGTCGAGACCCCCGTCGCCTCGGCGAGAAGACCGGTCATCGCATTGCCGATGGCCGCGCCCGCGAGGCCCATCTCGGTCCGCACCAAGTCGAGCGCGGCGATGGCGGCGCCCGCGTCGAGGAGCGACAGGCGGATCGCCATCGGGCCATACTTCCAGGCGATGCGCGGATGGCGCGAGGCGAGGACGAGGACGCACGGCGGCGGAGCCGCGGCGTTCCAGGCGTCCATCGCGAGCGCCGCCATCCGCCGCGCGATATCGCCCGAGCCGGCGAGGCGGGTGAGGATGTGGGCCTCCGCGCGGTAGTGGTGGACGGCGTCCGGCAGCGGCCCGCCGGAGAGCGCGAGGTAGAACTCGATCTCATGCAGCGAGCCGGCCGAGGGATAGGGCCGCCGGACGGGGGCCAGGGCCGCGCCTGCCGCACTCTCCCGGTTGCGGACGGCGCCGTGGAGGAGCGAGCCGATCTCCTCGAGAGACGGCGGGTCCTTCGCGATGTTGTAGCGCGACCGGCGCCGCGCCAGGACGTCGCGAATACCGGCGCTGGGGGATGGGGCCGGTGCGGGAAGTGCGATCTCTTCGCCGCGGTGGGGCGGGCGGACGGCCGGCACGGAGTCCCTGGCCGGCGCGATGCGTGGGGGGGCCAGCGACTGGACGAGGAACGTGCGGCCCGCCGCCGTCCACGCCGCTTCCGACGGATGGGGCGGCATTGCGGGATCGACGAGGACGCCGACGTGCGCGAGGATCGCGGCGAGCCCGGCCGGCAGCACGTCGACGGGCCGGTCGCCGAGAAGGGCGGCGGCGATGTCCGCATGCACGAGGCCCACGGACAGGCCCAGTTCGGAACACAGGGCGACCACCGCCCCGTCCTGTCGGCACAGGAGGGCGTGGTTCGTCAGCCTCGCCCCGCTCGCCGCGGGCGGAAGCGCGGGCGGCAGGTCGAGGCCGCCGCGACCCGCGTCCGGCCGGATGACCGCGAGCGCCTCGCCATCCGCCGCGTCGAGGACCACCGCCTCGAGGAGGCCCGGGACCTTCAGCTGCGCGAGGAAATAGTGGACGAGCGTTCGCACGCCCGGGTCCGTCCCGCCGGCGTCGGCCAGCGCTGCGTCGCTCGCCCCCTCGCGCAGGCGGGCGGCGAGGCCCGCGAGCGCGCCACCCATGGCGGCCGGCACGTGGTGGCACCGCTTCCGCCCGGGCGGTCCGATCACGCAACGGGTTCCCCCGGCCCCCTCCTCCACCTTGATCGCCACGGTGGCGAGGAGGCGCCATCGGACGGCGGGGATGATGCGCGGGGTCATGGTCAGAGGAAGAACGGGACGGGGTTCATCTCTTCCTCCCGCCGCGGCCGGTCGAGCCAGCCGAGGCGGACGGGGAGGTCGTAGAGGCGCCCCGGTGCGAACGCGGGCGTGAGGTTGCGAAGACCCGGCACGATCACCCGCGCCACGGGAAAGCCGATGTCGGACCGCGTCATGTCCAGCACCAGCGTCTCATGGCCGAGCGCGGCGGCCTTCGCGACGCACAGCTCGACCTCCTCGAGGACGTCGCCGCGCGACTGGTCCCCGAGGTCGGCGCGGGTGATGCGCGGACCGTCGCGGGGCGCGACGTGGGGCTCGCTCGCGAGCGTCGCCTCCGCCATCCAGCGCTTCAGGACCGAGTAGCCGGCGAGGCCCGCGACCGCCTGGACGTAGGGCATCATCTGGTGGAGCTCACAGATCGCGCGCGATATGGCGATCCGTGGCTCGAGATGGCAGCCGATCCCGAGCCGGATCTGCCCGCCCGTCCGCCGGTCGCTGACGGTGGCGACCATCGCCGCGATGCCGAGGTCGTTGGTGATGTCGATCACCGCGAGGTCCATGTCGCGGGCGTCGAAGCGGGCGACACTTTCGTCGAAGAAGGGGTCGCGGAAGCTTGCGAGGTCCACGCCGGGCCGCGGGCAGCGGTTGTACCACCACACGGCAATCGCATCGCGCTCGGCGACCTCGAGGAAGCCTTGGAGCACCGCCTCCTCGATCGTGTTCCCCGAGGCGCAGCCGGTGGAGTGGGCGGTGAGCGCGCTGTCCGCCCCGGCCGACGGCGGCCGATAGCCGTGGACGCAGAGCGCGAGCGGGACGTGGCGGACGCGGCCGTGGGTGAGCGACCATGCGTCGGTCCAGTGGATCGGCGCGTCGGACGCTACGGGGCCGGGAACCCGGTCGAGATGGGGCGGCGAGCTGTCGGGCGGGGTGCCCCGCGCGACCTGCGCGGCGCTGAACAGGTGGATCGCCTCGGGGGAAACCGCCGCCTCGCCGAGCTCGTCACGGCTCGCGCGCCGGGCTGGCAGTCCCTCCGCCTGCATGCTGCTGTGGCGCTCCACGGACTCGGCGAGGCAGCTCACGAGGGACTGCGTGCGCCCCTGGCCCTTGCCGCATGCGCCGAGCGCCCGGCGGCCGAAAGAAAGCGGCCCGTCCCCCGACGGCGCAAGCCGCATAGGCGATCCGAACACGTAGACGCCCTCTTCCGTGTCGAGCCGGACAAAGCCGGGGACGATGCCGAGGAGGGGGTCGACGTGGAGCATCAGCGTCTGGAGCGTCTCGTCCGGCGGGCACACCCGGTGGCCGCCGTCCGCGAAGAAGCGTTTGCGCCGCGGCTCCAGGGCCACCACGGGGAAGGTGGTGCGGACGGCCACGCGCGGCGGCGGCAGAGGGTGGCGGTCGGCGGCGCCCGTCAGACCGTCCAGCCGCGTCAGCGCCCCGGCGACGCTGTCGGGAACCTCGCCTGAGGCGCAGCGCGCCGCCACCGATGCCGCCAGCGCCACGAGAAGACCGGGGGCGACGCCACGCCGCCGCTCCGGCTGGAGCGGAAACCGGCCGGCATCGGCGAGGTTTGCAGCGTGGGCGCGGTTGAGGCGGATCCGTGCGACGAGAAGCGGGACATCGGCCGGCGCGTCCGGGCCGACATAGGGGCCGAGCCAGGCGGTGCGGCCGACCGGCACGAGCGGGAGGAAGGCCCTTCCCGCCGCCGTCGCGGCGGCCGCACGCTCGGCAACGTGTGGCCGGAGGTAGTCGTCGAGGAGGAGGACTGTCAGCGGCGGGGTCCCGGCCGGGGCCGGGCAGCACGCGCCGAGAAGCTCCCGCAGCTGCGCCTCGAAGGCGGCGACGATCTCCTCTCCGACCCCCTCCGAAAGGACCTGGGGCATGGGGACGGCCTGCGCGGGATCGGGCACCGCGCTGACCTGGCCGAGCGCCTTCAGCCGCGCGAGCGCGTAATAGGCGAGCTTGCCGTCCACGGCCCCGGCGAGTTCGCCGACCACCTCGTCCTCGGTGCGCGTGCCGTCGAGGAGCGGGGCAATCTGCACGTAGGCTGCGCCGCGCAGGACGCTCGGATCCCCTTCCGTCAGGAGGAGGACTTCCGTTGCCGAGATGACGTGGGCGGCGATGCCGGGTGCGAAGCCGATCGGAGCGGATCTGTGGCTCATCGATGCTTCGGACCATTGAAGAGGTTGCCGGACCGCTCGACAGCACGCCGGTCTGACCGCATGAAGTACTCCATGACCGGTCCCGCCGTCTCCGACAATTGCGCCTCCCTGTTGCGGGCCCATGTCTTTCCGCACCTCCCGCCGGGTCCCGCACTCGACACCTGCATCGCACGGGCGACGCCGGTCCTCGAGGGATTGCCCGTGCAGGAGTTCGCCACGGCCTTCCTCGAGATGAGCCTGAGGCGCGACCGGCCGGACGGCGCCGACATCACCTTCGCCTTCGCACGGCGGACCGGCAGAGCGGTGCGGTTCGCGCGCTTCCTCGCCGAGCAGCCCTTCGCCACGGGGTCGGCGGCCTGGTCGCGGACGGCGGCCCTGCTCGCCGACTGGTCCGGTGACGATGCGCCGGCCGATGCGGCATTCGCCGCGATCGAGACGATCGCGATCGAACTCGACCTGCGGCAGGGCTCGGGGCCGCCGGGACCCAACGTCTTCCTCGGGGCCGACCGGACCATCACCGACGACGCCTTCCTCGCCGGAACCGCCGCGGTGCGAGCCAGACTTTCAGGGGCAGCGGTTGCGGGCGCCGCGCCGGGCCTGGCGCAGTTCGCGCGTCTCGGCGAGGGCTGCCGCATCGCCGGCCTCGGGCTCATGGTGGCGCGCGGGCAGGTCCCGCTCCGCCTCTTCCTCCATTGCCGCGGCCGACTGTCGTGCACGCCGCTCGTCGCGATCCTGCGCGAGGGCGGAGCCGCGGACGAAGTCTTCGCCCTCATCGACTTCCTCGAGGCTCACACCGACAATCTCAGCCTCAATCTCGATGTCGACGAGGCGACCGGCCGGATCCGCGACAGCATCGGCATCGAGACGTTCTTCAACTATCGGTCGCCGGACTGGCGGGGCCTTGCTGGCCGGCTCTTCGACGCGCTCTCGGCGGAGGGGCTGATGGAGCGGGGGCGCGGGAAGACGGCACTGGCGTTCGCGGGGACGAGCCGGGCCGCGCCGGGGACCTTCTGGCCCCGCTCCTGGGCTTTGGTCGACGAGCTCACGGGCGGGCGCCCCCTCGCCTCGAGGCTCCACCGGGCGTTCAGCAGCGTGAAGGTCACCGCAGGCGCCGGCGGCGTTACCGACGTCAAGGCTTACCTGGCCCTTCGACCAATCGTCCCGTTCCGCATCTGAGCCCACGGTCACTGGGGTTCTGCGTCCAGGCGATCCGGGACCAGCTCGGGTCCCGGACGCGGCAGGGGCAGGCCTGCGTCAGCGACATCGCACTCCCGGCCAGACGCTGTAAAGGTCGCGTTTGTCAAGTCCACGCGCGGCACGCTCAAACGCCGTATCTTCCCGTCAATGTGCGACCTGTAAGGCGGAGCGAACCGTTCCGTCGACAATCAGCCGACAGTTGTTGGGCAATAGCCGCCAGCGGTGAAATCCGCGAGCTGCTCCTCGGAAAGCTCACCATCGTGCGGCTTCGCCGGGAGAACGAAGTGGAGGATGGACGGCGTATTCTCGATCACCTTGATTGTGATTCCTGCGGGTACTTCGATCCCCTCCTCAGCGAGCGCCGTATTCGCGTCCATCAGCAGCTTCGCCTTGAAGGCATCATCGAGCCACGCCTTCGCCGCTATCCGCTCCATCTCCTGCTGCTGAACCGCCGAATCCACAATCATCGAATGTCCTTCCCGGACTGATCTGGCCGCATTGGCGAGGCAATGTATGCAATAGGGCCCTCCAATCGTAAAGCCGTTTAGCAGCGCAAGGCGTCGCGATGAACCTAAAGCGCGCTGGACAGGCACGGCCTCCTGCACGTGCCAAGGGGCCGAACCTCGGTCGCTGACGCTCCCTGCGCCCGCACCACCCATTCTTAGGCGTGCTCCCCCCTGGTCTTGCCGATCAAGCAAGGACGCAGAATCATTCGGCACCGGAACCCTCAAGGGGGGCCGGGGGTCGTGTCCCACTGAGTGGTGTAGGAGCAGACCGCCGCTGAGGTGGTCAGCGCCGGTCTTCGGCTAGGGTTCGGTTGCGAAGCTGAACCTGGAGCAGGAGACGACGATGACCGACGACAGGATGGCCCTGATCGAGTTGATCGAGAAGGGGGCGGACAGCGACCTCCCGCAGCTCGTCGCGCAGGAAATCCAGATCGTCGAAGAAATCCCGCCGCGGTGTCAGCTGCTACGGGCCCTGCCCGAGCCGAGGCTCCCGCTCGAGCAGCAAGTCGAGATCGCTCTCCTGTGCGGCAAGGCAATAGCGCCCGGCATCGCCGTCCGAGACCCCCAGAGCGTTCAGCCGCTGGACCGCCTGCTCCGCAGGTTTACGCTCCACCGGCGGCGCCCTGAGCGGGAGCGTCGTGATCGGCATCTCCTCTACGGGTCGCGCGTGCTCCTCCTGCATCGGTCGAGCTGCCCCGGGGGGATCGTCTGACCGTTCGGGTAGTGCATCGGCTCCAGGCTGTCCTCGAACCGCCGGTAGGCTTCTCGGGAGGCGGCGGAACGCGCCTCGCGCTCCTGGGCCTGCGCCAGCTCTTGATGGATCCGGCGGTTGGCCTTCTCGACCCTCTCCCACCGCTGGAGCGGGCGGACCATTCCGGCGGCGGTGTTGTCCACAGATCTACCTCACCATGCGCAGCCTGCTACGGCGGCGATCGAGCGTGCCGTCGAGGCCGCCGAGCGGCCGCCCGATGTGCCCATCGCCGGCGGCCTCGTCGAGGTCGCCGCGGTGAAATTCGCAGACGCCGTCATGGGCGCGCCGGCGGTGAAGTTCGCGACGAACGGGGAGCCCTGGTTCCAGAGCTACGTGACGCTCGGCTCGCTCTTGGCCCTCGTCGGCGGCTGCTACGGGCTTGGCTATGATTTCCTCGACG
>NZ_JAWDIR010000019.1:0-13077 GCF_046156265.1 Pseudoxanthobacter sp. M-2
ACGCTTCTGGATCCGCACCCCGATCGGCTACGGCCGCATCTTCTACGACCCCTCGGTCAACTGGATGTACGTCGCCGAGGCGGACCCCGGCATCGCCGGCCGCGAATCCTACTGGCCGCGCGGCAAGGTGCTCGGCGGCTCGAGCTCGATCAACGCCATGGTGTTCATCCGCGGCGAGCCGGCCGACTTCGACGACTGGGCGGCGGCCGGCAACCCTGGCTGGGACTGGGCGGGCGTGCTGCCAAAAATCGCGACTTTGGGCGGTTCCGGATATCTCCTTCGTGCGCCGATGCAATAGACTGCGGCCGTACGGGGCCCCGCACGAGGTCCTCTGGTGACGGACGGCGCGATTGCACATCGATCAGATCAGAACCTTTCTGGAGGTGGCCGCCACCGGAAACTTCAACAAGGCGGCGGAGACACTGAACGTCACGCAGTCGACCGTGAGCGCGCGCATCAGGACGCTGGAGGAGAGGCTCGGCCGGACGTTGTTCGTCCGGGATCATTCCGGAGCCAGGCTGACCCCTTCGGGTGAGCGCCTCCAGCACTACGCCACCCGTCTCCTGCGGTTGTGGCGCCGGGCGGAGAGCGACGTCGCCCTGCCCAAGCAGCACCGCGCGTCGATCAGCCTCGGCTCGGTCGTCAGCCTCTGGGACCAGATCGTGCCCGAATGGTGCAACTGGATGCGGCACGAGGCACCCGATGTCGCGTTGCACGTCGTAGCCGACTATTCCCCCGGGCTGATGCGCCAGCTCGCCGATGGAGCAATGGACATCGGCGTCATGTACGAGCCGAGGGAAATGTCAGGCCTGGTGATTGAAGACCTACTGGTCGAGCAGTTTTACCTGTTTACAACGGTCGGGGACTGCACGGTCGACGATAGCGCCTGGAAGAGTAACTACGTCTATGTCGACTGGGGCGATGTCTTCAAGCGCCACCACGACGATGCGTTCCCAGAACTGGCCGCGGACATTTCGGTCGGCCTCGGCGGCATCGCCATGAACTACATCCTCAGATGCGGCGGCAGCGCCTATCTCCCGCTTCGCATGGCGCATCCGGCGGTTCGCTCCGGCCAGCTCAGCAGGGTCAGGGCGGCACCGCTGTTCCAGCGCACGGGGAGCGTCGTCTTCAGCAACTCTCCGACGGACCCCGAGCTCCTTGAGCTCGGTCTTCGCGGACTGCGGGAAGCAACGTCCAAGATTGAAAGCAATTTTAGAGACCTTATCGACGCCTTCGATTGAGGAGTACGATAATATTCGCTGTATCAAGCCTTGATGCCCCCATAACTTAATTCGGTCAAAGGCGCGTCGCTTGAAGCGCGCCGTGGATTGACGCGCTGCCTATCGACACTTTGCCTCGACCGGGGGACTCGCGCCGTGACAGATCTCGCCGCCACAACCCTCGCCACCGGCACGCTGCCCGGCCTGCCGAGCCGGCACTGGATCGACGGCGGCTGGCACGACGCCGCGTCCGGTCGGACGATGGAGAGTTTCGACCCGGGTTCGGGAAAGGCGTTCGCCTCGTTTGCACGCGGCGATGCGGCCGATGTCCAGGCGGCCGTCGATGCCGCGCTGGCAGCCATGACCGGACGGTGGCGCGGTATCACGCCGTCGGAGCGCGGGCGCATCCTGATGCGCACCGCCGAATTGATCCGCGCCAACGCGGAATTCTACGCCGTCGTCGAATGCCTTGACTGCGGCAAGCCGGTCGGCGAGGCGCGCGTCGACGTCGCCTCGGCAGCGCGGGCGTTCGAGTACTATGCCGGCGCGTGCGACAAGATGCACGGCCTCACCATACCGCTCGGCCACGACTACCTGGCCTATTCAGTCAATGAGCCGGTAGGGGTCACGGCGCACGTCATCCCTTGGAACTATCCGATCTCGACGACCGCCCGCGGCGTCGCGCCGGCGCTCGCCGCCGGATGCACGGTTGTTGCGAAGCCGGCCGAGCAGACACCGCTGACGGCGCTTCTGCTCGCCGAAACGCTGAAGCAAGCGGGCCTGCCGGACGGGGTTTACAATGTCGTGACCGGAACCGGAGCGGAGGTGGGCGCTCCGCTGGTGTCCCACCCCGGCATCGCACACGTGGCCTTCACCGGCTCGGTCGCGACCGGCTGCTCCGTGATGCAGGCCGCCGCCCGTAATGTCACCAGCGTCACGCTCGAACTTGGCGGCAAGTCGCCGGCCGTGGTCATGGCGGACTGCGACATCGAGACGGCCGCAGCCGATATTCTCGCCGCCATCTACGAAAATGCCGGCCAGATTTGCTCGGCGGCGGCGCGGGTGGTGATCGAGCGCGCGGCGCAGGCGGAGTTCCTCGACCGGTTCGTCGCTGGCGTGAGGACGCTGAGCCTCGGTCACGGACTTCGCAATCCGAGGGTTGGGCCGGTCAACTCGCCGAACCAGCTCGAGCGGATATCGGATTTCGTGGAGGGCGCCCGCGCGAACGGGACTGAGATTGTGACGGGGGGCTCACGGACCTCCGATCCGGATACCGGCCTCGGCTGGTTCTTCGAACCAACGGTTTTGAACAACGTCAAAATGAGCGACCGCGTTGCGCAGAACGAGATCTTCGGTCCGGTCCTGTGCGTTCAGCCGTTCGATGACATCGAAGAGGCCGTGGCGATTGCCAACAGTACGAACTTCGCGCTCGTGGCCGGCGTCTACACCTCCGACTTCGGTACTGCCCATCGGCTTGCCCGGGACATCGATGCCGGCCAGGTGTTCATCAACGAATACTTCGCAGGTGGGATCGAGATACCCTTCGGCGGAAACCGCCATTCCGGTATCGGCCGCGAAAAAGGCCTCGAGGGAATGCGCAACTATCTCAGGGTCAAAAGCGTCGCCGCGCGGACCTCGCCCCGCCGGACGCATTGAGGCGTGCCGTCCCCGACCACGGTAACGGGATCCAGCCGCATATCGCCGTGGCGGGAAGGCCCGCGCCGCGCTCAACGTCCAAGCTCGCTCAACCTCCGCAGGTGCGAGTGACGACAACCTGAGACCGCAGTGAGCAATCGGAAAATCCAATGGAACCCACGAATTATTTTCGGTTCTAAACGAATACACGCGTCCATACGCTCCCTGTCTGAGGGCTCCGGGTGCCATGGCGCCGAAGGCCCGGGCCGGGGATGGCGTCGCCCATTGCGAAGCCGCCTCTCGATCCGCACGGCGCACTCGACGCGACCGCAAACGGGGGAAACGTCACTATGAGACTCCAAGTGCGCACTATCGCATCGACGCTGGCCGTTGCAGGCATGGCCCTGTCCACAGGCGCTCTGCACGTCACGTCCGCCCAGGCTGCCGCCTGCATCGGGACGACTCTTGCCGCGGATGGCGGTCTTCCCGGCAAGTACATGCAGCAGTTCGAAAAGGCCGAGTACGAGTCCTCCGCAGGCTGCACCCTCGAGTTCTCGGCGAACCCGGAGATCGAAAAACTGAACGGCGTGATCGGGGGCAACGGCGATCTGCCGTCGCTCGCCGACCGGCTCCCCGAGGAGCCGCTCGTCGTCGTGCCGTACAGCGATGTCGGCAAATATGGCGGCATACTCCGCATGATCTCCAACGCCAGCGAGGCCGGCACCAGCGACGCGCTTAGCGTCCGGCACGTCAATGTCCTTCGTATCGCCGACGATCTGAAAACGATCGTCCCGAACATTGCGTCGGACTGGTCGTGGAACGAAGACTACACGGAACTCACCTTCACGCTAAGGAAGGGGCATCGCTGGTCCGACGGTGCTCCGTTCACGGCAGAGGATGTCGCCTTCTGGATGAACGACGTCATCCTGAACGAGGAGATGTTCCCGACCACGCAGAGTCGCTGGGTGTTTGACGGAAAGAAGCCGCATGTCGAGGTCGTCGACCCGCAGCACGCGAAGTTTGTCTTCCCGACTCCGGTTCCCAACATCGTCAACCGCTTTGCGGTAGGCTGGATCCAGCCGTTCCTGCCGAAGCATTTTCTTGGGCAGTTCCACCCCAGGTACAATCCCAAAGCTAACGAGCTCGCCAATGAAAAAGGCCTGAAAAACTGGGTCGAGCTTTTCAACATCTATTATAATGCGACCGACTGGCACGATGCGCCGTCGCCGCTGCTGAAGGGTGCCGACACGCGCGTGATGCCGACGCTGGAGCCCTATGTCCTCGTCGACGAAACGACGGCCGGCCGGCGCTTCGTCGCAAATCCGTACTTCCACATGGTCGATACGGCCGGGCAGCAGCTTCCGTACATCAGCGAGTTCGACGAGACCTACGTGCCGGACGCGCAGGCCCGCATCCTCAAGATCATCAACGGCGAAGTCGACTACAAGAGCCAGAGCCTCTCACTGCCCGACTATCCGTTGTTGAAGGAGAACGAGGCGGCCTCGGCCTACAACGTGCAGCTTGCACCGAGCATCGGTGAGGGCATCTACTATGCCTTCAACACGACAGCGAAGCCCGAAGCACTGCGCAAGGTCTTCAACGATATCCGGTTCAGGAAGGCGATGTCGGTCGCAATCGACCGGGACGAGATTCGGGAGCTCGTCTATCTGGGGCAGGGCGAACCCACGCAGGCCACTCCGGCGGCTCCGGGCACCGTCGACTTCCTGAGTGAGGAGAACCTGAAGGCCTACACACAACACGATCCCGACATGGCGAAGTCGCTGCTGGATGAGATGGGCCTGAAGGACAGCGACGGCGACGGAGTTCGCGAGTTGCCCGGCGGCGAGCCGCTGACGATCCAGATGCTCTACGCCAATGCCGGCGGCCCGGTGAAGACCCATGAACTGGTTCAGGGCTACTGGGGCGCCGTTGGGGTCAAAGTGTCGACCCGTGAGGTGACGTCCGACGAATACCGCACCAAGGGGTCGGCCAACGACCTGCTGATCACGACCTGGCGCGACTCGCAGCGAGCCGGCGTCAATATCAGCCAGAGCACCGCCATGCTGGCGCCGCCCTTTGGCAACCCGTATCAGCCGGGCACCGGCTTCGAATGGGTCACCTGGAAGAACACCGATGGTGCCCAGGGCATCGAGCCGCCCGACGATGTGAAGCGTCTCTGGGAGCTCGGAGACAAGTTCGTGCTCACGCCGTTCGGCAGCCAGGAGAGCAACGCGATCGGCCACGAGATCGCGGACATCCACATGAACAACGTCTTCAAGATCGGCATCATCGACGGAGCCGGCTCGCCTGTTATCGAATCCAAGAAGATGGGAAATTTCAAGCCGTTCACCGTCGTGTCGGATGACTACTACTTTGCTCTGCCGTTCCGGCCGCAGCAGTGGTTCTTCACTGAACAATAGGGCGTGACGGATTGCGGGCCGGCGGCAACCTGCTTCTGCCGCCGGCCGGTTCCAGAATCACTTGCGGAGTGGGCAGGAGAGCAACATTGGCGAGGTTCCTGATCAGGCGAGCAATCGGCGCGATTGTCACCATGTTCCTCGTCTCGATCATGGTCTTCATCGTCATGGAACTGCCGCCCGGCGACTACGCGGACCGCTACGCCTTCCGCAAGCTGGGTGGCATGACCCTCACGCCTGCCGATGTCGAAGACATCCGCCACCGCTTCGGCCTCGACCGCCCGGCCCCTGCTCGTTACTTCGAGTGGATCGGCAATATCGTCACGAAGGGAGATTTCGGTCCGTCCTTCGCCTTTGCCACTTCGGTCAACAACGTCATCGGCGCTCGCCTTTGGCTGACGCTGGCGATCCTGTTCGCGACGCTCATTCTCACCTACCTGCTGTCGATACCGGTCGGCATATATGCAGCGGTCAGGCGACGATCGGCCGCCGACTATTCGCTTACCGTCTTCAGCTACCTAGGCCTCGCGCTGCCGAACTTTCTGGTGGCGCTGTTCATGCTCTACTTCTCCATCCGCGTGTTCGATACGTCGATCGGCGGGCTGTTCTCCGAGCCCTACAGGGACGCACCCTGGAGCTGGGGCAAGGTCGGAAACCTGCTGACGCATCTGTTCGTCCCGGCCGTCGTTCTCGCCTGGTCAGCAACGGCGTTCCAGCTGCAGACCGTCAGGGCGACGATGCTCGACGAACTGGGAAAGCTGTCGGTCACCGCTGCGCGGGCACGCGGCATCCCCGAATTCAAGCTGATCCTGAAATATCCCGCGAGACTGGCGATCAATCCGGTGGTCAGCACGATGGGTTTCGACGGTAACCGTATCTTCTCGGAGCTGCCGATTGTCGCATTGGTGCTGGCGCTGCCGGAGCTCGGGGAGCTGCTTCTGAAGTCTTTCCTCGATCTAGATATGTATGTGGCTGGCGCGATACTGCTGATGATGACGGTGTTCATCGTGGTGATGAATTTCATCTCCGACGTGATGCTGACACTGCTCGATCCGCGCATCCGCCTGCAAAGCCTGTGATGGCCCTGCGATGACGGACGCAAGCTTGCGAGTACCGACGGCCGCGGCCGCAACGTCGAAGGCACAGAGATACTATACCGCGTCGCAATGGCAGCTTGTCTGGTGGCGGTTCCGGCGGCATCGGATGGCCATCTTCGGCGCGGGCGTGCTGCTCGTCATGGCGTTCATGGGGGTCTTCGCGGGGTTCATCGCGCCCTATGGCGGCACAACGCGCGACGCCGGCTACGTCTACGGCCCGCCGCAGATGGTGCGGTTCTGGGATCAGAACGGCTTTTCCATTCGCCCATTCGTGTTCGGAATGACGAGCAGGCGCGATCCGGTCACACTGCGCATGATAACCACGCCGGATCCCGACACGCGCCGCTATCTCAGTGCATTCGTGCGGGGCGATGAATATCGGCTGCTGGGCCTGTTCAGCTCCGACATCCATCTATTCGGCGTCGATACCGGGATGGTCCATCTGCTTGGCACCGACGATCTCGGCAGGGATTTGTTCTCGCGGCTGATGTTCGCGACCTGGACGTCCCTTTCGGTGGGGCTGCTCGGCGTCGCGCTGGCGTTTGTTCTCGCCCTTGTGATCGGGGGTGTCGCCGGCTTCTACGGTGGTGCGATCGATGACGCCATCCAGCGCTTCACGGAGGTCGTCCGCGTCGTACCGGCTATTCCGCTGTTCATGGGACTGACGGCCTCGTTCCCTCAGGATTGGTCGAACGTACAAGTCTATTTCATGATGACTCTGGTATTCGGGCTGCTCGGATGGACGACGCTCGCGCGCCGGGTTCGCGGGCACATCCTGTCGCAACGACGGGAGGATTACGTCCTCGCTGCGGAAATTTCCGGGGCGAGTCCGGCAAGGATCATCGGCAGGCACCTGCTGCCCTCCTTCACGAGCTACATCGTCGTCGATCTGGCGATCACCTTTCCCTATGTGATCCTCAGCGAAACGGCACTGAGCTTCGTCGGGCTCGGCCTTCGGCCGCCTTCGATAAGCTGGGGAATTCTGCTGCAGGATGCACAGAACGTCCGTGCGATCGAACAGGCGCCGTGGCTCTTCATCCCGGCCGCGTTCGTCGTGCTCGCCGTGCTCGCCTTCACGATCATCGGCGACGGTCTGCGTGACGCCGCCGACCCTTATCAGACGAGCGACTAGGGATCGGACCGGCCGCGCATGACATCCCAGGAACCGTTGCTCGACGTGCGCGATCTCGAGGTCTCGTTCAAGACGGACGAGGGCAGGCTGGTTGCGGTGAACGGCATCAGCTTCGGGGTGCCGAAGGGCAAGACGCTCGGGATCGTGGGGGAGAGCGGCTCGGGGAAAAGCGTCGCGACGCGTGCCTTGATGCAGCTTCTGCCGTCGAACGCAAAGCTCGGCGCAGCATCGCGGATACGGCTCACGAACAAGGCGGGCGAGGTGATCGACGTGGACGCGCTGCCGCGCGACGGCAAGGCGATCCAGCGGATCCGTGGCGGCGAAATCTCGATGATCTTCCAGGAACCGATGGCATCGCTCTCGCCGGTCTGGACGATCGGCAACCAGTTCATCGAGGTCATTCGGTTGCACAGGAAGGCCGACGCGGCCGAAGCTCGCGAGATCGCCATCGGCGCGCTCGAGAGAGTGGGCGTATCCAACCCGGTCGTGCGCCTCAGCCAGTATTCGCATGAGCTGTCGGGCGGGATGCGCCAGCGCGCGATGATCGCCATGGCGCTTGCGACGAACCCGTCGCTGCTGATCGCCGACGAGCCGACCACGGCGCTCGACGTAACCATCCAGGCCCAGGTCATCGCGCTGATGAACGAACTGCAGCAAGACCTCGGCATGTCGATCATTTTCATCACGCATGACATGGGTGTGATCGCGCACGTGGCCGCCGAGGTGGCGGTCATGTATCTCGGCAAGATCGTCGAGCGCGGGCCAACCGAGAAGGTCATTCACGACCCGCAGCACCCCTATACGAGGGGGCTGCTGGCGGCTCTGCCCGATACCGAAAATCCACGCGCCCGGTTGACACCAATCCCCGGTGATATCCCGGCGCCGATGGAGAGGCCTGCCGGATGTCCGTTTCATCCGCGCTGCGCGAGCTTCATGGCCGGTGTCTGTAACCACGCCGCCCCGGCGGAGGTGTCGCTCGGGGGCGGCGTCGCGGTCAGTTGCTTCCTGTTCAAGGGGGTGGACGCATGAATCCGCTGCTCCGGGTCGAAGACCTGAAGGTCTATTTCGGATCTGGAAGCAGTGCCTCCGGCGCCGTCGTTGCGGCCGTTGACGGCGTCAGCTTCGAGATCGGGCGGGGAAAGACGCTCGGACTCGTCGGCGAGAGCGGATCGGGAAAGACGACGGTCGGGCGCGCCATATTGCGCACCATCCCGCTGCATGCCGGCTCGATCCGGTTCCAGATGAATGGCGAGAGCGTCGACGTCTCCGAGCTCACCGACAAGGAGTTGCGGATCTTCCGGCGCGAGCACATGCAGCTCATCTTCCAGGATCCGTACGCCTCGCTCAGTCCGCGCATGACGGTGCGCGACATCATCGCAGAGCCGCTGGAGTGCCAGCGCTTCGGAACACGGGCCGAGATCGATGCCCGGGTTCGGGATGTCGCGGCGAAATGCAGGCTGAACCTCGAATTCCTTCGCCGTTTCCCGCACGCCTTTTCCGGTGGTCAACGTCAGAGGATCTGCATCGCCCGGGCGCTCGCCGCCAATCCGGAATTCATCGTCTGCGACGAGGCGGTGTCGGCCCTCGATGTCTCGATTCAGGCCGACATCATCAATCTCCTGATGGACCTGCAGGCAGAGCTGGGCCTCACCTACCTGTTCATCGCCCACGATCTCTCGATCGTCGCGCAGATATCGAGCGAGATCGCGGTGATGTATGTTGGAAAGCTGGTCGAGAAGGCGCCGGCGGAGAGTATCTTCCGTGGTCCAATGCACCCCTATACGAAGGCGCTTATCTCGGCGATACCAAGAGTCGATCCCGACAAGCGCTTCGAGCCGATGGCCCTGGCGGGCGAGATCCCGAACCCGATGGCTTTGCCGCCCGGGTGCCGGTTTAGCACCCGGTGCCCGTTCGCGCGCGACGCCTGCCAGCAGGCAGAGCCGGAATGGCGGGAAATCGCGACAGAGCATTTCGTCGCCTGCCATTTTGCCGAAGAACTGGCCCTTGCACCCGAGGGCCGGCAACGATGACCGAAGCGGCGACCGCAGGTTCTCGCCTCGTGCCGCTCGACGGGGTCGAGGTGCTCGATCTATCGCGGGTGCCCGCCGGTCCCTGGGCGAGGCTGAGCTTTGCCGCGGCCCCCCTGCGGCGGCCATCCGCAGCGGCATGGTGTCGATCAATCACCATGGGCTGGCGCTGCCCGAAGTGCCCTTCGGGGGGTATCAGCGATTCGGGAAACGCAACGGAGGGCGGTGCTGACGCGCTCGAGGGCTATCTGAACACCAAGTTCGTCAGCCAGATGCACGCCTGAAGGGCCGTGCGGGCAATCGACTTTGTCGATTGTCGGGGTCGAAAAGAATCAATTCTCAGTCCTCCACCCAACCGCTACGACTGCTGGACTTGGATGTTCAAAATTGCGGATTGGGGAGACGGGCAGAGATGAATCGAAAGACACTCCCCGTCAGTGGAATAGCAAAAGACTCGGTTCTCGACGCACTCCGCGAGATGCAGACGCGCGACCTTCCATTCGAAACGGCGAAATTCAACCTTCTGACGCCCTACGCGGACGACTCGTTCTACGATGTCGGCCTGCGGGCGATGGATATGTTCTCGCACTACAACGCGTCGCTGGCCCGCTACATCCCGAGTGTCGCCGAGGTGATGCGGGATTTAACTGACATCGCCATGTCGCTGCAGAACGCACCGGAGGGGGCCGGAGCGGCGATCACCTCCGGCGGGACCGAGAGCATCTTCACCGCGATGTGGGCGGCGCGGGACTACTGGCGCGCGCAGAACCCGACCTCGACGGCGGTTCCGGAAGTGATCGCCGCCAGCACCGTGCACGCCGCCTTCCAGAAGTCGGCGCACCTTTTGGGACTGAAGCTCGTCATGACGGACTTCGACGAGACCTTCCGTTGCCGGCCCGGTGACATCGAGGAGCGCATCGGCCAGGCCACGGCGATGATCGTCGGCTCCGCTCCGGCCTATCCGCACGGTGTGTTCGATCCGATCGCGGACCTGTCCGACCTCGCCGTCCGCCGCGGCGTCTGGCTGCATGTCGACGCCTGCGTCGGCGGCTACGTCTCACCTTTCGCCGAAAAGCTCGGGATCGATATTCCGCCGTATGATTTCCGCCTTCCCGGCGTGCGCTCGATGTCGGCGGACCTGCACAAGCACGCCTATGCGCCGAAAGGCGTATCGACGCTAATCTACCGTGATGCCGACCTTCTGAACTACCAGTCGCACACGAGCGAAGGCTGGGCGTTTGGCGCCTACCGGAGCACGGGATTTCCCGGCTCGCGCCCCTCGCACGTCATGGCCGCTGCCTGGGCGATCCTGCACCATCTCGGGGAGGAGGGATATCTCGGCCTCGTCCGGCGCATGTACGCGGCCCGCGATCGCCTTATGCAGGAAATAGCAGCGATCCCGGGCATGCGCATCCTCGGCGCGCCGGAATCCAACGTCTTCGCATTCACGTCCGAAAGCTACGACCCGCATGCCGTCGCCGAAGAGATGGCGAGCCGCGGCTGGTATCTCGCCCGCATCCGCAGCCCGCGCGGACTGCACATTCAATGCGATCCCTTCGACGACGACATGATCGACAGGGCGATGGCTGCTCTGCGCGATTGCGTCGACGTGGTCGCGGCGAAGCGCCGGCAAAGCGAAACCGAATACACCGGCTACTGATCGGGGGAGCGGACATGGACACGCCAGTCGTCAGGAACTCGACGGCCGCCTGGAAGCGGGCCGATGGCGATCACCACATTCATCCCTTCACCGACAACGAGGCGCTGCGTCGAAAAGGGGGGCCCCGGATCATCGTCAAGGCCTCCGGGTCGGTGATGGTGGATTCCGAAGGCAACAGGATCATCGACGCGATGTCCGGCCTCTGGTGCGTGAACGTCGGCTACGGGCGCGAGGAACTGGCGAGGGCCGCCTACGATCAGATGAGCGAGCTCGCCTTCTACAACACGTTCTTCAAGACGACGACGCCGCCGCCCGTCGAGCTCGCCGAAAAGCTCGCGACCCTCACGCCCGGCGACCTCAACCGCTTCTTCTTCGCCTGCTCGGGGTCCGAGGCGAACGACACCATCCTCCGGTTCGTGAAGCGCTACTGGAACCTGATGGGCAAGCCGGCGAAGAAGACGGTGATCAGCCGCATCAATGCCTATCACGGATCAACAACGGCATCGGCGAGCCTCGGCGGCATGAGCACCATGCACGAGATGGACGACCTGCCGATCGCGGGCATCGAGCACGTGATCCAGCCCTACTGGTATACCGGGGGCGGCGACCTGTCCGAGGAGGAATTCGGCCTGGTCGCGGCCAGGGCGGTCGAGGACAAGATCCTGGAGCTCGGCCCGGAGAACGTCGCCGCCTTCTTCGGCGAACCGCTGCAGGGGTCGGGCGGCGCGATCCTGCCGCCGTCGAACTACTGGCCCGAGATCAACCGCATCTGCCGGAAATACGACATCCTGCTGGTGGCCGACGAGGTCATCTGTGGATTCGGCCGGACCGGCGAATGGTTCGGCAGCACCACGTTCGGCATCGAGCCGGACATCATGACGATGGCCAAGGGCATCACGTCCGGCTACCTGCCGCTCTCGGCAGTTGCCGTCAGCGACCGGGTCGCCGACGTCCTCTACGCCAAGGGCGGGGACCTGTCGCACGGCTACACCTATTCCGGCCATCCGACGGCCTGCGCAGTCGCGCTCGCCAACATCGCCATCATCGAACGCGAAGGTCTCGTCGAGCGCGTGCGCGACGATATCGGCCCCTATTTCCAGACCAGGCTGCGTGACGCCGTCGCGGATCATCCGCTTGTCGGCAACATCCGCGGCATCGGCCTCGTCGCCGGCCTGGCGATTGTCGAGGACAAGGCGACACGGACATTCCGGACCCCGGTCGGGACGCTCGCGGGGCGGTGCCACGAGATCTGTGTGGAGATGGGAGCGATGATCCGCGTCTCCGGCGATTCCATGGTGATGGCGCCGCCGCTGGTCATCACGAAGGAAGAGGTCGACACGCTGATGGTCATCTACCGCGCGGCGCTCGACAAGACGGCAGCCGAGTTCGGGCTCGTGTGATCTCGCAGGCTGCTGAAAAAGTCACTCGCCGATCGCTTGCCCCTCGATTAGCTTTGCCTGTCTGGATGGGGAGTGTCGGCGTGCTGGGAATGGACGAGGAGACGGGTTCGCTGTTCAGCTACGCCGACGTAGAGGCGTGGGTACCGGCGGGGCATCTGTTGCGGGCGAGCCGGGCGCTTGTGAACGAAACGCCGGCGCCGACGATCGCACCAGAGAGGCTGCTGCGGGCGATGCCGCTGCAGGCGTTCTAATCGATCCGCTCAGAACGCCAACTGATGGAGCGGCTGGAGTTCGATCTCCTGTTCCGCTGGTTCGTCGGGCTCGGCATTGATGATCTGGTCTGGGATCACTCGACGTTCTCGAAGAACCGCGACCGGTTGCTCGCCGGCGACGTCGCCACGCGGTTCCTGTCGGCCGTCCTGGCCGAGCGCCGCGTGAGTCGGCTGCTGTCGAGCGAGCACTTCAGCGTCGACGGCACGCTGATCCAGC
>NZ_JAWDIR010000020.1:0-12628 GCF_046156265.1 Pseudoxanthobacter sp. M-2
CAGACGCTATTGCGTTTCACCAATGAACGAAGGCAGGTTGCCGGGTTACCCAGGCGACGAGGCGCGTAAGTTGAGAAGGGGAACAGTCGAAGCGTATGGCGTGTGGTCATTAATCTGCTCCCCGCAGCCGCCGGCGCCTTTATCATGAGACAGCCCGTACGATTAGGCCGATTGGGAGCAATTCTTGCATGCTCGTTGTACCAGATGCCGCCATTCAAGAAGACTATCGAACGTTTCGCTCCGTGCACGACCGAGATGCCGCGCATGTGGTCGCTGAGCTTGCATCGACCAATCAGGGGCTGAGCTCCGGTGAAGCCGAACGGCGGCTGCGACAGCATGGTCCCAATTCCATTCCGACCGGCACGCGGCGCCACCCGGTCCTACGGTTCCTCGCCCAATTCAACAACGCACTGATCTATTTCATGCTTGCCGGGGCTGCGGCAGCGGCGGCGCTGGGGCACTTCGTCGATACGGGAGTGATCCTAGCGGTCGTCCTGGTGAACGCGGTCGTGGGCTTCCTGCAGGAGGGCAAGGCCGAAGATGCCTTGGCCGCGATCCGAAACATGATTGCGCCACGCGCTACCGCGCTGCGCGATGGCCAGCGCGTCAGCGTGCCCCAGGCCGAACTTGTCCCCGGTGACGTCGTCCTGATCGAGGCGGGCGATCGGGTTCCGGCCGACTTGCGCCTGCTTCGCGCGCGCAGCCTGCGGATTGATGAGGCAATCCTGACCGGCGAGTCCGTAGCGGCGACGAAACATACCGACCCCGTCGACGCAAACGCAGCTCTCGGCGACAGACGATCGCTGGCGTTTTCCGGCACCTTGGTTGCAAGCGGGCAGGGAACGGGTATCGTTTTCGCGACAGGATTGCAGACCGAGATCGGGCGCATCAGCGAGCTGCTGGGCGGCGTCGAGGAACTGACCACGCCGCTTTTGCGGCAAATCAACCGCTTCGGCCAGCGGTTTACCCGGTTCGCCTTTGTCGGTGCGGCGATCCTCTTCGTATTCGCGATCACATTACGCGGCTACGAGTGGGACGAGGCGCTGATGGCTGTCGTCGCACTTGCCGTCAGCCTGGTCCCAGAGGGCCTGCCTGCCGTGATTACCATCACGCTGGCCATCGGCGTGCAGCGTATGGCCGTGCGAAACGCCGTGATCCGCCGTCTTCCGGCGGTCGAGACGCTGGGGGCCACTTCCGTCATCTGTTCGGACAAGACCGGGACGCTCACCCGCAACGAAATGACGGTCCGCCGGGTTGTCACCCCGGGGCAAGCGATTTTTGTGGAAGGCTCGGGCTACAATCCAGGCGGGCATCAACTGTTTGAAGACACCGGCCCCCGCAGTCCTGCTAGCCATGCAACATCCCTGTCGCTGATCCGCGCCGGCCTGCTCTGCAACGACGCCAGGCTGCGCACCAACGGTGCGGAATGGCATGTCGAGGGCGACCCGATGGAGGGGGCGCTCGTTACCTTAGCGATGAAGGCCGCTTTCGATCCCGAGAACGAGCGTGCGGAGTGGCCTCGCCTCGATGAGATCCCCTTCGATGCCGCGCATCGTTTCATGGCGACCCTGCACAGGATGTCGCTGGCGGAGCATGTGGTTCTGGTAAAGGGCGCGCCCGAGGCCGTTCTGGCCATGTGCAGCAGACAGGAGGCTCAGGGCGGGCCAACCGCGCTCGATGCGAGGTACTGGTCCGACAGGATCGCGGAAGCTGCGGCGCACGGCGAACGCGTTCTTGGCTTTGCCATGCGCCAACTACCCGAAGGGACGGATCGCATCGATTTTCCCGATGTTAAAACCGGGCTGACGTTCCTTGGCATCGTCGGCTTCATCGACCCGCCGCGGGACGAGGCGATCCGCGCGATCGCCGAATGCGCCTCGGCCGGGATCGCGGTGCGCATGATCACCGGCGACCACGCCGCCACCGCCAAGTCAATCGCGCGTCAGCTTGGAATGGGTGACGATCCGGTCGTTCTGACGGGACATGACCTTGATCAGTTATCAGGGGAGGACTTCACTAAGGCCGTCCGTGAAACGGTCGTGTTCGCCCGCACGAGCCCCGAGCACAAGCTGCGCATCGTGCAGGCGCTTCAGGCCGAAGGGCGGGTAGTTGCCATGACGGGGGATGGCGTCAACGACGCGCCCTCGCTGAAGCAGGCGGACGTCGGCATTGCGATGGGCGTCAAGGGTACCGAGGCCGCCAAGGAGGCTTCGGAAATGGTGCTGATGGACGACAACTTCGCCTCGATCGTCGCGGCCGTGCACGAAGGACGCACCGTCCATGACAACATCCGCAAGGTCGTCAGCTGGACGCTGCCCACAAACGGCGGCGAGGCCCTGACCGTGGTCATCGCGATCCTGTTCAACTTCGCCATGCCGATGACGCCGGTCCAGATCCTGTGGGTCAACCTGATTCTTGCCGCCACTCTAGGCCTCGCGCTTGCCTTCGAACCCTCCGAGCCCGGTGTCATGCGCCGCCTGCCACGCCGGCCTAACGCGGGGCTGCTTACACCCTTCATCCTGTGGCGGGTGATCGTGGTCTCGCTCCTGTTCGCCGCGATCTCTCTTGGCGCGTTCTTCTGGGCATTGGATCAGGGCCGTGACCTGGAAACCGCTCGGACGATGGTGGTGAACACGCTGGTGGTGCTGGAGATCTTCTATCTCTTCAGCGTGCGCTTCCTTCACATGACATCCTTTACCTTTACCGGCGTGAAGGGCACGACGCCGGTGTGGATCGCGCTTGCGGTCGTCGTCGCCGGGCAGCTTGCCTTCACCTATCTGCCGATCATGAACACCATCTTCGGATCCCGTCCGCTGACGCTCGCGGACGGGGCATTGATCATCGCGCTCGGGGTGGCGAGCTTTGTGCTGCTCGAGTTCGAGAAGCACTTTCTCCGCCACCGCTTTCGAGGTGACTAAGTCGTGTGGACAAACTTGATCCAGCATCGGATGGTGGCGATCTGCACGAAGCCGAGGAAGCTCGACGCAAGCTTGTCGTAGCGGGTCGCGACGCGACGTGAGTGCTTGAGTTTGTTGAAGAAGCGCTCGATGCGGTTGCGCATCGCGTAGGCGGCCTTGTCGATGATCCGCTGGACCTTCCGGTTTGACTTCGTCGGGATCACCGGGTCGATGCCCCGCCGCTCGAGATGCTTACTCGGCTTCGTGCAGCTCGCCACCATCCGATGCTGGATCAAATTTGTCCACACGACTTAAGGGGACTGTGAGAACGTCGACCGCTGCGTGCCGCAGAACGTCTTGTGCGACGCTACCCAGAATCAACTGCGCAATGGCGCTTTTGCTGCCAGACGCAATCACGACCAGATCTGCCGGTAGGTCAGCAGCGGTTCTTAGGATTTCGCGCGCAACCGTTGACTCCTCTCTACGCACGATCGGTTTGGCCCGTTCGAAAGAGCTATTCTTTATAAATTGCCGTAATTCCTTCAAAGCCGACTCGCGTTGTGCGTTTAAATAATGGTTCTCTTCCTCTTTTGCCATATTATTGGGCATGATCATGCGCAATGCGGGCGTATCGAATACGTTCACAATAGATGAGCCTGCGTCTACCCCCAGCCCCATCGCCGCAAAGCGATTCAGCGCTTGCTCCGCGCTTTTAGAAAGATCCGTCGTCAGCAGGATATGGCGCCATGGACCCACGGGCGGCCCGTTCACCATCAGGACAGGGCATGATACCGCCTTAATGGTGCGTTCGGCTGTAGTCCCCACAAATGCGTCCCGCAAAATCTGGCGGCGGTGCGGGCCTATCACCAGAAGATCGGGAGATACCTCTTCTGCTGCGCCGGCAATGCCTCTGAAGGGGTCGTCCAGCAGAACGCTTGTAGTGCAAATACAACCATCTTGGTCGCGCAAGGAGCGCTCGAGCTGCGCAAGTATGAGGTGTGCGTCTTCCGCATCGTGGTCAACGATGTATTGTGGCCGATCGTTATCGACCACATGTACTATAGATAGCTCGGCGGAGTGCTGACGCGCCAAAATCGTCGCTCTCCGCAACGCTCGGTCGGATCGTTCGGAGAAATCCGTGGCCAGCATGATCCGCCGCATTTGTAGCCTCGCTCCTCATCCAATCGGCCATAAAAGTACAAAAAACTTGGCACCCGGATTGATGCAGATCAACCAAGAGAAGCCATCCTGCCACCGGCTTCGTCGTTCGGCTGCCCTGGATCGGCAGCCGGCCGGTGATCGCGGCGGGCCGGTCTGGCGAGGGTACCCCGTTGTCGTGGGGAGGCTCGTCCGTGACCGGCCGTCATGTCACCGACCATCGGATGAGGCTCTTCATGACCTTCCGACAGACCGACGGCGTGGCCGCGGCAGCCGCCAAGGCCGCCATTTCGATCGCGACGGGCTACCGGCTGGCGCGCGACCCGCGTCTGCCTGACTGGCCTGCCCCTTTGAATTGGTCCTCCCTGAGGTATGAGGTGGCCCCCATTCGGCTGACGGATTGGCGGCTTTGCTAAGCTTGGTTCTGGTTTCCGTCACGCCGCCATGTTGATGCCGTTGCGGGCAGTGTGGACCTCCTCCGGCGTTCTGCCGCCGAGGGCCGAGTGGGGCCTCACGCGGTTGTAGTAGCTGACGCACCTGCTGATCCCCGCCCGGGCCTCGGAGCCGGTCTCGAAGGCATTGAGGTAGATGCACTCGTATTTCAGCGACCGCCAGAGGCGCTCAATGAACACGTTGTCCATCCACCGGCCGCGGCCATCCATGGAGATCCGCACGTCAGCGTCCAGCAGCACCTCGGTGAAGCGCGGCTGGTGAACTGGCTGCCCTGGTCGGTGTTGAAGATGCCGGGCCGCCCGAACTGGGACAAGGCCTCCTCCAGCGCCTCGATGCAGAAGTCGGCCTCCATGGTGTTGGAGAGCCGCCAGGACAGAACCCTGCGGCTGTGCCAGTCCATGATGGCGACCAAGTACAGGAAGCCGCGCCGCATCGGGATGTAGGTGATGTCGGCGCACCAGACCTGGTCAGGCTCCTCGATCGCCATGTTCCGCAGGAGATAGGGGAAGACGCGGTGTTGCGGATGCCGCACCGTGGTCTTCGGCCGCTGGTAGCTGGCGGCCAGCCCCATGCGGGCCATGAGACGCCGCACGCGCTTGCGCCCGACCTCATGTCCCTGCTGGCGCAGATGGCGCACCATCTGCCGCGAGCCGTACCAGGGCGTCTCGAGGAACTGGCCGTCGATCGCTCGCATGATGGCGAGGGTTTCGAGGCTTTCGGTCCGCGGGCCGCAGTAGAAGGCGGACCGGCTGATGCCGACCAGGGCGCACTGCCGCGTGATCGGCAGCTGAGCGTGGTCCGGTTCGATCATATCGCGTCTCGCCCCCACGCTCAGCGCCCGGATGCTCGACGCAAAAAATCCCGTTCCACCACCAGCGAGGAGCCGAATGTGACACGTCTTGCAGGCTCTCACGCTCGAGGAGGCAGGACGTCGTCCCCGGCCTCCGCACTGCTAACGTTTTCTTCAGCCTCGTTTGCGAGTCTTGGAGACCTAACGCCGTTGTCGCTCTCAAAACGGTCCCGGAAAAGCGTCGCCCGTACCAGAAGTATGAGTGTCACGGGCGTGGTGACGGTAATGAAGGCAGCGATCAAGATTTCGTGGATGACTGGCCTTGCTCCCAGCGCGGTGAAGAACACCATCGAGGCGGCCAGCACCAGCCCTGTGCCAGCCGTCGTACCGAGCGTCGGCGCATGCACGCGCTCGTAGAAGGTGGCGAAGCGCAGCAGCCCGACTGAGCCGAGCGCGGTTATTGCCGTGCCGAGCAGCACCAGTATTCCGACGGCCACCGCCGCCCAGGCCGGAAGGTCCGCGAGAGGAGTCATTCGATCACCTCGCCCCGCATCAGGAACTTCGCGAGCGCCACGGTGCCGACGAAGCCGAGCAGCGCGATCGCCAGCGCCACCTCAAAATAGAGCGCGCTGCCGGTGCGGATGCCGAAGGTCACCAGCATCAGCATGGCGTTGACGTAGAGGGTATCGAGACCGACGACCCGATCCTGGGCGCGCGGGCCGCGGATCATGCGGAACACCGCACACGCCATCGCCAGGGCGAGCAGCACTTGCCCGGTGAGCAGGGCGATGGCCAGGAACGCGGACGCCGTCATTCGAAGATCTCCCGGAGCCTGCTCTCGTAACGACCTTTGATGGTCTCGATCCAGCCGGCCTCGTCGACGAGATCGAGGACGTGCAGCGTCAGGATGCCGGTCGCGGGATTGAAGTTGACCCAGAGTGTTCCCGGCGTCGACGTGACGATGATGGCGAGCGCGGCGAGCGCGTAGGGGTCGCGCAGCGTGAGCGGAATGTCGACGAGCCCGGAGCGACGGCCACGTAGCCGCGGATTGAGGATCAGCCGGCCGACGGCGACGTTCGAGCGCAGCACGTCGCCGGCGACGAAGCAGGCGAGCGTGACCACGGCCCACGCGCCGTGCATGCGTCGGTCGCGGGGAGAGAGAAGCGGCACGAGCGCCCACGGCGCCACCAGTGCAATCGCTGAGCCGAGCAGGACATGGCCGATCGACACAGACTGGTAGAGCAGCAGCCAGATCGCCAGCAGCGTGACCGACAACAGCGGGAAGGGCAGCCAGCGTCTCATGGTGCGGCCGCGCCGTCGGGAACACGGGCATGCGGTGAGAAGACCCTGTCGACATAGGGACCCGCGCTCCGAATGTCGTCGGCAGTTGCCTGCGCATAGCGCATCCCGTCTCCGGCCATGAGGGTCAGCGTCACGCAGGCTAGTAGCAGCACCGCTACCGGAGCGATCTCGATCAGCTGAACCCGCGGCGGCGTGCGCTCCACCGCCCAGAAGATGCGGATGCCGGCACGCGTCATCGCGATCAGCGTGAAGAGCCCGGACAGGACGAGCAGAACCACCAGCGCCCAGGCGAGTGGCGTCGGCGCGGCGGAGACGCCGAGCCCGGCCGGATTGATCAGCGTCGTCATCAGCGCGAACTTGGCCACGAACCCGGACAGCGGCGGCAGTCCGGCGATGTGCAGCCCGCACAGGACGAAGCTCAGGCCGAGAATTGCCATCGTCGCCGGGATGGCGATGCCGACCTCCTCGACCGCCTCCGCCGTCTCCGGTTCATCGCCGTAGGCCTCCATCGTAACCGCCAGCACGTCGGCACCCGGGTCGCGCCCACGCTCGGCGAGATCGACCAGCATGAACAGCGCGGCGATCCCGAGCGTCGAGTTGAAGAGGTAGAACAGCGCCGCCCCGGTGACGGCCGGCTGCTCGAGCCCGGCCGCCGCCATAACCGTGCCGGTCGAGACCACCACTGCGTAGGCGGCGAGGCGGCGCACGTCTTGCGAGGCGAGCACGCCGACCGAGCCGTAGACGATCGTCGCCATCCCGCCGAACAGCAGCCAGTCGCTGCCGAAGCCGGCTGACTGTCCGCTGCCGGTGGCGAAGAACAGCAGCGACAGCCGCAGCAGCACGTAGACGCCGACCTTGCTGAGAATGGCGAAGAAAGCTGCCACCGGCGGCGCCGACACCGAGTAGGCGGCAGGCAGCCAGAAGCACAGCGGCCACATCCCCGCCTTGACCAGGAACGCCACGCCGAGCACCGCGGCGCCGGTCTCGAGCAAAGCCCGGTCGGCGTCCGCGAGCGCGGGGATGCGCTGCGCCAGGTCGGCCATGTTGAGGGTACCGGTGACGCCGTAGATCAGGCTGACGCCGACGAGGAAGAGCAGTGACGCCGCGAGGTTGACAGCGATGTAGTGCAACCCCGCCTTGACGCGGGCGATGCCCGAGCCGTGCAGCACCAGCCCGTAGGAGGCGACGAGCAGAAGCTCGATGAAGACGAACAGGTTGAACAGGTCGCCGGTCAGGACGGCGCCGTTCACGCCCATCAGCAGGATCTGGAATAGGGCGTGGAAATAGGCGCCCTCGCGGTGCCAGCGGGCGAGCGCGTAGACGAGGGCGGCGAGCGCCAGCATGCCGGTCAGCACCAGCATCATCGCCGACAGCCGGTCGACGACGAGGACGATTCCGAACGGCACCGGCCAGTCGCCGAGGCGGTAGTTCATCACGGCCGCCGCCCCATCGGGGCTGGTGTCGGCCATGCGCATCAGCACGACCGCCACGACCAGCGCCAGCAGCGTCGAGCCGACGTTGATCGCCGCCTTGACGCTGCGGCTGCGATCGTCGACCAGCAGCACCACCGCGGCGGCAGCGAGCGGAATGAGGATCGGCAGGATCACCAGGTGATCGGCGATCGCGGTCAAGGTCGACGCTCCGACCCGTCGACGTGGTCCGTTCCAGTCAGCCCGCGCGAGGCGAGCAGCACGACGAGGAACAACGCCGTCGTTGCAAAGCCGATGACGATGGCGGTGAGCACCAACGCCTGTGGCAATGGATCGGTGAGCGCGCTCGGATCGCCAACGCCGTCCGTCAGCACTGGCGGGGCGCCGGAGATGAGCCTGCCCATTGAGAAGATGAACAGGTTCACAGCGTAGGAGAGAAGGGAGAGCCCAATAATCACCTGAAACGTCCGCGGCCGCAGCAGTAGCCAGACGCCGGAGCTCGTGAGTGCACCGATTGCTATTGCGAGGACGAGTTCCATCACGCCCCGCTGGCTGCGGTTGTAGGCGGAGCAGGGGGCGGGGTGTTGCGATGGCTGCGGATAGACTGGTGGGCGATCGCGATGAGGATCAGTGTGATCGCTCCGATTACCAGCAACATGACGCCCAGATCGAACAGGAGGGCGCTGACGAGTGGAATGCTCCCGATCAAGGGCAGGTCCGCGTACGCGGAGTGTGAGGTGAGGAATGGATAGGAGAACAGCCACGATCCGGCGCCGGTGGCGGTCGCCAAGATCAGGCCTGATGCGATCCAGCGCACCGGGTGGATGCGCAGTCGCGCCTCCACCCAGCGGATGCCGCCGGCGAGGTACTGCAGCAGCACCGCGATCGCCAGTGTAATCCCCCCGACGAAGCCACCCCCCGGCAGGTCATGGCCGCGCAGGAATAAATACAATCCCATCACACCGATCACCGGGAATAGCATCTTCATGATGGTCGAGGTCACTACGAGATAATCGGCCGCGGTGTCGCCATGGCCGCGCCCTGGGGTTGCCTTGGCGTAGAGGTCCTGCGCCTGTTGCTGTTCAGGCACGCCAATGCTGTCGGAGGCCGGACGGAACCGCCGCAGAAGGGCGTAAACTGTGAGCGCGACCGCAGCGAGAACGGTGATCTCGCCGAGCGTATCGAAGCCGCGGAAGTCGACGAGGATGACGTTAACGACGTTGCGACCGCCGCCGAGCGCGTAGGCATTCTCAACGAAGTAGTCGGCGATGCTTTCGGGCGCGGTCCGCGTCATAATCAGGTAGGAGATCGTCGCCAGGCCGCCGCCGGCGGCAAGCGCGATGACGAGATCGCGGACGCGGCGAACGTGCGCGGACCAGGCGATCCGTCCGGTTTCCTCGGCGAGGGCAACGCGCTTCGGCAGCCAGCGCAGCCCGAGCAGGATCAGCACGGTGGTGACGATCTCGACGAGCAACTGGGTCAGCGCCAGATCCGGCGCCGACAGCCAGACGAAGGTGATGCACGTAGCGAGGCCGGCGCCGCCGATCAGCACGAGCGCTGCGAGGCGGTGAAACTTCGCCAGTGCGGCACCGCTGATCGCGCAGGCGACCCCGATCAGCCAGATCATCGTGAACACCGGATCGAACCCGGACGTCGGCGCCGTCCCGAGCGACAGGCCGCGGTCGAGGATCGGCCAGAGGCCGGCGACCAGCGCGACGCACACCACGAACCGCAACTGCGGCTGCAGCCGCCGCGTGCCGATCAGCCCTTCCAGCGACCGTGCCCAGCGCCACGAGAGCGTGACCATGACGCTGTCGAAGATGCGCGGCGCCTTCAGGTGGCGCACCAGCGGCGCCCCCTCGACGCCGCGGGCGAGATAGCCCTGCAGCATGAAGTAGAGCGCGACTCCGCCGGCGAGCGCGAACACGCTCATCAGCAGCGGCAGGTTGAAACCGTGCCAGACGGCGAGGCTGTACACCGGCGTCGCACCGCCGAGCACGGCGGTGACGGCGGTCGCGAGATACGGCCCCACGGTGAGGCCGGGGATGATGCCGACGACGAGGCAGACGAGCACCAGGATTTCCACCGGCAAGCGCATCCAGTGCGGCGGCTCGTGCGGGGTCCGTGGGAGTCCGACGGGCGGTGGTCCGAAGAACACCCCGTGGATGAAGCGTAGCGAATAGGCGACGCTGAACATCGCAGCCAGGGTGGCCACATAGGGCAGCATGTCGTCGACCAGCGAGCCGTCGTGGGTCTCGATCGTCCGGGCGAAGAACATCTCCTTCGACAGGAAGCCGTTGAGTAGTGGCACGCCGGCCATCGACGCGGCGGCCACCATCGCCAGCGTTCCGGTGATCGGCATGTATCGGAAAAGCCCGCTCAGCCGCCGGATGTCGCGCGTCCCCGTCTCGTGGTCGATGATGCCGGCCGCCATGAACAGCGACGCCTTGAAGGTCGCGTGGTTCATGATGTGGAAGATCGCCGCCACCGCCGCGAGCGGCGTGCCGAGGCCAAGCAGGAGGGTGATCAGGCCGATGTGGCTGATCGTCGAATAGGCGAGCAGCCCCTTCACGTCCTGCTGGAAGATCGCAACGAAGGCACCGAGCACGAAGGTGACGAGGCCAGCACCGCTGACCAGCCAGAGCCACTCGTTGGTTCCCGACAGCACGGGCCACAGCCGCGCCAGCAGGAAGACGCCGGCCTTCACCAGGGTGACGGAATGCAGGTAGGCCGAGACCGGCGTCGGCGCGGCCATCGCCTGCGGCAGCCAGAAATGGAATGGGAACTGGGCGCTCTTGGTGAGGGCCCCGACGACGATCAGCACCAGGGCCGTGAAGTAGAGCGGATGGGCGCGCACCAGGTCCCCGGACCGCAGAACGACGTCGAGGTCGTAGCTGCCGACGATGTGGCCGAGCACGAGCACGCCGGCGAACAGGCACAGCCCGCCGAGCGAGGTGATGGTGAGCGACATTCGCGCACCGTCGCGCGCAGCGGCCCTCTGGTGCCAATAGCCGATCAGCAGGAACGAGAAGAGGCTCGTCAGCTCCCAGAAGAAGACGAGCTGGATCAGGTTACCCGACAGCACGATGCCGAGCATCGCTCCCATGAAGGCAAGCAGGAAGGCGAAGAATCTCGGGACGGGATCGGATGGAGACATGTAGTAGCGGGCGTACAGGACCACCAGCAGGCCGATGCCAGTGACGAGCACGCCGAACATCCAGGAGAAGCCATCCAGTCGCAATCCGAACTGGAGGCCGAGCTGGGGCACCCAGGCGATGTCGAGGCTGACGACCCCGCCATCGGTGACACGCGGGTACAAGGCCGCCAGCAGCAAGACCGCTATGAGCGTGACCGCCCCCGCAAGCCAGGCGGCGGCGTTGCGCGCATGTGTCTCGAGCAGGGCCGCGGCGAGACATCCGGCGAAGGGCAGGACCAGCACGAGGAGGAGGGCAATCTGATGAAGCATTGCCTACCCTCCTTCGCTCTCAATTCCTATTGCCTCAGTTTGCCCATCATGGTTGATTTTGGGGGGCTGGCACAAGCCGATTGTTCGGACCGAAGGTCGCGGATGCGAACGTTCTCACCGGAGCACTGCCGGGCAGCGCGAGGCCTTCTGGGCTGGACCCAGGAGGAACTGGCGACAGCTGCCAAGGTTTCGCGTAGCACAATCCGCAATTTTGAATGCGGGCGACACGAACTACGCCGCGAGAGCGAAAGGCTTCTTTTGAACGCTTTAGAGCGTAGCGGCGTCCGGGTATTGCGAGACGATCTAGGTGGGCCTGGCGTGCGATTGTCGCGGCGGCCCCCGGCCTAGGATCCTTACTCATTTTGGTCAAGCGTGATGTAGCATTCGCCGATTCAAGGTTCGCGGGAGGATCTTGATGATAGCGATGCAGGCACGTTGGCTTGACGATGAGGAATTGGCTCGGATCGAGCCGCTTGTGCCGCGCGGGCGGAGGGGCGCAGACATGCGTGAGGAGCGGCGCGCGCTGGCGCGGCTGCCCGCCCGAGTTCGGGCCCTACACGACAGTCTATTACCGTTCATTCGCGTGTCGGCCGGGGCTGTGGCTGCAGATGTTCGAGGCCCTGACTGGGCATAGCGGCGTCTTCGACGGGGCGGCGATTGACGCCACCCACGTCGAAGCGCACCGCTTGGCAGCCGGCGCAAAAGGGGGCCTTCGCGCAGGCCATAGGGTAAGCGCTGTTCTCAGGCCACGGCCTTGAGTGCAGCGGGGGCATAGGCCCACGGAAGCAGGTCGTCGATCTGGCTTTGAGCGTGGCCTTCGACGATGCGGGCGATGACGTCGGCGAGGTAGCTCTGCGGCTCGACGGCGTTGAGCTTCGCGGTCTCGACAAGTGAGGCGATTGGCGCCGCGCCACCACCGACACGACGGTACCAGGAACCAGCGTCTCCTCCACGATCCGAGCCCGGTCGTCGACGCTCCGACGCCTGCGCCCCATCGCGCCGCTGATCACCTTCGAGGCGCCGGACCGGCCCTGACGGCTCAAGTCTATGGTCAAGTCTGGACTGAACCGCGCCGGGTTTGCCGGAGGCTGTTTTGTTTGAGTCAGGCGGCGACTGCAACCTGCTCCTGGTG
>NZ_JAWDIR010000021.1:0-11655 GCF_046156265.1 Pseudoxanthobacter sp. M-2
CGGCAGACCGGCGATGTCGCCCAGGGCGAGACGGTCGAGATCGGCGAGGGCGGGGAGGTTGGTGAGATTTGACATCGAGATGCTCAGCGATAGGAAGGGATCAAGCAGCGGCGGCGAGGTCCTCGCGGCCGGCGGCGGCGGCCACGAGCCGGGCGAGCGCTGCCGATGCGTGAACCGGCTTGCGGCGCGCCACGGCGAGATAGGCGAAGCGGTCTGGCTCCAGCCGCACCTGCACGAGGTGCACTAGCCCTGCCTCGAAGGCGGACAGCGCTGCCTGGGCAAGCCCGAGGAGCCGGCGTCGGTCGGGCTCGCCGAACCGCGACATCCCCGGGCCGATATCGATGCCGAGGAAGCCGCGGTGATAGACCAGTGTCTCGCCGGGAGCGGCCTGGGCGACCCAGGCGAAGAAGGCGAGATCGTTGATGGGCTCCTCAACATACGGGGCCGGGTTACCCTGCAAGGGGACGAACTGCAGGCGCGCCATCTCAGGACGCCTTCCTGAGGGCGGTGCCCTGTAGCGTGCTCTGGCAGACGCGGCCGCGTTCGTAGGCCTCGATTGCCTCCAGGGAGTAGACCACCCGGCCGCCGAGCTTGACGAAGGCAGGGCCCTGTCCCGCCCAGCGCCAGCGCTCCAGCGTGCGTGGCGAGATCTTCCAGCGGTCGGCGAGCTCGATCTGGTTGATGTGAATGGGAGGCATGGTCATGCCGCTTTCCTATTGGGGCTGCAGCGCGACGGATCGGCTTCCATCTCGTCGATGAAGGCGAGCACCTTGTCGGCGGTTGCCAGCGTCGGTGAGCGGCCTCGCCGCAGGTTCAGGACGAAAGCCGAATCGCCTACGGCCTGCCTGCCGAACTCGGTGGCTCTAAATCCGGTGGCCTTGAGGAAGGCCTCGACCCGTTCTCGGAACTGATTGCTGATCGTCGACATCGGGGGGTCCTGCTGGCGTCGCCTCTGGTGGGAGTAGTTAATGCAGGGCACCCCTATTGCGTCAAACACAAAAAATATCTAATTGGCAATATCCAACACGAACGAAGGCACGACCGATGAACCTCGATCCGATCCGACTGAAGGTGCTGGCACTGGTCCGCGACCGCGGCACTGACCTCAAGAACGCGTCGATGGCGATCGGCAGGAACTCCGCCTACCTGCACCAATTCGTGATGCGGGGGACGCCGCGGGTCCTGGCGGAAGAGGAGCGTCGTAAGCTCGCAGAACTCCTCGGCTGCGAAGAGAGTGAGCTCCGGCACGAGACCGTGCCGCCGCGCAAGCCGCGCCGGCCGTCGGCGCCTCGGTCAGCCAACCTGCCGCCAAATGGCATCCCGGAAGGCTTTGGGCGCGTGTCAGAAATCGACGTGCGCGCTTCTGCTGGTCCGGGCGCCGTTCACGAGGGCCTCGAGGAGGTCAAGCAGGTCTGGTTCTTCCCAGAGGGAATGATCCGCCACGAGTTCCGGGCGAGGACGAAGGATCTGCGCATCATCACCATCGACGGCGACTCGATGGAGCCGCTCCTCGCCAGCGGTGATCGCGTCCTCATCGACACCAGCCAGAAGATCCCGGTGCCGCCTGGTATCTTCGTGATCTGGGACGGGATGGGGCTGGTCGCGAAGCGCATCGAGCACGAGCCGAACTCCGATCCGCCGATGGTGGTGATCAGGTCGGTGAACCCCGAGTACAAGACCTATGAGCGGAGCGCCGAGGAGGTGCACGTGGTCGGGCGCGTCATTTGGACATCGCGGAGGCTGTAGATGGGCGGGCTCAGCCTGAGCCAGGCGCGCCCCCTCAATCTCCCTTCAGCGTGGCCCTGCGGCAAAGCCGTTCACTTTTCGTTCTAATCACTTGACCTCCGCGCTTCGTTCCTATTCCGTCCAATTGCGTTCGAGCCAGCATTGGAAGGCCATGACTGATCACCACACATTGGCGGATCGCCTCCGCGCCCGCGCGAACCAGCTCGGCCTGCCGCCTGCCCATGTTGCCGAGATGGCGGGGGTGAACCGGTCGTTCATCTACGACATCCTCCGAGGGCGCTCAGCGCGTCCCGGCATCGACCGGCTGGCGGATGTCGCGCGCGTGCTGAAGGTGGACCGCGACTGGCTGATCCACGGCATCGGCGAGGTCGAGGGCACGTCCCCCTTCGTCGAGAAACCCGACGACACCTTCGTGGCGATCCCCCATGCCACTGCACGGCCGTCGGCGCGACGAGGGTTAGTCGTGGCAGAGGGCGGCGACAAGTTCAGCCCGCCCTATCACTTCCGCCGCTCGTGGATCCGCAACGCGCTCAAGACGAGTCCGTCGCAACTGCGCATCATGCACGTCAAGGGGGACAGCATGGTTCCGACGCTGCTAAGCGGCGACGCGGTCCTCGTCGACACGAATCTTCGGTCCCCGAACCCACCCGGCATCTTCGTCCTCGACGACGGGATCGGTCTCGTCGCCAAGCGCCTCGAACACATCCCCAACAGGGATCAGCCCGCCGTCCGGGTCATTTCCGACAACAAGCACTATCCGAAGTATGAGCGCCCGGCCAACGAGATCCACATCGTCGGCCGCATCCGCTGGTTCGCGCGGGAGGTGTGATATGACGTGATCGGATTCCTCGACATCGACGATACGGTTCATGCGCTGGCCCCTTCGCCGATCGTGCGCAGGTTGAGGGCCGCCACGAGGACCACTGTCCGCCGGAGGACGGGGCTGGCGGGCTATTCTCGTATTGCCGTCACCCCTTGTATGCCACTGGGATGGTGCCGCCGGCGATGAATGCCGCGCCGAGCCAGCTGGGGCCGGACAGTTTGTCCGCGAGGAGTACGACAGCGAACACGGCCACCAGCACGATGCTCAGCTTGTCGATCGGCGCCACTCTGGCGGCGTCGCCGAGCTTGAGGGCGCGGCAGTAGCATAGCCAGAAGGTGCCGGGGCAATGCCGGAAAACTGCAGAAATAGGCAGGTCCGGCTGGTGACGGAGGCGGGCTACTGGCACTGGCCGGTGGCGACCAGCACGATTCCCACGACGCGTTCCGAAGCGATCTCTTGCTGCCGCTACAGGATGAAGTCCGACGCGGTGAGATGGTGTTTCCCGACGAGCCGGATCTCGATGTCCGCCTGCTTGTCGCCGTTGATGTCGCCGGACACGACCGTCATCCATCCAGTCTGGCCGGAGACATTGGTCGACCGGAAGTCGTAGTGCAACTGGCCCGAAGTGCCAGTGAAGGCACCGGTGCCCACGAACGTGAAGGTTCCGTTTCCTGGGGCGAAGTGATTAGCATCGACATCAAACAGATCGATGAGGTCGGCGGACTGGCTAAAATCCCAGACAACGTCCGATCCATGGCCGGTTATGTGGTAACGGGAGTCCGCCGGCTTGTCGAAGTCGAAACGGTCATTGCCGGAACCGCCCCAATTGTAATCGACGTCCAACCCACCATGAAGCACATCGTCCCCGGCGCCGCCTTGCAGTGTGTCGTCGCGGAAACCGTCGACGTCGTTTCCCCCGATGAGGGTATCGTCGCCCGCGCCACCGATCAGCTTGTTGTTTCCCATGTTGCCGACGATGGTGTTCGCCAGCGCATTGCCTTCGCCTTCGATGTTGGCGTTGCCGAGCAGCGTCAGCCTCTCGATGCTCGCAAAGGGAACGAGGCTGCGGCTGATCGACGAGATGACGAGGTCGTCGCCGCCACCGTCGATGATGAAGATGGGGCTGGTGTTGTTTCCGAGGATGTAGGCGTCGCTGCCCGCACCGCCGTCGAGCGTGTCGGCTCCGACGCTGCCGTCGAGGATGTCGTTGCCGCCTTTCGCGATCAGATGGTCGTTGCCCTGCTTGCCATTGAGGACGTTGGTCGCGCCATTGCCCTCGATGGTGTTGTCGAGCGCGTTGCCGGTGCCGTGGATGCTGCCATTGCCGACGAGCTGCAGGTTCTCGATCGTCGCGTAGTCGACCAGAGAGCGGGTGATCGTCGACGTGATGGTTCCGATACCGTTGCCGTCGATGACCGTGTCATACTCGGCGCCGAGCACGTAAGTGTCGTGGCCGGTGTTGCCGACGAGCGTGTCGTCGCCGAGGCCGCCGTCGAGAATGTTCTTGCCCGCGTTGCCGGTGATCCGGTTGTTCAGAGCGTTGCCGGTGCCGTCGATGTTGGCGCTGCCTTGCAGCACCAGATTCTCGATGGCGGCATAGGGAGCGAGCGAGCGGCTGATCGTCGAATAGACACCGTCGTCACCCGCCGTGTCGACGACGACGTCGCTCTCCGCCCCCAGCACGTAGCGATCGTTCCCCGCCCCGCCCTTCAACGTATCAAGGCCGGCGCCGCCAATGAGGATATTGTTGCCGATCGTGCCGGCGATGACGTTGGCGAGCGCGTTGCCGGTGCCGTTGATGTTGCCGGTGCCGAGCAACGTCAGATTCTCGACGTCCGAGTAGCCGACGAGCGACCGGGTGATCGTCGAGGTGATGAGATCCATGCCGGACGAATCGATGACGACGTCGGCGCCGTTGCCGAGCGTGTAGCGGTCATTGCCGGCGCCGCCCTTCAGCGTGTCGATCCCGCCGCCACCTTCGAGCACGTTGACGCCGGAATTTCCGACGATGGTGTTGGCGAGGGCATTCCCGATGCCGTTGAGGTTGGCGGACCCGAGCAGCGTCAGGTTCTCGATGTCCGCGTAGGCGACGAGCGAGCGACTGACCGTCGAGGTGGCGAGGTCGATGCCGCCGCTGTCGGTGGCGACGTCGAAGCCGTTGGCGAGAACGTAGGTGTCGTTGCCATTGCCGCCCAACAGCGTGTCGAGACCGGCGCCGCCGTCGAGGATGTTGTTGCCGCTATTGCCGGTGATCGTGTTGGCGAGGCTGTTGCCGGTGCCGTCGATGTTCGCGATGCCGAGCAGCAGCAGGTTCTCGATATCGCCGAAGGGTACCAGCGAGCGGCTGATGACCGAACTGATGGTATCGATGCCGCCGGTGTCGCTGACGACGTCGGCGGAGGCGCCGAGCACGTAGGTGTCGTTGCCGTTGCCGCCGAGCAGCGTGTCGAGGCCGGCGCCGCCGTCCAGCACGTTATGGCCCGCATTGCCGGTGATAGTGTTGGCGAGCGCGTTGCCGGTGCCGTCGATGTTGCCGCCGCCGAGCAGCGTCAGGTTCTCGATTGCGGCGAACGAGACGATCGACCGGCTGATGGTCGAGGTGACGGTGTCGGTCCCGGCGGCGTCGACGATGGTCGCTGCACCCGAGCTGCCGAGGGCGTAGGTATCGTCGCCCTGGCCGCCGTCGAGCAGGTCGCCGCCGGCGGAGCCGTGCAGGGTGTCGTTGCCCTGGCCGCCGAGTAGCGTGTCGGTGCCTGCATCGCCGTCGAGTTCGTTGTTCCCCGCATTGCCGGTGATGGTGTTGTCGAGCCCGTTGCCGGTGCCGTTGATGTTGGCGCCGCCGAGCAGCACGAGGTTCTCGACGTCGGCGTGGGGCGCGAGCGAGCGGCCGACGGTCGAGGTGATGGTGTCGATCCCGCCGGTATCCGAGACGACGTCGGCGGCGTTCGCACCGAACACGTACACATCATCGCCGAACCCGCCGACAAGAGTGTCGAGACCGAGCCCACCTTCGAGTACGTTCGCGCCGGCATTACCGGTGATTGTGTTGTCGAGGTCGTTGCCGGTGCCGTCGATGTCGTCGGAGCCGAGCAGCGTGAGGTTCTCTATGCCGGTGAAGAAGGCGAGGCTGCGGTCGCCCGTCGACGTGACGGTATCGAGGCCGCTCGTGTCGGTGCAGATGCCGCCGTAATTACTGCCGAGCTCGTAGAGATCGTCGCCGGCGCCACCCTGCAGCGTGTCGGCGTCGGTGTCGCTACCGCCCGTCAGCGTGTCGTCGCCGTCGCCGCCGCTCAGGGTGTCGGAGCCGGCGCCGCCGTCCAGCAGGTTGTCGCCGTCGTTGCCGGTGATGGCGTTGTCGAGGGTGTTGCCGGTGCCGTCGATGTTCGCGGCGCCCTCGAGGACCAGGTTCTCGATCCCGCCATAGGGGACGAGCGTGCGCGTGATCGTTGAGGTGATGGTGTCGATACCGGTCGAGGCGCCGTTACCCTCGCCAATCGTATCGTTGTCGGCGCCGAGCACGTAGGTGTCGTCGCCGTTGCCGCCGAGCAGGATGTCGTTGCCGGCGCCGCCGTCGAGCACGTTGTCGCCGTCGTTGCCGAAGATCGTGTTTGCGAGGGCGTTGCCGGTGCCGTCGATGTCGGCCGAACCCAGCAGCGTCAGACGCTCGACGGTGGCGAAGCCGGCAAGCGAGCGCGAGATCGTCGAGGTGACGGTGTCGACGCCGGCGCTGTCGAGGATGACGACGGCGGCGGCATTGGCGCCGAGCTCGTAGGTGTCGCCACCCGCCCCGCCATCCAGCGTGTCGGCGCCGAGCGTGCCGACCAGCGTGTCGGCACCGTCGCGGGCGATGAGTAGGTCGTCGCCGTCGCCGCCGTCGAGATGATCGGCGAGCAGCCCGGCGGTGAACACGTCGGCACCGGTGTTGCCGACATAGTTGAGCGAATCGGTGCCGAATAGCAGTGCCTCGAGCGCGGCGGTGTCGTTCGCGATCATCGCCGCATAGAGGGCGGCCGCATCGATGTTGAGACCCGTCACCGTCGCGCGGACGATGCCGTCCGCCGCCGAGGTGATGACGAAGCCGGTGATCGTGCCCGACACGACGCCGCCGAACGGGTTGAACACGAGGTTGCCACTGGCGGAGAGCAGCGTGATCTCCGTGGCGCTGCCGAGCGTTAGGGTCGGATCGAGCGCGACGAACTGGCTGGGGCTGCTGTCGATCGGATTGACGACACCGTCGCGCAGGAAGTCGACGAGCTTCAGCTCACTGCCGGTCGGCGACGGCGAGGTGACGGTGACGACGATCGCCATGGCGCTTACCGATCCTTCTTTTGAGCATTCCGGCAAAGCCAGCATGCCGAGGGTTGCATTCAGGGCGGCAACCTGCGCACGGCAAAGCATGGCCCCCCGGGGTATCGAAGCAGCACTTCCGCGGGTCATCACGCAGAAAACTGAAGAAAAGCGTCAACCCACCGCTGCAAGCGGGCAATGCAACCTAGAAATTTTCTTGTGGCATCGGACGAAGCGCCAAGTTGAACCCCACGACGATGATAGCCCTCGTACGAGTGCAAAGATATAGCTCGTTCCACCGGCTCTTCTCGCGCGCCGGTTGCCAAAACTGCCAGCGCCGCCTGTAGCGCGCCATTTGCAGTACCAGGCGGAGACTGAAGGTGCCGTCCTCTAACTCACCGAACCCACACAGGTCTCCCCCGGCGTCGCATGAGCAATGATCGTTGAGAGGCTGACTAAATCTCGCGACTCCGGTGGGCGTAACATTTCGAATGGTTTTGAATGATCACGCAGAACTATGACGCGTAGTGGATTTAGCTTGTGGTCTAGGGGGAAGTGGCTAGCGTTTCCTGCATGCGAAACGCTCTCGACCACCACTGCATCCCGCCTGGCCCCAACGCCCTGCACCCCGAGCTGATGAGCGATGCCGAGCGGCTCGACGAGGCCGCCTGGCTGCTCTCGCTTGCTGTGATCCGGCTCCGCCAGCGCCGCGACGGTGTGTCCATGGCACGACCTCGCGACGGCGGAGAGAGTTGCCTTCACTTCGTTCGCGACCAGAGCGGTCATGTCGACCCGCAGTCGACGGAGACCGACCATGGATGACCCCGTGCTGGCGCGCCTTGCCGCCATCAAAACTACCCCGACCCCCGAGTTGAAGACGATGTGGCGCGAGCTCTATGGAGCCGAGGCGCCGCCCTATAATCGGCGTTACCTCGAAAGCCGCCTGGCCTACCGAATCCAGGAGCTCGCCTATGGCGGGCTGAAGCCCGAGACGGTGAAGCGGCTCGATGCGCTGGCCCGCAACGTCGAGAACATGGACCCGAAGGCGCGGCGCATCCGCAACGACCGCAAGCCGATCGCCGGGACGAGGCTCCTGCGGGAGTTCCAGGGCGTCGAGCACATCGTGACGGTGACCATCGAGGGCTTCGAGTACCAGGGCCGTCCCTACCGTTCGCTGTCGGCGATCGCCCACGCCATCACGGGTGTGAAGTGGAACGGCTGGGTGTTCTTCGGCCTCAAGAGCGCGGGGAGGGGAGCATGAGCCGGACCGCAGCCACCGCGCATCCCGCTCGCAAGGTCGTCCAGAAGGTCCGCTGCGCGATCTACACCCGCAAATCGTCCGAGGAGGGCCTCGACATGGAGTTCAACAGCCTCGACGCCCAGCGCGAGGCGTGCGCGGCCTATGTCGTGAGCCAGAAGGCGGAAGGCTGGATCACCGTCCCCGACCGCTACGACGACGGCGGCATCTCCGGCGGCACCCTCGAACGCCCGGCGCTGAAGCGGCTTATCGCCGACATCGAGCTCGGCAAGGTCGACGTCGTGGTGGTCTACAAGATCGACCGCCTGTCCCGCTCGCTGATGGATTTTGCCAAGCTGGTCGACGTGTTCGAGCGGCGCGGCGTCACCTTTGTCAGCGTCACGCAGTCGTTCAACACCACCACCTCGATGGGGCGGCTGACGCTGAACGTGCTGCTCTCCTTCGCCCAGTTCGAGCGGGAGGTGATCGGCGAGCGCATCCGCGACAAGGTGGCGGCGTCTCGGAAGAAGGGGATGTGGATGGGCGGCTCCGTGCCGTTCGGCTACCGCGTCGAGAACCGTAAGCTGCTCATCCGCGAGGAAGAGGCGGCGTCCGTCCGCGTGATCTTCGATCGCTTCGTGAAGCTCGGCTCGATCATGCTGCTGATGCGGGAGCTCGCAGCGGCAGGAATCCGCAGCCGCCGCGGCCATCGCCTCGACAAGGGTTCGCTCTACAAGCTTCTCAACAACCGGGTCTACATCGGCGACGCCGTCCACAAGGGCGTCGCCTATCCCGGTGAGCACCAGGCGATCATCGACCTCGACCTCTGGAGCCGAGCCCACTCCATCATGGGCGAGAGCCCGCGCACGCGGGCGAACAAGACCCGGCTCGCAGGTCCCACGCTACTTCGTGGCCTGATCTTCTCACCGAACGGCGATGCCATGTCGCCGAGCCACACCCGCAAGGGCGATCGGCTCTACCGCTACTACGTCACCCAGTCGGTGTTGAAGAGGGGGCCGGAGACCTGCCCGGTGCGGCGACTGCCGGCAGCGGAGATCGAGGACGCGGTCGTCGAGCAACTCCGCGGCCTGCTACGGGCGCCGGAGCTGATTGTCCGGACGTGGATTGCCGCCAAGACCCACGACGACCGAATCACCGAGGCCGATGTCCGTGAGGCCTTTGAGCGTCTTGACCCGACGTGGGACGAGTTGTTCCCGGCGGAGCAAGCGCGCCTCGTCCAGCTGCTGGTCGAGCGCGTCGACGTGAGGACTGACGGCATTGCCATCCGGCTCCGCACCGGAGGGCTGACGGCGCTCCTGACGGAACTGCGGACGCCGACGGACCAGCGGGAGGCAGCGTGATGGCGAAGGCAGCGATCGACGACTTTGGTGGCTCGCTCACCGTCACGGTGCCGATGACGTTCAGGAAGCGGGGCGGGCGGAAGCTCGTCATCTCGCCGCCCGGAGCCGAAGCGTGGGCACCGCCGCGGGCCCGCGTGGATAACGCGATGGTGAAGGCGCTCGCCCGCGCGCATCGCTGGCGGAAGCTGCTCGACGGCGGTCGATATCAGACGGTGCGGGACCTCGCGAAGGCCGAGAACATAAACCCTTCCTACGTCGCGCGCGTCCTCCGCCTGACGCTACTCGCGCCGGACATCGTCGAGGCGATCCTCGACGGTCGACACGATCCAGAGCGGGTCACGCTAGATCGGCTGATGGAGCCATTTTCGGTGGTATGGTGCGAACAACTGCCGCAATAGACGCACGCGCACGCTGCAAATGATTGTCTGCAAACCCTTTCTCTTCTGCACTGGGCTTATTCGCCAGCAAATGAATTTGGCCCTAAGGAACCTCAGCGCTCGCCGCGGCCGCTAACGCGACCGCAAGTTCGCTTGCTTCCATCGGCGAGATAACGAAGTGCAGAATTATCTGCTCGCCGGCCACGTGAATGGACGCTTCCCAGACTGAGATGGCCAAGTCCAGCATGACGCCACCACTCGGGCTGCGATGCAACTCGAAGCTCTCCAGAAGGCACTTCTCATGACGATGCATTGAAGAGTCTCGAGTATCGTCAAGTGAAAAAACGGCTCGTCGCCGCTCAGCGATCAGGATGTCGTAGCCACCCTGCCGATGCAGTTCCGCCCGTCGCGTTTAATTCGGTACAGCACGGAATCGGCCTGCTCTAGCAGGCGCGAGAGCCGTTCAATCCGACGACCTTGACCGTCGGCTGCCTGAACGACCCCGCCACTGACGGTCATTCTGAAGGTGCCGCCGGGGTGGGGGATGTCGGTCTCGGCGAGGGCCGCCCGAAAACGATCGAGCGCCTCCCACGCGCTATCGGCGGGATCCCCAGCCAGTATGGTCGCAAATTCCTCGCCACCCACGCGGAACAGCCAGTCGTCCGCCCTCATCACCTCGCGGAACTTCGATGCGAACATGACGAGCGCGACGTCGCCCACATCGTGCCCATAGCGGTCGTTGATTGCCTTGAAGTGGTCGATGTCGAGAACGGCGACCGAGAGGGGACGCCTGGTGCGCTCGGCTGCCGCAAACTCTCGGGTGGCGACAAGATCGAGCATGCGGCGGTTCCAGGCCCCCGTCAGCGGATCGCTCGAAGCGGCACGACGGAGCTCAAGCTCGTGCACAGCGAGGCTCGCGAGATCCCGCAGCAGCTGCGCCTCGTGCTCCTTCAACTCTCGTGGCTTGCTGTCGATGACGCACACGGTGCCGATCCGCACACCATCAGCCATCTTGAGCGGCATGCCGGCGTAGAAGCGAATCCCCGGGCTTCCGACCACGAGCGGGTTGTCGAGGAAACGTTCATCCACCGCAGCGTCGGAAACGACGAAAACCTCGTCCCTTTGAATTGCGTGTGCGCAGAACGAGTGCTCGATTGGCGTCTCGCAGACCTCGATGCCTTTCTTCGACTTGAACCATTGGCGAGAGTTCTCGACCAGGCTGACCAGCGCGATTGGCACCCCGAGGGCGCCGCTGGCGAGGCGGGTAATGCGGTCAAACGACTCTTGCGGCGGCGTGTCCAAGATGTCCAGGGCCGCGAGCGTCTGGACGCGAAGAGCCGCTTCAGCTGGGTTTGTCTCAGGCTTCACGCTCGCGAAACTCCACCTGCGCTGCACCACGTCCCGTCAGAGCGTCGCCGCTCGTCTGCGGCACTTCATCGAAGGTCTATAGGGCAGCTAAGTCAACCGTCGCGCAGTGTCCGGTGGAGCATACCATTCCGGTAACTCGATTGCGCCCTTCGTCTTTTGCAGCGTAGAGCGCCCGGTCGGCAGCGCGCATCAGGTCAGACGACGACAGGGCGTCGAGATCGTCAGCGGTTGCCACTCCAATCGTGATTGTAGTGCCGGAGCCATCAGGAAATCTGTGCGCTTCCACAGCCGAGCGCGCCGCCTCTGCGACCTTCAACGCCCCGCCAGAGCCGGTTGCGGGCAAAACTATGGCGAACTCGTCGCCGCCAACGCGGGCGGCGAGATCTCCAGGTCGCTTGATTGCAGACTGAAGCCTCTCTGCGACCAATATCAGCACTTCGTCGCCGAAGCTGTGCC
>NZ_JAWDIR010000022.1:0-673215 GCF_046156265.1 Pseudoxanthobacter sp. M-2
GATCGGGGGGATGGCTGTCGGGGTCAACAAAACCTTTCGGAAGCAACACCGAAGAAATCATGAGAACCGCCGCATTGATGCGGATCGTTCTCCCCCTGCCGATGCCCAAGAAAGGTATCTGTGGGCAAATCGACTCGGTCCCTACGCTGACAAGTAGAAGACCCTCTAGCCACGCCATTTGCTGATGACGATTGCTCAGGGCTGAAAACCCACCACCTCGTCGAGATTGACATAGTCGCGTCGGCGGTCTTAGACGAGGGTGCTGCACGCTTAAGATTATGGACAGTCGCGCCTGCCTCATTCGAACAGGTCTGCCGGCTTCGCGACAACGGGCGTCACGTCGATCGTTTTCATCGGTCGCGATCTTATTTTCGCAACCAACGCGTCCCTCTCGGCCTCGAGCTCTGCAAGGGACCTTTCGGGCTCCACGTGCTCGGGTGCCTTCTCGTCGGGCAGCGCATACTCAAGGGCGATAGCCACGAGCCGCGCCTTCACTGCCGGGGGCGTCAACGGATCCGACAGCATCCGAAGATGCTCGCGGCGGGCGACGGGCCCCACCTGTGCCGTCATGTAGCGCCGGTGTTCCTGCTGAACGAAGCGAAGCGCGTCCTCATCCTCGAGCAGCCGCGCCGCCGCCCTCTTGGGGTTCGCGCCGGTAAAGCCCGCTTCCACGATCGCATCGGAGTGGGCGACACCTTCGGCCACCAGGCGCGCGAACCTGCGCATGTCGACGCCACCGGTCTCGCTGGTGCTAAGGGTACGTCTGGGCATCAAAGCGATCCCGATGTCGGTTCGAAGGCGCGGAGATCATAGCGGGGGCGTTCGGCCTCTCTGCTAACTAGTACGAGATCAATAACATCTTGGACCGCTGCCGTCATCTTCTGCCGCTTCGCAGTCGGTGCGAAGGGCCCGGCATCGCGTTACCGTCTGGAGAGAGGACAAGTTGTCAGGCGTTTCAATTTCTCGCAATTTTTGTTTGCGCCCCCGGCGACGTCACCGGCGCGCGCGATCGGTCTATACCCGGGGGGGTGGGGTCGGGCCGGGGTGCCGCGTGTTGTGTCGGAAGTGCCGGGCCGCAGTCTGTCGCGTGATCCGACAAAACTTATTATAAATCAGTAGGTTATCACTGCCATGGCTTGACGAACTGCGGGCGACAGCCTTGACTTCGGGCGTCCCTCCAACGGTGAGCGCACGCCATGACGTCAGATTCTCAAGCCGACCTCTTGTTCGCAATCTCGCTTGTCGCGGCGCAAATCGAGGACATTGCTGAGCGGATCCGGGAGCGCGGGGGTGACTCGCAAGGCGACGCCCTGTTGATAGAGGCGCACGCTCGCGTCCTGCAATGGGCGGCCGAGGCCGCAGCCGGCGTCGCAAACCAGTGGCGCCCTCCCTTGACGGGGTCGGTGGACGTCACGCTCCGCGAGCGGTTCGAATGCGAGCTCGGCAAGGCCATTGGCGACGACTTGGCCGCCGCTCCTAATACGGACCGCGCGAACGTCGTGGCGTTTGGCGCCTCGCGCGGCGTCGAACGCCAAGAGTGATCGCACGTCACAGCTTGGCGGCCAGCGACGCACCCGGCGAACGGGGCAGTCAGTCATGCGCGCCGGATCGGACCGTATGATGTCGGCGGGAGCGACGCCGGATCGCATCTCCATGACGCCAAGCTTCGGGGCCTTGCCAGCCCGCACAGAAATTCACTGGTGAGCAGTATGCAGGGTCCGGCCACCAGGGCAACCGCGTGACGGGTTTGCGCGCTGGCGGCCCTCCCTGCAGCGCCGGGCCGCCGCAGGCCTAGGGGCAACGTCGAGACAGAAGTCCTAATTGCGGACGCCAAGCGTTTTGATGCTTGTTCGCTTGCTACAGCACTTGAACAAACCGCGCGCTCGTGACAGGTTGTCACTTGCAAGCGAACAAGCGAACAAGGGAGGCGGCAGTGGCGGTCTACGGATATGCGCGGGTCTCGACGGACCGACAGGCGACGGACGGTGAAAGCCTGGACGTGCAGACCCGGCAGATTGACGGATACGCGCACATGGTCGGTCTCACGGTCGACCATCGCTTTATCGAGCGTGGCGTCTCGGGCTCCCGCCCACTGGCGGAACGGCCTGAGGGGCGCGCCCTAGTGGAGCGGCTCAAGGCTGGCGACGTCGTCATCACGGCGAAGCTCGACCGCATGTTCCGATCGGCGCTTGACGCGCTGGACGTGCTCGCCAAGCTGAAGGAGCGCGGCGTGAGCCTTCACATGATCGACCTCGGAGGCGACGTCACGTCCAACGGGATTTCCAAGCTCGTCTTCACCATCCTGTCAGCGGTGGCGGAAGCCGAGCGCGACCGGATCCGGGAACGGGTCGCCACGACAAAGGCTGACCAACGGGCGCGGGGGCGCTATCTCGGCGGCAAGGTCCCATTCGGCTTTCGCGTGTCGCCAGCCGGCGACCTCGAGCCCGACGAGCGGCAACAGGCGATCATCGCGGACGCTGTCCGGTTCCGCGTCGACGGCGATCCGCTGCGGACCATCGCCGGGCGCCTCGAGGCGGCGCACGGGGAGCGCCTGTCCCTGGCGACCCTGTCCAAGATCGTGAAGGCGGACGGCGAGGCGTCAGCCCTCTGATGGATGGCCGGCGCGGCGCGCGCTACTCACCACTGCTTCGTCAGGTCGAAGCCGAAGGTGCCCGCTTCGCCCTTGCCTGTGCCGCGGATGCGCTCGCCAGAACGGTCGAGCGTACCACTGAGGCGGAATTTGTAGACCTTCCCCTGGTAGCGTTGCGTGACGGTTGCGGAGACCCTGCAGCCGCTGCTGATCCTGACCTTTCCGTGTACGGGGCCCAGATCTTCGCGAAGGTCGCCCGAATAGCACCGGCTGTTGCGGATCGCGCCTGCCCGATCGCCTTCAACCAAGCAGATTTGACCGCCGCTCGAGCCGTAGACCCACACACCTTTGAAGTCGGCCGTGCCACACTTCGCTGCCGCCGGCGCGACGCTCGCGACGAGCAGCATGCAACCGGCCAACGCGGCCGCCTTGAGCGATCTTCCCACGCTTCCCCTCCCCAGGATCAACGGACGGCGATCGAGTGACGCGCCGGTCGAGTGCCCGTCTTGTTCGGCCGGCCGCATAACTGTCGAAACCCTTCCTATATAAAAAGAGTTTCGACAGTTATCGGGCGCACCGCGTGCGCATTTCGGCGACAGCGCCCCGACACTCAGAAAGCCGAAAGTCGTTCCCCGCAGGGCGCGCTGTGACGAGCGCCGTGCAAAGGGTTTCGACAGTTATCACACCCGGCGCAGCGTCATGATCGCGGTGCAAAGGGTTTCGACAGTTATCGCCGGCTATTCAAACAGGTCGCCGGCGGCCGGCCGACGTGCGCCGATGCGGCCGCGCCGTTCCGAAAGAGCTGCCGCCGTCGAGAGCACCGCACCCATTTCGGCAGGCGTCAGGCGTTCCACTTCGCTCCCGACCCGTACCGTGATCGGCGACAGCACCCCGACCGCCCGAAGCAACGCGATGGCGGCCGTGGTCCGCGGCGAGGGGGCTGCCTTCTCGTTGGACGCCACCGCCACCAGGGCGGCGACAGCTGCCGGCATCGCCTTTCTCAGGAACTCGTCAAGCTCGACGTCGGAGGGGGCCGTGCCGCCGTGCCTGGCGTCGGCGGCCGGTGCGGTCGCGGCCACCGGTGGTTCATTTGGGCGCTTCGTCATTCGTCCAGATCCTTCGCTCGTGCTTTCTCGTCGGCGAGGCGCAAGAGCTCGCGCGCCTCGAGGGCAACGCGCCGCTCCCATCGCTTCCGGGGGTTCGGGTTGTGGGATGCCTGCCACGCCTGATGCGCCTCCCGTTCCTCAGGCGTCATTCTGGCGAAGCGCTTCCGCTGCTTGGCCTGCCGGGCTTCGATCTCGTGCAGCTTCGCCAGGGTGCGCTTAGGGTTGTGCGCCGGCTGGACGCGGTGCCAGTTCTTCCCCTTCGGCACGAGCCCGCCGTGAAACTTGCAACGGCCGTTCTCGAGGGGGAAGTTGCGGCACGGCTCGCCGTCCGTGCGCCTGGCGGCGCCGCACATCGGCGCCGTCTGTCGCATGCGACGAAGGATCTGCCGCGCCCGGGCGAGCACCTCGAGGTTCTCCTGAGAGCCGTGGTAAGGCTGCAAGCGCCGAAGCCTGGGCGGGTGGATGCGTTTTCTCATGACTGACCTGATGGATTATGAGGCGGCCGAACGCATCGGCTTGTCAGCCGTGAGTCCTTTAATTGCCTCGCCGAATTTCTCCTCCCCGACGCGGCAACGCATTTCCAGGAGGATTGCCTTTTCCATCGGGAGCCCGCGTCGCTTCAAAGACTTGACGCGGGGCGACGCTCTGAGCCCTTCGATCGCCCTCGCCGAAAACCCCAAAGCCCGCGCGATCACCGGCAGCGTGAACGTCGGCGGTGACAGGTTGTCAGTTGGCTTTTTGTTGAACGGGGCCGGGGCCCCCGGCTCCGAACGAAAACCTCCATCCCTTGAAGACGTGGCGGCCGCCGAGCTCGCGCCGATTTCGACTGGCGCGAGATGACCCGCCCGTCGGTAAAATCGGATCAGCCGCGCGCACTCCGCCACCTCCCGCACGTTGCCGGGGGCGCAAGCCGCGCACGAAACGGAGATGGACCGCGCACCACCCGCCGCCGGCGCCGGCGCTGGGCCGAACAGCCTGGCGTGAAGAGCCGCCCGCCTCGCCGCCGCGGCGTCTGCCAACCACTGCGGCGGCTCCGCAGGCTCGAATGACGCCAGCGGCCCTAACGCGGCCTCGAGGGCGGCGCGCGGATCACGGTGGCGCCGCACGTCGATCAGCACGCGGTGCTGCCGCGCCCTCTGCCGCCCCGCCGCGCGGTACGTGAAGGATCGGAAGCCCGCCAGGTCCGCGGGAGTCGGTTCTGTCAACGCGGTCCGCAGCAAGTCGCTGCCGACTCCCGCCGGTCCGGAGCCGTCGAGAGCCGTGATGCGTGCGAGCGCATTCGGCCCGGCGGCAGCAGCGCCGATCGCTTCCCGGAGGCTGCTGTCGCTCCAATCTAGGAGCTTGGCGGCCGCCGCGCTGTCGGCAGGAATGATGCCAATGCCAGAGAGTAGCCGCACGGGGGAGGCGCACCCGATGAGCTCTCCGGCCGCTACAACTTCGTCAATCGGCCGCGCCGGGCTCGACGCTGTTCCCGTCATGTCGACGACAAGAAGGGGGTTTTCCGCCGTGCGCCGCACACCGCGTCCGCGGCCGTCCGCCTGGCGGACCTCTCCGTCCACCATGTACCCCAAAACGCGGTTGGCGCGCGCGTCGGGATGCGATCGAACCTCAACCCTACGGCCCGTGCCATCGCGCATGCGGAGCGCGGCCGGCCGCTTCTCGAAGGGGGCGCCCCCTCCGATGGCGCCAACGAGCCGACGACCGAAAAAGACCTCCGTCGTCTTCTCGAGCTGCCCCACCTGCGGCAGCGGGCGGCCAATGTCGAAGAGCACCCGCACCCGCGCCATGTCGTTGCGGCCACGCACGTTGTTGAAGTGCATGACGATGACGAGGTCGGATGCCTTCAGCCGGGCAAGGTGGCTTCGCAGTGGCTCGACGAACTCTTTCTGGACGATGCACCCGACGAGAGGGCCGACGGCGTTGCCGGCATCCGCCCTGGCGGCGTGCGCTACGGCGGCGATCAGCTCGGCGATGCTCTGAAGGTGGGCGCCGTGTTCACCTTGCCTCTCGCCACCGCCGCGACCGCCCCTGAGATAGGCCTTGCTGAATTCCTGCCCGATCACGACGACGCGGTAGACGGCCGTTTCCTGGACGGCGATCCGCCCTGTTACCTGGAGGTTCGGGAGGAGCTGTCTGGCGATCTCTTCGTCCAGGGTGGCGTCGAGAACGAGCATCGGCATACCGAGCCAAAGCTTGTTGATCGGTATGAGCGCCGCGACGTCGATGTATCGGCCGCCCGTAGCGTGAAGATTGATGGATTGATCGTTGCCGTCACCGGCGAGGAAGTCGCCGAGCAGCCGCCACATAAGTGTCTCGTGATGCGGAGGGTTTCCGCCCTCTGCGGCCGTTCGGATCGCTCGCAGGATCTCGGCGTCACTCCCGCCCTTGGCGATCGGCAACGCCCATCGGTTCCGAACCTCGCCGGCCGCGGACTTGCAGATCGCGCCTGTCAGGTCGGCCGCCTCGAGCCGCGGACGCGAAAGGGGTTCGCCCCTCGCATCGTGTTGCGCAACGACGGCCTTCAACCGGGCGCACGCTTCGTCATAGTCGTTGGCGCGGTTGCTCGCCTCAGCGGATGCCTTCCGGCGCCTCGCGCCGAGCTTCCGAAGGTCGACGCGAATGCGCGCGGCGTCATCTTCGCCGGCGGTCACACCGATCACGAAACTGAGGACGTTGAGCTCATCGACGACGGCGAGGGAGAAGGGCCGTCCGCGCATCGCCTCCGGCCTGGCGTGTGCCAGCATCGCCGTCGTCATGACGATAATGCGCTCATCGCCAGTCGATTGCGTGAGGTAGCCGCACGGGTCGTCTGAGTGCCGCGGGTGAAACGGACAGCCTTTGCACAAGGTGTTGATCTCGTCGCCGGCGGCATGGACGGCTTCGACTAGCTCGGGTGCGCGGCGGCACATGGTCCGGCTCGCGTCGGCGGGGTCGGGTTGGGTGGCGCCGCGCCACAAGCCGGCGATGCGCCGGCCAGCCATTTCGTCCAGGTCCCGCGCAACCTGTTCGGCGAGGGTGATCGTCGGCACGAAGTAAGCGTAGCGCTCGGCATGAGGGCGCCTGGCGGCGAGCTCGACGAGCGCAGCGACGGTCGAGCGGGTTTTTCCGAGCCCCAGGTCGGCGGTGATGGCGAGGCACGGAAGCGGATCAAAAAGGCGCACAGCGGGCGCAGTGACCGCCGGCGCGCCATCGTCAGGTAACCGCTTTTCGATCTCCGCAAAGGCGGCTCTGACGGCGGCGGCAAGGTCCCGCTCGGCGTCCGCGAACGGCAGGGCGAACATTCCGATGGGCGGCGGACAGACACTGCCCACGACGTTGGAGAGCTCGGCGCGCTTGATGTCGGCGACGAGCCGCGGGAGGTCGGCAATCCGTTGCTGCCGTTCTGCCTCACGCGCCTCGCCGGGCCGAACAGGGGCGGCGCGCATCGCGTCCGTCAGCCTCAGGAGCAATTCGGCTTCCTCGAGGTCACGCCCGCGTCGCGCTGCGAACCATGCGCCGGCCGCTCGGCTCGCCGGTTCGTGGAAGCCGTCGGCATGGTCGCCGATCCGCGACAGATAGAAATCGAAGCCGCCGCCGCCAGCCGGCGCGAGGGCGCGCGGCGTCGGGGCGCCGACCGGCGCCACCGCCTCACGCGGTTGCCGTTCTTCGTGCCACGCTGCGACCTCGCCAACGGCGACCACGTCGCGCGCCGAGCGCCAAATCCCGCTTCGCAGGGGGACCGGATCGCGCGCCCCGTCGAGGAAGAGAGGTGCCGCAGTGAAGTGAGGTTGGACCGGCCGAAATAGCGCGGGGTCGACGAGCCTCCCGCCTTCCGGCTTCACCAGGTCGCCGAGCCAAGCCTTCAACGCCGCGTTCGATACCGGCCGGTCGAAGATGAACCAAAGGTGCATCCGAATACCGCCGCCGGCCGCGGTGCCTGCCGAGCCGGAATAGTTGAAGCGACAGCCCACGCCCTGGAAGGCGGCCGGCAACAGGCTTTGGAGGAACGCCACCGTCTCCGCCGGCCGGTTCAACCAATCGAGCCCGTCGGGTGCGGCAATGCCGTCAAAGTCGAGCATCGCCCATCTGCGGGGAACATCGGCGAAGTGCTCCTTGCGGCGGCGCGTGCGGCTCCTATCAGTGTCGTCGAGCGGCGCCCCGCGGATCACGCACGCGGTGGGGGTGGCGCTTACCTCCGCCAGCACCGCGTGCAGCGTCTCCAGGTCCCGAAACTCACGCGTTTCGACGCGCCAATGCCACTCGTTCTGTGGGCGGGGATCTTTCTCGAGGTTCGGCCCTCGGAACACCTTCGCCGGCAAGATGCCGTGAAGCGCATAAAGGACAGTGACGCTGTCGACGGCGCCGGAAGTCATTGGCCTGCCGCCCTTACCGTCGGCCCGAGCGGCGACGCTGCCGGCGGCTCGAATCAGATGCGCCCGGCGCTGCTCGCATGAAGCGCTCGGCGCGCCGCGTGAAGTCCAAACAGGATTGGAGCACCGAATAGAACTCAGGGTCGTACCGCCTCAGCATCGACAGCCCGTGGCGGATCGCGGCTTCCCCCTGCACGTCAGCGCCAACACCAATCCGCCGCACAGTCCTGCCGGCGAACAAGACGCAAAGCACGAGCTCGCCCGGCTTGAGCTTGTAGAAGTCGGGGACTTCCGCTTTCAGCATCGGGCGGAGTTGGAGCACCTGAAAGAGGTCGTCAGTCTTCAGGAACTCGGCGTCGGCCGCCGCCGCGGCGCGTTCCAAACCTGCATACGGCAGGTGCACGACGGTCCCGTCAGGGCCGATCGCCACGAAGTACGGCTCGTCGAGCCCACCCGACGGACCCGCGGGAGAGTTCGCCCCCTTCAACGTCGCACCTGGCAACGCTCGAGGTGGGCGCGGATGTCGTCGGGCCGAAAGACGACACGGCGGGGGCTGACTTTGATGGCCGGGATTTCGCCCCGCGCAACGATGCGCCGGAAGGTGCGAAGCGAGACTCCCGCCAGCCGCGCGCCATCTCTGTAGGACAGCGGCTCCGCAAGGCTGCGGCCTTGTCGAAGGGTGGCGAGAGCATCCCCGTCATCATGTGCTGCGCGGACGTCCATACTAGCGGCCTCCTCTGCTATCAGGTGGCGCTAAATGTGCATCCTCGGCACCCTACTTAATTCCTCAGAAAATCAGCCCCCATCCCGAAAGCGCGCACGCCCCTTTTCGATGATGTGGCGTACCTGTGAAGGCTGCTTATTGACCCCCAGCTTCTTCAATACCGCCGCAAGCCGCTGTTCGGCTTCGGCTTGCGATGCGCCGGAGGCAAACAGGTAGTCGGAGAGGATCAAGACGACGAGCCGCACGCCGTCGTCGCGGGGTCGGCCGCGTCCGCGCTTTTTGGTCTTCTCTTGCGTGAGCCCTTGCGTGAGAAGCTTCCCGAACACCCGCGCCAGAACGTTGCCCTTGTCGCCGAAGGCGCGCACGACGTCGTCGGGCTCTTCGCCGGCAAGCTCGGCTAGGAGGCGTATCAGGATTTCCGGCGGCCCATCGTCTCCCGCGGCTCCGGTCAATCGAAGCTGGCCGGACGGCACCGCCAGAATTTCGATGAGCCGGTCGCCCGTGCCAGCCTGGCTGTAGAGGTCTGCAAACGACGAGGTCGCGATGGCGGGGGGCTGCTCGGGAGGAGCCTTCGTCATTGTGCAGCCGCCGGGTGCACATGAGGCTCGACGTCAGGCGCGGAGACGATGGCGGCGAGCCGGTTCGCCCAAAGCTCGAGTGCCTCCCGCTTCTCGCGGGCATAGTCATATCGGGCGTAGACGCGGCTGGTAATGCTCGCCCGGGTGACGCTCACATGGTTGAGGACGTGCCCCACCACGAAGGGCGACACGCCGAGCTCCTCCATATGCGTCGCGGCGGTCCGACGAAGGTCGTGCGGCGTCCACGGCGCCACGCCCGGCGCGGTCGGCACCTTCGCGCCGGCCGTGGGCGACTCCTCCCGCTTCACCGCTTTTGAGACGGCTTGCACGGTGATGGGCGCGCGTCCGCCCGGGGCGGGGAACACAAACGGCGTCGCGCCCCTGCCCCGCCCCTCGCGACGCTCGCGCCGTTCGTCTGCGGCGTCGACGTCGGCAAGCTGCCGGCGGATCGTGGCGAGCGCCATTGGGGACAACGGCACAACGTGGTCGCGACCGTTCTTCGCGCGGCGGCCGGGGATTGTCCAAACCGCGGCGTCAAGGTCTATCTCGTCGCGTGTCATCCCTGCGACTTCACCGACCCGTTGGCCGGTGATGAGGCAAAGCCGGAGGATGCGGCGCATTCCTTCGGTCATGCCAGCGGCGGGGAGCGCCGCCCACACGGTGCGGAGCTCGCCCGCGGAAAGCACCCGCTCCCGCGGCGTCGCAGGCGTCGGAAGGCGGATGGCGAGCGCGATGCTCGGGTCGACATCCCCGCGCCCGGCCGCCCATCGCAGCATCGCCCGAAGATCTTGCGCCACTCGGTTCGCCTCGATCACGGCGCCCCTGTCCGCGACGGCGTCTATTGCGCGCGTGACGTCGCGCCGGTGAAGGGCCGACAGCTTCACATCGCCGATGGCCTCCACGACGTTCTTCCGGAGGCGTCGGCCAATCTCGGCGGCGGACCGCTTCGCCACGACGTGTCGGGCTAGGTAGCTTTCCACTAGGTCGCGGACCCGCATAGCGGCCGCCTCTGCCGCCTTCGCGGCGACAGGGTCGACACCCTCGCCGATCCTCGCCCGCGTCTCGCGTGCCGCCCGACGTGCCTCTGCGAGGGACATTTCGGGATAGGTGCCAAGCTTGATGCGGGCGCGCTTCCCGTCAGCCGGTCGGGTGAAGATGAGAAACCACGACCGCGCGCCGCCGCTCGACACCAGGAATGCGAGCCCGCGCACGAGCCCATCGAAGAATTCCGTTTGCCGCTTCCCGGCGGCCGGCTTGGCAGTGCTGACGAAGCGGTCGGTGAGAGTGGCGACAGGCACCGCGGAGACCTCGAGGGGCGAGGCACGCGGCCGGTTGGTCGCGTGATGTGCGGATTTATGTACGGGAAAGCGCGGCCTCTGTCGACACTTCTAGTCCGAAGGTGACACCACGTGACCAGTTAAGTGACTGGGATTCCGTGGTTTTCAAAGGTTCACGACAGGCCTCATGGTGACAGGAACGGTCACCAACATCTGACTGTTAACCGGTTGGTCGCTGGTTCGAATCCGGCCCGGGGAGCCAACACTTCCAAGCGCTTGGCTGGGCTCGCCAGACCTTCAAAATCGTCGATCGACCGCATGTCTACGGAAACGTGGATTTGACACTTCGGTATCGACACCCCTGACGCCATCTGGAAAACTGCGCGCCGACCGGCACCTCGTCTGACAATCGCAGGCGAAGATTGTCGCTGCCCCCGGATCGTCACTCCCAACGATCGAGCGCGCAGCGAGTGGCTGGGGTGTACCTGTCCTGACAGACGCTATCGATGGGATTCACCCCGCCCTCAAGGCCAGACGTCGACTTCATCGCTGAATGCGGTGGCGCGCCGGGGCGGGAGGCGAGGAAGCGAAGAAACGGCCTTACAGCCAACCCTCACAGGTCGCGTCGCCGGACCAACCGTCTCGGCCATCACACGGCTGTGACTGACGCGCGGCCACCGCGTGCTTACTGTCTTCCATCATCGGATTGTGGTTGGCGCGTGATCGCCGGTGAGGCCGTAAGCTTGGAGGGTCCCATGTTCACCCGTCTGCTGGCAGCAGCCTTGGCCGTCACCCTCCCGTCCGCCGCATTCGCCGCCTGTACGCAGGCCGACCTCAAGGGGAAATGGCGGTTCAACTTCGACCTCAATCGCACAATCACCATCGACGGCGCAGAGCGCGTCCAGTTCTTGAGCTGCATCCTCAACATCAAGGCTGACGGAACGATTACACCGGGCGATTGCGAAACGGTCAATAACAGTGGAGATCCAGGAAGCTTCTTTATTGCTCCGTCCAACCGAAAACTCGCCATGAAAGCATCGAATTGCACGGTCGCCTTCAGCGGAGATATTGTTTTTTCGAATGATTTTGGCCTGGTTCTCGGCAACGTGACCTACTTCGTCAACGGCGCGAAGCTGTCGATTTCCCCCGACAAGCAGATGCTGCTCGGGTGGGTGTCCATCGCCGGCACGCCGTGGGCCGCCGTGACGGCCATGAAGATCGCCAAGCCGTAGCGGTTCCTGGCCCCTCACCAACCGAGGCTTCGCACGCGCCACGGCCTCCGCAGCCGTCCGTCATCACCGCCCGTTCCCGCGACGGGAGGCGTGGCTTCAGCCTCGGATGCGCTGTGTCCTCGACAGAACATCAGCAGCAACCTGACGAAGCCGGCTCACCCTCGGCGCCCCCTCAGCGCGCCACCGTCAGCCCCGCTCCCCGGACCCCGCTGCCGTCTCCAGCCGTGCCGCCGAGCCCCGGCCCCCACCCTCGCGGCTCGCTTCACCCCCCTCCCCCGCCGCCCCGCACGCCTCGGCGCTGCAGAACAGGTCGTAGAGGGTCTCGACGATGCGGCGCGCCGGTGGGCTGACGATGCCGTACCACATCGTCTGGCCATCGCGGCGGGCCGCCACCAGGCCGTCCTTGCGCAGCAGCGCCAGGTGCTGGGAGACGGTCGAATCGCGCAGATCGAGGGCGGCGGCGAGCTGGCCGACCGAGTGCTCGGCCTCGATCAGCCGGCACAGGATCAGGAGCCGGTGGCGGTTCGCCAGCGACTTCAGGAGCTCGCTCGCCTTGTCGGCGGCGGACGACATGATGGCGGGATCGACGTTCATCACGGCACCGATAGCACGGGTTTGCCGGCCGGGGAGCCCCCGCCGTCGGGCCCACGGGAGACGCCCGCATCGGCCCCGCCCGTCAGCGAGCCCGGGTCAAGGGCGGCGATGGCGTCATAGTGGCTGCGGAAAACACGGCCGCCGAGATGGTCGAAGAAGTCGGTGCGGCCGAGGCGGTCCATCACCGGTCCCTTCACCTCGGAGAGATGGAAGCCGACGCCGAGGTCGGCGAGCCGCCGGTTGATCTCCTCGAGGCTTTCGAGCGCGCTCGCGTCGATCTCGTTCACCGCCGAGCACTGCAGCACGACGTGGCGGACGTCCGGCCGGGCGGAGACGAGGGCGGCGATGCGGTCTTCGAGGAAGCGGCTGTTGGCGAAGTAGAGGCTCTCGTCGACGCGCACGCCGAGCACGGCCGGCGAGGTGGCAACCGTGTGGCGGTCGATGTTGCGGAAGTGCTCGGTGCCCGGCACCTGGCCGACCACCGCCATGTGTGGCCGGCTGGTGCGGTAGAGGAACAGCGCCACCGAGACGCCGACGCCGGCGCTGACGCCGATCTCGACGCCGACCATCAGCGTCACCAGCATCGTCGCCGCCACCGCGGCGAAATCGGCCTTCGAGTAGACCCAGGTGCGCTTCAGCACGGCAAGGTCGACCAGCGACAGCACGGCGACGACGATGGTGGCGGCCAGCGTCGCCCGCGGCAGCGCCGTGAGAAGCGGCGTCAGCAGCAGCGTCGCGAGCGCAATGCCGACGGCGGTGTAGGCGCCGGCGGCGGGGGTCGCCGCCCCCGCGTCGAAGTTCACCACCGAGCGGGCGAAGCCGCCGGTCACCGGATAGCCGCCGGAAACGGCCGCGCCGATGTTGGCGGCGCCGAGCGCCACGAGTTCCTGGTCGGGCTCGATGCGCTCCCTCCGCTTGGCCGCGAGCGTCTGCGCGACGGAGACGGATTCGACGAAGCCGACGATGGAGATGAGGGCCGCGGCGCCTGCGAGGTCGAGCCACAGCGCCGGGTCGAGCGGCGGCAGCGCGAACGGCGGCAGCCCGGCCGGCACGGCGCCGACCACCGCGACGCCGCGCCCGGCGAGGTCGAAGCCCCACGAGGCGAGGATGCCCGCCGCCACCGCCACCACCGGCCCGAGCCGGGCGGCGAGGTCGGCGCTGCGGCCGGTGATGCCGAGGCGGGCGAGCATGGGCTTCAGCCCGCGGCGCACCCAGAACAGGAAGGCGAGCGTGCCGAAGCCGACGACCGCCGTCCAGATGTTCGCCTCGGTGAGCTGCGGCAGCAGCGACCGGCCGAGCTCGATCAGCGTCTGGCCGCTCCCCTTGATGCCGAGGAGGTCCTTCAGCTGGCTCGCGGCGATCAGGATGCCGGAGGCGGAAATGAAACCGGCGATCACCGGGTGGCTGAGGAAGTTCGCCAGGAACCCGAGCCTGAGCACGCCGAGCGCGATCAGCATCAGCCCCGACAGCAGCGCCAGCGCCACGGCGGCGGCCGCGTACTCCGGCGTTCCGACGGCGGCGACACCGCCGACCGCCGAGGCGGTCATCAGCGACACCACCGCGACGGGGCCGACGGCGAGCGCGCTCGAGGTGCCGAAGATCGCATAGAGCACCAGCGGCGCGACGCTGGCATAGAGACCCACCTCCGGCGGCAGCCCGGCGAGCATCGCGTAGGCGAGGCTCTGCGGGATCAGCATGATCGTGACGATGACGGCGGCGAGCAGATCGCGCCCGGCCTCGGCGCGGCGGTAGCGCGGCGCCCACGACAGCACGGGGAAGAAGCGGGCGAGCCCCCGGCCGGCCGCAAGCGGGGCGGGCGGGCGCGCGCCGGCCGGGCCGTTCGTCTCAGTCTCGAGCTTCATCGGCCCGTCCCGCCTTCCATTCGTCACGACCGTCCGCCGTCCCGCCCTGCCTCAGCCGGTGATCTCGGGCTTGGCCATCCATTCACGGCCCTTCAGCATGCCCTGCCAGTACATCGGCGGCAGGATTCGCTCCTTCAGCCACCAGGCGGCGCGCGTCGGGCGCGTTCCGTCGATCAGCCAGGTCGGGAAGCTCGGGGCGAGCTTGCCGCCATAGCCGAACTCGGCGAGCACGATCTTGCCCTTCTCCACCGTCAGCGGGCACGAGCCGTAGCCGTCATAGACGGCGTCGCCCTTGGCGAGGCCGAGGCCGACGAGGACGTTCTGCGCCACCACCGGCGCCTGCTTGCGCGCCGCCGCCGCCGTCTTGGCGTTGGCCGTGCCGGCGGCGTCGCCGAGGGTCGAAACGTTGGCGTACTTCGGGTGGCGCAGGCTCGCCGGGTCGGCCGCCACCCAGCCCGCCGCATCGGCGAGCGGGCTGACGCGGACGAAGTCCGGCGCCGTCTGCGGCGGCACGGCGTGCAGCATGTCGAAGCCGCGCTCGACGATCTCGGTGCCGCCGTCCGCCGTGGCGCGGCGGAAGCGGGCGAGCCTGCCCGGCCCGTCGACGGACACCAGCGTCTCGCCGAAGTTCAGCGCGATGCCGTAGCGCTCGACATATTCCATCAGCGCCGGCACGTAGTCGGGCACACCGAACAGCACGGCGCCTGCGGTGTGTAAGCCGACGTCGATGTCCTTCAGCCGGCCGCTGCGGCGCCAGTGGTCGCAGGAGAGATACATCGCCTTCTGCGGCGCGCCGGCGCACTTGATCGGCATCGGCGGCTGGGTGAACAGCGCCTTGCCGCGCTTCAGCTCCTGCACCAGCTGCCAGGTGTAGGGAGCGAGATCGTAGCGGTAGTTGGAGGTGACGCCGTTCTGGCCGAGTGTCTCGGCAAGGCCGGCGATGCCGTTCCAGTCGAGCTTCAGGCCCGGGCAGACGACGAGTTGGCGATAGGTCACCGGCCGGCAGCCCTCGAGCAGCACGGCGTTTTCCTCCGGCTCGAAGGCGGCCACGGCCGCCTTGATCCAGTGGACGCCACGCGGCAGCACGCGCGCCATGTCGCGGCGGGTGACGAGCGGGTCGAAGACGCCCGCCCCCACCAGCGTCCAGCCGGGCTGGTAGTAGTGGATGTCGGCCGGCTCGATGATGGCGATGTCGAGGTCGGGCCGGCGCGCGAGCAGGCTGGAGGCGACCGCGATGCCGGCCGATCCGCCGCCGACGATGACGACGTCGTGGCTCGCCACCGCGCCGGCGGTCGAGACCTTGCCGCCGGCGAGCACGCGGCGGGCGATGCCCGACATGTCGTAGCCGGCCGCCCTGGCGGTGGCCAGGATCTCCGGCAGCGGCCGCTTGCCCGCTTCCGAGAGCGCCCACAGCGTCGTCGAGCGCGTGCCGGTGCGGCAGAAGGCGAGCGCCGGCTTCGGCAGCGCCGCCATCGCCGCGGCGAAGTCGGCGGCGTCCTCGTCGCGCACCTTGCCGGGGGTGACCGGCAGATAGCGCGCTTCGAGGCCGCTTGCGGCCGCCGCAGCGGCGATCTCGGCGAACGACGGCTGGTCCGCCCCCTCCCCGTCCGGCCGGTTGACGATGATCGACCGGAAGCCCGCGGCGGCGAGCGCCGGCACGTCCTCCGGCCGGATCTGGGCGGTGACCGACAGGCCCTCGTCGAGACGCTTCACGTCCATGGCTTCGCTCCTCCGGATTTTCTTGGGTGTTGGGCGCCGAAGCTCAGAGCAGGTTGACCGGCAGCTTCAGGTAGCGCTGGCCGTTGTCCTCGGGCGGCGGCATCTCGCCGGCGCGCATGTTCACCTGCACCGACGGCAGGATCAGCCGCGGCATCGACAGCGTCGCGTCGCGGGCGGTGCGCATGGCGACGAATTCGTCCTCGCTGACGCCCTCGTGGACGTGGACGTTCTTCGCCTTCTCCTCGGCCACCGTCGTCTCCCAGCGATACTCGTCGCGGCCGGGGGCCTTGTAGTCGTGGCAGAGGAACAGCCGCGTCTCGGCCGGCAGCGACAGCACCGTCTGGATCGAGCGATAGAGCGTGCGCGCGTCGCCGCCGGGGAAGTCTGCCCGGGCGGTGCCGAAGTCCGGCATGAACAGCGTGTCGCCGACGAAGGCGGCGTCGCCGATGACGAAGGTCATGCACGCCGGCGTGTGGCCGGGGGTGTGCATGACGCGGCCTTCGAGGCCGCCGATCGAGAACGTCTCGCAGTCCTGGAACAGGTGGTCGAACTGGCTGCCGTCGCGCTGGAACTCGGTCCCGGCATTGAAGATCTTGCCGAAGACGTTCTGCACGATGGTGATGTTGAAGCCGATTGCGAGCTTGCCGCCGACGCGCTCCTTGAGATACGGCGCCGCCGACAGGTGGTCGGCGTGGACGTGCGTCTCGAGCAGCCATTCGACGGTGAGCCCGTGGCGGCGGACGTGCTCGACGATCGCATCGGCCGACTTCGTCGAGGTGCGCCCGGAGGCGGGATCGAAGTCGAGCACCGAGTCGACGATGGCGCAGGCGTTCGAGCCCGGATCCTTCACCACGTAGCTGACAGTGAAGGTCGCCTCGTCGAAGAAGGCGGTGACGTCGGGGCCGGCGACGGCGGCGTGCGGCTTCACGGTCGTCTCGACGGCCCTGGTCTCCAGTGCGGTGTTCATGGCGATTTCCTCTTCGTTTCTGGCACCGCCGGCGGACCGGCGGCGAGGATTGGCTCGCGCGGCCGACGCCACCGCGCCGGCGGGGGACATTGTGACGGGACGGTCAGTTGATCCGGCAGGTGCGGATGCCGAGCACCCGGTAGAGCGGGCAGAAGCGCATCGCCGCGGTGGCGATTGCCACCAGGCCGACGACGACGGGCAGCCACCACAGCGAGCCGCCATAGGCGAAGGAGCCGAGTTGCTCCGCTCCGCCGATGAACGGCACGGCGATCAGCACCAGCCCGACGAGGGCACGCAGCAGGCGGTCGACGGTTCCGACGTTGGACATGACGGCTCTCCCTTGTTGTCTACGTATCTTCGTTATTTCGAATATAACAGTCAAGGGGATCCGGTATCATCCGGAGGTGGCCGCCCGCGACCCGGATCACACGGCCGCGGTCGGCCGCCGGTCCGGGCGGCGCCCGTTGCGTTGCGCGGTCGGGGCTGAGGAGGACACGATCCTTCCTGCTGCCCCGAACCACACCCACCCTGGGCGCGTTCGGCCGACGGGTCCGCGATCAGGCGCAGCGGAGGCGCGCAGCCCGCAGATCGGCCCGGGGAGCGGAGGGGGACGGAGGATGTCCGAGGAGCCGACGGAGCACCGGCACTATCACAAGGACGGCAGCCTCTGGGCCGTCGGGCCGATGCGCGACGGCGTGCCGGAGGGCGACTGGCAGTGGTTCCGCAAGGACGGCACGCGCCTGCGCTCCGGGCGCTTCGAGGCCGGCCGCCAGGTCGGCGCGTGGACGACCTACGACAAGACCGGCGCCGTCTACAAGGTCACGGTGATGAAGGGATAACGGCCCAGCCCGCCTCAGGCCGACGGCGCTGCCTTGCGCCCGAGCGCCGCGTCGGCCGCAGCGTGGACGGCGACCATCGCCGCCTCCACCGCCAGGCGCGCCTCTTCCAGCGCCTCCGGCGAGGCGTCGGCGGCGACGTAGATCGGCGCGCTCGCCACCGCGATCTTGCGGCCGAACGGCAGCGGGACCGACGCCCGGTCCCAGGACCCGACAGTCCACGAGCGGCTCGTCACCACCGCCAGCGGCACGATCGGCCGGCCGGAGATCCGGGCGAGAGCGATGATGCCGGCCCCGCACACCCGCGCCACCTTCGGCACGTCGGCAGTGAGCACGACGGATTCGCCGCCCTTCAGCGCCCGCACCATGCCGAGCAGGGCCGACGCGCCGCCCTTCTTGACGGTCTTGCGGGCGCCGGCGCCTGAGCCGCGGATCGCCCGCACGCCGAGATCCTCGACGATGGTGGCGGCGATCTCGCCGTCGCTCGAGCGCGAGACGAGGCTGACGGAGGGGTGGTCGGGGCGGCGCACGAACGGCACCAGGAAGTGCTGGCCGTGCCACATCGCGATGATCGCCGGCATGTGGCCCTCGGCGACCTCATAGGGATCGACGGCGCCGGCGACCCAGCGATTGGTCGTCCACACGAAGCGCAGATAGCGGGCGGCGAGGCGGCCGACGAGGGCCGGCGTCACCACATGCTTCGCGAGCCGCTTCAGGCTGGACATTCGAACGGCCGCTCCGGGACAAGCGTCGGAAACGACGACTCGGGAACAGGCGCCGGACCGACGCCTCCGGGGATAAACCTCGGAAACGACGCCTCCTGCAAGACTCGCCGGAAAAGCAAGACGCGCCAGAAACGACGACGGCCCCACTGCGAACAGAGGGGCCGTACGAGAGGCAGACGCGAAGTCGCTGCGGAGAGAGGCTTTCCGCCGGGCCGCCGGTACATCCGTGGTCGGCCGTGGCGGAAAGCACGATCTCAAGCGGCGGCGCCAGGCCTGCCGCGACCCATCATCAGGTGATGGGCTGAAGCTTCTCGGCCGAGGACTTGCCGGTGCGACGGTCCACCACCAGCTCGTACTCGACGCGCTGGCCCTCGGAGAGGTGGGACATGCCCGAGCGCTCGACGGCGGAGATGTGGACGAAAGCGTCACTGCCACCGTTGTCGGGGGCGATGAAACCGAAGCCCTTCTGGGCGTTGAACCACTTGACGGTTCCAGAGGTCATTTTCGAGATATCCAAACAGGAGAAAGTGCGGCGCGCCACCGGCGCTCCGTCATCATCGTCATATTGTTAGAAAAGTTATCAGCGCAAGTGCAGCGTGTACGCCGCGACGCCGGTTCGTCTAACCGTACTTCGACACCCGGAATATGCGCCGAAGCGGCCGGGATTACAAGGCCTTCGGAAACTTCTTTCTCCCACGGCGGAAATCCCGCCCGCCGCTGGTCGTCCCCGGCGGCTGGTTGACGGGGCGCCGGCGCGGCTATGATGACCACCGGACGGCGGCGATCGGACCCAAGGGCGATGTGCAATCTCTACAGCGAGACCAAGGGCCAGCAGGCGATCCTCGCCTTCACCCGCGCGGTGCGCGACCGCGCCGGCAACCTGCCGCCGCTCACCGGCATCTTCCCAGACTATGCCGCCCCGATCGTGCGCACCGGCGAGGACGGCGTGCGCGAGCTCGTCACCGCCCGCTGGGGCATGCCCTCGCCGGTGTTCGCCCTCAAGGGCCGCGCCACCGACCCCGGCGTCACCAACATCCGCAACGTCGCCTCGCCGCACTGGCGGCGCTGGACCGGCGAGGCCCACCGCTGCCTCGTGCCGTTCACCTCGTTCTCCGAATACGACACCGACGCGAGCGGCAAGAAGCAGCCCGTCTGGTTCGCCCTCGACGAGAGCCGCCCGCTCGCCGCCTTCGCGGGCCTCTGGACGACCTGGACCTCGGTGCGCCGCAAGGCCGAGGGCGAGGTGACGGCCGACGTCTACGGCTTCCTCACCTGCGAGCCCAACGCCGAGGTCGGTGCCGTCCACCCGAAGGCGATGCCGGTGATCCTGACCACCGACGAGGAGATCGAGGCGTGGATGCACGCCCCCTGGTCGGAAGCCCGCACCCTGCAGCGCCCGCTGCCCGACGGCGCCCTCACCATCGTCGCCCGCGGCGCGAAGGAGGACGGCACCGTGCAGGATGTCGCCCCGCCGCAGGCCGAGGCCGCACGACCTGACCCGGCCCCGCCGCAGCGGCAACTCAAGCTGTTCTGATCGCCCGCGCCCGTCCGCACCGTCCTTGCGCGCCCGCATCAAACCGCTGCACAATGTAATCCCGTAATACGGGCGCCGGCGGAAGACCGGTGGGGCAGAACAAGCGGGGGGCTCCAAGGTGGGTGACGTCTATCCGGTCGTGCGTGTGGCCGCCGTGCAGGCGGCATCGGTGTTCCTCGATCGCGAAGCCTGCGTCGAGAAGGCCTGCCGGCTGATCCTCGAGGCCGCCGACAACGGCGCGAAGTTCATCGTCTTTCCGGAAGGCTTCATCCCCACCCACCCGGTCTGGTACCACCACCATCCGGCGACGGGCGCGATCTCCAACCGTCTCGCCACCGAACTCTTCAAAAACTCGATCGAGATCCCCGGCCCGGAGACCCGCGCCATCGGCGCAGCCGCCCGCGCCGCCGGTGCCTATGTCGTGATGGGCGCCTGCGAGAAGCTGCCGAACACCACCGGCACCATGTTCAACTCGCAGATCTATTTCGGCCCCGACGGGTCGATCATCCGCAAGCACCAGAAGATCATGCCGACGGGTGGCGAGCGTCTCGTCCACATGGGCGGACACGGCGACACCTTCGGCGCCTTCCCGACGGAGTTCGGGCCGATGAGCGGGCTCATCTGCGGCGAGAACTCCAATCCGCTCGCCGTCTTCGCGCTCGTCGCCGAGGGCACGCGCATCCACGCCATGAGCTGGCCGAACCATTTCCGCGCCAGCGGCGACCCGATGCGCAACCGTGTCCTGGTCGACTCGCAGGCCTTCGCGCAGATGAGTAAGGCCTTCGTCGTCTCCGCCTGCGGCACGGTCGACGAGGACATGATCGAGCAGATGCGGCTGTCGCCCGAGGGCGAGGCCTTCATGCGCAACCCGGACTGCTGCGGTGGCAGCGTCATCGTCGGGCCGAACAGCCGGGTCATCGCCGGGCCGATGGGCGCCGAGGAGGGCATCCTCTACGGCGACTGCGACATCGAGATGTGCATCCAGATGAAGCTGCGCCACGACTTCGCGGGCCACTACAACCGCCCGGACATCTTCCAGGTCCAGGTGAACCGGACGACGCCGCAGCTCTACCAGCCGAGCGGCCCGGCGGGCGAGACGAACCCCACCCTGCCGCGGCCGGAGCGGGAGGAGCGTCGCGAGCGCCTGCCGTCGCAGCCCCAGCAACGCTTGGCGGGTCCCGGAGAGGACACCGGGCGCGACTGACCCTTCGTCCCCCGCCTCAGTCCGCCGGCAGCGACAGCCGGCCGACGACGGTGAGCCCCGTCGGCGACGGCCTGACGACGATCCCCTCGCCGGAGCGCGGGACGATGCCGGTGAGCGCCGTGATGTTCACCTGATGGGTGACCATCACGACGGTGTCGTCGCCGAGCCCGGCGAGGAAGGCCTCCACCGCACGCGTCTGCGCCGGTCCCTCGCCGCGGTCCTGGAAGAAGGAATCGATCGGCGGGAACGGCTCGACCGCGCCCACCTCCATCAGCCGCGCCGTCTCGAGCGCCCGGCACCAGCGGCTCGACAGCACCCGGTCGACGCGCACCCCGCCCGCCCGGATGGCGGCGCCGAGCCGTCGGGCCTGGTCGCGCCCGGCGGCCGACAGGTTGCGCTGCGTCGCGCAGTCGGTCAGCACGAAATTCGAGGGATCGCCCGTCCCCGGCGCCAGCGCGTGACGGAGCAGCAGCGCGTGCCCGCCCGACCGCAGCGCCTGCCACGCCGCCTCGTCCGCCCGCGCCGGGCCGGCGAGCCCCAGCATCGCCGCCACCGCCAGCGCGAAGGCGAGCCAGCCGAGGACCCGCCACGGCGCTGCCCCGTCCGCTGGCGCCCGCACGATCGCCCTCCCGCGCCGCCGGTCCACGCTCTCCCGCATCTGCCATGCCTCGTTCGAGCCGCCCGCGCCCAGACGACCCTACGCACCCTGGCGCGCCGCGGACCACCGGAGGCCGGTCGGGGGGCCGACCTCCACCGGCAAACGGGCGAGGCCGCCGGGCCTCGCGACGACCCGAACTCTGCCGTCTCACCCGTCCCGGTGCGAGCCGACGAGCCCGGTGTCGATGGCGAGCCAGACGAGGCCGGCGTCGGTGCGGGCGCCGAGCTTGCCCTTGATGGCGTAGTGGTAGTTCTGCACCGTCTTGACGCTGAGGCAGAGCGCGTCGGCGATCTCCGCCGCCGTGCGCCCCGCCGCGAGCAGGCGAAGGATCTCCGTCTCGCGCGGGCCCAGCCCGTCGAGGGGCGAGCGCTGGTTGGCGAGGCGCTCGGCGGCGATCTCGCGGGCGATGTCGGCCGAAAGCGCTCGCCCGCCCGCCGCCACCGTCTCGACGGCGCGCACCAGCTCGTCCGGCGCGCTCGACTTCGTCACGTAGCCGGCCGCCCCCGCCTCGAACGCCTTCAGCGCGAAGGCCGCCGCCTGGTGCATCGAGAACACGAGGATGCGCGCCGCCTTGTCCCACTGCAGGATGTGGCGGACCGCCTCCAGCCCGCCGGGTGCGGCCGCGCCGTCCCGTCCCGCCCCGCCGAGCGCGAGGTCCATGACGACGACGTCGGGCTTCGCCTCGCGGTAGCACCGGTAGGCCTCCGCCGCGCTCTCGGCCTCCGCGACCACCCGGTAGCCCGGATGCCGCTCGAGCAGCCGCCGGTAGCCCTCGCGGACGATCGGGTGGTCATCGACCAGCATGATCGCGAGCCCGCTCATCGCCACCCTCCGGCCGCCCCGGCCCCGGCTCCGCGCCGCACGCTCACGCCGGTGCCGCCACGGGGATCAGCGCCGAGACCCTGACCCCGCCCGCGGCCGGCCCGATCGTCAGCGCCCCGCCGAGCGCCTCGATGCGCTCGCGGATGCCGAGGATGCCGAAGCCGGCGGCGGTCGTGACACGCGCCGGATCGCCGCCGCCATCGTCATCGACGGTGAGCGCCACGCCCTCGTGGCTGCGCGCGACGCTCACCGAAACCCGGCTCGGCCGGCCGTGGCGGACGGCGTTGGTCAGGCACTCCTGGGCGATGCGGTAGACGCTGAGCGCCGCCTGCGGCGGCACCGCGCCGAGGTCGTCGGCGACGTCGAGATCGAAGGTGGTGCGGCCGCCGCCCGACGCACCGCCAACGGACCCGCCGCCGAGGTTCCAGCCGCCGACCATGGCGCGCAGGCTCGCCTCCAGCCCCACCTCGTCGAGGTCCGGCGGGCGCAACCGGGCGAGCGCTCCCTTCAGGGTCGCCATCATCTGCGCGGTGATGCGGCCGATGGCGCGGGCGTCCTCCGCGAGGTCGGGCCGTGCCGCCGGTGCGCCGACCTGGATGGAGGCTGCGAGCGCGCCGGCCGCCGTCAGGCACTGGCCGAACTCGTCGTGCAGGTCGCGGGCGAGCGCCCGCCGCTCCTCCTCCTGCACCTGGAACAGCCGCCGCGTCAGCGCCGCCCGCTCGGCCGTGGTGCGCTGCAGCCGGCTCGCAAGGTCGTTCACCGCCTGGGCGATGCGGGCGAACTCACGCGTCCGGAAGGCCGGCAGCCGCCCCGTATAGTCGCCGTGCTCGAGCCGCCGCAGCCCGCCGGCGATGGTGCCGAGCGGCGACAGCGCGTGGCCGACGACGAGCGCCGCCAGCACCGCCATGCCCGCCGCCATCGCCGCCGCCATGCCGGCGACGACGCGCATCTGGTGCCAGGCCCGCGTCGTCACCGCGACGCGGTCGGCGGTGGCGACGACGCGGCCGGGCGTGCCGTTGTGGACGGGCACCGCCCGCTCCACCGGCGCGCCCGCGTCGAACACCAACGCGAACGCCTGGCGGAACCACGCCGGCGCCGTCGGGCCGAACTCGTTCCAGCCGCTGCACACCCGCCGGTCGGTGTCGCCACTCACCGTGAAGACGACGCACTGCCCGGGTGCCATCACAGACACGACGGCGACAGCCTGTCGCGCCGCCAGCGGGCGGCCGTAGCCGGAGCCGGGCGTCATGCCGCTGCTGCCGAGCATGTACATCCGCTCGAGCGTGCGGGCGACGCGGCCGGCGGTGGCGGCGGTCTCGCTGTCGACCAGGCGGTTGGTGTCGGCGAGCACCCACAGCGCCGCCGCGACCAGGCAGGCAGCCGCCACCGCCACGATCCTCAGCGTCAGCCCGGCCAACAGGCTCATGGTCGCCTCCCGTTCGGCACCTCGTCCCGGCGCCACACGCAGCCACTGTCTCACGATCGGCGGCGCCGGGGACAACTCTCGCGCCGCGATCGGGCAATATGCCCAGCCCGGGACGGGCGAACGCCCCTGTCGTCTTCCCGTCACCGGTGAAAGAATGCCCGCTCACCGCCGCGGCGACCGCGGTTGGTGAGGCCGGACGATCAGACCGGACCGAGAGACGGGGCTGACCCCGCGAGACTGCCTCGAGGAACGCCCCGGGAGACGCCGCATGGACCATCCCCGCACTGTCGAACCCGCCGAAGCCACCGACCCGCCGGGAACGCCGCGCGAGCGCGTCGCAGCGCTGGCCGACGCCCTGCAGGCCGGCCTCGTCGGCCACGCGGCGCTCGTCGAGCGGCTGATGATCGCGCTGCTGGCCGGCGGTCACCTCCTCGTCGAGGGCGCTCCGGGGCTTGCCAAGACGCGGGCGGTGAAGCGCCTCGCCGACGGGCTCGAGGCCTCGTTCTCCCGCATCCAGTGCACGCCGGACCTGATGCCGGCCGACCTCACCGGCACGCCCGTCTGGCGGCCCGACCGCGGCGTCTTCGAGTTCGTCGCCGGCCCCGTCTTCCACTCGCTGCTGCTCGTCGACGAGATCAACCGCGCCCCGCCGAAGGTGCAGTCGGCGCTGCTCGAGGCGATGGCCGAGCAGCAGGTGACCTCGGCCGGCACCACCCACCCGCTGCCGGACCCGTTCATGGTGGTCGCCACCCAGAACCCGATCGAGCACGAGGGCACGTTCCCGCTGCCGGAGGCGCAGCTCGACCGCTTCCTCTTCCACGTCGCCGTCGGCTTTCCCGATGCGGTCGCCGAGCGCGGGATCCTCGACCTTGTCGAGCGCGAGCAGGTCGAAGCCGCCGGGCCGGCACCCACTCCCATCCGCCGCCTCACCGTCGCCGAGATCCGCGCCGCCCGCGCCGAGGTGGCGTCGGTGCATCTGGCGCCGGCCCTGAAGGACTACATCGTCCGCCTGGTCATGGCGACGCGCGACGGCTCGGCCGGCGACGACGTCCGCGCCGCCATCGAGCATCCGGTGTCGCCGCGCGGCTCGCTGGCGCTCGCCGCCTCCGCCAAGGCGCGCGCCTACCTCTCGGGTCGCGCGTATGCCGTGCCGGAGGATGTCGCGACGCTCGCCGGCGACGCCCTCGCCCACCGCCTCGGCCTCACCTGGCGGGCGACCGCCGAGGGCGAGACGCCGCGCGGCGTCGTCGCCCGTCTGGTCGAGCGCGTCGTGCCGCTGTGAGGGCGCGGGAGCGATGGTCGCCCAACCGATGACCGCCGGCACCGACGTCGACACCGAGGCGCTGCTGATGCTCCGCCACGTCGTCGCGGCGCACCGCCGCGCCGGCGTCGAGCGCACGGCGGCGCTGCCGGGGCCGATCACCACCAAGCGGCGCGGTCGCGGCTCGGAGCCCGACGAGATCCGCCCGTGGACGCACGGCGACGACATCCGCCACATCGACCGCAACACCACCGCCCGCACCGGCGTGCCGCACGTGCGCACCTTCCGCGACGAGCGCGAGCAGACGACGCTGCTGCTCGCCGATTTCCGCCCGTCGATGCTGTTCGGCACCCGCCGCGCCTTCCGTTCGGTCGCCGCCGCCGAGATCCTGGCGCTCGCCGGCTGGCGCGCCGTCGGGCTCGGGGCGCGGGTGGCGCTGATCGCCGTCGGCGCCTTCGAGCCGGTGTTCGTCCGCGCCGCCACCGGCGACCGGGCGATGACGGCGGTGATCGGCGGCCTCCGCCGCGCCCACGCCGCCGCGCTCGCCGCTGGTCCCGCCACCGATCCGCCGCTCGAGGACGCCCTTTCGCTCGCCGCCCGCTCGCTGCCGCGCGGCGGCACGGTGGTGCTCGCGAGCGCCCTCGACGCGCCCGGCGCCACCTTCGACGACACCGCCGCGACACTGCGCCGGCGCATCGACCTCGTCGTCGCCGTCGTCGGCGACGCCTTCCCGCGCGCGGCGCCGATCGGCGTCTACCCCTTTCTCACCACCACTGGGGCCCGCGGCGTCCACCACGGCGGGCGCGAGGCCGGCGACGCCGCCGCGGCCGAGTGGATCGGCCGCCTCATGAGGCTCGGCTCCCGCGCGGTGTTGTTTCCGGCCGAAGAAGCGCCGGAGACGCAGATGCGGGCGATCGGGGAGCTGCATGGCGACCGACGCTGATCCGCTCGCGGCGCTGCGGCCGATCCGGCTGCCGGCCGAGGCGCCCGCGCCGCTCCTCGACCTTCTGGCGCTGTCGGTCGCCGCCGGCATTCTCGTCGCGCTCGCGATCCTGCTCGCGCCGCGGATCGCCGCTGCGCTTTCCCGCCGTCGGTCGCCGCGCCGGCGTTTTGCCACGGCACTCGCCGCCGCCCGGGCGCTGCCGGCCGACGAGCGCCTCGCCGCCCAGGCCGCTGCGCTGCGCGCCTACGTCGCCGCCATCGCCGGCGAGGACGCGGCGCGGACCCAGGGCGAGGCGTGGCTCGCCCGCCTGGACGCCGCGTTCGCCACCACCGTCTTCACCGCCGGCCCCGGCCGCCTCTATGGCGAGACGCTCTACCGGCCGGTCGATGCCGCGGAGGTTGGCGCGGCAGAGACCGCGCTCTCGGCGTTGCTTTCCGGCAGGAGGGTCGTGCCGTGCTGAGCCTCGCCACCCCGCTCGCCCTGCTCGCCTTGCCGCTGCCGCTGCTGGCGCGGCGACTGCTGGCGCGGCGTGCCGGCGAGGCGGCGGCGCTGCGCGTGCCGGCCTCCCTCGTCGGGATCAGTGACGGCGCGACGCCCGCGACCGCCGGCGGCGGCGTGGCGCGGCTGGCGCTGGCCTCGCTCGCCTGGATCGCCCTCGTCGTCGCCGCCGCCGGGCCGCAGAGCGTGCTGCCGGACGCGCTGCAGCCGATGAGCGGCCGCGAGATCATGCTGGCGCTCGACTTCTCCGGCTCGATGGAGGCGAAGGACTTCGTCCTCGACGGCACGCCGGTCCGCCGCATCGATGCGGTGAAGGCGGTGGCATCCGAGTTCCTGCAGCGGCGCGCCGGCGACCGCGTCGGCCTCGTCGCCTTCGCGGAAGAAGCCCAACTCGCCGCCGTGCCGACCTTCGACCTCGCCGCCGTGGCGGAAATCCTCGGCGAGATCGAGATCGGGGCGCTCGGCCGCTCCACCGCCATCGGTGACGGCCTCGGCCTGTCGCTGAAGCGGCTGAAGGACTCGACCTCGCCCTCGCGCGTCGTTGTGCTCCTGTCGGACGGCACCAACACCGCCGGCGCCGTCGGCGCCGAGGCGGCGGCGAAGCTCGCCGAGACGATGGGCGTACGCGTCCACACCATCGCGCTCGGCAGCGACACCACGCTCGAAGGCGAACTCCAGGGCGCCTCGATCCGCGTCGACGAGGCTGCACTCTCCGACATCGCGGCGGCCAGCGGCGGCAGCGCCTTCCGGGTGCAGTCGACCGACGACCTCCGCCAGGTGACGGCGGCGATCGACGCCTTGGAGCCGATCGCCTTCCCCGCCGCCCCGGTCGTCGCCGTGCGCGAGCTGTGGCCGTGGCCGGCGGTGGCCGCCCTCGTCCTCTGCCTCGCCGGCTTCGCTCTCGGCGACGGCGGCGCCCGCCTGATGCCCGCCCGCCTCGCCGCGCTGGCAACCCGCCTGCGGCCCGCCCGGTCCCGCTCCGCAGCTTCGCGAGGGGATGGCTCTCCGCCACGCCCCGGCGCTTCGGCCCCTCTAGCCGCTTCCCCCGAGACCCGGAGGGCGGCATGAGCCTCGACGCGTTCACGCTGCTCCGGCCGTGGTGGCTGCTGGCGCCGCCGCTGATCCTGGCTCTCGCGATCCTGGCCCGCAGCCGCGGCGACCTGGGCGACTGGCGGCGGGCGATCGATGCGCCGCTGCTCGCGGCGCTGACTGCCCGCGGCGCCGTCGTCTCCGCCAGCCGGCGGGCGCTGGGGCTGTCGGCCTGGCTCGTCGCCGCGGCACTGATCGGCTTGGCGCTCGCCGGCCCGGCGATCGAGCGACGCGACGCCGCCGGCTGGCGCAACCTCGACGCCCTCGTCGTCGCCCTCGACGTGTCGCGCTCCATGAGCGAGGGCGGCGCCTTCGACGAGGCGCGCTTCGCCACCCTGCAGGTGCTCGACGCCGCTGCGGGACGGCAGGCGGCGCTCGCCCTCTATGCCGGCGACGCCTACCTCGCCAGCGCGTTTTCGACCGACCGCGAGGCCTTGCGCCCCCTCGTCGCCGCCGGCCTCGAAGGCGCCGTGCCCGATCCCGGCAGCGCGCCGGTGCGCGCCATCGCGCTCGCCGGCGCCCGGCTGTCCGCCGCCGGCATGGTCGGCGGCGACGTCGTCATCGTCACCGACGGCGGCGGCATCGACGCCGCGGCCCTTGCCGCCGCCGCGCGCTTCGCCGCCGACGGCCGCCGCCTGCACGTCGTCCACGTCCCTTCCACCGCCATCGGCGGCGCGCCGACCGGCGACCGTGGCGCCGCGGCGCGCCTCGCGGCCACCGGCGGCGGCAGCTTCGCCGATGCCGCCGACCCGACCGCGGTGGCCGCCGCCGTCGCCCGTCCCGCGACGGCCGGCCTCGCCGAGAGCGGCTTCACCGCCTTCGCCTGGACCGACCTGGGCCGAGGCCTCCTTGCCCTGGCGGCGTTGCCGATGCTGCTGCTTTTCCGGAGGCGGACATGAGGGCGCCGCTGATCGCTATCGTCGCTATCGCGGCGCTGGCGCTCGCGGCGTTCGCCGGCGCCGAGCGGATCGGCCGGGCGCTGCTGTCGGCCGGTAGGCCCGCCCTCGCGGCTCCCCTCCTCGCCGATCCGGCTTGGAAATCGGTGGCACTCTATGAGGCAGGTGATCCCGGCGCCGCCGCCGAGGGTTTCCGCACCGCCGGCGGCCCGTCGGCCGCCTACAATCTCGGCAACGCGCTCGCCCGCGCCGGCCGCTGGAAGGAGGCGGTGAAGGCCTACGACGTGGCGCTCGCCCGCGATCCCGACGATGCCGACGCGCGCACCAACAAGGCGATCGTCGAGGCGGCGATCGCCGCCGCCGAGGCGGGGGAGGGCGACGATTCCCTCAGCGACGCCAACGCCCGGGCGACGCGCGAGAACCGCGGCGCCGATTCGACCGCTGCCGACGACGACACGCCGACCTCATCCTTCGGCGACGGCATGGCCGGCGACAAGGAGGCCGGCGGCGCCTCGAAGAGCCCCGGCACCAGCCGCGTCGACCGGCGCGGCAAGGCGCGGCCCGGCGACAGCGAGACCGGACAGGCGAGTTCGAAGGGCGCCGCCACCGACAGCGCCGGCCGCTCCGGCCGCTCCGGCGGCATGACGTCTGCCGCGGTTACCGACGAGACGGCCGCGCCGCAAGCCGAGCGCCCTGCCCTCGACGAAAGCGCCCAGGCGACGCTGCAGTGGCTCGCCGCCATTCCCGATGATCCGGTGAAGTTCCTGCGGCTGCGGATCGCCGCCGAGCACCAGCACCGCATCCAGTCCGGCACCGCCGTGCCGCCGGGAGGAGACCCGTGGTGAGCCCGCTCCGCCTCGCGCTCGTCGCTCTCGTCCTCGCGGCGCCCCTTGCTGTGTGGCCCGTCGCCGCCGAGACGCCCACCGCCCGGCCCGCCGTCGCGCAGCCCGCCGTCGCGATCGACGGCGCCCGCCTCCGCCTCGAGGTGGTCTCGAACGGCCGGCCGCCGATGGTGCAGGAGATGGTGCTGGTGCGGGTGCGCGGCTTCTACACGATCCCGATCGCGCTGACGAAGCTCGAGGTGCCGCCGATGGAGGGCTTCCGCGTCCTCACCATCGGCCGCGAGCACTGGGCGGAGGCGCAGGAGGACGGCATCCAGGGCCGCGCGATGGAACAGACGCTGGCCCTGTTCCCGCAGGCGAGCGGCCGTCTGACCATCCCGCCGATCGTGCAGCACCTCACCGTCTTCGACACGGCCGGAAAGCGCGTCGAGGTGGCGATCGCCACCGCCGCGACGACGCTCGAGGTCGCAGCACCCACGGTCGCGGCCGGGACGTGGTGGCTGCCGGCCCGCCGCCTGACGCTGACGGAGACGTGGAGCGAGCCGCCGGAGGCGCTCGCCATCGGCCGCCCCGTCCGCCGCACCGTGACGCTCGAGGCCGAGGGCGTCACCGACGACCAGCTACCGCCGCCGCCGAAGCTCGCCGCCGCCGGCCTCATCGTCTTTTCCGAGGCGCCGGAGCGGCGCACCGTCATTTCCGCCGAGCCGAAGGGCAAGAAGGGCGAGGCGCTGCGGCAGTCGCTGCCGCGCCCCGGCCGCCTCGCCGTGGTCGAGGGCCGCGACGGGCCGATCGGCCGGATCGTCTATTCCTGGGCGGTGCGGCCGGTCTCCGGCGCTCCGGCCGAACTGCCGGAGATCAGCATTCCGTGGTTCGACACCGAGGCGGGGGAGATGCGCATGGCGGTTCTGCCCGCGCGGACGGTCGCCTTCCGCCAGGCCGGCCGCAGCCTCGAGGAACTCGAGCGCGACATCGGCCTCACCGCCAGGCCTATGACACCGGTGAGCCGCACGCCGGGCGACCTGGCGCTGGCGGCACTGGCCTTCCTCACCGCCGCCACCGCGACGACGGCGCTGCTGCGCCGCCGGCTCGTGCCGGCCGGCGGCCCGCTGTCGCGGTTCATGGGAAAACTGCGGGACGGATGGGCGCGCCGCCGCGCGCGTCGGGCGCTGCGGCGTGGCGATGACGCCACGGCGTGGCGGCTGACGGCGGGGCTTGCCACGCCCGCCGACGTGGCGGCGCGCGAGGCTATCGAGCGCCGGCTGTTCGGTGCCGGCGGCGGACGGCCTTAGCCCTCAGCGCTCGACGAAGGCCTTCTCGATGACGTAGTCGCCGGCCTCGCCGGTGTTGCCTTCCTCGAAGCCGCGCGCGTCGAGCAGCGCCTTGAGGTCGGCGAGCATCGCCGGGCTGCCGCAGATCATCACCCGGTCGTGCGCCTGCTCGAGCGGCGCCACGCCGATGTCCTCGAACAGCTTGCCGGAGGTGATGAGGTCGGTGATGCGGCCGCGGTTGTGGAAGGGTTCGCGCGTCACCGTCGGGTAGTAGATCAGCTTCTCGCGGATGAGTTCGCCGATCAGCTCGTCCTGCGGCAGCTCCTGCGTGATGCGCTCGCCATAGGCGAGCTCGGCCACCTGCCGGCAGCCGTGCACCAGCACCACCTTCTCGAACTGGTCGTAGGTCTCCGGGTCGCGGATGATGCTCATGAACGGGGCGAGGCCGGTGCCGGTGCCGAGCAAATAGAGGTTCCGCCCGGCCTTCAGGTTGTCGATGACCAGCGTGCCGACCGGCTTGCGGCCGACGATGATGCGGTCGCCTTCCTTGATGTGCTGCAGGCGCGAGGTGAGCGGGCCGTCCGGCACCTTGATCGACAGGAACTCGAGGTTCTCGTCGTAGTTCGTGCTGACGACGCTGTAGGCGCGCAGCAGCGGCTTGTTGTCGACCTTCAGGCCGATCATCGTGAACTGGCCGTTCTTGAAGCGGAACGCCTGGTCGCGCGTCGTCGTGAAGGAGAACAGCGTGTCCGTCCAGTGGTGGACGGAGAGCACCTGCTCCTCGAAGAATGCGCTCATCGGGCTCTCGCTCCGGTTCAAGGCCGCGGGGCGGCGGGTCGGGTTCGGCAAGGCACGGCGGACTGGGCGACAGGCACGGCAGGTCGGATGGTCTTCGGCCCGACACGGTCGGCACGGCCGTCCGCCGTAGCCGTTCCGACCGACCCGCGCGGGGCATCACATACGGCGACGGGCGCCCGGTTTCCAGACCGTGGAAACGCCGGATGGCGCAGCGGACCCCAACGCGGACGCGGCGCGGAGCCTGCCGACGTTCCCTGCCCATTTTGCCGGGCGTGCGATGATGAGGCGATCATTCCCCGGTCCGCGCCTCCCGCCACCCGCCCATGCCCCCGGCTCAAGCGGTGTTGGAATGGCAGTTCATTCGTACACAAACATGGTACGGTAATACCGTCATCCTATCAAGGCGGGACTGCGACTGTTTGGCGCGGGTTGTGGGGTTGGGCCGTGACGGCGCCGCACTTGAGACACGTCCTCCCCCTGCCATGGGGGAGGACAGCCGTGCCGAAGGCGCGGCAGGTGGGGGCCCGTCAATCCCAACGCGAACCCGAGTTTGGATTGACAGGCCCCACCCTGACCGCTTCGCGGTCCGTCCCTCCCCCTGGCAGGGGAGGGACGCGTCGTCACCGTTTCCGCCCTTCACCTCAGCCCATCCTCGCCCTTCATCTTCGCCTTGGTCAGGCCGACCGGCACCAGAGGACCTTCGGGCCGGGCCTCGATCCTGGAGTGCCTCGCCGCCAACTGATAGATCAGCCTCTGCCGACCCTTCTCGCCAGCGACTTGTCCATGTTCGCCCTCAGGCTTGCGATGCTTCCCGTCTACGCCGCGCTCGTGGTCGTGAAGTTCCGCTACGTGCTGCTCAGCTTCGCGCTGATTCCCCTGATCTTCAACCTCGACACCGCCCCTTACGGAAATTACCGCCCGCTTCTCGTGAACCTCGCCAATCTCTCCATGATGTTCGCAATCCTGCTCTTCATGATCGCAGTTTCTAGTCACAGCTATTTTTTCGGACGGAGCGGAAAGTATAAATCCGACTACATGCGCGCAACGACAGCCCGAGAGATCCTCCAGATTTACCGGAAGGCGGTCGATACTCTTCTGAAGCGGTGAGAGGTGCCCGGTCTGCAAACTATGCCCCAGTAGCACAACGCGACCCCCCCCCCCGCAAGGGGGGAGGGTTTTCGGCGTCTTATCTCAGCCCGTCCTCGCCCTTCATCTCCGCCGTCGTCAGGCCGCCCACGCGCGGCAGTGGCCTGCCGCTGTCGGTCACCGCCACGGCCACCATGATCTCGTTCGCCCGCGGGGCGTCGGCGATCGACACCGTCATGCCGTCGAAGTGGCTGCGCACGTAGGCGGCGTCCTTGTGGCCGAGGGGCACGTCGAGGTCGGCGCCGGGGCCGCCGCGCTTCTTCGACGACGGCACCAGCGCCGCGCCCTTGCCGAGCACCTTGCGCAAGGGCGCGCCGAGCTTCGGGTGCAGGATCGCGGCGGCGTGCTCGAGCTCGCCCTCGGTGCCGACCAGCGCCGCCTTGCCGTAGCTCTCGGCCGCCGGCCCGTCGATGCCGAGCGCCGCCACCGCCTTCTCGCCGAGGAGAGCGCCCAGTTCCTCGCCGACGTCGATCAGCTCGGACAGGTCCTCGACATAGCGACCGGCGAAGGGGTTCTCGATGACGGCGATCGCCGCCGCCCGCCGCGTCGGCGGGTCGACCGGGCGGCCCATCTCGGTCAGCGTCTCCTCGACCACCGTGACGATCTTGCGGATCTTCGCCTTCATTGACCTTCGCCCTTGTTCCCGATGCACCGGATTTTCAGATCGACGATACGGCATCCGCGGCGTCGTGGTCGCGCCCGTCCCCGCGGGTGCCGACGCCGGCGCGTGGCGATGCGATGCCGGCGGCCTCGATCTCGCCCGCGAACCGGATGCCGACAATGCGCGTCGCCCCGGCGAGGTGCAGCGCCGCCCCGGCGATCAGCCCGCGGCGGCAGAGGTCCTCCGCCACCGCGACGCCGGCCGTGAGCGCTTCATCGATCTCCTGGGCCGTCAGCGGGCCGACACCGCGGGTGACGGGGCGGTCGCCGAGGTCGCTGTCGGGGGCGAGGTCGCGCGCCGGCACGCGGACGATCGCCGGATGGCCGGGCAGGTTCACCGCGTTGGCGATGACGGTCGCCGCTGCATCGGCCGACGCTGCGGTCGCGGCCAGCACCGTCACCGCATCGGCGATGCCGAGCGAGAACGACCGCCCGCGCCAGCCGGAGGTGGCGATGCCACCGACGCCGTCCGCGGCGGAGAGCTCGGTGCGCGCGAACAGGGACGAAGCGTCGAGGCTCGGCCGGTCCGGCCGGTCGACGAGGCCGATCCTGAAGCGTTCGCCGGGCGCGAGGTGAAGCGCGATGTCGCCGCCATTGTTGACGTAGGCGCGGGAGAGGGGGTGGTCGACCAGCGGGCTATGCTCCCGCCCGCTCGCGCCCTCTGCCGCGCTGGCCCCGGCCAGCATCGCCGCAAGGATCTCGTCGGCGACCGACCCGGCGACCGCGGCCATCGGGGTGATGAAGGGGGCGGTGTGTGGGAGCGCACCTCCCTCTCCGAAGTCATTCCCGGCCTTGTGCCGGGAACCCATGCAACGGCCCGGCAAATGCAGCGTCGGTGATCGGGGAGAGGAATGGGTTCCCGGCACAAGGCCGGGAATGACCACCGAGGGAGGGTCTGCCGAGGGAAGGACGCCCGAGTGTCGAAGGCCCGAAGGTTGGCCACCTCCCTCGGCATGCTCCGCTACCGCCTCATACATCCGCCTCGCCACCGGGCCTGTGAGCACCTTCCCCTCCCCTCGCGCTGGAGCGCGCAGCAGCGGCAACTCGGAACACAGCTCGTCGAGCAGACCATCGAAGCGCCGCATCGCCGCCGCATAGGCCGCCTGCACCGCCGCCGGCGATCCGAACGCCTCGATGACGAGGTCGATCGGCCCGTCCTGCAGGTGCAGGCGCCGGCCGTCCGGCAGCATCGCGGCGTGGGCGCGGGTCACGAACGTGACCTCCCGCCATCCTCTCCGCGGTCATCCCGGGTGCGAAGCAACGCGGAGCGAGCCGGGGCCCCGCGGAAGACTGGTCGCGCGCAGCGCGACGCTTGAGCCGCGCCTCCGGCGCGCATTCTTCCGCTGGGTCCCGGATCGGCGCTCGGCTGCGCCTCGCTTGTCCGGGATGACGGCGGAGGGGATCGGTGCAAATCCCACCAGCCGGCCCTGTCCACCCTCACCCCCGCATCCCCGCCGTGCGCGGGGCGAAGGGCCACGGGTTGTCCGCCTGCACCGCCACGCGTTTCGGCGTCTCCGCTCCCGTCAGCGACGACAGCGGGCGGACGTGATCGAGGTGCCCGCCGAGCGCCGCGTAATCTTCGAGGCTCAAGGTGAACTCGATCGGCGCCACCAGCGCCGGCGTCGGCACGGACCCAAAAGCATTGGCCGGCAGGCGGGTGACGTCGACCATGAAGGTGATGCCGCCGCCCGGCCAGACATAGACCGGCGCGCCGCCGCAGGTGACGGTGGTGAGCGCCTCCTTGACCGAGCGCGTCAGCCGGACCGGGTTCTCCGTCACGCCGGAGCGCAGCGACCCGCCGGCGCCACCCATGAAGAGCACGGTGCAGAGCGCCGGCTCGCAGTTCTCGCGGATGAGCTCGACGGAGTGCGTGAGGCTCGCCGGCAGCGCCGTCTCGACGGGCGTGAGCGCCTCGTCGAGGACGTAGTAGCCGTGCTGCTCGCCGGTGGTCGACACCATCAGCATCGTCAGCCCCGGCCGTGCCTTCTTCGCATCGAAGGGGCCGAGGATCGACAGGGGATCGGTGATGTTGGTGCCGCCCCACCCGGTGCCGGGCTCCGCGACGCGGAAATAGCGGCCGGGCGTCGAGCGGCGGCCCTTCAGCTTGATGCCGGTGTCGGGGATGCCCAAGAGCTTGCCGGCCTGGTGCTCGGACAGCACGCCGGTGATGTGGTCGTCGACCACCACGACCTCGTCGACCTTGCCGTGCCACTGCTTGGCGAACATGCCGATGGTGGCCGAGCCACAGCCGACGCGCATGCGCTCCTCGACCGCACCGTTCACCACCGGCGGCCGGCCGGCCGCGACGATGACGGTGGCGCCGTCGTCCACCGTGAGTTCGACGGGCTGGCCGTTCGACAGCGCGAGCAGCGTCTCGCAGGTGACGCGACCCTCGGGCTTGGTGCCACCGGTGAGATGGTGGACGCCGCCCAGCGACAGCATCTGCGAGCCGTATTCGGCCGTGGTGACGTGGCCGACGGGCTCGCCGTTCGCCCGCACCAGCGACCGCTCGGGGCCGAGATGGCGGTCTGTGTCAATCTTCACCTTGACACCACAGTAGGAAAATATCCCCTCGGTGACGACGGTGACCATGTCGACGCCGTCGACCTCCGACGAGACGATGAACGGCGCCGGCTTGTAGTCGGGATAGGTGGTGCCGGCGCCGATGGCGGTCACGAAGGTGTCAGGCCCGTGCAGCACGCCGCCGTCCCAAGCGCCTCTGTCGAAGGGCACCACGGCGCCGCCCTGCGACAGCGTACGGTCGAGGACGACGTGCGGGTCGACGCGCACGAGCGTGCCCTCGTGGTTGGCGTAGCGGTCGCAGGCACCGACCATGCCGGGGCGGATGAAGCACATCACCGGGCAGGCGTCGCAGCGGATCTTGTCGTCCGTTGCCGGCGCTGGCGCCGCGGCGGCGGGGGGCGGAGCGATGTCGTCGAGCATTCAGGCCCCCTCGCCGGCGGTCTCCGCGACGGCGCGGATGGCGGCGCGGACGCGGTCGGGCGTCGCCGGCACGCGGGTGAGGCGGGCGCCGGTGGCGTGGTGGATGGCGTTGAGGATCGCCGGCGCGGTCGGGATCAGCGCCTGCTCGCCGATGCCCTTGGCGCCGAACGGGCCGACCGGCGAGGCGTCCTCGATCAGGATCGAGACGACCTCCGGCATGTCGCCGACGGTGGGGATCAGGTAGTCGTGGAGGTTCTCGCCGCGACCGGGGAAGAACTCCTCCATCAGCGCGAGGCCCAACCCCTGGGCGACACCGCCCTCGATCTGGCCTTCCACCAACGTCGGGTTGATGGCGCGGCCGACATCGTGGGCGGCGGTGATCTTCAGGACCCTGACGGTGCCGAGCGTGGTGTCGACCTCGACCTCGGCGATGTGGGCACCGCAGCCATAGACGGCATAGGGGCTGCCCTGGCCGTCGGCATCGAGCGGCGAGGTCGGCGGGTCGAAGGTCTCTTCCACGGCAAGGACATAGCCGCGGGCGTCGGGCGCCATCGCGGCGAGGTCGAGGGTGCGGGCGTGGTCGCCGTCGGTGACCGTGACTGTGCCGGGACCGAAGGTGAGGCGGGCGCTCTCGCCGGCGTTGGCGAGGCGGAGGATCTCCCGGCGCAGCGCCCGGCCGGCGAGCTCGGCCGCCTTGCCGGTGACGAAGGTCTGGCGCGAGGCGGAGGTCTTGCCGCAGTCGGGGGTGAGATCGGTGTCGGCGGAAACACGATCCATGATCACGATCGGCGCGCCCAGCGCCTCGGCGGCGATCTGGGTGACGACGGTGTTCGAGCCCTGGCCGATGTCGACGGCGCCCTGGTGCAGCGAAAGCCGCCCGTCGGGCTTGAGGCCGAGGCGGATGGTCGAGGGGTTCGGCAGCGAGGTGTTGCCGCAGCCGTACCACATGCCGGCGACGCCGACGCCGCGGCGGCGGGGGCCGGTGGCCTTCGCATTGAAATCGCTGGCGTCTTCGAGCGCGCGCGCCCAGTGCGGGCGGAGCGCTTCGAGGCACGGGACGATGCCCAGGCCCTCGCCCAGCACCTGGCCGGTCACCGTCGGCTGGTCGGGCCGGAGTGCGTTCAACAGGCGGAACTCGAGCCGGTCGAGGCCGAGCTTTTCGGCCAGCATGTCGAAGGCCTGCTCCTGCGCCACCGCCGCCTGCGGCACGCCGAAGCCGCGGAAGGCGCCGGCGGGGACGAGGTGGGTGTGAACGGCCCGCGTCAGCGCCCGGTAGTGCGGCACGAGATAGGGGCCGGAGGCGTGCACGGGCACGCGGTTAGCCACCGTCGGCCCCCACGAGGCATAGGCGCCGGTGTTGAAATCGGCTGCGAAATCAAACGCCTGGATCCGGCCGTCGGGAGAGGCGGCGACGCGGATGTGCATCTTCGCCGGGTGGCGCTTGGTGGTCGTCGCCATCGATTCCGGCCGCGAGTAGACCATCCGCACCGGCCGGTCGAGGTGCCAGGCGGCGACCGCCACGAAGGGCTGCACCGACAGATCGAGCTTCGAGCCGAAGCCGCCGCCGACCGCGGTCGGGATGATGCGGACGGCCTCGGGCGCGATGCCGAGCACCTTCGCCACCTCGTCGCGGTCCATGTAGGGCGACTGGGTGCAGGCCTGCACCTCGATGCGGTCACCGACGCGCCGGGCGAAACCGGCCTCCGGCTCGATGTAGGCGTGCTCGACGAAGCCGGAGGAGAAGTCGCCCTCGACAGTGACGAGAGCGTTGTCCTGTAAGGATTTCTCGACGTCGCCGCGGACGACGCGGCCCTTCACCAGCACGTTGCCGACGCGGCCGGGCTGCACGGCGTCCGCACCGGGGGCGAGCGCCGCATCCATCGTCGTCAGCGCCGCAAGCTCTTCCCACTCCACCGGAAAATCCGCGAGCGACAGCGAGGCCACCACATGCGGCTCGCCGACGACGGCGGCGACCGCCTCGCCGCGGAAGCGGGTTTCCGACACGGCGAAGACCGGCTGGTCGGCGAACGGCGGGATGACGCCGAAGCGGTTCTCGCCGGGCACGTCGGCGGCAGTGAAGACCCTGAGAACGCCGGGGTTTTTCGCGATCCACGCCGCCACGTCGCCGAGCCGGAAGCGGGCGTGATGGAACGAGCTGCGGACGGCACGGAGCGCCAGCGTTCCCGCCGGGGCGAAATCGGCTCCGAAAATGTCAGAACCTTCAACCTTTTCAACGCCATCGAGCCGCGCCAGCCGGCGTCCGACGGCACCGGCCGTCACCGGCGCGCCGACGGTGCCATCGACGGTGCCGTGATGACGGGCGTCGACGGCCCCGTCCCCGCCGGCAGCATCGAGCACCGCCGCGACGATCTTTCGGTAGCCCGTGCAACGACAGAGGACGCCGCCGATGGCGTCGAAGACGGCCGCTTCCGACGGTGCGGTTTCCCGCTCCAGCAGCGCCGTCGCCGACACCAGCATCCCCGGCGTGCAGATGCCGCACTGGGCGGCACCGTGGGCGAGGAAGGCGTCCTGCAGGCGCTTGGCCGCCGGATGCCGATCACTGATGCCCTCGATGGTCTCGACCGAGCGGCCCTCGACCTGGCCGACGGCGGTGAGGCAGCCGCAGACGGGCTCGCCATCAAGGAGCACCGTGCAGGCGCCGCAGTCGCCGGCGTCGCAGCCGACCTTGGTGCCGGTGAGGCCGAGATCGTCGCGCAGCACCGACGTCAGCCGCCGCGCCGGCGACGCGTCGGTCGCGGTTTCGCGGCCGTTGAGGATGAAGGTGATGGCGTTCGCGCCAGCGGCGGCGTGGCTTGCGGACTGGATGGATGCTGACGCGGCGGCGGACCTGCCGTCATCGGCCACCGCGGGCTTGTGCACGGTCTCCAGCATCGGTCAGCCCTCCGGGGTGTCGGGGTCGGCGGTGCAGGCGTCGAGGGCGCGCCGCACCAGTTCCAGCGCCGCCTCGCGCCGGTAGGCGGCGGTGGCGCGGACGTCGTCGATCGGGTCGAGGTGGGCCAGGTGCTCAGGCATGACCCGCGTCGACAGCGGCTCGGCAAGGTCCGCGCCGGCGAGGGCGTCTTCCAGGGAGAGCAGCCGCTTCGCCACCGCCGAGCAGGCACCGACGGCGACGCGGGCCTCGGCCACCCTGCCCGCCTCCATCCGCACCACCGCTGCGACCATGGCGATCGAGATGACGAGATAGCGCCGGGTGCCGAGCTTTAGGAAGGCCGAGCGGCCGGCCTCGATCGTCCGCGGCACCAGGATGGCGGTGACGAGTTCGCCCGGGGCCAGCACCGTCTTGCGGTAGCCGGTGATGAAGTCGGCGAGCGCGACGCGGAGGCGGCCGCGCGGGCCGGCGATCTCGACGAAGGCGTCGAGCGCCAAGAGCGGCGGCACGCCGTCGGCGGCGGGCGAGGCGTTGACGAGGTTGCCGGCGATCGTCGCTGCGTTCTGGATCTGCACCGAGCCGACCTCGCGGGCGGCCGCCTTCAGCATGGCGAAGCATGGCGGCAGGGGCGCGCGGACGAGCGCGCTCCAGGTGACGCGAGCGCCGATGCGCACGAGGCCGGGCTCGAGCGTGATCGCCGACAGGCCCTCGAGGCGGGAGAGGTCGACGATGCGGGCGGGGGCCGGGCGGTCGACGAGGGCGGGGAACACGTCGGTGCCCCCGGCGAGGATGCAGGCGGGCTCCGCCAGCATCTCGACGGCCTCCTCGACCGTGCGCGGCCTCAGATAGCTCATCGGTCCCCTCGCACCCGCGCGGGCGGGCTTCGCTCGGCAAGCGTTATCGTTTGTGTGCTAACGGTCTCTCCGGTGCGGCCGGCTGTCAAGACACATTCGAAAGTGGGGTCCCGCTAGCCCGCGCCGGCGGGAGAAGGTGGCGCGCAGCGCGGTGCCAGAGCGCGGATGTCAGCCGCTCCCCCACCGGATGTCGCGGGGTGAACCCTCTTGGTGGTCATTCCCGGCCTTGTGCCGGGAACCCATTCGTTCCAGCGCTCACGGCGTTGGAGGGGAAAGTGCGACCGGGCTGACGTTGCATGCGTTCCCGGCACAAGGCCGGGAATGACTCCGGAGGGGTGGATGCCCATTCCGCCAGTGCATGCGGCAGCAGGCGCCAGTGGGCGACCTCGAGTACGGGCGACCTTGGGCATAGCGGGCAACAGCGCGCGCCAGTGGGAGAAGGAGATGCGCCCGCCTCTACTCCCTGTCCCACTCCGCCAGTGTCCGAGCGGTGCCGCGCTCCAACAAGCTCGCCAGCGCCTGCACCACCGCCGCCTTGAGGCGCGGGTCGGTCGAGAGGTCGTCGCCAAAGATCTCGCGGACGGAGAGGAGGCCGGTCGCCAGCGCCGCGGCGTCACGGCCAGCCTTCGCGGCGATGGCAGTGAGCTTCGGGGCCAGGGGGTCATTGAGGTCGTGCGGCTTGCCCGCCTCGTCCACCCCGACGACCCAGCGCATCCAGGCGGCGAGCGCCAGGCCGAGGCGGTCGATCGGGGCGCCGGCGGAAAGCCGGTCGCGGACGGAGCCGAGCAGGCGCTGCGGCAGCTTCTGCGAGCCGTCCATGGCGATCTGGCGGGTGCGGTGGCGGAGCGCCGGGTTGGCGAAACGCTTCAAGGTCTCGTGGCGATAGCCGGTGAGGTCGCCGAGGCCGTCCGGGCGCAGCGTCGGCTCGATCTCGTCGCGCATCATCATCGCGAGGAAGCGCACTAGGTGGAGGTCGTGCATCGCGTCCGCCACCGTCTCGCGGCCCATCTGCACGGCGAGATAGGCGAGCGTCGAATGAGGGCCGTTGAGGAGGCGGATCTTCATGCGCTCGTAGGCGGGCACCTTGTTGGAGACGGTGACGCCGGCCGCCGCGAAGTCCGGCCGGCCGGCGGGAAAGCGGTCCTCGACCACCCACTGGCTGAACGGCTCGGTGACGACCGGCCAGGCGTCCTCCAGCCCGGTGGCGGCGGCGATCGCCGCCCGGTCGGCGTCGGTGGTGGCGGGCGTGATGCGGTCGACCATCGTCGCCGGGAAGGCCACCTCGCCCTCGACGAAGCGGCCGAGGTCGGGGTCGCGGAGGCTGGCGAAGCGGGCGACGATGCGGCGGACGGTGGCGCCGTTGGCGGGGAGGTTGTCGCACGGCATCACCGCGAAGGGGGCGAGGCCGTCGGCGCGGCGGCGGGCGAGCGCCTCGACGATCAGGCCGGGCACGCTCGACGGCGCGTGCGGGTCCAGGAGGTCGGCCCGCACGAGGGGGTGGTCCTCGGCGAGGCGGCCGGTGGCGGGGTCGTGGCAGTAGCCCTTCTCGCTGACGGTGAGGCTGACGATGCGCACGCGCGGATCGGCCATACGGGCGATGAGGCGCGCGCGGTCCTCCGGCACGACGAGCAATTCGGTGACGCAGCCGATGACGCGGTGGCTGGTGCCCTCGGCGCCGGCGACAGCGAGCGTGTAGAGGCCGTCCTGCGGGGCGAGCGCGTCGCGGGTGGCGGGGCTGCGCAGGCTCGCCGCGACGATGCCCCAGGAAGTGTCGGCGGCGAGCAGGTCGTCGATCACCGGCGCCTGGTGGGCGCGGTGGAAGGCGCCGATGCCGAGATGGACGATGCCGGGCGTGACGGCGGCCCGGTCGTAGGCGGGGCGGGCGACGGCCGGCGGCAGCCGACCGAGCGTGGCGTTCGAGAGGCGCGGCAGCGACATGCGAGGGTCCGGGTTCAGCGGAAGAGCGACGGCAGCCAGAGGGAGAGGGCCGGAATGTACGTCACCAGCATCAGCACCGCGAGGGAGGCGCAGTAGAAGGGCCAGATCGTCCGGAGCGCCTGGCCGAGGGGGATCTTCGCCACCGCGCAGCCGACGAACAGCACCGCCCCCACCGGTGGCGTGCAGAGGCCGATGCCGAGATTGAGGATGAGGATGACGCCGAAGTGGACGGGGTCCATGCCGAAGGCCGTCACCACCGGCAGGAAGATCGGCGTGGTGATGATGATCAGCGGCGACATGTCCATGAAGGTGCCGAGGAACAGGAGCACGATGTTGAGGAGCAGGAAGATGACGAGCGGCTCGTCGCTGATCGCCTTCAGGAAGCCGGTGAGCGCCGCCGGCACCTGCAGGTAGGCGAGCAGCCAGCCGAAGGAGGCGGCGCAGCCGATGACGAGGAGCACCATCGCCGTGGTGCGGGCGGCCCCCAGCGTCGCCTCGACGAAGCCGGACCAGCCGAGGCCGCGGTAAACGAGCAGCGTCACCAGCAGGGCGTAGACGACGGCGATGCACGAGCTCTCGGCGGCGGTGAAGACGCCGGAGCGAACGCCGCCAAAGATGATGGCGATGAGCAGGATGCCGGGGATCGCCTGCAGGGCCCGCCAGCCGAGGTTGGCGAAGCCCGGGAAGGGCTCGGTCGGGTAGCCGCGGCGGCGGGCGACGAAGAAGGCGGCGACCGCCAGCGCCATCGCCAGAAGCAGGCCGGGGATGATGCCGGCGGTGAACAGGTCGGCGATCGAGATGCCACCGCCGCCGGAGATCGCATAGATGATCATGTTGTGGGAGGGCGGGATCAGGAGCGCGATGATCGCCGCCGTGACGGTGACGTTGACGGCATAGTCGACGTCGTAGCCGCGCGCCTTCATCTGCGGGATCATCAGCCCGCCGATCGCCGAGGCGTCGGCCACCGCCGAACCGGAGATGCCGCCGAAGAGCGTCGAGGCGGCGATGTTGACCTGGCCGAGGCCGCCGCGGAAGTGGCCGACGAAGCCGGCGGCGAGCGCCACCAGCCGGGCGGCGATGCCGCCGCGCACCATCAGGTCGCCGGCATAGATGAAGAACGGGATCGCCATCAGCGAGAACGAGCTGACGCCGGAATTCATCCGCTGGAAGACGATGAGCGGCGGCAGGCCCATGTAGACGACGGTGGCGAGCGAGGCGATGCCGAGGCAGAAGGCGATCGGCGTGCCGATCAACAGCAGCCCGACGAAGGTGCCGAACAGGATCAGGAGTTCCAAGAGACGTCCTCCCGGCCCGGACCGATGACGAAGCGGCGCACCAGCCGCTCGAGCGAGAACAGGAAGATCAGCACGCCGCCGCCGACGATCGGCATGTAGTCGACGCCGCCGGGCAGCCCGAGCGTCGGCAGGGTGGCCGTCCAGGTGCCGATCGTCAGCGTCATGCCGTACCAGGCCATGGCGGCGCCGAAGCCGCCGGTGACGACGTCGCTGACGCAGCGCATGGCGAAGGCGGCGCGCGGCGAGGCGATGGCGAGCAGCACCTCGAAGCCCAGGTGGTAGTTCTCGCGGACGCCGACGGCGGCGCCGAGGAAGATGAACCAGCCCATCAGCACGATCGCCGCCGGCTCGGTCCAGGCGGGCGAGGCGTTCAGCACATAGCGGCCCCACACCTGCCAGGCGACGAAGGCGGTCATCAGCACGAGGCCGACCGCGGCGATCCACAGGGCGAGGGTGGAGAGCACGCCGAGGACGCGCGAGATCAGCACCAGCGCCGGCGGGAGGTGGTGGTCGGCGATGCCATCGGAGTGGGCGGTGCGCATGGGGGGCCTCGGGTGGGCGGCAGACGGGACGCGTCCTCCCCCTGCCGGAAAAAAACTGCGCAGCGGGCGCAGCAAGTGGAGCGCGTCCTCCCCCTGTCAGGGGGGAGGACAGCCGGCGAAGCCGGCAGGTGGGGGCCCGTCAATCCGGAGCGCGACGTCGGCGTGGTCGTGCGGATTGACGGGCCCCACCCTGGCGACCTGCGGTCGCCTGTCCCTCCCCCTGGCAGGGGAGGGACGCCTTCGCGGGTTTGGCGCGCGTCAGCGCGAAGAACTGGAACCCGGCGATCTAGCCAGCTCTCACTCCCCCGCCTGGATCCGCGCGACGAGGTCCTTCAGCTTCGGGTCGGTGACGAAGGAGGCGTAGAAGGGCTGCATCGCGGCGATGAACTCCTCCTTGTTGACCTCGTTGATCTTGGCGCCGCCGGCCTCGACCATCTTGCGCGACTCCGCCTCGCGGGCGTCCCAGAGCTCGCGCATCTTGGCCACCGAGTCCTTCGCCGCCTGCTTCACCAGCGCCTGGTCCTCGGGGGTGAGCTTGTCCCAGGCGATCTTCGACATCACCAGGGCTTCCGGCGCCATCGAGTGCTGCGACAGGCTGTAGTACGGCGCCACCTCGAAGTGCTTGGTGGACTCGTAGCTCGGCCAGTTGTTCTCGGCGCCGTCGATGACGCCGGTCTGCAGGCCGGAATAGACCTCGCCGAAGGACATCGGCGTGGCGTTGGCGCCGAGACCGTTGACCATGCCGACGAACATGTCGGACTGCTGCACCCGGATCTTCATGCCCTTCATGTCTTCGACGGTGACGATCGGCTTCTTCGAATTGTAGAAGGAGCGCGCACCGGAATCGTAGAAGGCGAGGCCGATCAGGCCGTGCGGCTCGAAGGCGGCGAGGATCTCCTCGCCGATCGGGCCGTCCATCGTCTCGCGCATGTGCTCGGTCGACTTGAAGATGAACGGCAGCGCCGGGACGCTCGTCTCGGGGATGAGGTTGTTGAGCGGCGCGAGGTTGATGCGGTTCATGTCGATGACGCCGAACCGCGTCTGCTCGATGGTGTCCTTCTCTTGGCCGAGCTGGGCGGCGTTGAGGACGTCGATCGACAGTCGGCCGCCGGAGCGCTCCTTCAGGAGCTCGCCCATGTATTCGACCGCGACCACCGTCGGGTAGCCGTCCGGGTGGATGTCGGCGGACTTGAGCACGATGGTGTCGGCGGCAAACGCGGTGGTGGACATGAGCGCGCCGGCGAGCGCGAAGGGCAGCGTGAAGCTCTTGAAGGCGTTCATTGTTGGTCCTCCCTGGTGGTCGTTGCGAAGCCTGTGCCGCGCGCCCTCCCCGGCGCGCGCGGTCACAGGCGGTAGGCCTCCTTGGCGAGACGGTAGGCGAGGTCGTGCGCCACCGCGTGCGCCTCGTCCTCGTCGAGGCGGTGGGTGACGACGAGGTTGGCGAGAAAGCCGCAGTCGACCCGCCGCGAGACGTCGTGGCGGGCGGGGATCGAGGGGAAGGCGCGGGTGTCGTCGTTGAAGCCGACGGTGTTGTAGAAGCCGGCCGTCTCGGTCACGAGCTCGCGGTAGCGGCGCATGCCCTCCGGGCTGTCGAAGAACCACCAGGCCGGCCCGAGCTTGAGGCACGGATAGTGGCCGGCGAGCGGGGCGAGCTCGCGGGAATAGGCGGTCTCGTCCAGCGTGAAGAGGATGACCGAGAGGTCGCGCTCCGCCCCGAAGGCGTCGAGCAGCGGTTTGAGCGCCTCGACGTAGCCGGTGGGCATCGGGATATCGGCGCCCTTGTCGCGGCCGAAGCGGGCGAAAACCGAGGCGTCGTGGTTGCGGAACGAGCCCGGGTGGATCTGCATGACGAGGCCGTCGTCGAGGCTCATGCGCGCCATCTCGGTGAGCATCTGGGCGCGGAAGAGCTCGGCGTCGCCAGCCTCGCCGCGGCCGGAGACGACGCGGTCGAACAGGCGCTCGGCCTCGGCCGGACCGAGGTTGGCCGTGCGGGCGGTCGGGTGGCCGTGGTCGGTGGCGGTGGCGCCGAAGGACTGGAAGACGGCGCGGCGGGCGCGGTGGGCGGCGAGGTAGCCGCGCCAGGATCGCGTGTCCTCGCCGGTCATGTCGGCGAGGCGATCGAGGTTGGCGGCGAAGCCCTCGAAGTCGGGGTCGACGACGGGATCCGGGCGGTAGGCGGTGACGACGCGGCCGGGCCAGCCGGAGGCGCGGATCATCGCGTGCCACTTGAGGTCGTCGAGCGGGCTCTCGGTGGTGGCGATCACCTCGATGTTGAAGCGCTCGTAGAGGGCGCGCGGCCGGAACTCGTCGCGGGCGAGGCAGCCGGCGATGGCGTCATAGGTCTCGTCGGCGGTGTCAGCCGAGAGGCGGACGTCGATGCCGAACAGATCCTGGAAGGTCTGGTCCAGCCAGAGGCGGGTCGGCGTGCCGCGGAAGAGGTGCCAGTGCGCGGCAAAGCGGCGCCAGATGGCGCGGGGGTCGGTCTCGACCGGACCGCCGTCGCGGCGGGGCACGCCAAGGTCTTCCAGGCGCACGCCCTGGCTGTGCAGCATGCGGAAGACGTAGTGGTCGGGCACGACAAGGAGCTGCGCCGGATCGGGAAAATGCTCGTTCTCCGCGAACCAGCGCGGATCGGTGTGGCCGTGCGGGGAGATGATCGGCAGATGCCGGACGGCCTCGTAGAGGCGGCGGGCGATGGCGCGGGTCGCGGGATCGGCGGGCAGCAGGCGGTCGTCGGAGATCAGCACGGCACGGCCTCCCGGGAGAGGTCGGGGCCGCCGGCGGTGACGACGTCCTCGGCCGGGGTGGTGAGCACGCGCCGGACGGTGGCGAGGTGGAGGTGCATGGCGGCCCGGGCGGCGTCGGGATCGCGAACGGCGATGGCGGCGAGGATCGCCTCGTGCTCGTGCGCCGTCCCCTCGCGGGCGCCACGAAACAGGCCGGTGGTGTCGCCCATGCGCAGGAACAGCGGCGAGAACATCTCCCGCCAGAGCTGGTCGACGATGCGGGCCAGCACCTCGTTGCCGGTCGCCTCGGCGATGCGGACGTGGAAGCCGTGGTCGGCGTCGCTGTGGGCGGCCGCCCCCGGGCAGGCGCGCATCTCGGCGATGGCGGCGGCGAGCGCGGCGAGGTCGGCGTCCGAGCGGGCGAGCGCCGCACGGGCCGCCGTCTCGCCCTCGATCGCCTCGCGCGCCTCGACCAGGGCGAGCGGGCCGCTGCCGGCATCGGCGAGCGCGCGGGCGAAGCCGCCGGTGACGAGGTCCGGCGACGGTGCGTGGACGACCCAGGCGCCGGAGCCCATCCGCACCTCGACGACGCCGGCGAGCTCGAGCGCGATCATCGCCTCGCGAACGACGGGACGCGATACGCCCAGGGATTGTGCCAGCTCGCGCTCGGCGGGCAGGCGGCTGCCGACCGGGAGCTCCCCCGCGGCGACGAGGCGGGCGAGCTGCTCGGCCACCTTCTGGTAGAGACGCAGCGGCGCAATGGGTGTGATCGGCACGGGTAGCCCCCTCCAAGGCTTGCCGAGTATGACCCCGTTGGTTAGATGGTCAAGTGGCCAGACCAGTTGGCCGGGGCACGTCGGGGTTGAGGGGGAGGACGCTGGATGCCGCAGAGGCGGAGCGACGCCACGGGAACGGACCGGGCGGTGGCGGGGGCCATGAAGCACGGACCGGCGCTGTTGTGCCTGGGCGAGGCGATGGTGGAGTTCAACCGGCCCGAGGACGGGCCGGCGTGGCGCCAGGGGTTCGGCGGCGACACCTCCAACACGGCGATCGCCGCGGCCCGCCTCGGCGTTTCCGCCGGCTACGTCAGCCGCGTCGGCAGCGACCTGTTCGGCCGGATGCTGCTCGACCTCTGGCAGGCGGAGGGCGTCGACACGACGACGGTGCAGGTCGATGCCGCCGCGCCGACGGGCCTCTATTTCGTCACCCACGGCGCCGAGGGCCACAGCTTCGAGTACCGCCGGTCGGGCTCGGCGGCGAGCCGGATGACGGCCGAGCGGATGCCCTTGTCGGCGATCCGTGCCGCCCGGGTGCTGCACCTGTCGGCGATCAGCCAGGCGATCTCCGAGACGGCCTGCGAGGCGTCCTTCGCCGCGATCGAGTCGGCCCGGGCGGCGGGCGTCACCATCTCCTACGACACCAACCTGCGCCTGAAGCTGTGGACGCTCGAGCGGGCCTGGTCGGTGATCGATGCGACACTCCGGCATGCCGACATCGTACTGCCTGGCCTCGACGATGCGCGAACCCTGATGGGCGTCGACGATCCCGACACGATCTGCGACCGGCTGCTGAAGCGCGGCGCCAAGGTGGTGGCGCTGACGATGGGCGCCGACGGCGTGCTCGTCGCCACCGCTGACGCACGGGCCCGGATCGCGCCGCACAGGGTCGAGGCGGTCGACGCGACCGGTGCGGGCGATGCCTTCGACGGGGCGTTCCTGGCCGAGTGGCTGGCGACCGGGGACGCCTTCGCCAGCGCCCGCTTCGCCAACGCCGCCGCGGCGCTCTCCGTGCAGGGCTACGGCGCGGTGGCGCCGCTGCCGCGCCGCGACGCCGTCGAGGCGCTGCTGCGGACCGCCGGGGAGAGCTGAAAGCGCGAAGGGCACGTCGTCGGGCCTCGACAATTCATATGATGACTTGTATGTCATAGTATGAATTTTTCGGGCGGTCATCCCCCTTTTTGCGGGGTCCGCCGAGGCAGGAGAGCGACGCGCATGCGGATCGAGAAGCGGTGGGCGCCGACGCCCGAGGAGGCGCAGGGCTTCGATACCGAGGCGCTCAGGAAGGCGTTCCTGGTGGAGAACCTGTTCCGGGCGGGCGAGATCGCGATCGTCGCGACGCATCTCGACCGGCTGATCGTCGGCGGCGCCGTGCCGGACGGCACGCCCCTGACGCTGACGGCTGCCGCCCCCACCGGCACGCCGGGCTTCCTCGACCGGCGCGAGATGGCGGTGGTCAACATCGGCGCCGCCGGCGGCGTCACCGTCGGCGGCACGCGCCATCCCCTCGCCCACCGCGACGTCATCTACATCGGCATGGGCGCCGGCCCGGTGACCTTCGACAGCGACGAGGGGGCGGCGCCGGCGCGGTTCTACTTCGTCAGCGCCCCGGCCCACACGGCCCATCCGACGGTGGCGATCCCGCAGGCCAGCGCGAAGCGCGTCGACCTCGGCACGCCGGAGACGTCGAACCAGCGCTCAATCTTCCAGTTCGTGCATCCGGCGGTCTGCAAGTCGTGCCAGCTCGTCTTCGGCTACACCGCGCTCGCCACCGGTTCGGTGTGGAACACCATGCCGGCGCATGTGCACGACCGGCGTTCGGAGGCGTATCTCTACTTTGCCCTGCCGGAGGCGGCGCGCGTCTTCCATTTCATGGGCGAGCCCGACGAGACCCGCCATCTCGTGCTGAAGAACGAGGAAGGGGCGCTGTCGCCGGGCTGGTCGATCCATTGCGGCGCCGGTACAGCCAACTACACCTTCGTGTGGGCGATGGCGGGCGACAACGTCGACTATACCGACGTCGACCCGGTGGCGATGGAGAGCCTGCGTTGACGATGAGCCTGTTCTCGCTCGCCGGCCGGCGGGCGCTGGTCACCGGTGCCAACACCGGTATCGGCCGAGGCATTTCCGAGGCGCTCGCCGCCGCCGGCGCCACCGTGGTGCTCGCCGGGCGCTCGCCGATGGACGAGACGATGGCGGCGATCACCGCCGCCGGGGGCAAGGCCGCGCCGCTCAGCCTCGAGCTCCGCGAGGTCACTTCCCCCGACGGCGCCGGGGCGGTCTTCGACGCGGCGGTGGGGCTCGTCGGGCCGATCGACATCCTCGTCAACAATGCCGGCATCATCCGCCGCGCCGACGCCGTCGACGTGACGGAGGCCGACTGGGACGCGGTGATGGATTCGAACCTGAAGTCGGCGTTCTTCCTCGCCCAGGCGTTCGGGCGGCGGGTGCTGGCCGAGCCGGGGCGGACGGGCAAGGTGATCAACGTCGCCTCGCTGCTCGCCTTCCAGGGCGGCATCCGCATCGCCGCCTACACCTCGTCGAAGAGCGGCCTCGCCGGGCTGACGCGGCTGCTCGCCTGCGAGTGGGCGGGGCGCGGCATCAACGTCAACGCCATCGCGCCGGGCTATGCCGAGACCAACAACACCGAGGCGCTGCGCGCCGACACCGAGCGCTCGACCGAGATCCTGAAGCGCATCCCGGCCGGGCGCTGGGCGAAGCCCGCCGACTTCGGCGGTGCGGCCGTATTCCTCGCGAGCGAGGCGTCGGACTATGTGCATGGCGCCGTGCTGCCGGTCGACGGCGGCTGGCTGGCGCGGTGAGGAGAACGGCGATGACCGACCACGCGGCCTCGGGCCCCTTCGTCGATGCCGCCGCGGCGGCCTGGACGGACCTCAGCGGCGGCATCCGCCGGCAGTTGCTCACCCATGACGAGCGCATGATGATGGTGCGCGTCGCCTTCGAGCAGGGCGCCGTCGGTGCACTGCACAGCCATCCGCACATACAATGCAGCCTCGTCGAATCGGGCACGTTCGACGTCACGATTTCAGGCGTGACGACGAGGCTGTCCGCCGGGTCGTCGTTCCTGGTGCCGGGCGATGCCGTGCACGGCTGCGTGGCGGTGGAGGCGGGTGCCCTCGTCGACGTGTTCACGCCGCCCAGGGCGGACTTCCTCGGGGACTGACGGGAGAGGCATGACACGCCGGCCGAAGCTCGCGGACAAGGTGATCGAGGCGCTGCGCCAGCGCATCGAGGACGGCGACCTGCGCCCCGGCGACCGGCTACCGACCGAGCCGGCGCTGGTCGAGAGCTTCGGCGTCAGCCGCACGGTGGTGCGCGAGGCGATCGCGGCACTCTCTGCCGACGGTCGGGTGGAGGCGCGCCAGGGCTCGGGCGTCTTCGTGCTCGCGCCCGCCGAGGACCGGCTGACCATCCTCGTGCCGGAGGCGCACGATCGGCTGACGACGGTGCTGAACGTGCTGGAACTGCGCACCGCCATCGAGGTGGAGGCCGCCGCACTCGCCGCCCGCCGCCGCTCGGGCGCGCAGGAGGCGGCGATCCGCGAGGCCTTCGCCGCCTTCGAGGCGGCGATGCGGGGCGGCGGCGGCACGGCTCCGGCGGACTTCGCCTTCCATCTGTCGATCGCCATGGCGACCAACAATCCGCTGTTCCCGCAGTCGCTCGAGACGCTCGGCCACCGCACGATCCCGCGCGACTTCCTCGCGGCGATCGCCGGCGACGCCATCCACGGCCCCGCCTATCTCGCCCGCATCCACGCCGAGCACGCGGCGATCCTGGCGGCGATCGCCGAGGGCGACGGCGACGGCGCCGCATTGGCGATGCGGGCGCACCTGTCGCGCAGCCGCGACCGCTACCAGTTGCTGCTGCAGGCGCATCTGGCGCGCAGCGACGGAGCGGTGGCGGCACCCTCCCCCGGCCGCGGTGCCGACGGACGGCCGACGACGGGCTAGAATGTCACCGAAGCGGGCCGCGGCCAGCGTCCACCACGAGCGAATTGACTCGCGAAGCGCCGGGTCGCAAATTTGGGTGCGACCTTTCTACCGGCGTGCCGTGCCGACCCGCGCGCTGCGGCGCCAAGGTCCAGGTGAACCGCAGAATTCGCAGTTCGGCCGGACGCGCTTATCTCCACTCCGGCTCCCCGATTGATGCGTCGAGCAGGAGTCCGAGATGGCGACCGGCACCGTGAAGTGGTTCAACGTTCAGAAGGGCTACGGCTTCATCCAGCCGAGCGACGGGTCGCGCGACGTGTTCGTGCACATCACCGCGCTGCAGAAGGCCAACATCACCAACCTGATCGAGGGCCAGCAGATCACCTATGATCTCCTGACCGAGCGCGGCAAGACCTCCGCCGGCAACCTCAAGGTCGGGTGAGACGGCGTCCCGTCTCCCGCGAAGGCGGGAGACGGTGCCCGAAGGGCGGATGAGCGCCGCAGAGCGGCGCGGGTTTTGATGCGGCGGCGAGGCTGTTCCGCCCGACTTCGTCGGGCGGCCCTCATCCGGCGCTGCGCGCCACCTTCTCCCCGCCTTCGGCCGGGAGAAGGGGAATTCCCGTCTGGCCGGGTGACGAGCAGGTCGCTCCCGCCACTCCGCCGCTCACGCCACTCTCTCGCTCAGGGCACTCCGACGCTCACGGCAGTCCGCCGCTCAGATCCACTCGGCCGTGCCGGCTCGGTAGATGACGAAGCGGTCCTGGGGAACGTCGAGGTTCGGGATCTCGGCGTTCGGGCGGTCGAGCAGCAGGCCTTCCAGCACGCGCTGGACGCCCCCGTGCGAGACGATCACCGCCGGCCGTTCGACGTGGCGCAGCCAGGCGGCGATGCGCGCCGAGAGCATCGCGTAGCTTTCGCCGCCGGGCGGCACGAAGCTCCATTTGTCGGCCCGCCGCGCCGCTACGCCCGCCGGGTCGCGCAGCTTCAGCTCGGGAATGGTGAAGCCCTCCCACGTGCCGAAGGTCACTTCCTTCAGCTGCGGCTCGAGGCGGTAGGCGGTCGGCGGCAGGCCGGCGGCGTCGCGGACGATCTCCATCGTCTCGCGGGCGCGGCCGAGCGGCGAGGCGATCCAGTCGAGCGTGTCGGGATCGAGGCCAGCGGCCTCCAGATGGTCGGCGAGGACGCGGCCGTTGCGGGCCGCCTGGCCGCGCCCGTGCGGGTTCAGCGGAATGTCCTGCTGACCCTGCAGACGGCTCTCGACGTTCCAGTCGGTCTGGCCGTGGCGGATGTGGATGAGCGTCGGCAAGGTCCGCATCGTCGGTGCTCCCGAGCGGGCCGTTCGGCAGGTGAGGGTGTCGGGCGGAGCCGGCCTCAGTCCTTGACGACCGAGATGTCGGGCGCGTCGACGGCCTTCATGCCGACGACGTGATAGCCCGAATCGACGTGGTGGATCTCGCCGGTGACGGCGCGCGACAGCGGCGACAGCAGGTAGAGCGCTGCGTCGCCGACCTCGTCGATCGAGACAGTGCGCTTCAGCGGCGCGTTGTACTCGTTCCACTTCAGGATGTAGCGGAAGTCGCCGATGCCGGAGGCGGCGAGCGTCTTGATCGGGCCGGCCGAGAGCGCGTTGACGCGGATGCCCTTCGGGCCGAGATCGACGGCGAGATAGCGCACGCTCGCCTCGAGCGCCGCCTTGGCGACGCCCATGACGTTGTAGTGCGGCATCACCTTCTCGGCACCGTAGTAGGTGAGCGTCAGCATCGCGCCGCCGTTCGTCATCAGCTTCTCCGCCCGCTGCGCGATCGCGGTGAAGGAGTAGCAGGAGATCTGCATCGTCTTCGTGAAGTTGTCGGGCGAGGTGTCGACGTAGCGGCCGTCGAGCTCGTCCTTGTCGGAGAACGCCACCGCGTGGACGACGAAATCGAGGCTGCCCCAGTCGGCGGCGAGCGTCTCGAACACGGCGTCGATGGTGGCGGGCTCGGTGACGTCGCAGTGGCCGACGACGCGGGCGCCGAGTTCGGCGGCGAGCGGCTCGACGCGCTTCCTCAAGGCATCGCCCTGGTAGGTGAAGGCGATCTCGGCGCCGTGGGCGGCGAGCGCCCTGGCGATGCCCCAAGCGATGGAGCGGTTGTTGGCGACGCCGATGACGAGGCCCCGCTTACCGCTCATCAGACCTGGATTATCCGCCATGGTGACCGTCTCCGGATCGCCCGCGGCCGGGCGACCGGGGCGCCCCCCTATGGCACGACCCGACGGGCGGCTTCAAGGCGGGGCGGCGTGAGAGGCGGTGGACACGCGCGTTGCGGCCCCCCGGCGAGGGGCCGAGACGACCTTCTCGATCCACGTCGCGAAACGGGCGACGCGGGTATAGACGCCGTACTTGTTGGGCGCGGCGCAGCGCGCGCCCCACGAGGTGACGCCGGCGAGCGCGAAGCCGCCGTCGCCGTCCGGCACCACCAGCGGGCCGCCGCTGTCACCCTGGCAGGAGTCCTTGCCGCCGGCGGCGAAGCCGGCGCACAGCATCTTCACTTTCACTTCGCCGGCGTAGGAGCGCGGGCCGTTGCAGACACGGTTGGTGACGATCGGCACCCGCACCTTGCGCAGGTCGACGGGGAAGCGGTCGCCCTTCACCAGCGTGTCGCCCCAGCCGATGGCGGTGGCGAGCGTGCCGGCCGAGGTGAGAGCCACTTCGTCGGCGAGGGTGACGACCGGCAGTGTCTCGACGTCGACCGGCAGGGCGAGGCGCAGCAGCGCGATGTCGTTTTCGCTGGTGCGCTCGTTGTAGCGGGGGTGGACGACGATGGTGTCGACGTCGACGCGGGTACCGCCGCTCTTCAGGCTGGTGGTGCCGACGAGGATGTCGACCGCGCTCGGCCGTTCGACGCGGCCGTCGAAGACGCAGTGGGCGGCGGTGACCACCCAGCGCGCATCGATGAGGGCGCCGCCGCAGTACTGCGCCTGGAAATTGTTCGAAACGCCACTGTCGAGAAGCGCCACCTGCCACGGGAACTCGCCGGGGGCCGCCTTCTCGCCACCGACGATCTGCGGTGCGGACACGTCGCCGGCCCGGGCCGGGGCGGCCGGAACGGCTAACGCCATCGCCAGTACGAGCGCCGCCATTCCCGCCGCCGGACGGCGTGCATCTGTCATGGTCTGCATGGGACCCCTCCCCGCCGGGCTCGAGCCCGGTCTCATCGCACCTCGCCCGTCATCGGCCGCGCGGCGCGGCGCGTCAACGAACGATGGCGTGTTCTCGGCGCTCCCTGCCCGGCACGGCCGCGGCCGCCGCCGCCGTCAGCGCGCCTCGCTCGGGTCGTCGAGGGGCAGACCGTCCTCGTCGTCGAACATCGGGCCGGCCGCGGCGGCGGCGGCCGCCATCGCCGCGGCAGGCACCACGCCGGGCTGCGTCGGCGGGGCCGCCATCGCCGCCCCCGGCGGCGGCTCGCCGGGGCGGAGCGCCTCGGGGTTGCCGATGAACACGGTGACGTTGCGGTGGGCGAAATGGATGCCCTCGCGCTCGAAAGTCTCGCGGATCTTGGCGTAGACGACGCGCTTGACGACGAACTGGTCGTCCGGCCGCGTCTTGAACTTCAGACGGATGACCATGGCGGAGTCCTCCATCTGGTAGACGCCCTGCGACTTCAGCGGCTCGAGGAACATGTGGCCGATGTCCTCGTCGGCCAGCAGCTCCTTCGACAGCGCCTTGACGACGCGGCTGAGCTTGCTCACCGGCGTGTCGTAGGTGACGCGCACCGGCAGCTTCACGATCACCCAGTCGCGCGAATAGTTGGTGAGGCGCTGAATCTCGCCGAACGGCACGGTGTTGAGCGGGCCGTTCTGGTGGCGCAACTGGAAGGAGCGGATGGAGATCTTCTCCACCGTGCCCTTGGCGGCGCCGATGTCGATGTACTCGCCGAGACGGAAGGCGTCGTCGATCAGGTAGAACATGCCCGAGAACATGTCCTTGATCAGGCTCTGGGCGCCGAAGCCGATGGCGAGGCCGACGACGCCGGCACCGGCGAACAGCGGCGTGATCGGCACGCCGAGCTGCGACAGCGCCATCATCGCGGCGAGGCCGAAGATGGCGAAGAGCAGGAAGTTGCGGACGATCGATAGCAGCGTGCCGAGGCGCGTGTTGGCGCCGATGACGGAGGCGGAGGCGCCGCGGGCCTCCTCCTCCTGGGCCGCCATCCATTCCACCGCGATCTCGCGGTCGAGCCACAGCCTGACCGCCCGGTAGGCGAGCATGGCGACGACGACGATCAGCACGAAGCCGGCGGCATGGCTGACGATGCCGTCGGCGTCGAAGACGTCGACGCCCCACGTCCACAGGATGGCGACGATGGCGCCGACGAAGGTGGCGATGAGGGCGGCGTGCTCGGCGAGGCCGTGCAGGATGTTCGCACGCTCGTAGGCGACCTCGCTGCCGACCGTCTGGGTGACCGCCTCCTCGGCGGCGGGATCGAGGCGGACCGGAGGCGCGTCCGCCCCCCGCAGCGGCGGCACGGCGACGGATGTCGGCACCTTCAGGCTGCGGTCGATCAGCAGCAGCATCACGGCGTGGACCAGCATGGCCACGGCGACGACGGCGAACGGTCCGAACACCGGCATCACCGGGCGCTCGAGGTCGAGCAGCAGGCGCAGCACGGCGACGGTGGAGGCGACGATGATGCCGACGACGACGACGACGTGCCACCACCGCGCGATGACCCGGCGCGCCGGGATCTCGTAGCTCTCGATCGCACCGGTGAGGGCGGCGACGTCGAGGTGGCGTTTGACCGAGAAGACGGCCGCGCACAGCATGACCGCGACGACGGCGATGCCGACGAGGCCGGTGAGGCGGTAGACGGAGCGCGGGAACTCCATCGTCACCATCCACCAGACGATCGCCGCGAACAGCGCGGCGATGGCGGCCGTCACCTCGAGGAGCAGCGCGATCCGCCCGGCGGCGCGGTCGTCGAGCGGCAGGAGGCGGAAGTCGGCGGCGCCGGGGGCGAGTGCGATCGAGACGAGCAGGCGCACGAACAGCACCGCCGCCACCGGCAGCAGGAACACCTGCAGCACCCGGCGGGCCTGGTGGACGTCCTCCGACAGCGCCACCACCACCGCACCGCCAGCGATGAGGAAGAGGGTGATGCCGACAGCCATGCCGAGTGCCCGCAGGAGCAGGTAGGACAACCGGTCGGCGCGATCCTGCGGGTGGGCGATCGGCAGGGCGTCGAGCTTTGCGTGCCCGACCCGGCGCCAGGACAGCATCGCCGCGAAGCCGACCAGGATCGCCGCGACAGCGATCGAGGCCGAGTGACGGATGCGCTCGAAGAAGCCGGCCTCGCGCGCCGTGCGGAGGGTGTCCGGCAATGCCGCGACGTGGCGGGGAATGTTGTCGGCGATGTTGAGGATCGCCTGGCGGACGTGCATCAGCGAGCGCACGAAGGTCTGCGGCGGCTCGGTCTCGGTCGCGGCCGCCGGGGCCGGCGGCGCGATGACGAGCACCGTCGCCCCCTGCTTCTTGGCGGCCTCGACGAGATCGGACAGCGCCTTGGCCGCGGCGGCGTCGGCGGCCTCCGTGGAGGCGGAGTCCGGTGTGGCGGCGTCCGTGGTGCCGCTGTCGGTGGACGTCGTCTGGGCGAGGGCCGGCGTCGCGACGGGGAGCGCCATCGGGCCGGCGGCGAGGAGAACCACCGCCAGCAGCAGGGCGGCCAGCGTCGACAGCGGCCACGACCGGGCCGGCGCGTCGACGCCCGGCGCCTGCTTCCTGCGTTTCCCGTCCCCCGTCACGCCAGTCCCCCATTCGCCCGCCGCCGATCCGCGCGATGCTGATCCCCCCGCCCGGCCGGCGCAAGCGTGGTGCCGCCGGCCACGGCCGCGGCATCGGCGCCGGGGCGATCGTGCGGCGGCGCTGTTGACGGGGCACCGCCCCTCGCCTATCCCGGCGCGTGGCCCGCCCGCCACGCGCTCGTCCGCGCCGCCTTTGCGGCCCGCCGGAGTCCGGAATGCTCCCGAACGCCATTGCGATCACCCCCGCGCTCGTCGCCGAGCACGGGCTGAAGCCCGACGAATATCAGCGCATCCTCGACCTCATCGGACGCGAGCCGACGCTCACCGAGCTCGGCATCTTCTCGGCGATGTGGAACGAGCACTGCTCCTACAAGTCCTCGAAGCGCTGGCTCAGGACGCTGCCGACGACGGGGCCGCGCGTCGTCCACGGACCCGGCGAGAACGCCGGCGTCGTCGACATCGGCGACGGGATGGTGGTCGTCTTCAAGATGGAGAGCCACAACCACCCCTCCTACATCGAGCCTTACCAGGGCGCGACGACGGGGGTGGGCGGGATCCTGCGCGACGTCTTCACGATGGGCGCCCGGCCGATCGCGGCGCTGAACGCGCTGCGCTTCGGCGCGCCGGACCATCCGCGCACCCGCCACCTCGTCTCCGGCGTCGTCGCCGGCATCGGCGGCTACGGCAACTCGTTCGGCGTGCCGACGGTCGGCGGCGAGGTCAACTTCGACCGCCGCTACAACGGCAACTGCCTCGTCAACGCCATGGCCGTCGGCCTCGCCCGCGCCGACGGCATCTTCCTGTCGGCGGCGTCCGGCGTCGGCATGCCGATCGTCTATCTCGGCTCGAAGACCGGCCGCGACGGCATCCACGGCGCGACGATGGCCTCGGCCGAGTTCGACGAGGGCTCGGAGGAGAAGCGGCCGACGGTTCAGGTCGGCGACCCGTTCTCCGAGAAGCTGCTGCTGGAGGCTTGCCTCGAACTGATGGCGTCCGGCGCCGTCATCGCCATCCAGGACATGGGCGCTGCCGGCCTCACCTGTTCGGCGGTGGAGATGGGCGCCAAGGGCGACCTCGGCGTCGAGCTCGACCTCGACCAGGTGCCGTGCCGCGAGGCGCGCATGACGGCCTACGAGATGATGCTCTCGGAGAGCCAGGAGCGCATGCTGATGGTGCTCCGCCCCGAGATGGAGGCCGAGGCGCAGGCGATCTTCCGCAAGTGGGGGCTCGACTTCGCCGTCGTCGGCCACACCACCGACACGCTGCGCTTCGTCGTCCGCCACCAGGGCGAGACGATGGCCGACCTGCCGATCAAGGACCTCGGCGACATGGCTCCGGAGTACGACCGGCCGCACGTCGCCCGGCCGGCGCGCCTGCCGCTCGACCCGGCCACCGTGCCGGCGCCGGCGGATCTCGCCCAGACGCTGCTCGATGTCGTCGGCTCGCCGGACCTCAGCTCGCGCCGCTGGGTGTGGGAGCAGTACGACCACCTGATCCAGGGCAACACCGTGCGCCGCCCCGGCGGCGACGCCGCGGTGGTGCGCATCGACGGCACCTCCCGCGGGCTGGCGATGTCGGTCGACGTGACGCCGCGCTATTGCTACGCGGACCCCTTCGAGGGCGGCAAGCAGGCGGTCGCCGAGTGCTGGCGCAACATCACCGCCTCCGGCGCCCTGCCGATCGCGCTGACCGACAACCTCAATTTCGGCAATCCCGAGAAGCCGGAGATCATGGGCGAGTTCGTCGGCTGCATCCGCGGCATCGGCGAGGCCGCCCGGGCGCTCGACTTCCCGGTCGTCTCCGGGAACGTGTCGCTCTACAACGAGACGCTCGGCGAGGCGATCCTGCCGACGCCGGCGATTGGCGGCGTCGGGCTCCTCGACGACGTTTCCAGGGCCTCGTCCGCGGCCTTCGCCCGCGCCGGCGACGTCGTCTTCCTGGTCGGCGGCCATGGCAGCCACCTCGGCGCCTCGATCTACCTGCGTGACGTGCTCGGCCGTGACGAGGGCCCGCCGCCGCCGGTCGACCTCGAGAAGGAGCGCCGCCACGGCGACTTCGTTCGGGCCGAGATCCGCGCCGGCCGCGCCAGCGCCGTCCACGACCTCTCCGACGGCGGGCTCGCCATCGCGCTCGCCGAGATGGCGATGGCGTCGGGCATCGGCGCCCGCGTCACCGTTCCGGCGCCCGCTCATGTCGCGCTGTTTGCCGAGGACCAGGCGCGCTACGTGGTGACGGTGGCCGCCGGCGACGCTCGCGCCTTCGAGGCTGCCGCCCTCCAGAGCGGGGTGCCGGCTGACCGCCTTGGAGAAACGGGCGGGACGGAGTTGATCCTGCAAGGGGAAATCGCCATATCCGTTGCAAATCTGCGGGCACGGCACGAAGATTGGTTCCCGCGATTCATGCACGGCGAACAGTGAGGACCGACGGATGGCGATGGACGCCCGCGAGATCGAAGCGCTGATCAAGGCGGCGCTTCCGGACGCCCGGGTGGAGATTCGCGATCTCGCCGGTGACGGCGACCACTATGCCGCCGTCGTCGTCTCGTCGAAGTTCGCCGGCAAGACCCGGGTGCAGCAGCACCAGATGGTCTACGAAGCGCTGAAGGGTTCCATGGGCGGCCAGTTGCACGCGCTGGCGCTGCAGACGGCCGCACCAGACGCTTAGAGACCGCGCGCGGTCACGAGAAGGAAGGACAGGGGTCGACGATGGGTGACCGCAAGAAGCCGATGGCTGAGGTATCGGCGGAGGATCTGCACGCGGCGATCTCCACCTTCACGAAGAACGCTGCGGTGTTCACCGACGCCTCGGCCTCCGAGGATGCGGTCAAGCAGGCCGGCCTCGCGATCCGCGAGATCATGCCGACACTGCGCGCGGCCGGGATGATGCGGATCTTCCGCGTGAAGAACGCCAAGCTCCGGCAGTACCTGACGCCCAAGAAGAAGGGCGCCGGGGCGAAGGGTGCCAAGAAGGCGGACGGGGGCGAAGTCGCCGGCTGAGGCCGGCGGATGAGGTTTCCGCGCTGCGGCTCGCCCGCGTGGGCGACCGGGGCCGGCAAAAGCAGGATACGAGCCGATGACTGACGTGAACGCCTTCATCGACAACGAAGTGAAGAGCAACGACGTCGTGCTGTTCATGAAGGGCACGCCGACGTTCCCGCAGTGTGGCTTCTCCGGCCAGGTCGTGCAGATCCTCGACTACGTCGGTGCCCCCTACAAGGGCATCAACGTGCTCGAGGACATGGCCGTGCGCGACGGCATCAAGGCCTACTCGAACTGGCCGACGATCCCGCAGCTCTACGTCAAGGGCGAGTTCGTCGGCGGTTGCGACATCGTCCGCGAGATGTTCCAGGCGGGCGAACTGCAGGACCTGATGAAGTCGAAGGGCATCTCCGTCCGCGAGACGGCGGCCTGACCGGACAGGGATCAGGCTCGGGGCCCGCCCGGGCGACCGGCCGCGGGTATGTGCGAAGTTCTTGACGAGACGCCGTCGGCACCCGCCGGCGGCGTTTCGCGTTCCGCCGCGCCGGCTTGATTCAGGACCGCGCTCGCGTCTGTCCCCGGCTGCGTCGCGCTCGCGTCAGCCGACGGCGCGGCGGCGCGACGGCTCGGCGAGAGCCCCCGCATCGTCCGGGTCGCCGGCGGCCAGCGCGTCGGCGAGGGTGCGGGAATCGAGCACTTCCACCTGGGCCCGGTAGACGTCGGCGAAGGCGCGGCGGACCTGGCAGTTGGCTTCGTCGACGCAATCGGCGCAGCGATCGTAGGCGGTGCGCGACAGGCACGGCAGCGGGGCCACCGGACCGTCGACGATGCGCAGCACCTGGCCGACGGTAATCTGGGTCGGGTGCTTGAGAAGCCGGTAGCCGCCGTTCTTGCCGCGGCGGCTCGAGACGAGGCCGTGGCGCTTCAGGTCGAGCAGGATGTGCTCGAGGAAATTGCGCGGGATCTTCTCGGCGAGCGCGATCTCCTGGATCTGGCGGCCCCCCTCGGCATCTGCCGCGGCGAGCGCGAACAGCGCCTTGAATGCGTACTTCGCCTTCTGCGAGATCATAAAATCACCGACGCGGCCGAATCGGCGCCCGGCGCGCCACAGCCGGATGCTCTTCTAGACGTATTCAAGCCGTTTCACCACAAGGGAATCCCGCTTTTTGTCCGACCGTCATACGGGACGGGCGAAGGAACGCTCCGGTGCCGAGGACCGTTGGCTCGCCATGGAAGCGTTCCAATGTGACCCGGAGAGGGCGATGACAATGAGATCCCGCATCCTGCTGACGGCGGCCGTGTGTGCGCTGTCCCTTCCGGCGGCGGTCGGCGCCAGCGCCCAGGACGCCGCCGAGGAGGGTAAGCTGCTGTTCAACAACGCCTGCCGGACGTGCCACTCGGTGAACGAGGGCGACAACCGGCTGGGGCCGTCGCTCCATGGCATCGTCGGACGGCCCTCCGGCGCGATGGAGCGGGTGAACTATTCCTCCGCCCTCGCCAATGGCGCCGTGACGTTCGACGAGGCCACCCTCGACCGTTTCATCGAGAACCCCGACGCCGTGGCATCGGGGCACGGGATGAAGCCGTTCGGCGGCATCCGTTCGCCCGAGGAGAGAGCGGCGATCATCGCGTTCCTGAAGTCGCCGTCCTGAGGCAGGCGCCTGCGTTCGCTGGACGGCGGTGCCAACCCAGGCCGCCAACCTGCTGAGACGAGGGTGGCCCCGTCCCGCCTCAGGCTCCGGCGAGTTCCGCGACGATCGCGCGCGCAGCCGCACGGCGGTCCGGCGCGCCGAGGATCGGCCTGCCCACCACGATCATGTCGGCCCCGGAGCGGATCGCGTCCGCCGGCGTCGCCACGCGCTTCTGGTCGCCCGCGGCCGAGCCGGCCGGCCTGACGCCCGGCGTCACCAGCAACACGTCCGGACCGACCAGCGCCCTGAGCGCGCCGACCTCGCGCGGCGAGCAGACGATGCCTTCGACGCCGGCGGCTTTCGCCTGGGCGGCGCGCATCGCCACCGTCTCGGCGACGCCGGCGCGGTAGCCGGCTTCCGAGAGGTCGGCATCGTTGAAAGCGGTCAGCACGGTGACGGCGAGCAGTGCCAGCGGTGCGTCGCCGCGGGCGGCGACCGCCGCGGCCATCGTCTTCGGATAGGCGTGCAGCGTCAGGAAGGTGGCGCCGACCGACAGGATCGAGCGCACCGCGCCGGCGACCGTGTTGTCGATGTCGTGCAGCTTGCCGTCGAGGAAGACGCGCTTGCCGGAGGCGGCGAGCTCGCGGGCGAACTCGACACCGCCGGCATAGATCAGCTCGAGGCCGACCTTGTAGACGCCGACGTCGCCCTCGGTCTCGGCGACGACGGCGCGCGCCTCGGCGACGGTCGGCACGTCGAGGGCGAGGATCAGGCGGTCGACGGGCGAGCGGGGGCGCATGCGGGGCCTTTCGCGGCGGCGGTCGGGACGGCGCTCACAGCTTGCGCAGCGAGACGCTCTCGATGGCGTGGTTCTCGCCCTTGGCGAGGATGAGGTCGGCGCGCGGACGGGTGGGAAGGATGTTGTCGCGCAGGTTGACGAGGTTGATGCGCCGCCAGAGACCCTCGGCGATGCGCAGCGCCTCCTCCTCGGAGACCTCGGCGAAGCCGTGGAAATAGGAGCGCGGGTCGCGGAAGCGCGTGGTCTTCAGGCGCATGAAGCGCTCGATGTACCAGCGGTGGATCACCGCCTCGTCGGCATCGATGTAGATCGAGAAGTCGAAGAAGTCGGAGACGAAGGGGATCGCCTTGGCGTCCTTCGGCGGCGAGCGCGTCTGCAGGACGTTGAGACCCTCGACGATGAGGATGTCGGGCTCCTCGATCGTCACCGTCTCGCCCGGCACGACGTCGTAGACGAGGTGGGAATAGACGGGGGCGGAGACGCGCGGCCGGCCGGACTTCACATCGGTGAGGAAGCCGAGCAGCGCCGGCAGGTCGTAGCTTTCCGGGAAGCCCTTGCGCTCCATCAGGCCTTCCGCCTCGAGCACGGCGTTGGGCAGGAGGAAGCCGTCGGTGGTGACGAGGGCGACGCGCGGGCTCGACGGCCAGCGGGCGAGCAGCGCCTGCAGCACGCGGGCGGTGGTCGACTTGCCGACGGCGACCGATCCGGCGATGCCGATGACGAAGGGGATGCGGATGTTGTCGTCGCCGAGGAAGCGCTCGGTGGCGGCATGCAGGCCCTGCATCGCCTCGACATAGAAGGAGAGCAGCCGCGACAGCGGCAGGTAGATGCTCTCCACCTGGTCGAGCGAGACGGGATCGTTGAGGCTCTGCAGCCGCTCGACCTCGTCCTTCGACAGCGTCATCGGCGCATCGGCGCGCAGCCGCGCCCACTCGCCCTCGGTGAAGACGCGATAGGGCGAGAGCGCCCGCGGGGTCGTGGTATCCATCGTTCGGCGCGGCATTCCGTTCTGCGGGGCGCGAGAGCCGCGTCCACGAGGCCCGGCGGCGAGACGGACGGTCTCGCACGCGATGGGCCGCACTTGGTGAACCGGACTTGGGTGATCAGTCCTTCGGACGCGAAGCCTTCTCGTCGAGGCCGGTGACGGCCGTGCGCCGTTCCAGTTCGGCATAGACGTCGGCGAGGGGGACGCCCGTCGCATGCAGCAGAACGACGAGATGATAGAGAACATCGGCGGCTTCGCCGCGCAAGTCGTCCGTTCGGCCGAGCGCGCCGGCGAGCGCGGCCTCCACCGCCTCCTCGCCGAGCTTCTTGGCGATCTGCGGCACGCCCTTGCGGATCAGCTTGGCGGTGTAGGACGACGGGTCGCCGCTCGTCGCGCGGCGGGCGACGATTTCAGCGAGATCGTCGAGGGTGAAGGTCGAGGTCGGGCTCGTCGTCATGGGCTTCACGCGTCTAGCCGCACGGGGATGCCGGCGGCGCCGAGCCGCTCCTTCGCCTCGTGGATCGTGTGGGTGCCGAAGTGGAAGATCGAGGCGGCGAGCACCGCCGAGGCGTGCCCCTCGCGGACGCCTTCGACGAGGTGATCGAGCGTGCCGACGCCGCCGGACGCGACGACGGGGACGGGCACGCGGTCGGAGACGGCTCGCACCAGTTCGCAGTCGTAACCGGCCTTGGTGCCGTCGCGGTCCATCGAGGTGAGCAGGATCTCGCCGGCGCCGAGCGACACCACCTCGGCGGCGAACTCGACCGCGTCGATGCCGGTCGGCGTGCGGCCGCCGTGGGTGAAGATTTCCCAGCGCGGCGGCTCGCCCGGCGCCGACACGCGCTTGGCGTCGATCGCCACGACGATGCACTGGTCGCCGAACTTCTCCGCCGCGCGCCGGACGAAGCCGCGGTCGTTCACGGCGGCGGTGTTGATCGACACCTTGTCGGCACCGGCGAGCAGCAGCTGGCGGATATCGTCGACGGTGCGCACGCCGCCGCCGACGGTGAGCGGCATGAAGCACTGCTCGGCGGTGCGGCGAACGACGTCGAGGAGGATGCCGCGCTGCTCGTGGCTCGCGGTGATGTCGAGGAAGGTGAGTTCGTCGGCACCGGCCGCGTCGTAGGCCTTCGCCGCCTCGACGGGGTCGCCGGCGTCGACGAGGTCGACGAACTGCACGCCCTTGACGACACGGCCGCCCTTGACGTCGAGGCAGGGGATCACGCGGATCTTCAGGGTCATGGCGCACCCGTCGGCCGGCGGCGGACGGGTGCGCCGCGGCAACGCTGCACTCTCAAGCCGATTTCGGCGCAAAGGTCAAAGCCGGCGCGCGGCCGCGGCGTTGACACGGCGGCGGCCGACGGGCCTGCTGGGCCGGTCCGACACCGCCGGGGGGCGCCGATGACGATGAATTCCACGCCACCTGCGACCGCTGCCGGCGGCGAACCGGCGACCGACCCGCGGCTGCGGATCGCCGTGGAGGCGCCGATCGGCTGGCTGATCGTCGACCATCCGGAGCGGCGCAACGCCGTGTCGCTGGCGATGTGGAAGGCGCTGCCGGCGCTCGTCGCCGCGCTTGACGCAGAGCCTGCCGTGCGCGTCATCGTGCTCGCCGGCGGCGGCGAGCAGGCGTTTGTGTCCGGCGCCGACATCGCCGAGTTCGCCGAGGTGCGGCGGGATGCGGCGAGCGCACGCGCCTACGAGGACGTCAACGAGGCGGCGTTCGCAGCGCTGCGGATGGCCGCCAAGCCGACGGTGGCGATGATCCGGGGGCCGTGCTTCGGCGGCGGCGTCGGGCTGGCGGCGGCTTGTGATCTCAGGATCGCCGCCGACGACGCTGTGTTCTCGATCCCGGCTGCGAAGCTCGGCATCGCCTATCCGCCGCCGGCGATCGCCGACGTGGTGGCCCTCGTCGGCGCCTCGCGGGCGAAGGACATGTTCTTCACCGCCCGCCGCCTCGACCACGCCGAGGCGCTGGCGATCGGGCTCGTCGACCGCGTGGTGCCGGCGGCGGACCTGCGGACGGAGACGCTGGCACTCGCGGAAACCATCGCCGCCAACGCGCCGCTGACGATCGCGGCGGCGAAGACGGCGATCGCCGCCGCCGTGTCGGCCGATCCCGCGGCGGCCGCGCGGGCGCGGGCAGCGGCAGAAGCGTGCTTCTCCTCGACCGACTTCGCCGAGGGCCGCGATGCCTTCCTCGCCAAGCGGACACCGCGCTTCGAGGGCCGCTGAGGATAGCCGGCTTGCGGTCGCGCTGATCCGGCGGCGGTGCGTTCGCGTACCTCGACCGACAGCCTACCCGCATACCCCACGAGACCCCTCCGCGATGCCGAACTCCGACGATCCTTCCGCCGCCCGGCCGGCCGTCGTGTGGTTCCGCGACGACCTGCGGCTGGCCGACAATCCGGCGCTGGCGGCGGCGATGGCGACCGGGGCGCCGGTGCTGGCGCTCTATGTTCTCGATGAGGAGAGCCCAGATATCCGCCCGCTCGGCGGCGCGGCGCGCTGGTGGCTCGCCGGCTCGCTGCAGCGGCTGACGGAGAGCCTCGCCGCACTCGGCGTGCCGCTGGTGCTGCGGCGTGGGGCGGCCGGCGACGTCGTGTCGGCGGTGGTGGCGGAGAGCGGTGCCGGCGCGGTGTTCTGGAACCGGCGCTACGGCGGCGGCGAGATCGCCGTCGATACGGCGCTGAAGGCTCGGCTGGCGGCCGACGGTGTGGCGGTGAAGAGCTTCCAGGGCTCGCTCCTCTACGAGCCGTGGGCGGTGCGCTCGGGCGAGGACAGGCCTTATCGGGTGTTCTCGCCGTTCTGGCGGGCGGCGCGGGCGACCGGCGAGCCGCGACGCCCCCTGCCCGCCCCCACGGCGGTTTCAGGCTTCTCCAGCACGGTCGCGAGCGACACGCTCGCCGACTGGACGCTGACGCCGACGCGACCCGACTGGGCCGGCGGCCTGCGCGAGACCTTCGAGCTCGGTGAAGCCGGAGCGGAGAAGCGGCTTTCGACCTTCCTCGACGCCGCGCTGGCCCGCTACGCCGACGATCGCGACGTGCCCGGCGGCACCACCACCTCGGTGCTGTCGCCGCATCTGCGCTTTGGCGAGATCTCACCGTTCCGCGTCTGGCATGCCGCGGCAGCGCGCGTCGCCGAGGGCGGGCGGACGGTGCGGGCGGTGGAGAAATTCCACGCCGAGCTCGGCTGGCGGGAGTTCGCCTGGCACCTCCTCCACCACGCGCCCGACCTCGCCACCCGCAACTTCCAGCCCCGCTTCGATGACTTCCCGTGGGCGGACGGCGAGGATGCGGCCGTCGCGGCGTGGCGGCGCGGCCAAACGGGCGTGCCGATCGTCGACGCCGGCATGCGGCAGCTGTGGACGACCGGCTGGATGCACAACCGCGTGCGGATGATCACAGCCTCGTTCCTGGTCAAGCACCTCCTCGTCGACTGGCGCGTGGGCGAAGCCTGGTTCTGGGACACGCTGGTCGACGCCGACCAGGCGAACAACCCGGCGAGCTGGCAGTGGGTGGCCGGCACCGGCGCGGACGCTGCCCCCTACGTGCGCGTGTTCAACCCGGTGCTGCAGGGCGAAAAGTTCGATGCCGACGGCACGTACGTGCGACGGTGGGTGCCGGAGCTGGCCCGCCTGCCCGATGCCTTCCTGCACAAGCCGTGGGAGGCGCCGGCGGAGGTCCGCTCCGCTGCCCGCCTCCATCTCGGCCGCGACTATCCGCTGCCCGTGGTGACGCTCGCCGACGGACGCGCCCGCGCGCTCGCCGCCTTCGAGCGCATCCGCGCGGCGGCATGACGAGTATCCCCATCGTTCGACAGTCAAGGACGCCCACCCGCATGCGCATCGCCATCGTCGGCTCCGGCATTTCCGGCCTCGCGGCCGCCTGGTCGCTCGCTCCCGCGCACGAGGTGGTGCTTTACGAACGTGAGGGCCGGCCGGGCGGGCACAGCGCGACGGTGGACATCGAATACGACGGTGCGCAGATCGCGGTCGACACCGGCTTCATCGTCTACAACGAGCTGACCTATCCGAACCTGACCGCGCTGTTCGCCACCCTCGGCGTCGAAACCGAGGCGAGCGACATGAGCCTGTCGGTGTCGCTCGACGGCGGCCGGCGCGAGTGGTGCGGCCACGGCCTCGGCGGCGTGTTCGCGCAGCGCACGAACCTCGCCTCTCCCGCGTTCCTGTGGATGCTGCGCGAGATCCTGCGCTTCAACCGCACCGCGCCGGTGGACCGGGCGGCGGGGCGGCTCGCGGGCCTCAGCCTCGGCGCCTATCTCGAGATGCGCGGCTTCCGCGGCCGCTTCGCCACCGACTACCTGCAGCCGATGGGCGCGGCGATCTGGTCGACGCCGCCGGCCGACATGCTGGCCTTCCCGGCCGAGAGCCTGATCGCCTTCTTCGAGAACCACCGGCTGATGCACATCGAGCGGCCGGTCTGGCGCACGGTGAGCGGCGGCAGCCGGATGTATGTGCAGAAGATGATGCAGCGCCTGACGGGCCGCGTCCGGCTGGCGACGCCCGTCGCCCGCATCGAGCGCACGGCCGCCGGCGTGATCGTCACCGACGAGGCCGGCCACGCCGACCGCTTCGACGCGGTCGTGCCGGCGAGCCACTCCGACCAGTCTCTCGGGATGCTCGCCGACGCCACCGCTGCCGAGCGGGCAGTGCTGGGAGCGGTCCGCTACCGTCCGAACGACGTCTACCTCCACCGCGACGTCCGGCTGATGCCGAAGCGCAAGGCTGCCTGGGCGTCGTGGAACGTCGCCGGCCGCACCGGCGAGGCCGGCCGCGACGTGTCGGTGACCTACTGGATGAACCGTCTGCAGAACCTCGACAACAAGCGGCCGCTGTTCGTCAGCCTGAACCCGATCGAGCCGCCTTCGCCGGAGACGGTGTTCGGCCAGTATTCCTATGCGCATCCGCAGTTTGACTCGGGCGCGCTGGCGGCGCAGCGTTCGCTGTCGGCGATCCAGGGCCAGCGGGGCACGTGGTTCTGCGGGGCCTGGTGCGGCTACGGCTTCCACGAGGACGGGCTGAAATCCGGGCTCGAGGTGGCCGAGGCGCTGGGTGGCCGCGTGCCGTGGCGGCCGGAGCAGCCGATGCTGGAAGAAGAGCCCATCCGAGAGGCGGCGGAGTGACGAAGGCGACGGCCGTGGCGACCGAGCGGACGATGCCGACGACGGTGGCGGCGAACGGGCCGGCGCCGGAGGCGGCTGCGATGCTCTATGCCGGCGACGTCATGCACGCGCGGATGAAGCCGGTCGGCCACCGCTTCCAGTACCGCGTGTTCACGCTCCTGATCGACATCGACCGGCTGGAGGAGGCCCGGCGGGCGAGCCCGCTGTTCTCGCTCGGGCGGTTCAACCTGCTGTCGTTCGACATCAAGGACCACGGCCGCCGCGACGGCTCGGCACTGCGGCCCGCCGTCGAGGCGATGCTGGCCGCCGCCGGCCACCCGGAGCCGCCGCGCCGCATCCTGCTGCTCTGCTATCCGAAGGTGCTCGGCTACGTCTTCAATCCGCTGTCGGTCTATTTCTGCTACGGCGCGGACGAGCGCCTGACGGCCGTCGTCTACGAGGTGCGCAACACCTTCGGCGAGCTTCACCCCTATGTGGCGCCGGTGCGCGACGGCGAAGCCGGCCCGGAGGGGCTGCGCCAGCGCCGGCCGAAGGTATTCCACGTCTCGCCGTTCATCGACATGAAGCAGACCTACCACTTCCGCCTGCTGCCGCCGGGCGAGGCGGTGCGGGTGCGTATCCTCGAGACGGATGCGGCCGGCCCGACGCTCGCCGCCACCTTCGTCGGGCGGGCGCGGCGGTTCTCCACCGCCTCGATCCTCTCCGAATGCGGGCGCGTGCCGCTGATGACGCTGAAGGTGATCGCGGCCATCCACCTGGAGGCCTTGCGGCTCTGGTGGAAGGGCGTGCCGCTGCAACCCAATCCGGCCACTGGCGCCGGGCCGCGTGTCGTGGCAGAGCGAAAGTAACGGCCATGGACTTCGCGATGACTGAGCGAGCAATCGAACTTTCGCCCGAGACGGCCCGCCAGGCTCTCGCCGACCTTCCCCGCATCGCGCGCCGGGCCTTCGGCGTCGTGATGGCGCTGGAGATCGGCAATCTCACCATCGTCGTGCCGGATGGCCGCCGCTTCCTCGTCAGGGGCCGGCAGCCCGGGCCGGAGGCGGAGCTCGTCGTGCACGACTGGCGCTTCGTCCGGCGCGTGCTCAGTGCCGGCACGGTGGGCGTCGGCGAATCCTTCATCGCCGGCGAGTGGTCGAGCCCGGACGTGACGGCCTTCCTCGAGCTGTTCGCGCGCAACTCCGACGCCACCGAGGAGGCGCTGGCGGCGCGCCCGCTGGTGCGGATGCTGCTGCACCTGCGCCATCTCCTCAACAGCAACACGCGTCGTGGCTCGAAGCGCAACATCTCCGCCCACTACGACCTCGGCAACGCCTTCTATTCCGCCTGGCTCGACCGCTCGATGACCTACTCGTCGGCGCTCTACGAGACCGGCGCGAACGACCTCGAGGCGGCGCAGAAGGAGAAGTACCGGGCGCTCGCCCGCGCCACCGACATCCGCCCCGGCCACCGGGTGCTGGAGGTCGGCTGCGGCTGGGGCGGGTTTGCGGAAATTCTCGCCTCCGAGTTCGGCTGCCACGTCACGGCGCTGACGATCAGCCGCGAGCAGCACGCGTTTGCGACGAAGCGCATCGCCGATGCGGGCCTGTCGGACAAGGTCGACATCAAGCTTTCCGACTATCGCGACGAGACCGGGCGCTATGACCGCATCGTCTCGGTGGAGATGTTCGAGGCGGTGGGCGAGCGCTACTGGCCGGCCTTCTTCCAGATGATGGCCAAGCGGCTGCAGCCGGGCGGGCGCGCCGGCATCCAGGTCATCACCATCCAGGACCGGATGTTCCCGGCCTATCGGCGCACGCCGGACTTCATCCAGCGCCACGTCTTCCCCGGCGGCATGCTGCCGCCACCGCGCGCGCTCGCCGAGCTCGGCCGCCGTGTCGGCCTGCCGATCAGCGTCGAGCGGGTGTTCGGGCTCGACTATGCGCGCACGCTCGCCGAATGGCGGGAGCGTTTCCGCGCCGCCTGGCCGGCGATCGAGCCGCTCGGCTTCGACGAGCGCTTCAAGCGGCTGTGGGAGTTCTACCTGCACTATTGCGAGGCGGGCTTCCGCGCCGGCAACATCGACGTCCGCCAGATCGTCTTCGCGGACCCGCGCTGATCCCACCCGGTCCGCGGTGATGACCGCCCCCGCGTCCCCTCCGCCCCGCGAACCCTCCGCCGACGCTCCCCTGTCGGCGCGGCGGCTGATCGCCTATGCGCTCCCGGCGCTGCCTTTGGCCGCGCTGACGCTGCCGCTCTACGTCGTCGTGCCGACCTTCTACGTGGAGACGGTCGGCCTGTCGCTCGCCGCCGTCGGGCAGGCGCTGTTCCTGGTGCGGCTGGTCGACGCGATCTCCGACCCGGTGGTCGGCCTGCTCGCCGACCGCTTCCGCCCGCGGCTCGGACGGCGACGGGTCTGGTTTGCGGCCGCCGCACTGCCGACGGCCATCGCAGCAGCGATGATGCTGACGCCGCCCGCCGGCGCCACGGCGGCCTACCTGCTGCTCTGGGGCATCGTATTGTCCTGCGCCTGGACGGCCGCCTCGATCCCCTACACCGCCTGGGGCGCCGAGCTCGCCCGCGACTATCACGGCCGCACCCGCATCGCCGCCGCGCGCGAGGGCACGGTCGTGATCGGCGTCGTCGTGGCGATCGCGCTGCCGGTGGCCGTCACGTCGGGGGGGCTCGCTGACCAGGCGGGCGGGCTCGCGGCACTGGCGCTGTTCGTGCTCGTGGCCTTGCCCCTGACGGCCGCGCTCGCGGTCTGGCTGGTGCCGGAGCCGCACGACGCCTCGCGCACCCGGCTGGCGTTGTGGGCGAGCCTCGGCCACATCGTCCGCAACCGGCCGTTCGTGCGCCTCGTCGCCGCCTTCCTGCTGAACGGTTTCGCCAACGGCCTGCCGGCGACGCTGTTCCTGTTCTTCGTCTCGAGCGTGCTGGAGGCGCCGGACTTCGCCGGTGTGCTGCTGCTCGTCTATTTCATCGCCGGCGTCGCCGGCATCCCGCTGTGGCTGCGCCTGAGCCGGCGCTTCGGCAAGCACCGCACCTGGTGCGGGGCGATGATCTTCGCCTGCGCGATCTTTGCCTTCGTGCCCTTCCTCGGGCCCGGCGACCTCTGGCTGTTCGTCGGCGTCTGCGTGCTCACCGGCGCGGCGGTGGGGGCCGATCTCGTGCTGCCGCCGGCGATCCAGGCCGACGTCATCGACGTCGACACCGCCGGCTCCGGCGAGGAGCGCTCGGGGCTCTATTTCGCGCTGTGGGGGCTCGCGACGAAGCTCGCGCTGGCGCTCGCCGTCGGCGTCGCCTTCCCGATCCTGGACGTGGCCGGCTTCACGCCCGGCGACGACGGCACGGGCAGCGGCCTGCTCGCGCTGGCGCTGCTCTACGCGGCGGTGCCGGTGGCCCTCAAGCTCGCGGCGATCGCGCTGATGTGGAACTTCCCCGTCGACGAGGCCTCGGCGGAGGCGACGTCGGCGCGCATCCGGGCGAACGAGGCCGTCTGAGCGGGCCCTCAGCGGCCGCGCTTGTCCCAGCCCGTGGATCGGGCAACCAGGCGGAAATAGAGGCCGTAGGGCAGCATCCGCAGAAGCTTCAGCTGGCGCGTGAAGCGGCGCGGGAAGGTGATCTCGAAGGCGTCCGACGCGAGCCCCTCGACCAGGGCAGCGGCCGCGTCGTCCACCTGCATCAGATGCGGCATCGGGAACGGGTTGTTCTTCGTCGCCGGCGTGTCGACGAAGCCTGGGCAGACGAGCTGGATGCGGATGCCGAGATTGTCGAGATCGAACTTCAGGCTCTCGGCGAGGTTGATCAGCCCGGCCTTGGTGGCGCCGTAGGCCGCCGAGGTCGGCAGCCCCGCATAGCCCGCGACCGAGGCGACGATGACGATGTGGCCGCGGCGGCGCGGCCGCATCAGGTTGAGCACCGGCACGAGGGCGTTGACGGTGCCGTTGAGGTTCACCGCGAAGGTGGTCTCGAAGGGGGCGACGGTCAGCGGCGCATCGGCGGCGACGGGGATGTAGACGCCGGCATTGAGGATGGCGAGCGCGAGCGGGCCGAGCTCGTCCTCGATGGCGGCGACGATGTCGGCCATGCGGCCGGCGTCGGTCACGTCGCCGGGATAGGCGACGATCCGCCCGCCGTTCCGGCCGGGGGTGGCGGCGAGCTCGGCGAGGGCATCGGCGTCGCGGGCGGTGACGGCGACGGTGCAGCCGCGGTCGCGCAGCTGCTCGGCGACGGCCCGGCCGATGCCGCTGCTCGCCCCGGTGATCCAGACGGGGCCGGCGGCGGGGTCGGGGCGTGGGGGGGGGGACATCGCGGGGGCACCGGCCGCGGGGGCGGCCGGCACGCTCAGCCGCGCATCAGCGGCGCGAACAGCCGGCCGATCGGACCGGTGAGGCGCAACGGTGCGTCAGTGATCGCGATGCAGATGCAGTCCTCGTCGGCGTCGGCGATCGGGCGGTGGTCGACACTGTCGTCGGCGACGACGATGTCGCCGCGCGCCGCGTGATGCGGGCCGTCGGTGAAGCCGCCGGAGAGCACCAGCGTAATCTCGGTGCCGTGGTGGGTGTGGCTCGGGATCGCCGCGCCACGGCGCACCCAGACGAGCTTGGTGACCATGCCGTCCTGCTCGTCGAGCTGGCACTCCTTCAGGCTCGGCAGCAGGCGGCGCCACTTGGCGGTGGCGACGCCGCCCGGCAGGTAGTGGGAGAGCGCGCTCGGCAAGGCGTCGGCGGGTCGGGCATCGGGCGTCGCCTGAGCCGCAGCACCGTGGCCCGGCACGGTGGCTGCGTCGCCCTGCGCGAAGATCGCGGCGAGGATGGCGTCGCGATCGGCGAGCGGCATCGGCTCGATCGCCTCGAGCTCGGCGCCGCCGACCATCTCGAGCGCCTCGACGAAGCGCCGGTTGCCCGGCGTCATCTCGAGATGCGCCTCGACGATGCGACGCACCGGAAGCGGCAGGGTGCCCGCCGCGTACTCCGCCAGAAGCGTGTCGACGGCGTCCGTTTGCTGGATGTGACTGGTCGGCATGGTCAGCGTTCACTCCGCCCGGCCGCGGCCGGACCTGTTGCCCAGATGGCCGCGAGACCGCGGCACTCTACCCCTCAGCCGGCATTACGTGCCGGTGCCGGGCTTGGATCACGTCCGAAGAAGAGGTTGCGATTCGACCCGCGCCGCCCGGGAAACTCTGCCGCGCGCGCCCGGCCGGCGCAATCGTTCGCACCGCCGCGGGCCGGGCTGACGGAGCGGAAATGGCGGCGGTGCGTTTCCATCCGCGCGGGGGATGGTTTAGCGTGGCCGCCGAAACGAAAGAGGCCGGCGCAAGGCCGGTCGCTGTCCGGGAAGAGCCATCCATGAGCGTGCACCCGTCGGTCGTCGAGGCGATCGGCAATACTCCCCTGATCCGCCTCAACCGCGTCTCCGAGATGACCGGTTGCGAGATCCTCGGCAAGGCCGAGTTCCTCAATCCCGGCCAGTCGGTGAAGGACCGGGCGGCGCTGTTCATCGTCCGCGACGCCATCGCCCGCGGCGCGCTGAAGCCCGGCGGCGTCATCGTCGAGGGCACCGCCGGCAACACCGGCATCGGGCTCGCGATGGTCGCCGACGCGATGGGATTCCGCACCGTCATCGTCATCCCCGAGACGCAGTCGGACGAGAAGAAGCAGATGCTGCGGCTGATGGGGGCCGAGCTCGTCGAGGTGCCGGCCGTCCCCTACCGCAACCCGAACAACTACGTGAAGATCTCCGGCCGCCTCGCCGAGCAGCTGGCGCGATCCGAGCCGAACGGGGCGATCTGGGCGAACCAGTTCGACAACGTCGCCAACCGGCAGGCCCACATCGAGACCACCGGCCCGGAGATCTGGGCGCAGACGGGCGGCCGCATCGACGGCTTCGTCGCCGCCGTCGGCACCGGCGGCACGCTCGCCGGCACCGGCATCGCGCTGAAGGAGCGCGACCCGAAGGTGACGATCGCGCTCGCCGACCCGATGGGGGCGGCGCTCTATGAGTTTTACACCCACGGCGAGCTGAAGTCGGAAGGCTCCTCGATCACCGAGGGCATCGGCCAGGGCCGCATCACCGCGAACCTCGAGGGCGCGCCGATCGACACCGCCTTCCAGATCACCGACGGCGAGGCGATCCCGATCGTCTTCGACCTGCTCGAGCACGAGGGCCTCTGCCTCGGCGGCTCGTCGGGCATCAATATCGCCGGTGCAGTGCGCCTCGCCCGCGAGATGGGGCCCGGCCACACCATCGTGACGATCCTCTGCGACTACGGCACCCGCTACGCCTCGAAGCTCTACAACCCGGACTTCCTGCGCTCGAAGGACCTGCCGGTGCCGGCGTGGCTGGAGCGGGCGCCGAGCGTGACGGTGCCCTACGAGGCGGCCGAGTGAGGGGGATCGGGCGATGAGCGCGACCGAGCTCGTCTTCCGCGACGATCCCTACCTCGCCGCCTGCGAGGCGCGCATCGTCGACGTGGCCGAGGGCGGCGGGCTGGTGCTCGACCGCACGGTGTTCTACGCCGCCGGCGGCGGGCAGCCGGGCGACGCCGGCGTCATCGAGCTCGACGACGGCATCTTCCTGCCGGTGGCGAACGCCGTCTACGGCGCCGACCGGGCAAGCATCGTCCACCAGCTGGCGCAGCCGCTCGACGTCTCGGCGCTGGTCGGGCGGACCGTGACGGCCCACCTCGACTGGGCGCGCCGCTACGCCCACATGCGCATCCACACGGCGCTGCACCTGCTCTCGGTGGTGCTGCCCTATCCGGTGACCGGCGGCCAGATCGGCGCCGAGGAGGGCCGGCTCGACTTCGACATCCCGGACGGCGGGCTGGAGCGCGAGGAGATCACCGAGCGGCTGAACGCGCTCGCCGCGGCCGACCATGCGGTGACGACCGAGTGGATCACCGACGAGGAGCTGATCGCCAACCCCGCCCTCGTCAAGACGATGGCGGTGAAGCCGCCGATGGGCTCCGGCCGCGTCCGGCTGGTGCGCATCGGCGACATCGACCTGCAGCCGTGCGGCGGCACCCACGTCGCCTCGACGGCCGAGATCGGCGCGGTCGCGGTGACCAAGATCGAGAAGAAGGGGCGGCTGAACCGCCGCGTGCGCATCGGCTTCGCCGCCGGCTGAGCGGCGGATGGGTGCCGAGGGGAGAGAAGGGCCGGGAATGTCCGATGTCAGCACGGCGGCACGCGACCGCCTGATCGTCTCGACGGAGTGGCTGGCCGAGCGGCTGGCGGCGCCCGACATCGTCGTCGTCGACGCCTCCTGGCACCTGCCGACCGCGGGCCGCGACGCGAGGGCCGAGTATCTCGCCGGCCACATCCCCGGCGCGGTGTTCTTCGACATCGACGCCGTCAGCGATGCTGACAGCCCGCTGCCGCACATGCTGCCGAAGCCCCTCGCCTTCTCGGCGGCCGTCCGCAAGCTCGGCATCGGCGACGGCCAGACGATCGTCGTCTACGATTCGGTCGGGCTCTATTCGGCGGCGCGGGCGTGGTGGACGTTCCGCGCCATGGGGGTGGAGCGCGTGCTCGTCCTCGACGGCGGCCTGCCGGCGTGGACAGCGGCGGGTCACGCTCTCGAGGAGGGCGAGGTGAAGCGGCCGGAGCGGGCGTTCACGGCACGGCTCGACAACGGCGTCATCGCCGACATCGAGGCGGTGCGCGCGGCGCTCGCCGGAGGGCGCACCGTGGTTGACGCGCGCGCGGCGGAGCGCTTCGAGGGCCGCGTGCCGGAGCCGCGGCCGGGCCTGCGCGCCGGCCACATGCCGGGAGCGAGGAACGTGCCGTTCGGGGCGGTGCTGGCGGACGGAAAACTCAAGCCGGCGGCGGAGATCGCCGCGGCATTCACGGCGGCGGGCGTCGATCCGGGCAAGCCGGTGGTGACGACGTGCGGCTCGGGCGTCACGGCGGCGATCCTGTCGCTGGCGCTCGCAAGCCTCGGCAACCGCGCCGTCGCCCTCTACGACGGCTCCTGGGCCGAATGGGGCAGCCGGGAGGATACTAAGGTGGCGACGGGGGCTGGGTGAGGACCGCGGCCTAGGGCGACGCCCTGTAGCCGTCGAACTCCCAGCGGAACCAACCCGCAAGCCTGCCCGCGACCTCGCTCCAGTCGGCACCGGAAGCCTGCGCGATGCGATGGCGGACGTGGCGCTCGATGGCCACTGCGCTGAAGTCGTCCATGATCAAACGATACCGGCCGCACACGGCCGCATCGTCCTGAAGCTCGCGATGGAGCCAGGCGGTCGAGCAGACGTCGAAATCGAACGTCTCCTGTCCGGCCTGGCCGGCAGGTCCGATCAAGGCTCTCACGGTCAGGAAGAACGCTTCCCCGCCGGGGGCAAAGGCAGCGAGGTCCTCGCCATCGAGGGTTTGGAGCGCGTGCAACGTCGCTTGCATGAGCTGCGAGCCGTTTTCCTCTTCCATTCCGCCATGGCGCGGCTGGACCACACCATCCACGCTTCGAGACTTCCGGGTGGGATGGATCGCCCGGTCGAGCCGGGCGATGACGGATGCGGGTGAGGCTTGGCCCAACCCTTCCGGGGTCATTCCCGGCCTTGTGCCGGGAACCCAAGCAACGTCTGCCCCCGACGCCACACGACCCGACAGGGCATTGTTTGTCGACAGCGATGGGTTCCCGGCACACAAGGCCGGGAATGACACCCTCTGAAGACGTGGCTTCATCGAACCGGGTCGCGAACCACCGCTCGGAGCACCCCGGGCGCTCGAAGCGGCCCGGGAACAGTGCCCCTTACCTCGGTGCTCCCCTCTCCCCCTCAGTGCAGGATCTGGCTCAAGAACAGCTTGGTGCGTTCGTGCTGGGGGTTCTCGAAGAAGGAGATCGGCTCGTTCTCCTCGACGATCTGGCCGGCGTCCATGAAGATCACGCGGTTCGCCACCTGGCGGGCGAAGCCCATCTCGTGGGTGACGCACAGCATCGTCATGCCGTCCTCGGCGAGAGACACCATGGTGTCGAGCACCTCCTTCACCATCTCGGGGTCGAGGGCGGACGTCGGCTCGTCGAACAGCATCACCTTCGGTTTCATGCAGAGGGCGCGGGCGATCGCCACGCGCTGCTGCTGGCCGCCGGACAACTGGCCGGGGTACTTCTTCGCCTGCTCGGGGATCTTCACCCGCGTGAGGTAGTGCATCGCCACCTCCTCGGCCTCCCGCTTCGGCATCTTGCGTACCCAGATCGGCGCCAGCGTGCAGTTCTCGAGGATGGTGAGGTGTGGGAACAGGTTGAAGTGCTGGAACACCATGCCGACCTCGCGGCGCACCTCGTCGATGCGCTTGAGGTCCTCGGTGAGCTCGATGCCGTCGACGACGATGCGGCCCTTCTGGTGCTCCTCCAGGCGGTTGATGCAGCGGATCATCGTCGACTTGCCGGAGCCCGACGGCCCGCAGATGACGATGCGCTCGCCGCGGTGGACGCGCAGGTTGATGTCCTTCAGCACGTGGAACTCGCCGAACCACTTGTTGACCCCGGCCATCTCGACCGCGATCTCCTGGGTGATGTGCAGCTTCGTCGGGTCGACGTGGATCTCGGCTGCGTCGACGGCATATTCGGTCGTCATCTCGGCGGACCTCCGAACGGGTTTGTGGATCAGCGGCGGGTGGTGTCGAGCCGCCGTTCCATGAAGATCGAGTAGCGGGACATCCCGAAGCACAGCGCCCAGAAGATCAGGCCGGCGAAGAGATAGCCCGTGTGGCTGGTGACCGGCGTCGCCCAGTTCGCGTCGGTGAAGTTGCGCTGGATGATGCCGAGCAGGTCGAAGATGCCGATGATGAGGACGAGCGAGGTGTCCTTCAGAAGGCTGATGAACGAGTTGACGATGCCGGGGATGACGAGCTTCAGCGCCTGCGGAAGGATGATGAGGCGCATCGACTGCCAGTAGCCGAGGCCGACCGCCTGGCCCGCCTCGTACTGCCCCTTCGGGATCGCCTGCAGGCCGCCGCGGATCACCTCCGCCATGTAGGCGGAGGAGAACAGTGCGATCCCGATGAGCGCCCGCAGCAGCTTGTCGAAGGAGACGCCGTCCGGCAGGAACAGCGGCAGCATCACCGACGACATGAACAAGACGGTGATCAGCGGCACGCCGCGCCAGAACTCGATGAAGATGACCGAGAACGTCTTGATGATCGGCAACTTCGATCGCCGCCCCAGCGCCAGCAGCACGCCGAGCGGCAGCGAGGCGACGATGCCGACATAGGAGACGACGATCGTCACCAAGAGGCCGCCCCAGCGCGCCGTCTCGACGTGCTCGAGCCCGAAGAAGCCGCCGACCAGCAGGATGAACGCCAGCACCGGGAAGATGCCGAAGAAAAAGATGGCGTTCCAGCGCTTGAACGGGACGCTCGGGATGGCGAGCGGCACCATCGAGGCGATGAACATGAGGGCGACGAGGTCGACGCGCCAGCGGTGCGGGTCGGGATAGGTGCCGTACATGAACTGGCCGAACTTCGCCCAGACGAAGGGCCAGCACGCCCCGACCTCCGGCCCGATGCAGGCCTCGCGGTTCTCGCCGGTCCACACCGCGTCGAAGATCGCGAAGTTCAGGAACGGCACGACGATGATGTAGACGAGGTAGAAGCCGACCAGCGTCAGGATCGTGTTGAACCAGCCGTTGAACAGGTTGGCCCGCAACCAGCCGATGGCGCCGACGGCCGTCGACGGCGGCGGCAGGACTTCGGCGGGCGTCTCGCGAACGTAAGCGACAGACATGCGACCCCCCCTCACCGCTCGACCAGCGCCATGCGCAGGTTGAACCAGTTCATGAACGCCGACGTGAGCAGGCTGATCGTCAGGTAGACGAGCATGGTGATGAAGATCACCTCGACGGCCTGGCCCGTCTGGTTGAGCACCGTGCCGGCGAACACCGAGACGAGGTCCGGGTAGCCGATCGCCACGGCGAGCGAGGAGTTCTTGGTGAGGTTGAGGTACTGGTTGGTGAGCGGCGGGATGATCACCCGCATCGCCTGCGGGATGACGACGAGGCGCAGCGTGAGGCCACGCCGGAAGCCCAGTGCACCCGCAGCCTCGGTCTGGCCGTGGCTGACCGCCTGGATGCCGGCCCGCACGATCTCGGCGATGAAGGAGGCGGTGTAGATGACGAGCCCGAGCAGGAGGGCGACGAACTCCGGCTCCATCCGCATGCCGCCGGTGAAGTTGAAGCCCGTGAGCTCCGGCATGTCGAAGGTGACCGGAAAGCCGGTGACGACGAGCGCGAACAGCGGCAGGCCGAAGAACAGCGCGAGGCTCGTCCACAGGATCGGGAACTGCTGGCCGGTCGCCATCTGGCGCTTGCGCGCCCAGCGGTAGATCACGACGATGGCGACGATCGCCACGACGATCGCGAGATCGAACAGCCAGCTGCCGGCGCCGAACACCGGCCGCGGCATGAACAGCCCGCGGATGTTGAGGTAGGTGCCGGCCCACGGCCCGAAGGACTCGCGCGGCGACGGCAGCGACTTCACCACCGCGAAGTACCAGAACAGCAGCTGCAGCAGGAGCGGCAGGTTGCGGACGATCTCGACATAGGCGGTCGCCACCTTGGCGACGAGCCAGTTCGACGACAGCCGGGCGATGCCGATGATGAAGCCGAGGATGGTGGCGAGCACGATGCCGATGGCGGCGACCAGCAGCGTGTTGAGGAGGCCGACGATGAAAGCGTCGCCGTAGGTCGAAGTCACCGTATAGGGGATCAGCGTCTGCGAGATGGCGAACCCGGCGGTGTTGCCGAGGAAGCCGAACCCGGAGGCGATGTTCTGGGCCTGCAGGTTCCGGATCGCGTTCGAGGCACCGATGTAGATCAGCACGCCGACGAAGACGATCAGCGCCGCCTGGAAGACGATGCCGCGGATTTTCGGGTCGTAGAAGGGCGATACCCGCCCGCTGGACGTGTCGGTTCCGAGCTCGTTCTGGACCGCCATGTCTCCCCCTGGAAGGTGATTGTTTGTCGGGAGACGAGGAGGGCGCGCCGGGTGCCTTTCCGAGGGCCGGCGCGCCCTCTCACGAGATCATCGGACGGGCATGCCGTACTGCAGGCCGCCCTTCGTCCACAGCGCATTCAGGCCGCGGGAGATGCCGAGCGGGGTGTCGGGGCCGACGTTGCGGTCGAACACTTCGCCGTAGTTGCCGATCGTCTTGATGACGTTGGCGGCCCAGTCGTTGGTGAGGCCCATCGGCTCGCCGAAGGTGCCCTCGGTGCCGAGCAGGCGCTTGATGTCCGGGTTGTCGGAGGTCTTCATCTCCTCGACGTTCGCAGACGTCACGCCGGCTTCCTCGGCGTTCAGCATCACGAAGTGGGTCCACTTCACGACGTTCAGCCACTTGTCGTCGCCCTGGCGGACGACCGGGCCGAGCGGCTCCTTCGAGATGATCTCCGGCAGCACCATGTGGTCGGCCGGGTTCGTCAGCTTCAGGCGCTCGGCGTAGAGGCCGGAGGCGTCCGTCGTGAAGGCGTCGCAGCGGCCGGCGTCATAGGCCTGCACCACCTCGTCCGACTTCTCGAAGACGACCGGGTTGAACTGCATGCCGTTGGCGCGGAAGTAGTCGGCGAGGTTGAGCTCGGTGGTGGTGCCCGTCTGCACGCAGACCGACGCGCCCGACAGCTCCAGCGCCGACGAGATGCCGAGCGACTTGCGGACCATGAAGCCCTGGCCGTCGTAGTAGTTCACGCCGGCGAAGATCAGGCCCATCTGGCTGTCGCGCGACAGCGTCCAGGTGGTGTTGCGGACGAGGACGTCGACTTCGCCCGACTGCAGCGCCGTGAAGCGCTCCTTGGCGGTGAGCGGGGTGAACTTCACCTTCGTCGGGTCGTTGAAGACCGCCACCGCGATGGCGCGGCAGAAATCGACGTCGAAGCCCTTCCACTCGCCCTTGTCGTCCGGGGAGCCGAAGCCGAGCAGGCCGGTGTTCGCACCGCACTGCAGGAAGCCCTTCGCCTTGACGTCGGCGAGCGTGTCCGCCTGCACGGCGGTGGCGCCGACGCCGAGCGCGGCGGCGACGAGCCAGGGGAGAAACTTGTTTGTCATGATCTTGTCTGTTCCCTTTTTGCTTCGACGGCGGCAGCGAGAGCCTCTCCTTCGCCACACGCCGAGCGCTGATGGCCAGCCCGGGCCCCGCAGGGCGCCCGGGTATGCCAAACGGCTCCCGCCCAACCGATCGGGCGAGTGGGTGGCGTCGTCGTCTTGACCGTCCCCCGGCCGTGGCGGCCCGAGCCGGCCCCACACCCCCGCAGGCACGGCCAAGCGCAGCCGGCACCACCCCTGACGGGTATCGAAGGGCATATGAACCAGACGGTCAAGCGTTTCCGCTGCACTGCCACGGAAGTCGTAGACGACCTCCGCCCGGACCAATGCCGGAATGGCCCACCCCGCGGCTGCCTCCCTCTCGACCAGACGAACCGCACCGCCTAAACATCGGGCAGGCTGCGGCGCGTCTGCGCGCGGCCGAGCCAGCGAGGATCTCTCCACGATGCCGCCGTCCCATCCGACCGACGAAGACCGCCCGCTCGCCCCGGAAACGCGCCTTCTCCACACCGGCTACGACCCGCGCGCCTACCACGGCTTCGTCAACCCGCCGGTGGTGCACGCCTCGACGGTGCTCTTCAACGACGCCGCCGCGCATGTCGCGAACGCCCAGAAATACACCTACGGGCGCACCGGCACGCCGACGATCGACGCGCTCGAACTGGCGCTCGCCGAGCTCGAGGGCGCGGCAACGGTGCGGCTCGCGCCCTCCGGGCTCGCAGCGGTGTCGCTGGCGCTGATGTCGTGCCTGTCGGCGGGCGACCACCTGCTCGTCACGGACAGCATCTACGCGCCGACGCGCCGGCTCTGCGACACGGTGCTGAAGCGGTTCGGGGTCGAAACCACATACTACGACCCGGAAGTGGACGCGGATGGGCTTGCGGCTCTGTTCCGGCCGAACACCCGCGCGGTGATGCTGGAGGCGCCCGGCACGGCCACCTTCGAGATGCAGGACGTGCCGGCGCTCTCAGCCGTCGCCCGCGCCCGCGGCGCCGTCGTGCTGATGGACAACACCTGGGCGACGCCGCTGTTCTTCCGGCCGCTCGAGCACGGCGTCGACCTGTCGATCCAGGCGGCGACGAAGTACATCTCCGGCCACTCGGACGTCCTGATCGGCACGGTGGCGGCGAGCGAGCGGGCGGCCCACGACCTCACCGCCATGCACCGCAATCTCGGCCTGCACGTCGGGCCCGACGACATCTACCTCGCCTGGCGCGGCCTGAAGACGATGGCGGTGCGGCTCGCCCGCCACCAGGAGAGCGGGCTCACGGTCGCGCGCTGGCTGGCGGGCCGGCCGGAGGTGACGCGGGTGCGCCATCCGGCGCTTCCCGAGGATCCCGGCTACGCGATCTGGAAGCGCGACTTCACAGGGGCGAGCGGGCTGTTCGGAGCCGACTTCGCGCCGGTCTCGGACGCGGCGCTGAGGCGCTTCCTCGACACCGTGACGCTGTTCGGCATGGGCTATTCGTGGGGCGGCTTCGAGAGCCTCGTCATCAAGGCGCGGCCGGAGGAGGCGCGCACCGCCGTGCCGTGGCGCGGCACCGGCCCGCTGATGCGCTTCCACATCGGCCTCGAGGATCCGGGCGACCTCATCGCCGACCTCGAACGCGGCTTCGCGGCGATGGCGGCGTCCGATCCGGACGCGGAATAGGCCGCGCAGCCAAAGTAAAGCGGGCGCGCGACGGCGCGCCGGCTCAGCGCTCGGTGAGCTTCAGCTCGATGCGGCGGTTGCGGGCGTTCGCCTCGTCGCCGGTGCCCGGGTCGATCGGCTGGAACTCGCCGAAGCCGGCGGCAACGAGGTGGACCGGGTCGACGCCGCGCTCGATCAGGTAGCGCACGACCGCGATGGCGCGTGCCGCCGACAGGTCCCAGTTCGAGCGGAAGCGGCCGGCGCCGGAGACCGGGCGGGCGTCGGTGTGGCCGTCGACGCGCAGCACCCAGGCGATCTCCGGCGGGATCTGGCCCTCGAGCTCGATCAGCGCGGCAGCGATCTCGTCGAGATCGCCACGCCCGGCGCTGTTGAGCTCGTCCGAGCCGGACGGGAACAGCACTTCGGAGGAGAACACGAAGCGGTCGCCGACGATGCGGATGTTGGTGCGGTCGGCGAGGATGTCGCGCAGGCGGCCGAAGAAGTCGGACCGGTAGCGCGACAGCTCCTGGACGCGCTGGGCGAGCGCCACGTTCAGGCGGCGGCCGAGGTCGGCGATCTGCGCCTGGGACTGCTCGTCACGCTTCTCCGACGCGCCGAGCGCCTGTTCCAGCGAGGCGATCTGCGAGCGCAGGGCGGCGATCTGCTGGTTGAGGATCTCGACCTGTGAGAGCGCCTCGCGGGAAAGCTGGCGCTCGGAATCGAGCTCGCCCTGCAGGCCGGCAATGGCGCCGGTGGCATCCGAGGCACCCGAGCGCTGGGCGTCGAGCAGGCCCTGCAGCCGCTCGCGGTCGCCGGTGACGATCGACAGGCTGGCCTGCAGGGCGGCGAGCGTGTCCTCGACGTCGCTGCGCGAGGAGCGCTCCAGCGCCAGCAGTTCGGTGAGTTCGCTGATCTGGGCGTTGAGGCGCGTCAGCACGGTGTCGCGGCTGCTCACCTCGCGGCTCAGGAAGAACTGCGCGATCATGAACAGCGAGGTGAGGAAGATGAAGACGAGCAGCAGCGTCGCCAGGGCGTCGACGAAGCCCGGCCATTGATCGACGCGGTTGTCCCTGCGGCGGGTCGACGAGTACGCCATGTCGCGCTTTCCAACCCTCGTCCGGTGCGGGCGGCCCGGGCCGCCCGGCCTCTGCGATCACGGCCGCCGATATGGCGGGCCCCGATCAAGCCGCCCCGTTCAGTCCTGGCGCTCGCGGTCGACGACGCCGGCGAGCTTCTCGAGGAAGCCCTCGATGCGCGCCTGCTGGCGGGCCTGGCCGTCAGTCCAGTCGCGCATGATCTGCCGCTCGGCGCGCAGATGCTGCACCAGCCCCTGGATGCCTTCCGCCAGATTGGCCATCGCCGCCGTGGCGTTGCGGCTCGAGCCCTGCTCGCCGACCAGCTTGGCGATGCGGTCGAAGGCCTCCTTGAGGTCGCCGGGCGGCACGCCGTGGCGCTCGTCCGCCTCCACTGGCGTGAGCTCGGTCAGGCTCGACAGCCAGTCCTCGAGCTCGGTGTAGAAGCGGTTCTGCGCCTGGCCGGCCTGCAGGTCGAGGAAGCCCAGCACCAGCGAACCCGTAAGGCCGAACAGCGAGGACGAGAAGGCGATGCCCATGCCGCCGAGCGGCTCGGCGAGGCCGCGCTTCAGGTCCTCGAAGACGACGGCGGTGTCGCCGCCGCCGATGTTGAGGTTCTGGATGGTGTCGCTCACCGCCGTCACCGTGGTGAGCAGGCCCCAGAAGGTGCCGAGCAGGCCGAGGAAGACCAAGAGCCCGGTGAGGTAGCGCATGATGTCGCGCGACTCGTCGAGGCGCGAGCCGATCGAATCGAGCAGTGCCCTGAGCGCCGGCGCCGACAGTGCCCCCTGGCCGAAGCGGTCGCCGAGGAGGGTCGCCATCGGCGCGAGCAGGATCGGCGCGCGGCGGCCGTCACGGTCGTCGCCCTGGGCGCGGAACGACTTCACCCAGGCGATCTCGCGGAACAGCCGCGTCACCTGGCGGATCGCCAGCACGATGCCGATGATGGCGACGCCGAGGATCAGGCCATTGAGCGCCGGGTTCGCCTGGAAGGCGATCAGGATCGGGCGGTACAGGATGACCGCGACGAAGCCGACCAGCACGAGGAAGACGACCATCCGCCACAGGAAGATCTGCGGGTTCGTCAACCGATAGGGATCGATATCTCGCGCCATGGACCGCCGAAAGCGTCAGAAGTGCAAAGTCGTCACGTCGCGTGGGCCTTCTCAATAGCCCGACGCAACGCGCGGAAAAACAGGAAAGTTCGCCGTCCTGCCGCGGCGGTTAACGCGCGCACCGCTCATCCAGCCGCCGCCGCGCGCTTCAGATGGGCGAGCAACTCGGCGTGGGTGCGCTCGTTGCCGGCCACCACCGAGCCCGTCTCCAGCATCGTCTCGCCGCCCTTGGCGTCGCTGACGAAGCCGCCGGCCTCGCGCACCAGCAACACGCCGGCGGCGATGTCCCACGACTGCAGCCCGTGCTCCCAGTAGGCGTCGAAGCGGCCCGAGGCCGTCCAGGCGAGGTCGAGGGCGGCGGAGCCGCAGCGGCGCACGGCGGCGGCGTGCAGCATGACGCCGCCGAGCTCGCGCAGCGCCCGGCCGTGCTCCCCCTTGCCGAGGTTGGGCAGGCCGGTGGCGACGACGCAGTCGTCGAAGTCGCGGCGCTGCGCGACGCGCAGGCGGCGGTCGTTGAGGAAGGCGCCGCCGCCGCGCTCGGCGACGTAGAGCTCGTCCATCACCGGATTGTAGACGACGCCGGCGACCAGCACGCCCTGGCGTTCGAGCGCGATCGAGACGGCGAACAGCGGGATGCCGTGCAGGAAGTTGGTGGTACCGTCGAGGGGATCGACGATCCAGCGGTGCTGGCCGTCGGTGCCCTCCTCCGCGCCGCCCTCCTCGCCGATGAAGGAATAGCCGGGCCGCGCCTTCATCAGCTCGGTCTTGATGGTGGTCTCGGCCTTCTTGTCGGCGAGCGAGACGAAGTCGCCCGGGCCCTTGCGCGAGACCTGCAGGTTCTCGACCTCGTTGAAGTCGCGCACGAGACCGCGGCCGGCCTTGGTGGCGGCGGAGACCATGACGTTGAGGATCGCCGAACGGGCCATCGGGTGTCATCCATGCGGGGTAAGGGGGCGAGTTCGGGGTCAAGCACCACACTCGCCGACTGCGCGCAACCCCTGCCGCCGCGCGCCGCCAGCAGAGGAGGGATCAGCGGCCTGTCCACCAGAGCGCGGCGGCGTCCATGGCACGATGGCGCGCCTCGGGCGGCTGCCGGAGGTAGTAGTCGTCGAGCCAGGCGTCGCCGACGCCGCGGCGGCGGGCGATGAGGTGCCATTTCGCCGCCTCGACGGCGCTCTCCGGGACGCCGCGACCCCGCGCGAGCGCCCGGGCGAGGCGGTTCATCGCCACCGGGTTTCCCGCCTGCGCGGCGCGCGCGAGGAAGACCACGGCCTGGTGCTCGTCAACGACGAGGCCGACGCCGTTGAACAGACGGATGCCGTATTCGAGCTGGGCGTCGACGTGGCCGTTGCGGGCGGCGCGACCGAACCAGAGCGAGGCGAGGTGGTCGTCCTGCGGGACGCCGCGCCCGGTCTGATGCAGCACGGCCATGGCGTACTGGGCGTCTGCGTTGCCGGCATCTGCGGCCTGACGGAACAGGCGCGCCGCAGCGGCGGGATCGGCGGGCAGTGTCTTGCCCTCGAGATAGAGCGTGCCGAGATTGAAGGCGGCCGAGGCCTGGCCCTTCTCCGCCGCCATCTCGAACAGCTCGGCCGCCCGCTTGTGGTCACGCGGCACGCCGTCGCCGGCGAGATAGAGCAGGCCGAGCAGGAAGGCCGCCTCGCGGTCGCCACGGCCGACGGCGAGCTCGAACCAGCTCGCCGCCGTCGCGGCATTGCGCGGCACGCCGAGGCCGTCCTGGTAGAGCATGCCGAGCAGGGTCTGGGCGGCGGGGCTGCCGGCCGCCGCCTGGTCGGTGGCGTAGGCGAGCGCCTCGAGATAGCGGACGTCGTCGAAGGCGGCGTAGGCGAGGTCCGGCTCGGCCGGGGCCCGAGGGGCGGCCTCGGCGTCCGCCGCATCGCTCTCGCCCGCCTCGCCGGCGGTCGTGTCGACGGCATTGGCCGCCGGTGTCTCGGCGGTCGCGGCGCCCTCGGCGGGTTCGGCGATCTCCGCGGGCTTCGGCGGCGGCTCCACGACGGCGACGGGGCGCAGCGTCGGCGCACCGCCGGCCGGTGGCGGCACGGAATGGGCGGGTATGCCCGCCGACATCGCAATCGCCACCGCCAGCGCGGGAGCGGTCACCGCCCGCGCAGTGGTCGCGCGCGATCGCGCCGCGACGCGGTCGGTCCGGGCGGGGCGTGCGCCGGCAGGGATGACGTCGGTGGCGAGCGCGGCGGCCGGTGGAGAAGGGGCGGACTGCATCGGCGCGATGGTGTCCGGCATCGTGGCGACAACGGGGCGGAGAGCCGGTCGCCGTCGTCTCACGGCTCGGCCGAACGGGCCGCGAAGGCCTCGTCCAGCACGGCGTTCGCCTCGGCGACGCCGGCGGCGGGGCCGTCGGGATGCGACCAGACGAACGTGCGCACGCCGACGAACTCGGCGCCGGTGGAGGCGGCCTCGGCGACGGCGTCGCGCGTCGCGCCGGCAAGCGCGATGCAGGGCACCTCGAAAAGCGGCACCCACCAGTCCGCGAAAGCGAGCGTCTTGTGGTGGGTGACGTCGGCGTCCGGGCGCTCGAGCAGGCCGAACAGCACATAGGCGGCATCGGCTTCCGCAGCGGCCATCGCGGCGTGGCGGGTGCGCACACCACCGACGCCGACGATCTTGCCCTTGAACCGCGCCACCATGTCGGCGATCTCGGCGGTAACCGGGTCGCCCCGCGACGGCGCCTCGTCGTCGTCGTCGCCGTCTTCTTCGACCTCGCCGGCCGCGTCGTCCTCGTCGGCGGCTGGCAGGTCGGAATCGTCCTCGCCGGCGCCGAGATCGAGGTGGATGCCGTCGGCCTTGGAGCGGCCGGCGGCACGGGTATCGCCGATCACCACGGCGGCGGCGCCGGCGCCCTGTGCGATCGGCACGAGGCGCTCGGCGGCGGACTGGCGGTCGGCATCGCTGCCGACCCGGCCGATCAGCACGGCGGCGACATCACCGCCCGACAGCGCCAGCCGCAGGTCGTCGGCGAGCACGCCGATGTCGCCGGTGTCCGGCGTCACCAGCACGAGCCGGGAGCGCGCGGGCTTGTCCGCGCCCGCGCCCCTGCGGTTGCTGTCGCGCTTGCTCACGCTGCCTGCCGCTCCGCGTCGGCCGACCAGCGGCCGGTGGCGGCGAGCGCGTTCATGCGGCAGCGGTGCGCGAAGGCGCGCTGGCCGGCGGCGACGTTCTCCGCCTTGCCGCCCCACGCCTTCAGCGCCGCCGCCTGCAGGGCGCGGCCGTAGGAGAAGGTGAGCTTCCACGGCAGCGGGCCGCCGAGCTCGTTCATCAGGGAGAGGTGCCGGGTGGCGACCTCGTCCGACTGGCCGCCCGAGAGGAAGGCGACGCCCGGCACCGCCGGCGGCACGCACGCCTTCAGCACCTTCACGGTCATCTCGGCGACTTCCTCGGGGGACGCCTGGGTCGGGCAGTCCTTGCCGGCGATGATCATGTTCGGCTTCAGGATCATGCCGGTGAGGTCGACGCCGGCAAAATAGAGCTGCTCGAACACGAGCTTCAGGGCGAGCTCGGTGACGCGGTAGCAGGTGGCGATGTCGTGGGTGGCCACCGGGCCGTCCATCAGCACCTCCGGCTCGACGATCGGCACGATCTGCGCTTCCTGGCAGAGCGCGGCGTAGCGGGCGAGCGCGTGGGCGTTGGCGGCAAGCGCGTTGTAGGTCGGGATGCCCTGGGCGATATCGATGACAGCCCGCCACTTGGCGAAGCGGGCGCCGAGCTGGTGGTACTCGGCCAGCCGGCCCCGCAGGCCGTCGAGGCCCTCGGTGATCTGCTCGCCCTTGGTGCCGGCGAGCGGCTGCGCGCCCTTGTCGACCTTGATGCCGGGGATCGAGCCGGCGGCCTTCAGGATGTCGACGAACGGCGTGCCGTCCTTCGCCTTCTGGCGGATCGTCTCGTCATAGAGGATGACGCCGGAGACGTAGTTGCGCATCGCATCGTCGGCGCGGAACAGCATCTCGCGATAGTCGCGGCGGCTGTCGGGGGTCGACTCGAGGTTGATCGAATCGAAGCGCCTCTTGATCGTGCCGGTGCTCTCGTCGGCGGCGAGAATGCCCCGCCCGTCGGCCACCATGGCGACGGCGATGTCGGCGAGCCGTTCACTCATCGATCCCTACCCTTTTTGCTGCTCCGGTCGATCTTCGGCGCCGCGTGTATGCACGGCGCCGTTTGGCAGCAGGCTGTAGTCCGTCCGCCGCGGCAGGGCAAGGTTCGGTGAGGCGATCGCCTCACCACAAGTGCGAGATCGGCCGCTCAGGCCAATCGGACACTCACGCCTTGAGCGCCTCGACCCCCGGCAGCGGCTTGCCCTCCAGCCACTCGAGGAACGCACCGCCCGCCGTCGAGACGTAGGAGAAGCGCTCGGCGACGCCGGCGTGGTTGAGCGCCGCCACCGTGTCGCCACCGCCCGCGACCGAGAGGAGCGCCCCGGCATCGGTGCGATCGGCCGCATGGCGGGCCGCCGCGACCGTCGCAGCGTCGAACGGCGTCAGCTCGAAGGCGCCGAGCGGGCCGTTCCAGACGAGCGTCTTCGCTCCGTCGATGCGGGCGCGGACGGCGTCCACAGAGGCCGGCCCAGCATCGAGTATCATGGCGTCGGCCGGCACCGCGTCGACGCTGACCGTCTCGTTGTCGGCATTCGCCTTGAACTCGCGTGCCACCACGGCGTCCGTCGGCAGCACGATCGCGCAGCCCGACTTCTCCGCCGCCGCGAGGATGCGGCGGGCGGTGTCGGCAAGGTCGTGCTCGCAGAGCGACTTGCCGACCGCCTTGCCCTGGGCGGCGAGGAAGGTGTTCGCCATGCCGCCGCCGATGACGAGGACGTCGACGCGGCCGACGAGGTTTTCCAGGAGGTCGATCTTCGACGACACCTTGGCGCCGCCGACGATGGCGATCACCGGCCGCTGCGGCGACCCGAGCGCCTTGCCGAGCGCATCGAGCTCCGCCTGCATGCTGCGGCCGGCATAGGCCGGCAGCGCCCGCGCCAGCCCCTCGGTGGAGGCGTGGGCGCGGTGGGCGGCGGAGAAGGCGTCGTTGACGTAGAGGTCGCCGTTCGCCGCGAGCTCAGCGACGAGGGCCGGGTCGTTCTTCTCCTCGCCGGCGTGGAAGCGGGTGTTCTCGAGGAGGATAACGTCGCCCGGCACCATGTTGGCGACGGCGGCGGCCACGTCCGGGCCGACGCAATCGTCGACGAAGCCGACCGGGCGGCCGAGGGCGGCGGCGAGCGCCGGCACCACGACCTTCAGGGACTGCGACGGGTCGCGCCCGCCCTTCGGCCGGCCGAAGTGGGCGAGGAGCAGGACCTTGCCGCCCTTGTCGGCGAGCTCGGCAATGGTCGGCGCCACCGCCTTCACGCGGGTGTCGTCGGTGACGGCCCCGTCCTTGACGGGGACGTTGAGGTCGACGCGGACGAGGACCCGCTTGCCGTGCGGGTCGACGTCGTCGAGGGTGCGGAAGGCGGTCATCGGCCCCCCTCCCCTCAGATCAGCTTCGCCATCGCGACGGCGGTGTCGCTCATCCGGTTCGAGAAGCCCCACTCGTTGTCGTACCAGGAGAGCACCCGCACCATCGTGCCGTCGAGCACCTTGGTCTGGTCGTAGGCGAACACCGACGAGTGGCTGTCGTGGTTGAAGTCGGTCGAGACGTTCGGCAGCGACGTCGTGCCGAGGATGCCCTTCAGCGGGCCTTCGGCGGCGGCCTTGATGGCCGCGTTGACCTCGTCCTTCGTCGTCGCCTTCTTCGCCACGAACTTGAAGTCGACGACCGAGACGTTCGGCGTCGGCACGCGGATGGCGGTGCCGTCGAGCTTGCCGTTGAGCGCGGGCAGAACGAGGCCGACCGCCTTGGCGGCGCCCGTCGAGGTCGGGATCATCGACAGGGCGGCGGCGCGGGCCCGGTAGAGGTCCTTGTGCATCGTGTCGAGCGTCGGCTGGTCGCCGGTGTAGGAGTGGATCGTCGTCATGAAGCCGCGCTCGATGCCGATCGCGTCGTTCAGCACCATCGCCACGGGGGCGAGGCAGTTGGTGGTGCAGGAGGCGTTGGAGACGACGAGGTGGTCCTTGGTCAGCTTGTCGTGGTTGACGCCGTAGACGACGGTGAGGTCGGCGCCGTCGGCGGGGGCCGAGACGATGACGCGCTTGGCACCGGCGGTGAGGTGCGCCGCCGCCTTGTCGCGGGCGGTGAAGATGCCCGTGCATTCCATGGCGATGTCGACGCCGAGCTCGCCGTGCGGCAGCGTCGCCGGATCCTTGATCGCCGTCACCTTGATCGGGCCGCGGCCGACGTCGATGGTGTCGCCGGAGACCGTCACCACGCCCGGGAAGCGGCCGTGCACGGAATCGAAGCGCAGCAGGTGAGCGTTGGTCTCGACCGGGCCGAGATCGTTGATGGCCACCACCTCGATGTCGGTGCGACCCGACTCGATGATCGCCCTCAGAACGTTGCGGCCGATCCGCCCGAACCCGTTGATCGCAACCTTCACCGCCATCGTCGCCTCCTGCCTGTTTGTCTGCCGTTGCCTGTGTGCCTGCCGCCGTGTCGCCGTCAGCCCTTCTTCGCCGCCAGCGCCTCGCGGGCGAGCGCCGCCGCGCGCTCGGCGGTGATGCCGAAGTGCGGATAGAGATCCTCGATGCGGCCGCTCGCGCCGAAGCCGGTCATGCCGACGAAGATGCCGTCCGTGCCGAGGACCGCATCCCAGCCCATGCGCACCGCCGCCTCGATGCCGACGCGCACCGGCGCCGTGCCGATCACCTCGGCGCGGTGGTCGGCCGACTGGCGGGCGAAGAGCTCGAAGGAGGGCACCGAGACGACGCGGGCACCGATGCCGTCGCGCTGCAGGAGGTCGCGGGCGGCGAGCGCCACCTGCACTTCCGACCCGGTGGCGAACAGGCTGACCTCGGCGTCGCCGTCGGCGGCTTCGAGCTCATAGGCGCCGCGGGCGCAGAGGTTGGCGTCCTCCTGGTGCGTGCGCACCGTCGGCAGGTTCTGCCGCGACAGGGCCAGCACGCTCGGCGTCGCGCGATTTTCCAGCGCGATCTGCCAGCATTCCGCCGTCTCGACGGCATCGGCCGGCCGCATGACGAGGAGATTGGGGATGGCGCGCAGCGCCGCGAGGTGTTCGACCGGCTGGTGGGTCGGGCCGTCCTCGCCGAGGCCGATGCTGTCGTGCGTCATCACGTAGACGACGCGCAGCCCCATCAGCGCCGATAGCCGGATCGCCGGGCGGCAGTAGTCGGAGAAGACGAGGAAGGTCCCGGCATAGGGGATGACGCCGCCGTGCAGCGCCATGCCGTTCATGGCCGCCGCCATGCCGTGCTCGCGGATGCCCCAGTGGACGAAGCGGCCGGAGAAGTCGTCGGGCGTCACCGCCACCATGCCGGCACTGCGGGTGTTGACCGAGCCCGTGAGGTCGGCGGAGCCGCCGATCGTCTCGGGAACGACCGCGTTGATGACGTCGAGCGCCATCTCCGAGGCCTTGCGGGTCGCGACCGTCGGCCGCTCGGAGGAGAGCCGGCGCTTGTAGGCGCGGACGGCCTCGTCGAAACCGTTCGGCAGGTCGCCGCGGACGCGGCGGTCGAACTCGGCGCGCTCCTCCGGCGGCAGCGCGCGGTAGCGCTTCTCCCACTCCTTGCGGCCGAGACCGGCGCGGAGCGCACTGATCCGCCAGCCGTCGCGCACGTCCGCCGGCAGCTCGAAGGGTTCCGCCGTCCAGCCGTAGGCGGCGCGGGCCGCAGCGGCCTCCGCGGGTCCGAGCGGCGAGCCGTGGGCGGACGAGGTGCCGGCCTTCTTCGGGGCGCCGAAGCCGATAATCGTCTTGCAGGCGATCATCGTCGGCTTGTCGTTGCCGTGGGCGACTTCCAGCGCGCGCAGGATGGCGGCCGGGTCGTGACCGTCGACGCGCACCGCATCCCAGCCGGCCGCCTCGAAGCGGCGCACGGCATCGCCGGTCTCCGTCAGGTTCAGCGGCCCATCGATGGAGATGCCGTTGTCGTCATAAAGGACGATCAGGCGGGAGAGCCTGAGGTGGCCGGCGATCGAGATCGCCTCGTGGCTGATGCCCTCCATGAGGTCGCCGTCGGAGGCGAGCACATAGGTGCGGTGGTCGACGAGGTCGTCGCCGAAGCGGGCATTCATCAGGCGCTCGGCGAGCGCCATGCCGACGGCGGTGGCGATGCCCTGGCCGAGCGGGCCGGTGGTGGTCTCGATGCCGGCGCCGTGGCCGTACTCCGGATGGCCGGCGGCGCGGGCGCCGAGCTGGCGGAAGCGCCTGAGTTGATCGATCGGGAAGTCTTCGTAGCCGGTGAGGTGCAGCAGCGCATAGAGCAGCATCGAGCCGTGGCCGGCCGACAGGACGAAGCGGTCACGGTCGGGCCAGTGCGGCGCCGTCGGATCGAACTTCAGCACATGCCCGTAGAGGACCGTGGCGATGTCCGCGGCACCCATCGGCAGGCCGGGATGGCCGGATTTGGCGGCCTCCACCGCGTCGATGGCGAGGACGCGGAGCGCATCGGCCATCCGCTTGTGCTTGTCGCTGTCGATCATGCCAGGCCCGTCTGTTCTGGAATCCGTCCGTGCCGAAGTGCGTCCGCGCCGAGAACCGTCCGCGCGCGGGGCGCCGGCCGACACCCGGACGCCGTCGCCGGGACGCCCTCGACCGCGGCGCCGCATTCACTGCGGCACCCTCGCCCGCAGCCGCGAAGATCGGCCGAAAGTCCGGGCGCACTGCTTAGCAGCAAGACCCCGCCTGTCAACGCGAGGGGACCGAACGCGGCGGTTGTGACGGCGCGGCACGCCGTCGCCGTGCACTGCGGCATGCCGTGTCGCACGCGCGAAAGATCGATCGACGACCCGGGCCGGGCGCACGTCTCGACCGCCGCCGGGCGGACGCGTAAGGTCTTCGACGGGCTCCGAATCGGGGCCAAGTCGCAACGAGGCTCGGCGGGCGCGCGCCGCGAGTGGGCCGGCGGGATCGGACGATGGCGGAGCGACGGAGCGTCGAGACCTCGCTGGCGAGACTCGATCAGGCGATCGGACGGCTCGAGGTGTCGGTGGCGCGCCGGCTCGATGTCGACCGTTCGCTCGGGGCGCTGGAGATGGAATTGCAGCGGCTCGGCGAGGATCGCTCGAAGCTGGCGCTCGACCTCGACCAGTCGGCAGCCCGCTCGGCGCGCCTCGAGGAGGCGAACCGGGAGGTCTCCCGGCGCCTCGTCGCAGCGATGGAATCGATCCGCGCCGTGCTCGAACGGCACGGCGGGTGAACGGCATGACGGGAAGGCGCGGGTGACGACATGGCGCAGGTGAGCGTCACCATCAACGGACGCACGTTTCGCATGGCGTGCGACGACGGCGAGGAGGACCGGCTGTCCGGCCTCGCCCGCCGCTTTGACGCGGCGATCTCGCAGCTTCGAAGCGGCTTCGGCGAGATCGGCGACCAGCGCCTCACCGTCATGGCCGGCATCATGATGACCGACCAGCTGTCGGAGGCCGAGCGCCGCCTGCAGGCGGCACAGGCGGAAGTCGCGGCCCTGAAGGAGTCGCGCGACACCGTGCTCTCCCGCACCGACGAGATCGAGCATGACGTGGCGCACCGCCTGGAGGCGGCCGCCGTCCGCATCGAGGCTCTGGCCGACGCGCTCAACCGCAAGCCCGGCGAGGGCGACGATCCCGACGCCTGAAGCCGACCGCGCACCCGGCTTCCAGCCGTCAGGGCCTCAGATCGAGCGCCGCCTTCTCGCTGCCGTCCATGCGGAAGGGCACCGAGGTGTGCGTGTGGACGAGTTGCCATCCGCCTCCGCCGTCGCGCAGCACGAAGGTCGCCCGGTACCAGAGGTCGATGTCGGCCCCATCCGTCTTGCGACCCTGCATGTTGGCGAGGCCATAGACGACGGCGAGCGGGCCCTCGATCTCGACGCGCGGATCGCGCAGCGCGATCTTCGGCGGCGCCTGCCAGGTCGCGAACCACTCCCTGAGGCCTGCCGGGTCGCGCGCCTCGTCGCCGGTGAACGCCAGCGGCGGCTGCAACTCGTAGGCGACGACATCCGGTGCAAGCCCGGCCACGGCGCGCTGCGCATCGCCTGCGGCGATGGCGTCGAACCCCTCCTCGAGCGACATCAGGATGGCTTTGCGATCGGTCATGGCGTCCCTCCATGGTCACGACCGGCGTCTTCGCTGTCTCGCCGGCCTTCCAACTCGAGGACGATCGCAGCCCGCGCCATCCGACACGGTGCCGAGTGGGTCGTCGGAAAGTCCACGGAGACCGAACCCGCCGGGTGAGCCGCGCTCCCAGCGGATTACGCCGTCGTAACTGGACAATTCACTCGCCTTATGAGCGTATGCGCGCCAACAACGCGTGCATCGGGGGATGCATCGTGGAGCGGCCGAGAAGAAGCGAGGCGCGGGACATCCGGTCCGGGCGCCTCTCGTCTTTTGAAGCGGGGGACGAGACCTGTGAACGCTGGCGGGCGCCACAAGGGCCCGCGGACGGTGGCCTTGTTTCCGCCGCACCGGCCTGTTCGCTCTCCTGGCACCTCTCTTTCCATCCTGCGCGCGATCCGTCCTGTCCTACCTGTGGCGGGCACACAGCGAGTCCATCTTGATCCGCATCCTGTCGATCTTCGGGACCAGACCCGAGGCCCTGAAGATGGCTCCGGTTGTGTCGGCGCTCGCCGCCGAGCCAGCCGTCCATTCGATCGTCTGCGTCACCGGCCAGCATCGACAGATGCTCGACCAGGTGCTGACGCTATTCGACATCCGCCCCGACCACGACCTCGCCCTGATGGCGGCGGGGCAGACGCTGTCTGACCTGACGGCCCGCACGCTGACGGCCCTCGATCCCGTCATCCTCGCCGAGGAGCCGGACTGCATCCTCGTGCACGGCGACACGACGACGGCAATGGCCGCGGCCGTCGCCGCCTTCCATCGCCGCATCTCGATCGGCCACGTCGAGGCGGGGCTGCGCACCCGTGACCTCTCCCAGCCGTGGCCGGAGGAGTTCAACCGCCGCGTCGTCGACGTCGTCGCCGGCCTCCTCTTCGCGCCCACCGCCACCGCGAAGGCGAACCTCGAGGCGGAGAGCGTCGCCGGGCGGATCCTGGTCACCGGCAACACCGTCATCGACGCGCTGCAGGAAACGGTGCGCCGGCTCGACGCCGACCCCGCCCTGCGTGCCGGGCTCGACGCCCGCTTCGCCTTCCTGCGGCCGGGGCACCGGCTGCTGCTCGTCACCGGGCATCGGCGGGAGAACTTCGGGGCCGGCTTCGAGGGCATCTGCACGGCGCTCGCGACGCTCGCCCGCCGCACCGACCTCGACATCGTCTACCCCGTCCACCTCAATCCGAACGTCCACGGGCCGGTAACGGCGGCGCTGTCGGGCTTTTCCAACGTCCACCTGATCGAGCCGCTCGACTACCTGCCCTTCGTCCACCTGATGCGGCGGGCCGACGTGGTGCTCACCGATTCCGGCGGCGTGCAGGAGGAGGCGCCCTCGCTCGGCCGGCCGGTGCTGGTGATGCGCGAGGTGACGGAGCGGCCGGAAGCGCTCGCCGCCGGCACCGTGCGCCTCGTCGGCACCGATCCCGACCGCATCGTCGCCGAGGTCACCCGCCTGCTCGACGACGCGGCCTGGCGCGAGCGTTTCGCGCGCGCCGTCAACCCGTACGGCGACGGCCGGGCGGCCGGGCGCATCGTCGCCGGCCTGCTCGGCCGGCCGGTCGACGAATTCCGCCCACACTCCGCCATCGACGGGTCTGCCGCGGCAGATCCGCACGCACGGCCGACCGCGGCCGCACAGGAACAGCCTCGATGATCTCCGTCTCTCCGCTCCGCCGCGACCGCGCCGCTCGGCCGGGCGCGCTGCCAGCCATCATCCTCGCCGCGATTCTGGCGACCGCCGGCCCCGTCGCGGCGCAGGACGCATCCGGTGGCGACGCCACGGCGGCGGCGCTGGCGGCCCTCCTCGACGACCGCGAGGTGACACGCTCCGTGACACTGCGCGAGCTCGGCTTCGACCGGCCGGACGTGCTTGCCTCCCTCGACGCCCGGCGCGAGATCTACCTGCCGGTGCCGGCCGGCATTCCGATCGAGGAGGCCACCCTCGACTTCGACGCGCGCTATCTGCGGGCCGTGCCCGGGCGCTCGACGCTGCTCATGTCGCTCGACGGCTTCCCGGTCTCGGCCCGCGCCTTCACCAACGACGCCGGCGACGCGTCGCTGCGCGTCGGCGTCGACGGCGAGGCGCGCCCGAGCGGCTTCGTGCAGCTCGGCCTCGCGTGGTCGTCGCAGGTCTCGGTCGACGCCTGCGAGGACGAGCGGCAGATCGCCAATGCGCTGGCGATCGGCCCCGACACGCGCTTCACCTACGCCTTCGATGGCGGTGCCGTCCGCGACGTCGCCACCGCCTGGACGGCCTTGCCGGCCCGCCCGGTCGTTCTCGTCGCCGGCCGCGCCCTTGCGGAGCGCTCCTACGATGCGGCCTGGCGCATCGGCGTCGCGCTGGCGCGCGCCGGCAAGCGGCCGATCTTCGCGGCGCTGCCGGCCAAGGGCGACACGGTCGACCTCGCCGGCGTCACCGTACCGGCGGCGCTCAGGGCGATCCCGTCCTATGCGGCGCTCGCCAATGGCGGCAGCCGCGTGCTCGCCAGCGACGCGGAGGCGGGAGCCTTCCTGACGCTCGCTGCCGGGGGGCTCAGGGCGGACGTCGTGGTCTCCGACGCCGCGCTGTCCGCCGCCACCTCAACGGCGCTCGACGCGCTCGCGGCCGAGATCGCCAGCCAGGCCCCCGCCGCGGCGCAGACGCTGGCCGACTGGCGCACGGGCCCGGCGAACGCGGCGGCGACGCCGGGCGCCGCCGATGCCATCCGTGTCGCCGGCCTCGCCGGCCTGCCGGTCATCGCGGTGGCTCCCGAAGCCGGCGCACAGGCGGCCGGCCTGTTCACGCAGCTGTGGCACCGCATCGTGCTGACCCGCAGCGTCGTGGCGCGCGTCGCCGAGCCGGCGCTGCCCGCCGCCGACATCCTGCCGCTCAGCGACCTCGGCGGCACGCCGGGCTCGATCGAGGTGCTGGCGCGCGGCGACTGGACGGCGACCTTCGGCCTCGGCGCCATCGCCCGAGCCGGCCGCGTGCCGGACCAGCTCGTCGTCGACGTCGCCGCAGCGCCGGGTGCCACCGCCACCGCGCCGGTCGCGACCGTCTACCTGAATGACGTGCTGCTCGGCGCGAAGATGCTGACGGCCGACGGACGCCCCGAGCGCATCAGCGGCCGCATCCCGAGCTATGCGCTGGCCGCCACCAACGTGCTGCGCGTCACCTTCCAGCGCCAGCCGGGCGGCGAGCACTGCCGGGAGACGCCGCAGGCCTATCCGGCGGCGGTTCTGCCGACGAGCCACGTGCAGCTCGGCGCCGTCGCCGCCTCCGACGACTTCGTCGGCATGATCGCCCGCTATGCCGGCGGCGCCGAGGTGATCGTGCCCGCGGCTGCGCTGGCCGATGCCACCGCCACCCTGCCGACGCTCGCCGGCATCGCCGAGGCGGTGGGGATCGCCGCCGACAAGGCGACCCTCGTCGTCGCCTCCGGCACCATCCCGGTTGCGCCGACGCAGTCCTTCCTGTCGCTCGGGGCGACCGTCGCCGGCGTCAGCGGCCAGGCGCGCGCCGAAGCGGGGCGGCTTGTCGTCGACAACAATGCCGGCGCCGCCATCCTCGACATCTCCGGCCTCGACGACATCGGCGTCGTCGATGTCGTCAAGGCCGGCGAGCGCCACGGCATCGCCTACGCCACCGTCGGCCAGCGGGCGCCGATCCTCGAAAAGCCGATCCGCCTCGGGCGGGGCGACGTCGCCGTCGTCGGCGCCACCGGCGTGCTCGCGGAAGTGAGCGGCAACCGCACGCTGGAGATCGGCGGCTCGCAGTCCGGGCTGCTGCCCGGCGCCACCGACATCAGCGCCTGGCTGCCAGCCGAGTTCCAGCCCATCGTGCGGGCGCTGCCGAGCGGAACACCGATGGGCTGGGCGGTGCCGATCGCCACCATCGCCGTGCTGCTGTTCGTGCTGCTCTTGATCCGCGCGGCGGTCGCCCGGCGCAAGGCCCGCAAGGCCCAGCAGGGCTGAGGAACCGGACCGCCCGCCGTGGAGCTCTTCTGGCCCTATCTGATCGCCGAGTACCAGATCTGGCTGGAACGGGCGGCGCTGCTCGTCGCGGTGCTGATCCTGATCTCGTCGATCGATGACCTGTTCATCGACGCGTGGTTCTGGACGCGGGAGACGTGGCGGAAGCTGACGGTGAAGCGGAAGTACAAGCCGCTCACCTCGGAACAACTGCGCGCCCGCGCCGAGCAGCCGATGGCGATCATGGTGCCGGCCTGGCTCGAATCCGACGTCATCGCCGCCATGCTGGAAAGCATGGTGTCGGTGCTCGAATACCGGAACTACGTCGTCTTCGTCGGCACCTACGTCAACGACCCCGCGACGATCGGCGAGGTCGACCGCATGCTGCGGCGCTTCAAGCAGGTCGTGCGGGTCGAGGTGCCCCACCCCGGCCCGACCTGCAAGGCCGACTGCCTGAACTGGATCGTCCAGGCGATCCTGCACCACGAGAAGCGCACCGGCATCCACTTCGCCGGCATGGTGCTGCACGACAGCGAGGACGTGCTGCACCCGCTCGAGCTGAAGTTCTTCAACTACCTCTTGCCGCGCAAGGACCTCATCCAGATCCCCGTCGTCTCGCTCGACCGCGACTGGTTCGAGATGGTTGCCGGCACCTACATGGACGAGTTCGCCGAGTGGCACGCCAAGGACCTCGTCGTGCGCGAGAGCCTCGCCGGCGTGGTGCCGTCGGCCGGCGTCGGCACCTGCTTCTCGCGGCGCGCCCTGATGACGCTCGCCGCCGAGACCGACAACCAGCCCTTCAACACCGACACGCTGACCGAGGACTACGACATCGGCGAGCGGCTCTCGCGCGCCGGCATGACCTCGATCTTCGCGCGCTTCCCGGTGGAGTTCTCGACGCGGCGGCGGCTCCTGTTCAATTTCGGACCGGAGCGCGAGGTGCGTATCCGCATGCCGCTCTGCGTGCGCGAGTATTTCCCGAACTCCTTCCGCGCCGCCTATCGCCAGAAGGCGCGCTGGACGGTCGGCATCGGCCTGCAGAGCTGGCAGCAGATCGGCTGGACGGGGTCGCTCGCGGCCCGCTACCTCTTGTTCCGCGACCGCAAGGGCATCTTCACCCAGTTCATCAACATCGCCGGCTACCTGATCGCCTTCAATCTCGTCGCCTTCTACTTCCTGGCGGTGGCGGGCGTCTGGTTCATCCGCTTCCCGCCGCTGTTCGAGCCCGACAGCATCTTCGCCTGGCTGCTCGTGGCGAACGCCGTGGCGCTGGCCTTGCGGGCCGTTCAGCGCTTCTACTTCGTGGCCCGCATCTACGGCTGGGAGCACGGGCTGCTGTCGCTCCCGCGGATGATCGTCGCGAACTTCGTGAACTTCATGGCGGCTGCGCGGGCGTGGAAGCTGTTCATCGGCCATCTCCTGTTCGGCACGCGCATCGCCTGGGACAAGACCGCCCACGACTTCCCCTCCGAGGAGGTGCTGGAGAAGCGGCGGCGGCGGCTCGGCGAACTGCTCACCTCGTGGCAGGTGGTGGACGAGGGCCGGCTGTCGGCGGCGCTCAAGCAACAGAGCGAGCGGGATCTGCCGCTCGGCCGCATCCTCGTCATCAACGGCTGGCTCGACGAGGAGACGCTCGCCGAGGCGATCGCCGTGCAGTCCGGGCTCGGGCGAATGGCGCTGACGGCGGATGACCTGCGCACCCATGCCGCCGACCTGCCGCTGGACGCCGCCGTTCGCTACCGCGTGCTGGCCGTGGGTCGGAACGAGGAGGGGCGGACGATCCTCGCCACCGCCTCGCCGCTGCAGGCGGAGGACCTGCGGGAACTGGTGACCATGCTCGGTGCCGAGCCGATCCAGGTGATCGCCCGCGAGAGCGAGGTCGCCGCCGGCCTGCGCGTCCTGCGCGGCGCCGAGACGGCCCTGGATGACGTCGCCACGGGCCGCGCCATTCCGCTCCTCGGTGACGTCCTCATCGAAAACCGGCTCATCGACCGCGCCGCCTTCGACAAGGCGATGGCGCTCTACCGCCCGGAGGAGCACGGCCGCATCGGCGATTTCCTGGTGCAATCCGGCGTTCTCTCGGCGGCCAACCTCGCCAAGGCCCTGTCGCTGCAGCAGCGCGCCGCCGCCTGAGCGTTCGAAGGGCGATTCCCGCGGAGATTTTATTCGCGGCGCGATTCACGCCGGGCTCGGCTAAACGCGACGAATCAGTGAGAATCGGCCGGAAGGCGGCGGCTCGAACAACAAACACGACGAGCCGACCGGATGCCGCGACAGGGCGGCCCTCGCGTCGAAGGATTGGGGATGGTGCGGGCGTTGTTCGGCGGGCGCGCAGCGTCCCCGCCACGACGGGCTCGACGGATTCGGATTCCGTCGACCTCTCTCCTGCTCGCGCTCGCGCTGGCGATGCCGCTCGGCGCCGGCGCCCAGGAGACGATCGAGCTGCCGCTGTCCGGCCCGCCGCTCGCACTCGCCACCCGCGCCTATGAGGCCGTCGCCGCCGGCGATTTCACCACCGCCGTCTCGCTGCTGCGCGAGGCGCTCCGCCAGCGGCCGGATTCCGAGCAGCTGCGCGTGCAGCTCGTCGATGCGCTGATCGCCGCCGACGACCTCGCCGCCGCCACCGCCGAGGCGCGCATCGCCGATGCCGGCGACCCGCGCATCGCCGAGCGGCTGGCGACCATCCGCGAACGGCTCGCTTTCCGGGCCGACCGGCGATCGTGGGACAGCCTCGACTATCGCGACGCCATCGGCGGCGCGCCGTCGACGACCGATCCGGCCTTCGTCGAGGCCGACGCCGCCTTCAAGGCACTCGCCGCCGGGCGGGCGTCGGTGGCGGTGGAGCGCGCCCGCGCCGCCGTCCGCCTCGCCCCCGACCGGCGCGAGTACCGGCTGCTGCTCGCCGACGCGCTCTCCGCGGCCGGCCGCAGGGCCGAGGCGGAGACGGTGCTGTCGGCCCTGATCGCCGCGCGGCCGGACGCGGCGCTGTTGACGCAACGCGGCTACCTCCGCCAGGCGCTCGGCAAGCCCGCCGCCGCAGCCGACGATTTCGCCGCCGCGCTGCGGCTCCTGCCGGCGGGATCGCCCGAGGCGTGGACGCTGCGGCTGGCGCTGGCCGAAGCAGCCCTCGCCGCGGGGCGCACCAGCGAGGCGGAGACGATCCTGACCGAGCTGCTCTCGCGCCGCCCGACGGTCGCGCTGTTCACCCAGCGCGGCAATCTGCGTCTGCAGCGCGGCGATGCCGCCGGCGCGCTCGCGGATTTCCAGGCGGCGCTGCGACTCGGCCCGACGCGGCCGGGCGAGGCGCGCACGCTCAGGCTCGCCGCTGTCGATGCCGCGATGTCGGCCGAGCAGCCGCAGTTGGCGCTCGACCTGCTGGAGCCGCTTTCCGGCGAAAACAGCTACGCCGTCGCCTCGCGCGCCGGCTTCGCGCTGCTGGCCCTCGATCGGAAGGAAGAGGCCCTCGCCGCCTTCGAGACCGCCCGCCACCTCGCCCCCGGCGCGACTGAACGGACGCTCGCCACCCGCACCGTCATCGCCCTGATGAGCGAGCTCGGGCGGCGGGAGGAGGCGCGCGCGCTGCTGACCGATGCGCTCGCCGACGGCTCGCTCGCCGGTGCCTCCGACCTCGACATCGCCTATCTCGCGAGCGGCGTCGGCGACGATGAACTCGCACTGCCCTACTACGAGAAGGCTGAGGCTGCCGGCGAGCTCAAGGGCCGCGCCTATCTCGACGCCGCCTATGCCGCCAAGCGGCGGTTCCGCAACGCGGAGGCGGTGGAGTTCTTCAAGGCGGGCATCGACGCGGCGGACGCCGGGGAGATCGAGCTCGATCCGCAGTACAAGTTCGGCCTGCGCCGCGAGGTGGCGGACATCACCCGCACCTGGGGTGCCTACCTGACGGTCACCTACGGCGCCGTCGGGGTGGCGCCGAGCTCGACGACGGCGCCGACGCCGAGCGGCGGGCGCAACGTCGGCCAGATCGGTGCCGAGGTCTACTGGCGGCCGCCGGAGATCGGCTACCGCAACGGCGCGCTGGTCGAGGTGTTCGCCCGCGCCTTCCAGACGATCTACGACGAGCGCGGCGGCCAGACCGGGCCGGAGACGCTGCAGGGCCTCGTCGGCGTGCGCTGGAAGCCCTTTTCCGACTGGAACCTGATCTTCGAGGGCGCCCGCCTCGTGAAGCTCGGCTCGGCCTCGCGCGAGGACTGGCTGGCCCGCGCCGCCTTCTCGGCCGGACAGGGCACCGACCTCAATGTCGTCGACCCGCACTGGACGACCTGGCAGGTCTACGGCGAGGCCGATCGCTTCTTCGAGACGGCGCAGAACGTCGCGGTGTTCGAGGGTCGCGTCGGCGAGAGCTTCCGCCTCGATGCGATCAGCGACAAGCTGGTGGCGACGCCGTTCCTGGCACTCGGCGGCAGCTATGATTCGAGCTTCGCCAATCCCGGCGCGCTCGGCACCGGGCCGGGCTTCGCGCTGCGCTACTGGTTCCGCGAGGACAAGTACGCGGCGCCGCGCTCCTATGTGGACATGAACGTGCAGTACCGCTTCAGGCTCGCCGGCGACAACCGCGCCCGCGGCCTGTTCGCCGGCATGACGGTGTCCTACTGAGCGGGCCCTCGCGCCGGCTTGTCGCCGGCACGCTCGCCGCCGGCGCTCTCGCCGCCGGGGCCGGCGGCGTGGCGCTGTGGCGGACGCGTGCGCCGGAGGTGCCGCCGCCGCTCGTCGACGGCATCGTCTGGCAGCCGGACAACGCCACCGTCGGCATCGCCGGCCGCTGGGACGAGCTCGGCGCCCACGAGCTCCTCGTGCAGTGGATCGTCGTCGATGGCCAGTCCTTCGTCGCCGATGCTGGTCTGCCGACCGTACCCGTGCTGCCGGACTGGAGCCGCATCGCCCGCGAGCCGTGGGCGAGCCAGGTGATACTCGGCCTCGCCGGCCGCTTCGGCGAGCGCGAGGCGCGCGCCGACATCGCCGAGCTCGCAAAGCTGTCGTGGCGCCTCGCCTATCTGCCGACGCCCCTCAACATCACCGGCTGGTACTTCCCCGTCGAGGTCGACCCGACCTGGCAGGAGGCGCCGCGCCTCGCCGAACTCCTCGCGCCGCTGCCGCGGCCCCTGTGGATCAGCGTCTACGACAGCGCCAATGTCGGCGCCGCGACCCTCGCCGACTGGCTCGCGGGCTGGCTGCCCGCCGACATCGGCGTGTTCTTCCAGGACGGGGTGGGCGTCCACGCCCGCACGCCGACGGTGGCGCGGGAATACGCCGATGCGCTGGCCGAGAGGCTCGGGCGGGAACGGCTGCGCGTCATCGTCGAGGCCTTCCGCCCGCACACCGAGGGCGGCTTCCGCGCCGCCGTCGCCGCGGAGATCGCCCCGCAGATCGCGGCGCTCAAAGGCTATCCGCTCTACCTCTTCGATGGTCCGCACTATGTCGACGACGGGCTGGTGGAGGCGCTGGGGAACCGCGCGTGATGAACCGCGCCGCCCCTTCCCGCAGGAGGCGACTACTCCGTTGCCTGAGCTGGGTCCACTCGCAAACGCTCCCCGCCGGGTAAAGCCGGCGGTCAGCGGAACACGAACAATTCGTGCCGGATCTTTTCTGGCTCGACTCCATTCGCGACGGCCAGCACACGGATGTGGTTCAGCAGGCCGGCAGGCCCGCACACGGCTATATCCAGTTTGGCGGTGTCATCTTCGCGGATGATCTCAGCGAAGCGTTCAACGAAACTCGGAGTGCTGGGACCGCTGCTCACCGGTACGAATTCGACGCCCTTCTGAGCAGCCAGATCCCGGAGTGCGTTGATTTCCGGGAAAGCCCGGTCCGGCGTATAAAAGTAGAAGAGGCTGACGCGCTGGAGGTTTTCTGCATTCCTGTCCTGCAACCAGGCTAGGAAGGGTGAAATGCCAACACCACCGCCGACCCATATCTCTCGTTCAGCGCGAGGGGAGCGTTCGAAGCGGCCGTAGGGGGCATAGATGTCCGCAAGCATACCGGGCTGGATAGTCGAGATCAGCTTCTGCGTATAATCACCCAGTGCGCGAATGACGAACGAAACGCGCCCAGACGGAGCTTCTGCAGCGGCAATAGTGAATGGGTGCGACTCGCGAAGACCATCGACCTTCATCCTGAGGAAGCCGAACTGCCCCGGCCGGAACGATATCCCCCGGCGGGTCGGTTCGAGTTCGATCTGTACAGCAGCGGGTCCTCTGGTCACGCCCAGAACCCGGTATTCCGCGTGGTTGGCGATGATCGGATAGAGCAACAGCTTGTAGACTGCGGCTCCGAAGCCCAGGACGCTCAGTGCGCCGAGCCAAATCCCAGCGGGGCTGACCAATGGCAGTGGAGACTTGATGCTGACCCAGTGCAGCACGACGATCAGGAAGAGCGGTCCCGACAGGCGATGCCACCAGCGCCAGGCGCTGTAGGGAATATTGCGATTGAGCGCCAGCATCACGATCAGCATCAGGCCAACAAAGCTCGCCTGCCGGACAAACCGGGTCCACTCGCCGGGCAGCGCGAGGATCGCAGCCGTCTCCCACTCGCCAGTGCCCGCCTTGAACAATAGGTGCACAGACGCGAAGCTGAGCGCCGCGATCGCAAGCCACTTGTGGACCTCGTAGACCCGGTCCAGTCCTCCGAAGAGCCCCTCCAACCACGACCATCGTCCACTCAGGATCGCGGCCGCCGCCATGAGGGCGAGAGCCGCGACGCCCGACGCCAGGCTCATTGTTGCTGTGGTGAGCCACGTGCCGGAGGGAATATCGACGAGGACGACCCCGGTGCTCACGAGTGCGATCGCCACGACGGGCTGCCACGGTTTCGTCACGACGATCCGGGTCAAGGCCGAGCCCCTGCACTTGCAAGTTCAATGCTCTCGATCATCGGATCACTCCCCGCGCTACCAGCATTTAGGTACGGCAGCGACCCCACTTACATAACTTTAGCGAACCCTACTATCGACTACAAAAGCCAGCATTCAAAGCACCGAAGTGCCGGCTCATCATTATTGTTCTTTTGACAATGAGAAGCATAATCTCACAGATCCATTCGACCTGGATCCCGAACTATATACCCCGTGTGCCTCTGGATCCAAAAAAAGACAAATGGCTACTTTCTCCGGCGTCTTCTCGCGCGCGCTAATCTGCCTGCCGACCTCGTGGTCGAGATAGTCGCGTGAAGTTTAGGCTTTTATTCGGCTTCCGCTGCCGGGGTCGCAGCGTCTCGTTCGTCGCCCGGCGAGACGATTGGAAAGAGGGCCCGGCGCGTCTGGTGGGCCCGGCAGGACTCGAACCTGCAACCAGACCGTTATGAGCGGCCGGCTCTAACCATTGAGCTACGGGCCCGCGCGAGGCGCGTGTCAGCGCTATAGCACGTCGTATTGCGGTCGCAATGGCGTGGGACCGCTCGGGCGCGCGCCGGCGCAGCGAGCCGATGCCGATAGCCGAGGAGACCACACGATGACGACCTTCCGCCGCGGGCCAGCCGCCGCATTCGCCGCCGCCCTGTTCGCCGGCGTTCTCCTCGCCCCGGTCGGCTTCGATCGCGCCGAGGCGCAGCAGCTGCTCGCGATGCCGGCGGACGGCCGCATCGTCGTCACCGGTTCCGCCACCGTCTCCGGCGCGCCGGACACCGCGATGGTGACGCTCTCTGTGGTCACCGAAGCCGCCACCGCCGGTGACGCGCTGACGGGCAACTCCACCGACACCACCCGGCTGATCGACGCAGTGAAGGCGGCCGGCGTGGCGGCCGCCGACGTGCAGACGTCCGGCTTCTCGGTCTATCCGCGCTATGCCGACCGCGCCGACGACGACGCCCCGCCGCGCATCGCCGGCTACACCGTGCGCAACGGGGTCTCGGTGCGGGTGCGGGAGGTCGGCAAGCTCGGCGAATTGCTCGACGCCGCCGTGCGCGCTGGCGCCAACCAGATCGACGGCGTCGCCTTCACCATCGAGGACGACACCAGCCTGCGCGACCAGGCGCGCGAAGGCGCGGTGCGCGACGCCCGCCGCAAGGCGGAGCTCTATGCCGCCGCCGCCAACGTCAAGACCGGCCGCGTGCTGGCGATCTCCGAGATGACCGCGGACGCGTCGCCCCGCCCGATGATGCGGATGGCCGCCGAGGCGGCGCCGTCGGTGCCGGTCGAGGCTGGCTCCGTCGAGCTGTCGGCGGACGTCACGGTGATCTTCTCGCTCGAGCCGAGCGGTCTCTGAGCGTTCGCGAGCCGCAGGGTCGAACTGCGGGCTCCGACGGGGCATGGCTGCGGCTCAGTCGAGCCGCACCACCGCGCAGGGCGGAGTGCCGCCGCCGCCCTGCTCCGGCCAGTGGGCGAAGGTCAGCACCTGGCCATCGCGGCGCACCTGCCGGATCGCCGCGCGATCGATGTCGGCGACGAGGATGTGGCCGGTGTCGAGCGGCCCCTGGGCGATGACGCCGCTGTCCGGGAAGCCGTCGTCGGACGGGCCGTAGAAGCCGGCGGCGCCGCGGTTCATGTCGAGCGTGCCCGACCACGGCGCGGTCCCGACTGTCGGGACCTGCACGACGACGCACTGGCCTTCGAGCGCGCGGGCGCGGGCGCCGGTGCGGACGCGGTGGAAGCCGGCGAGCGTGTCGGTGCAGCTCGGTGCCAGGATGAACTCGGCCCCTGCTTCCACCATCGCGCGGGCGATCAGCGGGAACTCGACGTCGTAGCAGATCGCCACGCCGAGCCGGCCGAGGGCGGTGTCGAAGACACGGACCGGGCCGCCGCCGACGATGCCCCACGGATCGCGCTCGAAGCGCGTCATGACGATCTTCTCCTGCACCCCTTCGCCACCGGACGGCGTGTAGAGCCGGGCGACGTTTCGCAGGCGTCCGTCAGGACCGGCCTCCGGCGCGCTGGGTGCGAGGATGTGGACGCCCGCCCGGGCGGCGAGGCCGGCGACGTGGCCGAGCGCCTCCGGCAGAACCGTGCCGATCTCGGTGAGCGCCCGCGCCGCGTCGGCCGCCACGGCGTCCTCGAAGATGCCGGTCAGCTCCAGCATGCCGTATTCGGGGAAGACGACGAGGTCGGCGCCGGTGTCGGCGGCATCGCGGACGAGATCGGCGATGCGGTCGGCCCAGGCGGCGAAGGAGGCCGGCCGGACGATCTCCAGCTGGACGGCGGCGACGCGGACGCGGTCGGGACCGCGGCTCATCCGAGCGCCTCGGCCACCGGCTGCGACAGGGCGAGCAGGGCGGGGGCCGGCTCGAACACCGGCAGCGGCTCGACGATCCCACGCACCGGATGCGCGCCGGCGGGTCGGAAGCGCTCCGGCATCATGCCCGCGAAGGCACGGGAGGCGAGCATCGGCTTGCCGAGTTGGCCGCACAAAGACGAGATGCGGGCGACCTCGTTGACGTCGCGGCCGACGACGGTGAAGTCGAGCCGGTCGAGGGCGCCGACATTGCCGTAGATCGCCTCGCCGTGGTGCAGCGCCACGCCGAAGCGGACCGGCTCGCCGCCGGCCGTGAGTTCCGCGCCGTTGAGGAGGGCGACCTCGGCTGCTGAGAGCGCACGGGCGGCCGCATCGGCGCCCTCGTCGGTGTGCTCGAAGACCGCCAACATGCCGTCGCCGATGAACTTCAGGACGTCGCCGCCGCGCTCCGTCACCGCCGGCACCAGGACGTCGTAGTAGCGGTTGAGCAGGTCGGCGGTGGCCTCCGGCGGCAGCCGCGTCGACAGCGAGGTGAAGTTGCGAAGGTCGGCGAACATCATCGCCGCCCGCATCGTCTTGACGTCGCCGCGGAAGACGGTGCCGCCGATGATCGCCTCGGCCGGGCCGCGCCCGACATAGGTGGCGAGCAGCTCGCGCAGGACCCGGTGGTAGGTGCGGATCTCGATGACAGCCGCCAGCGCCGGCAGCACGGCCTCGACGAGGGCGATCTGGTCGGAAGTGAAGCCCTCCGGGGCCTTCGAGGACATCGTCACGGCGTTCTTGACGCCGTCGGCGAAGTCGAGCGCCAGCACGTGATAGTGGACGTAGCCCTCCTTCTTTAGCTCCGGCACGATGCCGAAGCGATCGTCGGGAGTCGTGCGAAGGTCGAGATGAAGGGGCCGCCCGGTATCGTAGACGACCTTGAACGGGCTGCGGTCGTAGAAGCCGGCGTCGCGGTCGGCATAGTCGAAGGTGCGGAACTCGAGTGGCATGTGCGGCCGCCAGACCGCACCCACGGCGAGGACGCTGGCCGACAGCACGCGCACGGAGACGGAGAAGCGATCGACCGGCAGGCCGGCCGCCGTCAGGCGCCAGCCGAAGCCGTCGATCAGCGCGGAAAACGCCAGGCTGCGGCCTTCGCCGACGAGCCAGGCCATGATGGAGGGAGCGTCGACCTTCATCGGCGAGTTGCCATGCGGGTGGTCCCGGCCACCGGGCGTGGCCTTCTGGAGGAAAGTCCGTCGCCCGCGTCGCCGGCCGGTGACGCGAAGCGTGGACGGACGGCGGAGATGGTGGGGCGGGCGTCGGACGTCAACGGCCTGGGGCCGTGTCAGTCCGGCTGGTCGAGATCGCCGAGATCGAGGTCGTCGAGCCGCAAAGTCAGGGCCGGTGCCAGCAGCGGCACCAGGGTATCGCCGAGCTGGTGAACCGTGACGGACCCGTAGCCGCCCCGCTTAGGGTCCCGGTGCACGTGGGTGACGCGGCGGACGGCGTCGATCACCCAGAGCTCGGCGACGCCGAAGGAAGCATAGATCGCGGGCTTGCGGTGGAGATCGTAGCCGAGGCTCGTATCGGCGATCTCGACGCAGAGCAGCGCTGTGCCGCCGTCGAGGCGCTTCAGCCCGTCGGTGCGGCGGTACACGACGACATCGGGCTCGAGGTAGGTGTCCTTCGAGAGGCGGAAGGTCGTCGCCGGAATCAGCTCCAGGTCGTCCGGCGCCGCGCGGTACCACAGCACGCAAAGCTCCGTCTTAAGGATTTCGTGCCATAGGCCCTTCGGCGACATCGGCACGATCTCCCCGCCGATCAGCTCGATGCGCTCGTCCTCGGCGATCAGGCCGACCTCGACCATCCGCTCGACGTCCTTCACGGTGAAGGCGCGGCGCGGCAGTCCCTCGGCTGCTGTCGTCATCGGGGCGTTCATGGCAGCGATCATAGCGGAAACGGTGGTCGCGGCGAAGCCTGCACGCATCACGCGAGCGGCAGCACCACCTCCTGGCGCAGCCCGCCCTCCGGCCGGTTGGCAAGCCGGATCTCGCCGCCGGCGCGGGTGACGATCTCGCGGGCGATGGCGAGGCCGAGGCCGGCTCCCGGAGCGGAGCGCCGACGGGCCGGATCGACACGGAAGAAGGGCTCGAACGCGCGCGCCAACTGCTCCGGCGGGATGCCGGGACCGTCGTCGTCGATGCGCAGCAGCGCGGTCGTGGTCGCCGCGGAGGCGTCCGCGACGACGGCGACGCACGCTCCCCCGCCGTGGGTGGCGGCATTGGCGATGAGGTTGCGCAACGCCCGCTTCAGGGCGAGCGGGCGCGCCGACACCACGACGGGATCGCGCGCGGACATCACCACCCGCATACCGAGGCCGGCGAGTTCGGCGACCACCTCGCCGGCGAGGAGGTCGAGCCGGACCGGCTCGCCACCGCCGCCCGCCTCCTCGCGCACCAGCTCGATGGCGCTGTCGGCGATGCGCTCGAGTTCGTCGAGGTCGGCGAGCCAGGACGGGCGCTCGGCGTCGGGCAGGAACTCAGCGCGCAGCCGGAGGCGGGTAATGGGCGTGCGCAGATCGTGGCCGGCGGCGGCGACGAGGCGCATGCGGCTCGCCACCGCCGCCTGCAGCCGCTCCGACAGGCGGTTCAGCGCCACGGCGGTCGCGCGGACCTCCGCGGGCCCCGTTTCCGGCAGCACCGGCAGCGCGCCGTCGGGACCGACGCCGGCGACGGCGCCTTCCAGGATCGCCAGCGGCCGCGTCAGCCAGCGCGCGCCGACCAGCGCCACGCCGGCGACACCGACGACGATCGCCCCCATCCAGGCGGCGAGGATTGGCCAGCCCCCCGCGGGTGGCGGCCGGTCGTCGAGCGGCACGACGACGTAGCCGGCGTTTCCGACGGGGACGGCAAGCGTAAGCGACGGCGGGTCCGGATTGCGGCGGACCTCGGCGGCGATCGGCGTGCCGCCCGCCGCGAGCGTGCTTCGCAGCGCCGAGGTGAGCGGCTCGACGAGGTCTCCTCTCGGCTGCGCCGTGACCGCCACTGCCTCGGCGGGCGCGACGAGGCCGGCCCGCTCGGCGGCGAGCGCGTGCAGCACCCGCACCTGCGCCGCCATCGCGCGGAACGGCGCATCGCGGACCGGCGGTCCGATGACGAGGACGGCGACCGCCGTGGCGAGGCCGACGACGGCGACGATGGCGACGACGAGCAGCGCCGCGACGCGGACGCGCAGCGTCGTCATGGCACTTCCCCTTCCGTCTCGACGCGGGCGGCGAACTGGTAGCCGCCGTTGCGGACGGTCTTCACCATGTGAAAGGGCGGCGCGTCGCCGAGCTTGCGGCGGAGCCGGCTGACGAGCACGTCGATGGAGCGGTCGAGGGGGTCGGCGTCGCGGCCCTGCGTCAGGTCGAGGAGCTGGTCGCGCGACAGCACCCGCCCCGGCCGGTCGAGCAGCACGCGCAGGAGATCGAACTCGGCGCCGGTGAGGTCGATCGCGGCCCCGTCGGCGTCGAACACTGCGCGCGATGCCGCGTCGGCCTGGAAGCCGGCGAAGCGCCAGCGGCGCGCGGACGGCGCGGCCGCGGCCTCGCCGCCCCGTCGCAGCACGGCGCGGATGCGGGCGACCAGTTCGCGCGGGTTGAACGGCTTGCCGAGGTAGTCGTCGGCGCCGATCTCCAGCCCGATGATGCGGTCGACCTCCTCCTTCAGCGCGGTGAGCAGGATGATCGGCAGCGCCGGCCGGCGACGCTTCAGCTCGCGGCAGATGTCGAGGCCGGAGCCGTCGGGCAGCAGCACGTCGAGCACGACGAGGTCGATCGCCGCGGTGACGAGCTCGGCCTCCAGCGCGCGGCGGTCGGCGGCGAGGCTGACGCGGAACCCCTGCCCCGCCAGGTAGCGCCCGAGCAGCGTGCGGATCTCGGCGTCGTCGTCGACGACGAGAACGTGCGGGGACGACGAGCCGGCCCCGGCGGATGGCGCTCGATCGGGCTGGGATGCGGAAGGTGGCGACATGGCGGTCGGTCCGGCGTTGGGCGCCTTTCGTCAGTAGGACCGGCGGAGCGGCGCGGCGACCGGATTTTTGTCACGAAACGTGTCTGCCCCGACGGTGGCAACACTTCGACACGTCACGGCCGCCGGCGGACACACTTCCTCATGCAGCGACGAAGGCGGGCAAAGCGCGGCGGCTAGCGTCCTCTGGCTGGGAGGCCACGCATGAGGCACGCCATGACTTCTGCCCAACTCTTCGCCGCGACGATCATCGTCGCCACGGCGCTGTCACCGGCGGCCTTCGCCGCGGTGGACGGACCTGCGTCAGGACCCGCGCCGACGGGGAAGAGCCGCGACCGCATGGTCGCCTTCGACGACACGCCGCGTCCGCCGCTGCCCGGCATGGGCGCCGGATGGCACGGCCCGGACGCGCCCCGACCGGCCCGCTTCGACGCCCCCGGCCTGCCGCCGCCGCCGCCGATGATGGGTGCCGGGCGCCATCGTCCCGGACCCGAGGGGCATGGCCCGGGCCGCGGCCCGAAGGGTCCGCCGCCGGCGGCGATGGCCGCGACGCTGCTGGCCGCCGCCGAGACGACGATCGGCATCCGTGTCGACCAGCTCGACGCCTGGCGGGACTTCTCCTCGACGCTGGTGGCGCTGCTCGAGCCGCCCGCCCCGCCGCCCCCGCCGAACCGCCAAGGCGCGGCGGACGACGCGGCCGACCCGTTCGCCCGCGTCGAGTGGATCGCCGGCGAGATCATCGCTCGCGGCCGTCTCGCCGAAGACCTGCAGGGGGCGATCGAGACGCTGCGCGAGGTGCTGACCCCTGAGCAGACCGAGCGTCTCACCGCCTTCGAGGCGCGGCTCCGCCCGCCCCGCCCCTCCCCGCCCTTCGCCGGTGACCGGCATCCGGAGTTCTCGTCGCCGATGACGGATCCGGACCCGGCGAACCCGGAGGCCGATGCGGCTCCGCCCGTCCCCCCTGGCGACTGAGCCCGCGGCCTCCACCGGCCCGCCGCCCCACCGGCGGCGGGCCGCCTCCCCGACGACCCGCCCTTCCTCCGGCACCGGATTCACAGTCCCCGACGGCCGGACGCTTGACAGCGGGCGGCCCTCTGCGCGATGTAAGTAACCAATAGGTTACAAAAAACGTCGGGCGGAAATGCGGTTCAGTCTGTGCAATGAGGTGCTGCGGGAGTGGCCGTTCGAGCGGCAGTGCGCCTATGCGGCCGCGCTGGGCTACGCCGGCCTCGAAGTGGCGCCGTTCACGCTCGCCGATGATCCGACCCGCATTTCCGATCGTGAGGCGGCGCGCCTGAAGGCGGTGGCGAGCGACCACGGCCTCGTCGTCACCGGGCTGCACTGGCTGCTCGTTGCCCCCGCCGGGCTCTCCATCACCGATCCCGATCCGACCGTCGGCAGCCGCACCCGCGACGTCCTGCTGGCGCTGGTCGAACTGTGCGCGACGCTCGGCGGCACCGTGCTGGTGCACGGCTCGCCCAAGCAGCGCGTGCTGCCGGAAAACGGCGCAGACCGGGCCCGCGCCACAGCGCTGGCACACTTCGCGGCGGCCGGCGAAGCGGCTACCGCCGCCGGTGTCACCTACTGCATCGAGCCGCTCTCCCCCGAGGAGACCGGCTTCATCAACACCGTCGCCGAGGCGGCGGCGCTGGTGGAGGCGGCCGGCACGCCCGGCCTCGCCACCATGCTCGACACCGCCGCGGCGGCGGCGAGCGAGGTGGAGCCGGCCTCCGCCGTGCTCGATCGCTGGCTGCCGACGGGACGCATCGCCCACATCCAGCTGAACGATCGCAATCGCCGCGGTCCCGGCCAGGGCGGCGACCGCTTCGCCGCCGTGCTCGCCGCGCTGCGGCGTCACGGCTGGGATCGCCCGGTGGCGATTGAACCGTTCGTTTACTTGCCCGATGCCCCCGCCACGGCCGCCGCCTCGATCGCCTATCTCCGCGGCGTGCTCGACGGGCTGGAGGCACGGTCGTGAGCGCGCCGCGCGTCATTGTCGAAGCCGCCGAGGCATTCGAGCGCGACACGACGCTGCGGCTGCCGTTCCGCTTCGGCGTCGTGACGCTGCGCGAGGCGCCGCAGGCGTTCGTGCGGGCGACGGTGGCGCTGCCGGAGGGCCGCCGCGCCACCGGCGTCGCCGCCGAGCTGATGGTGCCGAAGTGGTTCGACAAGCGGCCGGCGCTGAGCGAGGCCGACACCGTCGACCAGCTGCGCCGCTCGCTCGCCGCCGCCCGCGATGTGGCTACGACGAGCGTCGCCAACACCGTCGCCGGCCACACCGCCCGGCTGGAGCGCGAGCTCGCAGACCGGCTGCCGGACGAGCCGGGGCTGGTGCAGGGCTTCGGCCCGGCACTGGTGTCGCGCGCGATCACCGACGCGCTCTGCCGGCTGCTGGACGTCTCCTTCTATGAGGCCATCCGCACCGACGCTGTCGGCCTCGCCGCCGGGCCGCTGCCGGACGACCTGGCCGGCTTCGATCTGCCCGTGTTCCTGGCGTCGCTCGCCCCCGGGACCTCCATCGCCGCCCGCCATACCGTCGGCATGGTCGACGCACTGACCGAGGCGGAGGTGGGCGAGCGGGTCGGCGACGGCCTGCCGGAAAGCCTGGAAGCGGCGATCGCCACCTATGGGCTCACCTGGTTCAAGCTGAAGCTCGGCGGCAATGCGGATGCCGACATCGACCGGCTGGTGCGCATCGCCGCCGTCCTCGACCGGCTGCCGGACTATCGGGCGACGCTCGACGGCAACGAGCAGTTCGCCGACGCTGCCGCCGCGGCGGCCCTGCTCGAGCGTATCGAGGCCGAGCCGCGGCTCGCCCGGCTGCGGGCCTCGGTGCTCTATCTCGAGCAGCCGATCCATCGCGCCGCGGCGCTGGCCGAGCCGCTCGGCGCGCTCGGCACCCGCATCCCCGTCATCATCGACGAGAGCGACGCGGATCTGTCGAGCTTCGCCACGGCGCGCGGGCTCGGTTACCGCGGCGTCTCCTCGAAGACCTGCAAGGGCGTGTTCCGCGCCATCCTCAATGCCGCCCGCTGCCGGCACTGGGCCAGCGGACCCTACGTGCTGTCGGGTGAGGACCTGACCTCGCAGGCCGGCGTGTCGGTGCAGCAGGACCTGGCGCTGGTCGCCCTGCTCGGCCTCGAGCACGTCGAGCGCAACGGCCACCACTATGTCGACGGCATGGCCGGCGCCGGCGCCGCCGAGATGGACGGCTTCGCCCGCGCCCATCCCGACCTCTACCGCCGCGACGAACGCGGCCTGCACCTCAAGATCACCGCGGGACGCATCGCGCTCGGCTCACTCGCCTGTCCGGGCTTTGCGACGGGCGCCGAGCCGGACTTTGCGTCGATGCACCCGCTCCGCACACCGAACAGACGGTCGCCCGCGACCGCACAGCAAGGATAGCAACCGATGGCGACGCGTAGGATCGGCGTGATCATGAACGGCGTGACCGGCCGGATGGGGATGAACCAGCACCTCATCCGCTCGATCGCGGCGATCCGGCAGGAGGGCGGCGTCGCCCTCGCCAACGGCGACCGGCTGATGCCCGACCCGATCCTCGTCGGCCGCAACGCCGACAAGATCGAGGCGCTGGCGAAGAAGTGGAACGTCGACCGCTGGACGACCGACCTCGACGCGGCGCTGGCCGACCCGAAGGACGAGATCTTCTTTGACGCCGCCTCGACGCAGCTGCGCGCCGGGCTGATCAAAAAGGCCGTCGCCGCAGGCAAGCACGTCTACACCGAGAAGCCGATCGCCGAGACGCTCGCCGACGCCCTCGACATCGCCCGCACCGCGGAAGCGGCCGGCGTGAAGAACGGCGCCGTGCAGGACAAGCTGTGGCTGCCCGGCCTCTTGAAGCTGAAGAAGCTGATCGATGGCGGCTTCTTCGGCCGCATCCTCTCCGCCCGCATCGACTTCGGCTACTGGGTGTTCGAGGGCGACTGGGTGACGGCCCAGCGGCCCTCCTGGAACTACCGCAAGCAGGATGGCGGCGGCATCATCCTCGATATGATGTGCCACTGGCGCTACGTCGTCGACAACCTGTTCGGAAACCCGACCTCGCTCACCTGCCTCGGCGTCACCCATATCCCTGACCGTTGGGACGAAAAGGGCGAGCGCTACGACGCCACCGCCGACGACGCGGCCTACGCGATCGTCACCCTCGACAACGGCGCGGTGGTGCAGATCAATTCGAGCTGGTGCACCCGCGTGCGCCGCGACGACCTCGTGACCTTCCACGTCGACGGCACGCTCGGCTCGGCGGTGGCGACCCTCACCGACTGCCGCATCCAGCCTCGCGCTGCGACGCCGAAGCCGGTCTGGAACCCCGACCAGAAGCAGACCCACGACTTCTTCGACGACTGGCAGCTCGTGCCAGACCGCGAGCCGATGGAGAACGCCTTCAAGGCGCAGTGGGTGCTGTTCCTCAAGCACGTCGCCGAGGACGGGCCGTTCCCGTGGACGCTGCGCGAGGCGGCGAAGGGCGTGCAGTTCGCCGAGCTTGCGCTGCAGAGCTGGGCCGAGCGCCGCTTCGTCGACGTGCCGAAGCTGGAGGGCTGAGGCATGGCGAGCGTCGTTCTTCCGCGCGCCAGCGGCGGCACCGAGCGCTTCGAGCTGCGGGCGCCGATCGCCTTCGAGATGCCCAAGGGCGGCGCCCTCAACCGCGTCGCCTATGCGGCGGCGCACGTCGTCGCCGACCCCTTCGCCGACGTCGACCCGTGGCTGACGGCCGCTGTCGACTGGGACCGCACCATCGCCTTCCGGCAGCATCTGTGGCGGCACGGCTTCGGCGTCGCCGAGGCGATGGACACGGCGCAGCGCGGCATGGGCCTCGACTGGCCGACCAGCCTGGAACTGATCCGCCGCTCCCTCGATGCGGCGAAGGACGTGCCCGGCGCCGTCGTCGCCAGCGGCTGCGGCACCGACCAGTTGCCGGCCTCCGAGGTGCGCTCGATCAATGACGTCATCGCCGCCTACGAGGCGCAGGCGGAGGCGATCGAGGGGCTGGGCGGCAGACTGATCCTGATGGCGAGCCGGGCTCTGGCGGCGAACGCCCGGTCGCCGGACGACTATGCCGCCGTCTACGGCCGCATCCTCTCCCAGGTGAAGGAGCCGGTGATCCTGCACTGGCTCGGCGACATGTTCGACCCGGCGCTGTCGGGCTACTGGGGCCACGCCGACCTCGACAAGGCGATGGACGTCTGCCTCCAGGTCATCGCCGCGAACGCCGACAAGGTCGACGGCATCAAGATCTCGCTCCTCGACGACGCCAAGGAGGTGGCGATGCGCCGCCGGCTGCCGGCGGGCGTCAAGATGTACACGGGCGACGACTTCAACTTCCCGGACCTGATCGCGGGCGACGAGCACGGCTACAGCCACGCCCTGCTCGGCATCTTCGACGCCATCGCACCGGCGGCCGCCGCCGCCCTGGTGGCGCTCTCGGAGGACCGTCGCGACGACTACGACCGGCTGCTCGCGCCGACGGTGCCGCTGTCGCGCCACGTCTTCAAGGCGCCGACGCGCTTCTACAAGACCGGCGTCGTCTTCATGGCCTACCTCAACGGCCACCAGGACCACTTCACGATGATCGGTGGCCAGGAGAGCACCCGCTCGACGGTGCATCTGGCCGAGTTGTTCCGCCTCGCCGACGCAGCGGGCCTGCTCGCCGATCCGGAGCTGGCGGCGAAGCGGATGGCCCTCGTCATGGGCGTGCGGGGCGTCGCATGACGGCGCGCCCGCTCAGCGACCACGCGCGGCTGTCGATCAACGACGCCACCACCAAGGTGCAGTGGACGCTGGAAGAAGAGATCGCCGGCTATTCGGCGCTTGGCGTCCACGGCATCTCGATCTGGCGCGACAAGCTCGCCGCCTGCGGCGTCGCCAAGGCGGCGCGGATGCTGGCCGAGCACGGCATGACGGTGACCGGCCTCTGCCGCGGCGGCATGTTCCCGTCCGACACGGCCGCCGGCCGGCAGGCGGCGATCGACGACAACCGCCGCGCCATCGACGACGCCGCTACGATCGGGGCCGCGTGCCTGGTGCTCGTCGTCGGCGGGCTGCCGCAGGGCTCGAAGGACATCGGCGCCGCGCGCGGCATGGTCCACGACGGCATCGCCGCGGTGCTCGAGCACGCACGGGCCGCCAGGGTGCCGCTCGCCATCGAGCCGCTGCATCCGATGTACGCCGCCGACCGCGCCTGCGTGAACACGATGGGCCAGGCGAACGACCTCTGCGACGCCCTCGGCCCCGGCCTCGGTATCGCGCTCGACGTCTATCACGTCTGGTGGGACCCGGATCTCGAGCGCGAGATCGCCCGCGCCGGCAAGGAGCGCCTGCTCGCCTTCCACATCTGCGACTGGCTGGTGCCGACGCGCGACCTGCTGCTCGACCGCGGCATGATGGGCGACGGCGTCATCGACATCCCCCAAATCCGTGGCTGGGCGGAGGAGGCCGGCTACGACGGCTTCCACGAGGTCGAGATCTTCTCCTCGGAGAACTGGTGGAAGCGGCCGGCCGAGGAGGTCGTGGCCGTCTGCAAGGAGCGCTACCTGACGGCCGTCTGAGGGACGGCCATGCTGCCGGCGAACTGCGCCTGCGGCTGAACCGGTTCGTTACAAACACCTTGACCGTGCGGCGATCTCGCCGCAGCCTTGGCGGAAACGCGTGAGTTTTGGCTTCACTCGGAAGAAAATTGGGAGGAACCGATGCGTTCACACAGTGTCTTGATCTCGGCCGCCGCGGCCGTTCTGCTCGCCGTTGGACCGGCGCTCGCCGACTGGAAGCCGGAGAAGCCGATCAACATCATCGTGCCGTGGGGCGCCGGCGGCTCGACCGACCAGATCACCCGCGTCACCGCGCCGATCCTGGAAGAGGCGCTCGGCCAGAGCGTCGTCGTCGTCAACCAGCCGGGCGCCTCGGGCGCGATCGGCACCCAAGCGGTGCTCGGCGCTCCGAAGGACGGCTACACCTGGACGGCGAACGCCATCGCCAACAACGCCACCTATGCGGTGACGGGCCTGATCGAGGGCACCGACATCGACGACTGGCACATCTACCTGTCGGTCGCCAACGTGCCGGTTGTGAGCGTGCCGGTCGACAGCGAGTTCCAGGACTTCGGCCAGCTGCTCGAGGCCTTCAAGACGCGCGGCGACGACATCACGGTCGCCACCGCCGGCGTCACCTCGTCGGGCGGCACGGCGATCGCGTCGCTGTCGGGCGCGGCCGGCGGCTTCAAGTACCGCATGGTCACCTATGACGGCGGCAACCCGGCCGTCATCGCCACCGCCTCTGGCGAGGCGATGGTGACGACGCAGCTCGCCGTCGAACAGGCCGAGATGATCCGCGGCAAGCGCCTGCGCGCGCTCGCGGTTCTGGGCTCCGACCCGCTGGTGCTGGAAGGCGTCGACCCGATCCCGCCGGTGACGCAGTGGCTGCCGGACATGCCGGTGGCGCCGGACTATTTCGGCATCTTCATCCCCGCCGGCGTGCCCGACGAGGTGATCGCCACGATGGACAAGATCTGGGCGGAGAAGGTCTCGAACTCGCAGGCGATCAAGGACTACGCCGCCAAGCAGGGCGCGGTCTTCGCCCCCTCGCACGGCGCGGAAGCCCGCGCCAAGGCGATGCCGATCGTGATCGAGGAGGCGTGTGGCCGCGTCGAGCGCAACGAGGCGCAGGTCGATCCGAAGACCATCGGCATCGACTGCGCGACGCACACCGAGATCAAGAACTGAGTCTGAACTGAGCTGAGCCGCAACGGCTCGCCCTGCGCCCGGCCCGCCTCGCGGGCCGGGCCGATCGGGACTGATCCATGACATCTTCGATGACCCGTGCCGACCGCATCACCGCGGTCGTCTTCATCATCGCCGGCGCCGCCGTCACCTGGGGATCGTGGATCATGCCGCGGCTGGAAAACCGCGGCGTGCATCCCTCCAGTGTGCCGGGCCTGGTGCCGGGCATCCTCGGCGTCGCGCTGGTGCTGTGCGGCATCCTGCTCGCGGTGCGCCGCCATCAGGCGGTCGCGGAAGACGAGCCGGTGCTGCGCGGCTTCGAGGCGAAGCGCCTCGCCGTCGTGCTGCTTCTGACGCTCGGCTTCACCTTCGGGCTGGTCGGCACCGTGCCGTTCTGGCTGGCGACGGCGATCTTCGTCTTCGCCTTCATCGTCGTCTTCGACTGCCTCGTCACCGAGGCGCCGAAGCCTCTGGTGCGCACGCTCGTGCTCGCGGCCATCGTCGCGGTGGCGGCCGGCGCGATCGTCACCCTCGTCTTCGAGAAGGGCTTCCTCGTCCGCCTCCCGTGAGGCTTCGACGAGCGGACCGGGAAAACCGATGCTGGACGGACTTGCACACCTGGGCCAGGGGATCGTCGGGATCCTTACGCTGGAATCCCTTCTCAACGTCGCCTGGTCGACGCTGCTCGGCATCATCGTCGGCGCGCTGCCCGGCCTGACGGCGACGATGGGCGTCGCGCTCCTCGTCACCCTCACCTACAAGATGGACCCGAACCAGGCGATCCTCTGCCTGCTCTGCCTCTATGTCGGCGCGATCTATGGCGGCAGCCGCAGCGCCATCCTGATCAACATCCCCGGCACGCCGGCGAGTGCGGCCACCACGCTCGACGGCTTCCCGCTCGCCCTGCAGGGGCGCGCCGGCTACGCCATGGGCGTCGCCACGACGAGCTCGGCGCTCGGCACCGTCGTCGGCATCGTCCTGCTCGCCGCGGTCGCCCCCGCGCTGGCGGAGCTCGCGCTGCGCTTCGGCTCCTACGAGTTCTTCTGGCTCGCCGTCTTCGGCGTCGTCATCTCCGGCCAGCTGACCTCCCTCGATGACCCGCTGAAGGGCTACATCGCCGGCATCCTCGGCCTGCTCATCGCCATGGTCGGCATGGAGGGCATCCATGCCTACCAGCGCTTCACCTTCGGCATCTCCGAGCTCGGCGCCGGCATCGACCTCATCCCGGCGATGGTCGGCGCCTTCGGCTTCGCCGAGATCCTCAACGTCATGAAGGAGAAGCTGGGCGCCAAGCCCATCACCACCTCCGACCGGGTGATCCCGCGCTTTGCCGACGTCTGGCAGTACAAGCGGACGATCGTCCGCTCCGGCATCATCGGAACGATCGTCGGCATCATCCCGGGCGTCGGCGAGGACATCGGCGCCTGGGCCTCCTATGCGGCGGCGCGACGCGCCAGCAAGGAGAAGGAGCTGTTCGGCAAGGGCTCCGTCGAAGGGCTGACGGCGGCGGAGACCGGCAACAGCGCCGTGGTGCCCGGCGCCCTGATCCCGGCGCTGACGCTCGCCATCCCCGGCTCCGCTCCGGCCGCCGTGCTGATCGCGGCCCTGTTCATCCACGGCGTCCGGCCCGGCCCGATGCTGATGATCGAGAACCCGACCTTCGTCTACGAGGTGGTGGCGATCCTGCTGCTCGCGACGGTAGCGATCCTGGTCTACGGCCTGTCGCTGACGAAGCTCTTGGTGCGGGTGCTGCTCATCCCGCGCGAAAAGCTGATGCCGGTGATCTACGTGCTCTGCGTCATCGGCCCCTACGCCATCACCCAGCGCATGTTCGACGTCTGGGTGATGGTGGCCTTCGGCATCCTCGGCTTCGCGCTCCGGCAGATGAAGTATCCGATGGCGCCGCTGGTACTCGGCATCATCCTCGGCGACCTGCTCGACACCAACCTCCGCCGCGGCCTCGTCTTGACAAATGGCGACCCCACGCCCTTCTTCACGCGACCGATCAGCCTGATCCTCTGCACGGCGACGGTCCTCACCATCCTCTTCAGCATTCCCCTGGTGCAACGCCTTGTCCGACAAGCTCTCGCCGGCCTCCGCCCCCGTCGTGCCGGCGGCTGAGCCGCGCCGGCGGGCGCGGCCGGCGGGCACCGCTGCGGCCGCTTCGGCGGGGCCGGCCACCCGGCCGCGCAACCCCGAGGAGACGCAGCGCCAGATCCTCAAGGCGGCACGGGCGGAGTTCTGCGAAAAGGGCTTCGACGGCGCGCGCGTCGACGCGATCGCCGAGCGGGCGGGCGCCAACAAGCGGCTGCTCTACCACTACTTCGGCAACAAGGAGGCGCTCTATTGTGCCGTGCTGGAGGCGGCCTACCGGGAGATCCGCGAGGGCGAGCGCGGGCTGTCGCTCGACCGCAGCGAGCCGGAGGAGGCGATGGACCGCCTCATCCGCTTCACCTTCCGCCACTTCCTCGAAAAGCCCTGGTTCATCTCGCTCTTGACGACCGAGAACCTGCACGGCGCCCGCTTCCTGAAGACGCTGAAGGACATTCCGGCCCTGCACTCGCCGCTCGTCGGCCAGCTCGAGACGCTGATCGAGCGCGGCGCCGAGAAGGGGGTCTTCCGCTCCGACGTCGACCCGATCCAGCTCTACATCACGATTGCCGCGCTCGGGTGGTTCTACGTCTCCAACATGGCGACGCTGTCGGTGATCTTCGACCGCGACCTCCGCGACTTCGCCATGGTGCAGGAGCGCGAGGCGCACTGCGTCGCCGTCGTCATGGACTTCCTGCGGGCGCGCCGGAGCTGACGGGGATCATCTCCTCAGACTCCGTCTTCGGCTCCTGCCCGGGCAGCGGCGGCACGGAGAGGCCGAGCGAGCGCAGGTAGCCCGCATTGACGTGGCCGTTCTGCAGCAGGATCGCCTCCAGATAGGCGTCGAGGGCGGCGCGGGCGACCTCAGGCGATGGCAGCGCCGCGTCGGTCCACGCCGACGGTGGCAGCGCCGAGGCGGCGGCGATCGCCTCCCATCCGGCGGGACGCGACACCGAGATCACGGTGGAGCCGGAGTCCATGTACTTGTAGGGCCAGAAGCTCCAGCCGATGCCGAAGCGCTCGTTGAGCTTGCGGAAGCGCTCGTTCCACTCATCCGTCAGTTCGCCGGTCTCGCCGACGAACACCGGCACGTCGTGGACGGCCATGAAGTTCACGTATTCCTGGACGCCGTCGCGCTCCGTGCTCGCCCAGAACTTGTGGTAGGTGAAGGCGAGGTTGTCGGCGACCGGCGGGCCGAGCATCGCGAACGACGTGCTCCACTGCGCGCCCGCCAGGATGACGACGTGGTTCGGATCGACCGCGCGGATCGCCTCGACGAGCTCGCGGTAGAAGGGCTCCAGCCGCGGGTTGAGATAGCCGGTGTCGTGGTAGGGCGAGATCGGCTCGTTCAGCAGGTCAAAGCCCAGCACCGCCGGCTCGTCGCGGTAGCGCCGGGCGATCTCGGTCCACAGCGCCACCGTCAGGCGCTTGTGCGCCGGCACGTAGAACATCACCGGATAGCCCGGCCCGTCGTCGTGGTTGACGCCGGTCTGGCCGCCGGGCGCGGCGTGCAGGTCGATGATGACCTTGAGGCCGGCCTCGCGGCACCAGCCGATCAGCCGGTCGAGCAGCGCCCAGCCGGGCCCCTCGAAGCGGGTCGGGTCCGTGGGGTCGACGAACAGCTTGAAATGCAGCGGCACGCGGATGGTCGTGAAGCCGGCGGCGGCGATGAAGTCAACATCGGCCTTCGTCACGTAGCGGTCGCGGAAGGCGGCCCAGAAACGGTCCGCCTCGTCGGGCCCGACCAGCCGCTCGACCAGCGCCTCGATCTGGCGCGGCGACTTCGCCCGCACGAAGCGGAACATGTAGCCTTCCTGCATCAGCCAGTTGCCGAGGCTGATGCCCTTGATGGCGAAGGTCGTGCCATCGGGCGACACGAGCCGCGTGCCCTCGGCGCGGATGAAGCCGTCGGCACGGGCGGGGGCGCCCAGCATGGGAAGGAGCACCGCGATGGCCGCCAGCAGTGCGGCTGCGAGGTTGCGGCGCGGGGCCGAACGCGGGGCACGGGCAGCGACGGCACGAAGGATCGAGGCGGGCACGGTGCGGTCGGGCTCCGTCAGCGGTGGCGCGCGGATCAGCCCGGCGCGTCGCGGTACGCTAGCACGGCAGCCGCGCTGCGCGCACGGCGACTGGATCGGCCGAGACCGCCACAAGGCTCTTGCCAGAACTTGACTTTGGCGACAGTTCTTCAGCTCCGGGTCAAGACGTGGATCTCGTGCCCGCCGGCGCCCGTGGGTCGGCCGCACCGGTACCGGACAGCTGCGTGACTGTGAGGTGCGATGCGCGTGACGAACAAGGCCACCGCGGCGGCGCCGCACGCCGATCATGGCGGCGAGAAGCCGGTCCGCATCGGCGTGCAGTTGCGCCACGCGCGGCTCGTGAAGGGTCTGCGCCTCAAGGACGTCGCCGACCGGGCCGGCTATTCGGAGAGCCTGATCTCGAAGATCGAGAACAACAAGGCGATGCCGTCGATCAACACGCTGCACCGCATCGCACGCGTCCTCGACACCTCGATGGCGGCGCTCCTGAGCGACGGCGGGGGCGCGGCGAACGTCGTGATGACGCCGGACCAGCGGCCGAGGATCATCGCCGACGATGTTCCCGGCACCTCCGACAGCGACGGCACGGAGGCGGAGGTGATGATCCCCTTCGGCGCCAGCACCATGCTGGAGGCCTTCCTCGTCCGCGTGCAGCCCGGCGGCAGCAGCGGCGGTGAGCGTCACCACGACGGCGAGGAGGTCGGCTTCGTGCGCTGCGGCGAACTGGTGCTCACCGTCAACGGCGAGATCCATCACCTGAAGGCGGGCGACTCGTTCTTCTTCCCGTCGACGCAGCCGCACAGCTTCTCGAACCCCGGGGCCGTGCCGACGGAGATCGTCTGGATCAATACGCCGCCGTCGCTCTGAGGCGGCATGGTGCCGACCGGTCAGCAGGAGCTACGCGGATACTCAGGCACCGACGCCGTCCTCGCCGAAGCGCAGCGCCCTCAGCATCCGCTCCGGCAGCATCGGCAGCTTGCGCACCCGGGGAGCCACCGCGGCGACGGCATTGGCGATCACCGCGCCGGCGCCGACCAGCGGCGGCTCGCCGATGCCCTTCGCCCCGAAGGGGTGCGTCGGCTCGGGCACCTCCAGCACGATCGAGTGGATGTCGTGTGGCACGTCGAGGCTGCTCGGCAGCTTGTAGTCGTGGAAGGTGGGGTTCGCGAGGCGGCCGCCGTCCCACACCATCTCCTCGGTCAGCGCCCAGCCGAGGCCCTGCACGAAGCCGCCCTGGATCTGCCCTTCGACGGCGCCGGGGTTGATCGCCCGGCCGACATCGTGGGCGCACCAGGCCTCCCTCACCTCGACCTTGCCGGTGACCTCGTCGATCTCGATTTCGGCGACCTGCGCGCCAAAGACGAAGGCGCCGACATTGTCGAAGGAGACCATGCCGGAGAGCAGCGTGTGCTTGGGGTCGAGCGGCTCGTTGTGCATGACGGACCCGGCGCCGATCACCGGGCCGCCGCCGTCGGCGAACCACAGCGACTTCGCGGCGATCTGCGCGAAGGTGACCGTGCGGTTGCCGCCGCGCACGCCCATCAGGCCGCCCTCGCGGAGTTCCACCTCCTCCTCGGGGCAATCGAGCATGCCGGCGGCGAGCTTCGCCATCTGCGCCCGTACGCTTTCCGCGGCGATCGAAACGGCGCGGCCGACCATGTAGGTGACGCGGCTGCAGTTGGTGCCGGAGTTGTAGGGCGAGGCGTCGGTGTCGGGGGCGACGACGTTGATGTCGTCGACGGTCAGACCCAGCGCCCCGGCGCACATCTGGGCGAGCACGGTGTCGCTGCCCTGGCCGAGGTCGACGGCGCCGGTGTTGAGCGCGATCGAGCCGTCCTGGGCGAGGCGGACCACGGCGCCGGTCGACAGGAAGCCGCAGACGTGGGCGGTGAGCGCCACCCCGAGGCCCCGGCGGGTGCCGGAGTGGGACGCGGCCGGCGCGGGACCGGTCTTCGCGGCGGCCCTGCGCTCATGCCAGCGGGACTCGCGCGCCACCGCCTCGAGAGACTCGCGCAAGCCGCTGTTGGTGATCACCTGGCCGCCGATCCAGCGATCGCCGGGCTCGATGAGGTTCTTCAGGCGCAGCGCCACCGGGTCCATGCCGAGCGCCTCGGCGACCTCGTCGATCTGGCACTCGCCGGCGAACGTCGCCTGCGGGTTGCCGAAGCCGCGGAAGGCGCCGGAGCGCAGCTTGTTAGTGTAGACGGCGTGGCCGCGGATATCGATGTCGTCGAATCGGTAGGGGCCGGCGGCGAAGAACAGCGCGAAGTTCATCACCGCCGGGCTGTCGTCGGCATAGGCGCCGCCGTCGAACCAGGCCTCGACCTCGCGGGCGACGAGGGTCCCATCGGCCAGCGCGCCGGTCTTGACGCGGATGCGCGCCGGATGGCGGGCGCGCTGGGTGACCATGTCCTCCTCGCGCGACAGCACCACGCGCACCGGCCGGCCGGCCTTGAGCGCCAGCGCCACGGCGAGCGGCTGCACCATCGATTCCGATTTGCCACCGAAGCCGCCGCCGATGCGCGGGGCGATGCAGCGGATCCTCGCCATCGGGATGCCCAGGCACTCGTTGAGGTTCGCCTGGGTGCGGAAGACGCTCTGGGTCGACGACCACACCGTCACCTTGCCGCGGCCGTCGACGCTCGCGAGCGCCACCGACGGCTCGAGATAGGCGTGGTACTGCGCCGACGTCTCGTAGACGCGCTCCACCACGACGTCCGAGCGCGCGAAGCCGGCGGCGACGTCGCCCTTCACCAGACGCGCGTTCGACAGCTCGTTCGGCGCCGTCCGGGTCGAGGCGTCGTAGATCTTGGCGTAGGCGTCGAAGGCCTCGTGCAGCACCGGCGCGCCGGGCGCCATCGCGTCCTCGACGGAGAAGACGGCCGGCAGTTCCTCGTAGTCGACACGGATGAGGTCGGCGGCGGCGCGCGCGATCTCCGGTGTCGTCGCCGCCACGGCGGCGACGATCTCGCCGATGTAGCGGACCTTGTGACGGGCGAGCACCGTCTCGTCCTTGACGCAGAGGCCCATGTAGCGGTCCTCGAAATCGTCGCCGGTGATGATGGCCTTCACCCCCGGCACGGCGAGCGCCGCCGTGAGGTCGTAGCCGCGGATGCGGGCGTGGGCGTGCGGGCTCGTCAGCACCGCGCCGTGCAGGAGGCCGGGCAGCACCATGTCGCCGGTGTAGACGGCGGCACCGCAGGCCTTCTCCCACGCTTCCAGGCGCGACATCGTCTGGCCGACGCTGCCGCCGACTTTCTTGGCGATCAGGGGATCGAGGGCGTTCATCGCGGCCTCCTCAGCGGGCCGGCAGGCGGCGGGCGGCGAGTTCCACCGCCTCCACCACCTTCACGTAGCCGGAGCAGCGGCAGAGGTTGCCGGACAGGCCGACGCGGATATCCTCGCGGGTCGGGCGCGGGTTGTTCGCCAGAAGCTCGGTCGCCGAGACGATCATGCCGGGCATGCAGAAGCCGCACTGGATGGCACCGGCGTCGAGAAAGGCCTGCTGCACCACCGACGGCCGGCCGCCCTCGGCGAGTCCCTCGATGGTCGTGACGCTGCGGCCGGCGACGGTGACGGCGAGCGACAGGCAGGCCCGGTGCGCCTCCCCGTCGATCAGCACGTTGCACGCCCCGCAGGCCCCCATGCCGCAGCCATTCTTGGTGCCGGTGAGACCGAGATCGTCGCGGAGTACGTCGAGGAGGGTGCGTTCGACCACGGTGGCGACTGCGACGGGCTCGCCGTTGACGGTCATCTGGACGGCGACCAGGGGTCCGCTCATCGGTCGGCTCCAGCGAGCTTGGCAGCGGCGCGCGCGACGGCGCGCCCGATCAGGCCGGGGAGGATCATGCGTCGGAAATCGGCCGAGCCGCGGAAGTCGGACGGCGGATCGGCCGCCTCGGCATAAGCGGCACCGAGTCTGTCGACGGCGGCAGCGTCCGTCGGCGGCGACCCGACGAGCGCCCTCTCGGCGGCGGGCACGCGAAATGGCACCGGTGCGCAGCCGCCGACGGCGACGCGCACCGCGGTCACCGTGCCGTCGGCGACGGCGAGTCGGACGGCCACGCAGGCAGTGGCGAAGTCGCCGTCGACGCGCGAGAACTTCAGGTAGGCGCCTGCCTCGCCGGGGCGGGTCGGCGGCAGGGCGAGCGCCTCGACCACCTCGCCCGGCTGCAGCACGGTCGCCATTGCGCCCACGAAGAAGCCATCGGCCGATATCGTCCGGGACCCTGCGGGGCCGCGGACGAGAACCGTGGCATCCGCCGCCATCACGGCGCACGGGTAGTCGGCGCTCGGCTCGGCGAAGGCGAGGACGCCGCCCATCGTGCCCATCGTGCGGATGGCCGGGTGGGCGATCTGGCCGGCCGCCTCGCGCACGGCGGCGTTGCCGCCGCCGATGAGATCGCACGCGGCGACACGCGCATGCGTCGCCATCGCGCCGATGGTGACGGTGCCGTCCGCACCGACGGTGACGGCATCGAGACCGGGGATGCGGCGCAGGCTGACCAGGCGCTCCGGTCGCACGGTACCGGCCGTCATCAGCGGCACCAACGAGGCGCCGCCTGCAAGGCACCGCGCGCCGGCGGAGGCCAACAGCGCCACCGCCTCGTCGAGGCTCGCCGGCTCGTGGAAGTCGATCGGGCGGAATGGCATCGGGCTGGCGGTCCTGACCGGCGCGCTTGCACCTGCTTGCGCGCTGTTCATGTTCTTGAAGCTGCTGCTGGGGGGTCCGGCTGTCAAGTTCGGCTCCCGACCGAACCGTTGTTCAAGTTCTTGAACACGGATCAAACCTGTGCCACGGTCGGTCTGCTCGAGGCCATGCAAGCCGCGAGCCGCGGCGCCGCCATCCTGCAGCGCCCTGCCCCTTTCGACGGAAACGGCGATGACGATCAGGGACGGCAAGGCCTATCGCGCGGGGCTCGGCGATGGCAGGGCGGTCACCATCGACGGCACCGCTGTCCCGGACGTGCGGACCCATCCGGCCTTCCGCAACGCGGTCTCCTCCTTCGCGCACCTCTATGACTTCCAGGCCGCACCCGAGAACCGCGAGACGATGACCTTCGACATCGGCGGCGGGCGGCGGGTCAACCGCGCCTGGCAGCTGCCGGAGAGCTACGACGACCTCCTCATCCGCCGCCGCGCGCTGGAGGCCTGGTCGGCCGAGAATTTCGGCATGCTCGGCCGCTCTCCCGACCACGTCGCCTCGACACTCGGCGGCATGATGATGGGTATCGAAGTGTTCGAGCGGCACGGCGCCGCCCGCGCCGGTGCGGTGCGCGACTTCTTCCACCATGCCCGCGAGCGCGACCTGTTCGTCAGCTATGTCATCCAGAACCCGCAGGCCGACCGCTCCAAGTCCGCCGGCCTGCAGGCGAACCGCCACCTCGTCGCCTCCGTCGTCGACGAGGACACCACAGGCATCACCATCCGCGGCGCCAAGATGCTGGGCACGTCGGCGATCATGTCGGACGAGCTGTTCGCGGCGAACATCCAGCCGATGGTGCGCGGCGAGGAGGACTATGCCGTCTCCTTCGCCATGCCGATCGCCACCCGCGGCCTCAGGCTGCTGTCGCGCAAGTCCTACGAGGCCGAGGTGCGCGACGAATTCGATTACCCGCTGAGCGCCCGCTACGACGAGAACGACGCCGTCGTGTACTTCGACGATGTGAAGGTGCCGTGGGAGCGGGTGTTCGTCTATCGAGACACCGACGTGGCACGGGCGCAGTGGCACGACGCGCCGACGCACGTCTACCAGAACTACCAGTCGCAGGTGCGGCTGATGGTGAAGATGCGCTTCCTCGCCGGCCTCGGCCGCCGCATCGCCGAGACGAACGGCACCGTCGACATGCCGCCGGTGCGCGCAAAGCTCGGCCACCTGTCGGCGCAGGCCTCGATGGTGGAGGCGATGGTGCACGCCATGGAGGCAGGCGGCTACCGCCGCGGCCGCTACTATCTGCCCTCGCCGCAGCACCTCTATGCCGCGCAGGTGCTGACCCAGGAGATGTATCCGCAGGCGATCACGGCACTGCGCGACCTCGCCGGTGGCGGCGTCGTCATGCTGCCTTCCTCCTTCGCCGACTTCGCCGACCCCGAGCTCTCCGCCATCATTGCCGCGACGCAGTCTTCGCCGGTGCGCGACGCCGTCGGGCGGGTGAAGCTCTTCCGCCTCGCCTGGGACGCCATCGGCTCGGAGTTCGCCTCGCGGCACGTGCAGTACGAGATGTTCTATTCCGGCGCCGGCCACGTCACCTCGGCGAATGCCTACCGCACCTTCGACTGGGACCAGGCCACCGGCATGGTCGACCGCCTCGAGGCCTCATACGACCTCGCTCCGCCGGCCCCGCCGCTGCGCGCCGCCGGCGAGGGACGCTGAGGACGACGGTGGCCGCCGCGACCATTTTGGCTGAGCGCCGCACACGAGCACGACGGCGGCGATCCATGTCATCCTGCCGGCATGCGTCCGCGCCGCGCGACCCCTGACGGACGCGGGAGGAGGATGCCGCCGTGCCGCTGACGCTCGACCCGACCCCCGAAACTGTCCACTGGGGCTATCTCGACGCCACCCTCCGACCGGTGGCGCGCGTCCGCTCCGGCGAGACGATCGTGCTCGCCGCCGTGTCCGGCGGGCCGGCCGAACTGCCGGCGGACGAGGAGCGCTTCCCCGTCTCGGCCGCGCACCGGGCGATCCTCGCCGCCCTGAAGCCCGAGCTCGGCCCCCACATCCTCACCGGCCCGATCGCCGTCGAGGGCGCCGAGCCCGGCGATGTGCTCGAGGTCCGCATCGAGGCGGTCGAACTCGCGCAAGGCTGGGGCTACAACTTCCACCGCCCGCTGAAGGGCGCCCTGCCGGCGCGCTTCCCCGGCCGCCGCATCCAGCACATCCCGATCGACATCGCCCACCGCACCGCCGCCTGCCCGTGGGGGACGGTGCTGCCGCTCGCGCCGTTCTTCGGGGTGATGGCGGTGGCTCCGCCGCCGGCGTGGGGCCGCGTTTCCTCCATCGAGCCGCGTGAATTCGGGGGCAATATCGACAACCGCGACCTCGTCGCCGGCACGAAGCTGTTCCTGCCGGTGTTCGTCGCCGGTGCACTGTTCTCCGCCGGCGACGGCCACGGCTGCCAGGGCGACGGCGAAGTCAATCTGACGGCCCTCGAGACGGCGCTGACGGGCACCTTCACCCTCGTGCTGCACAAGCGGCGCCCGCTCGCACGCCCCCGCGCCACCACCCCCGACACCCTCATCACCATGGCCTTCGATCCCGACCTCGACGACGCCGCGACACGGGCGCTCGAGGACATGATCGACGCTCTCGTCGCCTGCACCGATCTCGCCGAAGCCGACGCCTACGCCCTGATGAGCCTCGCCGGCGACCTGCGCATCACCCAGATCGTCGACGGCAACAAGGGCGTCCACGCCGTCCTGAAGCGCTCGCTGCTGCCGCCGATCGACGACGCCGCCTTCGCCGCGGGCCCACCCGCCTGACCCCACCGACCGCAGCAGCGTCGCCACGACCCGCGAGGAACCTCCGATGCTGAAGACCGGCGCCGAATACCTCGAGGGACTGCGCGACGGTCGCGTCCTCTATGTCGGCGGCGAGCGCGTCGACGACGTCACCGTCCACCCGGGCTTCCGCAACGCTGCCCGCTCCTATGCCCGCCTCTACGACGCGCGCTTCGAGCCGGGCGGCGAGGACCTGTGGGTGGAGGAGGACGGCGAGCGCTTTGCCGCCTACTTCCTGCAGCCGCGCGGCCGCGAGGACCTCGAAAGGCGCACCCGCTGCAGCGCCCGCATCGCCGCCCTCACCCACGGCATGATGGGCCGCTCGCCGGATTTCGTCGGCGGCTACATCACCGGGGCGGCGATGCACCCGGAGGTCTTCGCCCGCGGCGGCGCGCACTTCGCCGATCATGTGACCGCCTTCTACCGGGACTGCCGCCGGCGCGACGTGTTCCTCTCGCACGCGGTGGCGCCGCCGCAGGGGACGCGCGACAAGGCGATGTACGGCCGCGAGGCGGCACGGGTGCCGAGCCTGTCCGTCGTGGCGCGCGACGCCGAGGGCATCACCATTGCCGGCATGAAGATGCTCGCCACCTCGGCCGCCTTCAGCGACGAGATCTGGATCGGCAACATCCTGCCGCTCGCCCCCGGCCACGAGGACGAATCCGTCACCTGCATCGTGCCGCCGAACGCGCCCGGCCTGACCTTGTGGTCGCGCAAGCCCTACGAGCGCTACGCCGTCAGCGAGTTCGACAACTACTTCACCAGCCACTTCGACGAGAGCGACTGCGTCGTCGTCTGCGAGGACGTGAAGGTGCCGTGGAGCCGGGTCTTCACCATCGACGACATCGCGCTGTCGCGAGCGATCTATTTCGAGACGCCGGCCCATACCTTGTCGAACCACCAGGCGGGCGTGCGCTACCTTGAGAAGATGCGCCTGCTGCTGGGCCTTGCCCGCCGCATCACCCAGTCGATGGGGATCGCCGGCGTGCCGGCGGTGGCCGACGACCTCGGCCACCTCGCCGCCCTCTACGGCATGATGAGCGGCATGATCGCCGGCCAAATCCAGGGCCATGAGCGGCTAGCGGGTGGCTTCGTCAACTACGACCGCCACGTCATGAATTCGGCGATCTACTTCGCCACCCAGCACTATGACGAGATCTGCGCCAAGGTGCGCGAGCTCTCCGGTGGCAGCGTGCTGCAGATGCCGGCCGACGTGTCCGTGCTGGAGAACCCGGTGACGCGGCCGCTGTTCGAGGCGCTGTGGTCGACGCCGCAGCAATCGGCGCTCGATAAGTTCCAGCTGTTCAAGCTCGCCTGGGACATCCTCGGCTCGGACTTCGCCGGCCGCCATTTGCAGTACGAGCGCTTCTACATGGGCCCCGCCTTCGTCGTGCGCGCCCACGCCAGCCGCGAATGCGGCTGGGCCGGCATCGAGGCCGACATCGACGCGCTTCTTGCGAGCTACGGCCCGGGGCCGCTGCTGAACCGGGGGCTGGCGGGCGGCAGCGGCGGCGGCGGTGGCGGTGGCGCCCCCGCCCAACTGGCCGACGCACCGGCTCGGGCGGTGGCCGACGCGGCCGCAAAGGCAGTCTGACCCACGCGGCGTGGCAGGCTCGCTGACGATCTTCCGGCCTGCCGCCATGCCAGCCGGCTGGCGCACCAGTGCCGCAGGCCCTCGCTCGGTACGCCGCCGCACCAGAGCCACAGGACCTGCTTCGAGGCAACCCCCACGCGACCGGCCATCGTGTGCGGGCCGCCGCATACTGCCCGCCCCCAGAGCGTTCCGGACGCGGAAGAGCCGCTCAGCGGCTGTGGCCCAGACCTCGGTCAGCGGACACGCAAGGCGTCTGGACACCGGCCGCTGGAGTGCCTATAAGCGCCACGCCCTCGCACGGCGAGCCCTCACCGGCCCGCCCCGAGCGCCCAGGTAGCTCAGTTGGTAGAGCAGCGGATTGAAAATCCGCGTGTCGGTGGTTCGAATCCGCCCCTGGGCACCATCCCTTTCTCCTTAAAAATCAGCGACTTACCGGAACGGCGGCACCAGCCGGAGCCCGGACCGTGTCGCGTCCATGTTGCAAGCGGGTGCCAGCATTTCCGGGAGATTCCGGCGGCTCCGATAGACTGACGGCGCCTCCACGCGACATGAAACGCGACATGGTCCGCCAATCGTATTCAGGAATTGACATTGTCTCCGAAGCACTCCACTTTGCGCCGATGGAGTATGGAACATACGAAGCCACTCTCGCCCATATCCACAGGGTCGAGGAGCACGAGGGAAAAGCCTTCCGGGCGCGCATCCGCGTGCTCCGGTATGAAGGCGTTCCGGCTGCACCGATGCCTGGCAAGGGTTCGAGGATCGAGTACAGCTTTGCCGACCTCGTCGAGGCGAGCTTGGGTCTTCGCATGGCGGAGATCGGGCTCCCGCCGACCCGGATTGCAATGCTGATCGGGCGGCTGAGAGACGACTACCCCGACTGGATCGAGCGGGTAACCGTGCTGGGATCGGAGACGGGAGAAGACGTCTTTCTTTGCTTTTTCCCGAATGGCCCCGGCCCTATCTTCTCCTCAGATGACATATTCTTTCATTTGGATATTGGGGGACGGGTGCTGGCTTACCTCCGGAAAGAGGAAGGCTACTTTAACCTCGTCATCAACTGCACCACGCTCATCCGCAACTGCCGCGAAGCACTCCGCGCCACGTCGTGAGGTTCAACACAATGAATGTCAAATCAGGAATAGACGTTAAGGCCGACGACCTTGAGGTGCTGTGGGGCGCGCGCTCGATCGCGCAGCCGCTTGGCGTGTCGGAGCGGCGCGCCTTCTACATGCTCGAAACCGGAGCCATCCCCGGTGCCAAGAAGGTGGCCGGGCGGTGGGCGATCACCCGCGCCCGGCTCCGCGAGCTTTTCGAGGCGGAGTGATCGCAATGCGTCGCATCGCCTTCGATCGCATCGCAGCGGCCGCGCTGCTGGCTGCAGATCGCATTGCGCCGGCACTGCTACCGGACGGACGCAGGCGCGGAAACGAATGGTTGGCGCGCAATCCCCGCCGGGCGGACCGCCACGTCGGCTCGTTCAGCGTCAGCCTCGTCTCCGGCAAATGGGCGGACTTCGCAACCGGCGACAAGGGTGGAGACCTCGTGGCGCTGGCCGCTTTCGTCGCTGGCGTCGACCAGGGCGAGGCGGCGCGGCAACTGGCCGGCGCACTCGGCATCGACCCTTATGAGGGCACCTGAATGATCGAAAGCCCATTCGCTCGCATCGCTGACGCCGTGACCGGCTACGTCGCGGCGCCGCCCCGGCCTGTCGCCGACGAGCGGACGGTGATGCCGGCACCCGCCGGAGCGGACCTCACCGGCGCGGACATGAGGCGGCTCACGCCCGCGGGTGCCCGGCTGGTCACAGGCTGGCGGTATCACGACGCTGCGGGTCGATTGATGGGCTGCGTCGCGCGCTTCCAGATGCCGGACGGCGGCAAATCCTATCGCCCGATCGTCTACGTCGAGAGCAAGGGCGAGGGTCGGTGGACGTCGCGGGGCTTTCCCGATCCGCGCCCCCTTTTTGGCCTCGACCGCCTGGCGAAGCGTCCGAACGCCGACGTCATCGTGGCCGAGGGCGAGAAGAAGTGCGGCGCCGCCGAGGAGATGTATCCCGACTTCGTCGCCATCACTTCGAGCGGTGGTGCTAATGCGGCCGAGAAGACTGATTGGTCCCCGGTCCGCGGCCGGCGCATTGTCATCCTGCCCGACAACAACGCGGCGGGCCGGCGCTATGCCGATGACGTCGCACGCCTCGCCCTCGCTGCTGGTGCAACGTCCGTGCGCATCGTCTCTTGGCCTGCCGATGTCCCCGATGGGTGGGACATTGCAGACCCTCTGCCGATCGACGTTGAAGTCGACTTCGACCGCGTGCTCGCCGAGGCGGTGCTGATTTGCGGGACGACTGCGAGCATCAAGGATGCTGGCAACGACTGGCCGCATCCTCTGCCGATCACGTCGACCCTGCCGCCGGTGCCGCCGTTCGATCCCGAGCTCCTGCCCGAGAGGGTGCGGCACTACGTGATGGATGTAGCGGACCGCCAGCAGGCGCCGCCCGACTTCGCCGCGGTTGCCGCCCTTTGCGGCCTCGCCGCGGTCCTCGGCAACACCGTGAAGATCGCGCCGAAAGCCCAGGACGACTGGACCGTCACGCCGAACCTTTGGGGCGCGATCATCGGCCGGCCGAGTGCGATGAAATCCCCGGCGATGGCCGCTGCGCTGGCGCCCGTCTATGCGCTGCAGGACGAGATGCGGCGGCAGTGGGAGGCGGACTGCAAGGAAGACGCGGTCAACGACGCGCTCGCCGGCCTGGATGTGAAGGAGGCGAAAAAACGCGCCGCCAAGCTGCTCAAGGACGGAGACCGGGACGCTGCCCGCAGCGCCATTCTCAGTGCAGCGGGCGACGAGGACGAACGCCAGCCGTGTCCCCGCCTCATCATCAATGACGCCACGGTCGAGAAGGCTGGCGAACTGCTGAATGAAAACGAGCGCGGCTTGCTGCTCGTCCGCGACGAGCTGCCCGGCTTCCTCGCCCGAATGGAAAGCGAGGAGTACCAGAGCGAGCGCGCTTTCTATCTCGAGGCGTTCAACGGTGACGGCCGCTTCACCTACGACCGCATCGGGCGCGGCACGATCGAGATCAAGAATTGCACGCTGAGCCTCATTGGCGGTGTGCAGCCGAGCCGAATTGCCCCGATCGTCCGCGGCGCGATCACTGGCGCCTCCAACGACGGCTTGATCCAGCGTCTCCAGATGGCGGTGTGGCCCGACGACATCGCCGAGTGGCGGTGGGTGGACCGCATCCCGAGGGTGTTGGAGCGGCTCGACTACGACCGCGCGTTCACCGACCTGCGAGCGATCAGCCTCGACGACCAGGGCAACCCGACGGTGCTGCGCTTCACCCCGGAAGCGCAAGGCATGTTCCGCGAATGGATGATGGAGATCCAGACGGAAGCGCGCGGCGGCACCCTCCCGACGACGCTGGAAAGCCACATCCTCAAGATGCCGAAGACGGTCGCCAGCCTAGCGCTGATCTTCGAATTGGTGGAGGGCGGCCGCACCGCTGTCGGCGCCATCGCCACGGCCCGCGCGCTGGATTGGGCGGACTACCTGCGCAGTCACGCGAACCGTCTTTACGCCGCCGGCGCCACGATGGCAGAGGATGGCGCTCGGCTGATGATAGAACGGCGGGCCCAGTTGCCCGACCCCTTCACCGTCCGCGACGTGCAGCGCCGCCAATGGGCCGGCCTCGCCGACCGAGATGCTGTCGTCTCCTCAATCGAGGCGCTTCTCGCCACGCATCACTGCCGCGACACCTCCGAAGGATCTGGCCCGCAGGGTGGCCGGCCGACGGTCACGTATCGGTGGAACCCCCTCCTGCAGGTGGGAGGCTAGCGATGGGGCGCTGGCTCGCATCACTCCGCAAGGCCGAGAAAATCCGCGCGGACGCCAGAGGAGGCACTGACAGAACTGACACAACCCCCGCAAACGAGGTTTCGTCAGTTTCGTCAGTTTCGCCGGGAGCCATAACCGAGAATTTTCGCAGCGGTCGCATTCGGGGCGGCAGCGGTTCCGTCAGTTTTGTCAGTGGCCATTGCGAGGCTGACGAGAATTTTCAGCACGGTCACGCCTGGGACATGGAGGACTGGCGCGCGGCCTTCGACGAGCGCGCCGGGATCCTCGAGTTTGATGAAGGCCTGTCCCGAGAGGACGCCGAGCGGGTAGCCGGGGCCGAGATCGCCGAGCGTCGGCGGGTGCTGCACTGATGGGTGCGCGTGTGGACGGGGGCGGAGGGGAACAATCGGGGCGGAGCACGGGAGGCGGACCGGTCAGGGCCACTTCGACACCCGGCCGCGAATTAAACTTTCGTGCAGATCACCCCGTAGGGGTGGCCCAACTTTTCCGTCTGAAACACATCGCAGTGCGAACGAAGGACACCGGACGGTCCCACCCCTACCTCGTCAGATTTCGCAGGTCCGCCCCCGGGGCGGGAGGGTCGGAAATCCGGACCGGATGGGCCGCGGTGCCGTGCTGGGGGTCACGCGCAGATTTTATCCCCCATGCGCACTTTGGGGGTGCGCACTCCCCTGCGAACCGTGCTGCGAACCTCGCCGCACTCCAGCAAATCCGCCGTTCTCGTGGTGCGCACCCTCGTTGTTCGCGGTGCTTGTTCGCGGCAGGGGTGCGCACTGCTGCGCCTGGAGGCTCGCGCCATGAGTAGAGTGGGCCGACAGCGGGGCGCGGACCGGATGCGGCAGCTACGCCAGCGTCGCGCGGCCGGGCGCATCGTGCTCCCCGTGGAAGTCGACGAGGGCAGGCTCGTGGACGTGCTGATCGCGTCGCGTCGGCTTCACCCGTCAGCGGCGGACGATCGCGACAGCATACGCAGAGCGCTGGAAGGTCTCATTGAGGCGTTCCGGCTGGAAGCGTGACACGTCACGCCACGCCTTGTCGGCTTGTGTCACGATCGACGCAAATCAGGAGATCACCATGCGCGTCGTCGCCGACCTCGACAACCAATTCCCAAAGCAGAGTGCCTATGTGGAGCGCGCCGTCTTCGCCGAAGTCATGGCGCACGCCGGCCTCTACCACGATGGCTCCGACGCCTTCCTGCAGGAACGCTACCCGACCGACAAAATCTCGCGGGCAGTGCTCAATCGGGCGAATGTCGACCTCTCGACGACGGGCAATCAGGCGGCGCTCGCCGAGTCCGCGCTGCGGTCCTTCCTCGTGTCGCTGGCGCCGGAGAGCGCAGCGGCGGAACTGATCCGCCGCGGCGTCCGCATCGACATCGGCCGCTCCTCGCTCGCGCGCTTCCCATTCCGCAGTGGCGCCCCCACTGCCGCGCCATGGGTTGGCCAAGGTGATCCGATCCCGGTGGTGTCTCGCACCTTCGACGGCGTGACGATCGGCCCGGCCAAGAAGATCGCGCTGATTTCCGCCATCACCCGCGAGCTCGCCAAACGGGCGGACGGTGAAGCCGTGGTGACGCGAGTGCTGCGGGAGGACGTGGCCGCCGGCTTGGATGCCGCCTACTTCTCGACGGCAGCCGCCAGCGACGCCGCGAACGCCGGCCTGCTCAATGGCGTCAGCGCGCTGTCGGGAACGCCCGGCGCCGACGCTGTCGCCATGGCGGCTGACCTCGAGGCCCTGGCCGCGGCCGTCTCCGAAAACGGCTCCGGGGCAGTCGTCTACATCATGTCGCCGAAGAATGCCGCAAGGCTGCCGATCCGGGTGCCTGAGATAGCCGGGCGCATCACGGTCCTGCCGAGCCATGCTGTCGCGAACACCCGCATCATCGCCGTCGACCCGGTGAGCGTCCTGCACAGCACCGACCCGGCGCCGGACATCGTGGTTTCGCGGGATGCCGTCCTGCACATGAGCGACGTGCCGCTAGAGATCGTGAGCGACACGGGGCCGACCACGGCAGATCCGGTGCGGTCCATCTACCAGACCGACGGCATCGCAATCCGCATCATCGCGGAGATTGCCTTCGCCAAGCGCCGCTCCGATGCGGTCGCCTTCATCAACGATGCCTCGTGGTGATGACATGGATTTCCTCGCTGAACAGGACCGGCGCCGCATGCTGGCGGCAATTCGAGACAAGGCCGATCGCGGCGACCCTCTGACGAGGCGCGAGCGCTCTGAGCTCGCCGGTGAGCACGCACGTCGGGTGGGCGAAGAGATCGCCGCGAAGCTGCGAGCCGGCAAGACGCGCGACGCCTTCGACATCATCCTTCACGAGATGGCCGCCGCGGCGATCGTCCATGCGGAGAGACGGGCCGAGCTCGAGGATCGCATAGCCGCGCTGGAGGCTGCGGCCGCACCGCTGAAAGCCGGGCGAGTGCGATTGGTGTCGCACAGTCCGCGGGCGGTGTCGTGATGGCGTCCGCCGTGGAAGCCGCCGAGGCGGCCGAGGCGCACGCCCGCTTCGGAGACGAGGCGATCCGTTTCGCCGACGGCTTCGAGCGAGTTGTGGACGCATTCGTCGACAAATGGCGCCGCGCCCCGTCCCGCTCCGAAACCCATCTGATCGTCCAGGCTCTTGTCGCGGCAATCGAGCCAAACGCGCCGACGACGCGGTTGCAGTGAAAGGGACGCCCATATGCCCGTCATCGTTTCGCAAGGCGCGTCGTTCCGGAACTTTGGACTGCTCGCCCGCTCGCCGCAGCCTTCCGGATGCCTTGCCATCTGGGATCTGACGGGTGGCAATGCCGCCTCCGCCCGCAAGTCGCTGGTGGGCGACATCGAAGCCGCCGACATCGGCTCGCCGACCTGGCGCCGGCCGGGCGTCACCCTCGACGCCGACAACTCGCTCGGCACTTCGATCAGCGGCGGCATGGAGGAAATGACGCTGCTCGGCGTGTTCTTCCGCGATCCCTCGACCGCCTACCTGGGCAATCACAACGCTAGCGGCTATGGCGACTCGCTCGTCGAAACAACCGGGGGCGTGACGCGCTTCCGCTCCACTGAAGTCCTCGGCTTGGATGTTTTCACATTCACCCTCGATTTGGACAACCCGTGTCCGCAGGGCGCGCCGTTCTTCTTCGCCGCATCGTTCACGCTGTCGAGCGTGACGGCAACGGTCGGCTACCGCAGCAGGTTCTACACCAAGCGCGCGACCATCCACTCGAGAGGGCTATCCACTGCGAACCTGCGCATCGGCACCGGCAACCCCACCACGTTGACGGACAGCCCGTTCGTGGCGTGCGGCGCCGGTATCTGGGGCCGTGCGCTCAACGAGGGCGGGTTCCGGGCGGTCTATGAGTGGTTCAAGCACCGGCACGAGCGGCACGGGCTGCAATACTGATGGCCGACACCGTCCACATCCGGAACCTGCAGGCGATCCGCGCCCGCCTCGTCGATAGGCGTCGCGAGATCGCAGCAGCCGACGCAGCGAGCGTGGCCAACGGCTATGGCGCGGGAAACGTCGCTCTGATTGCCGACATACAGGCGCAGATCGCGGCGATCGACTGCACCATCAAGGATGAGCAGAGCACTGGTGGGGCTAGTTCTTCATACCTTTTATGGTCTCGACCTTCCCTAGAGCCGTATTTAGCAACTCGACCAATCCGCTGGATTGGACGTTTGTCAGAACAATTGTAGACACCTCACCACCTAGAAAAGCAATATCGAGCAGAACAGACCCTTCACCATCGACAGACACGTCAATATCTTTTATCCTCAGGGCAGCGACGGACCCTTCTTTGTCTTCTGCAATTCGAACTGACTTCTCGAGGTCCGGAATTGCACTGGCAAGCGCAGCTGATGGCAAAGATATCAGGGAGACGCGTCTATCTGGCGCCTCAAGCTCAATCCCTATTCGGCGACCTTCCTGGAGGATCGTCACACCACTAATTCGGCGATATCGCACGAAGTCTTCTGACATTGTCACCCCCCACAGTTCAACGCAGGCGTCCTAACGTTCGAGGTATCCTCTCCCCCGCAGCCATTCGACCACGATCCGCCGGATCATCTCCGACCGGCTCGGTGCGTCCGGCTCGGCCGCTGCAGCCGCGTCCAGCGCGGACGTGACAGCTTCCGGCGAGCGGAAGCCGACGATGGGATCCTTCCCGGTGGCCGGGCGGCCGCGCTTTTTAGGTGCAACAGATATTGACGTCATGGGTTAAGGGTTATACAGAAAATGCAGGCCGGAGGAAAGCGCCAACTTCCACTCCGGCCCTAACCCCAGGCACGGAGAGACCCATGCCCACGGCTATCCAGACGACTACCACATCCCGCCGAGCGTTCCTCGCCGGCATGGCGGCCGCGGCCGCCCCCGTCGCCACGCTGCCGGCGGGCGCGAGCGGGGCGGGTTCCCACTTCCGCAGCGCTGTGGAGCGCTACCGGCAGGCGCTCGCCGAGCTCAACGCAAGCACACTGGAAGAGGACGCTTTCGACGCCGCGATGACGTCGATCATCGATCCGCTGGAGGAGGCGATGAGCACAATCGACCTCGCGTCACCCTCCGATGCGGTTCTGGCGATGGACCTCGCCCGGGAGCGGTGGAACCCGCTCAGCCAGGACAACGAAAACGCGTTGTTGGAGCGCGTCCACGAGTACCTTCGGAGGGCTGCAGCATGAAGTGGTCAGAACCTCACCCGCACGAACTACTCCGCCGAGCCGAGCACTTCGTGACCGTCGTCTTCCTCACGACCTGTTCAAGCGAGCGGGGCGAACTCGACGGCCACGAACTGGAAGCCATCAACACCGTGCTCGGCGAGGGCATGATGATGCTTCGTCGCGCGAATGATGCAATCGAGAAGGCGGACCGCGATCGGCACCCCGTTGACGCTGCCGACGAGCGACGGGTGCCGCGCGATGCCGCATAGCGTTCCCACGGTCCGCCCGCGTCGCCGCGACGGCTGGCGGCAGCTCCGCCGGGCGGCTGCCGAGACGATCCGCATGTGGCTCGCTCGCAAGCTGATCAGCCTCGCGACGTGGGTGCTACCTCGTCGGCAGTGAGATCGGCGAGACGCGAAAGGTGGGCAATCTGCCCAAGTTTCCCGCGGAGAGGGTTTCGACACAGGTTGTGGCAAAACCGAGATTGGGGGGCGGTCCGCGAGGGCCGCCCTTTTCGTTGACTGGCGGATCGCGCGCGACATACTGCCGAACCGGAAACGAGGGCGCGACCGATGGCCGTCCGCAAGCGCCAATGGAAGACCAGCAAGGGCGAGGCGCGCGAGGCGTGGACGGTCGACTATGTCGACCAGCACGGCGCCCGGCACATCAAGACCTTCGATCGGAAGAAGGACGCGGACCGCTACCACGCCGCTGTCAACGTCGAGGTGATGGAAGGCGTTCACGCGCACGAGCGCGGCAGCATCACCGTGAAGGCGGCAGGGGAGGCGTGGTTGGAGGCGGCGGCCGCGAACGGGCTCGAGGCGGCGACGCTTGCGCAGTACCGCCAGCATCTGCGGCTCCACATCGAGCCGTACCTCGGCGCCGTGCTTCTGGCGAACATCACGCCCGCGACGGTGCGCAAGCTCGAGGATGACTTGAAGCTCGGCACGCCCCCGCCTGGCGCCGAGACTGGCAAGCCGCGCTCGCCCGCTTTGACGCGCAAGGTGATGGTCAGCCTATCGTCGATCGTCGCCGACGCTCAGGAGCGCGGCAAGGTCGCCCGCAACGTCGTGCGGGAGGTGCGAGCCCGGCGGACCCGTGGCGCCGACAGCCGCTCGGAGAGGCGCCAGCGCGGCCGATTGAAGGTCGGGACCGACATTCCCGCCCCGGCGGAGATCAGAGCGATTGTGGAACACCTGGAGGGCCGCTGGCGCCCGCTCATTCTGGCGGCCGTCTTCACCGGCCTGCGAGCGTCAGAGCTTCGCGGCCTGACGTGGCGCGACGTGGATCTGGACGCCGCGGAATTGCACGTCCGCCAGCGCGCGGACCGCTTCAACAGCATCGGCAAGCCGAAGTCAGACGCGGGCAACCGAACGATCCCCCTCCCCCCGATCCTCGTCAACGCGCTCCGCCAATGGCGACTGATCTGCCCTCGCCGCGACGGCGCGCTCGAGCTCGTCTTCCCCAACGGTCGCGGCAAGGTGGAGTCGCTGGCAAACATCATCAACCGCGGCTTGATCCCCCCACAGATCGCCGCGGGCATCGTCGAGAAGCGGACGGACACCGAGGGCCGGCCGGTGGTGGCGGCGCGGTACACCGGGATGCACGCCTTGCGGCACTTCTATGCCTCGTGGTGCATCAATCCGCGGTCCGCCGGCGGCTTGGAGCTCCCGCCGAAAGTCGTTCAGGACCGGCTCGGCCATTCGTCGATCGCCTTGACGATGAACGTCTATGCGCACCTGTTCCCGCGCGGCGACGACGCCGGGGAACTGGCCGCAGCCGAGCGAGCGCTTCTAGGCTGACGCGACACAAACGCGACATGGCGGCGAAACACTGAGTGATTTCAGCCTTCAACGGCGGATTGAAAATCCGCGTGTCGGTGGTTCGAATCCGCCCCTGGGCACCATTTCCCCCTCCGCACCCGTCCATCAGCGCCAAGAACACCAGGAAAGTCCTGCGTTTCCGTCGCTTGGGCGTCAACCTGCGTCCGTCAGGGCTGTCGGCATTCAGCGAATCTGTTGGCCCGTCGTTGGCACGCGCCGATGCCGACAGACCGCGATGCCCTTTGGTCGAGAGCGCGGCGATCTTTGGCACCGATGGTCCTGGACGTTGGCACCCGTTGCCGGCCTCTTCGGCGTCAGATCGGAGGCCTCGATCGTCGCGGCGCTGCTAGGCCACCGACGCTCCCGCGGGTGCCGCCGCGCGCGCTGCGAGCCAGTCCTTCCACTTCACCGTCGGCTGGTCGAGCCAGTCTTCGGCGTAGTAGTCGGCGAGCGGGCCGAGGGCGTCGAAGGTGCGGCGCAGGTCCTCGACGGCGTCGCCGCCGTCCGCCGGGCCGGGGTTCGCCATGTCGATGCGGATGTCGAGCAGCGGCCGGGCGAAGCGCTCGGAGGCGACGAGGAGCCCCGCCGACATCTGCCCGACCACCTCGCCGCCGGCCTCGTAGCCGGCCTCGATGGCGCGCACCAGGCGCTCGGCGAAGGGCACACCGGCGGTGCTGTCGAAGCTCGCGTGGATCGCCTCGACGACGCCGCGATCCTTGAGGCCGTTGCCCATGGCGACGAAGCCGTCGCCGGTCTTGTGGCCGGTATAGGCGGCGCCGTGGCCGGGGCTGTGCACGCCGACGCTGCCGTCCGCCATGACGATGCCGATCTGGCGATAGTCGAAGTGCGGGTCATAGGTCTTCAGCATCGCGAGGATCTGATCGGGCGACAGGCCGTTGTCGGCGAGGTCGAGCCCGATGTGCGCGAGGCGCCAGTTCGAGTGGCATTGCGAGGAGATCGCCGCGACGCCCGGGCGGACGTGGGGACAGCGCGAGGCGACGCCGAGCGGGCTGGTGGCGAGGCAGATGCCGAGATCGCGGGTCTCGGGGCAACGGGCGACAAGGCTGAAGGTCATTCCTGCGTCTCCAGGAAGGGGGGGACACCATCGTCAGGACCGGAGGCCGGGACGAGGCCGGGCTCCGGCGCCATCGAACGGCGCTCGTAGGTCTCGACGAGCGGCACGTAGGTCTTGAACACGCGGTCGAGATCGGCGACCGCGTCGCCTCCCGCATTCGGCGGGGCGCGGGCGAGGTCGACGCGCAGGTCGATCTGCACGAGGTCGCTCGGCGCCCGCACGAGCAGCGCACTCGACACCGCGCCCTGGCGGACGCCGCGGATGACGTTGACCGCCGCACCCTGCTTCAGGGCCACGAGCAACCGCTCCGCCATCGGCAGCCTGTCATGACGCGCATAGGCGGCCGACATCGCTTGAAGCGGCGCCTCGTCGGCGAGGCCGTTGCCGAGGCTGACCGCGTCGCCCTCGACACGGTGCCCGGCCCAGCTCTGGTTCATGACGCCGGTGTGGGCCTGGATGTCGCCGTCCTCGGCGACGATGGCGATCTGGCGGAAGTCGACCCAGCGGTCGTGGCGGCGCAGCGCCACCATCACCTCTTCGGCGGCGAGGCCGCGGCGGAGAAGATCGATCGCCAGCGGGCCGAGCTTGAGGTTGGTGAAGCCCTGGCTGGTGATGACGGCCTTGCCGACCGAAATGAGCGGGCATCGGGCGCCGATGGCGATGGAACTCGCCGCGATGGCGATGCCGAGCCGGCCGCTGTCGCGCTCGCGCGCCAGGATGCTGATCGTCCAGCCGCCGTCCGGAGACGGCCAGCGGTCATGGGTGTCGCTCATGCTGCCCGCTCCGGCCCGCTGTCGTCGTCGCGCGGCCCGCCATCCATGGCGACAAAGGTGGCGACGATCTCGTCCGCGACCCGGCGGATCGCCTGCTCGAGGTGGCGCTGCGCGGTCGCATTCGACAGCGCCGGCACCTCGATCACGATGGTGCGGCCGCCCTCGGAGGCGGACGGCCCGAGGATCTCCGGGCCGCGCTCGGGGTGCGCCTCGATGTAGGCGTCGAGGAACATCCGGCGCTCGTCGGGATCGAGGCGCGCGAGCTCGACGATCCGCAGCACGTGCTGGGCCGGTATCGCGAGATCGTAGGCCGGGCTGGTGATCTGCGTGACGAAGGAGCGGGTGTTGCCGAGCGCCTCGGCGATCACCTGACGGCTGCCGGAGCCGCGCCGCTTCAGGAAGGTCTGCAGCAGCAGCTTGTAGCGGCGCACCGGCATCAGGTCGTCGAACAGCTCGAACTCGCGCGGTCCGGTTTCGCGGGCGCGCCGCGCCTCCCGAACGGAGGGCCGCGCCTCGCGCGCGGGGGAAGGAGGTGTCTTGCTCATGGCAGTGCTCATTGAACGGTTTTCGGCGGACGGCGCAACCGGGAGAAGTTTAGCAGATGGGATCGTGCTGCCAAGGGATCGGGCAAAACCTGCATCGGGTGCGGGAGCAGCCCCGGCGGAAAGCCGCACCGAACCCGTCTCAAGTCGCCGTAAACGATTGACTCCAGCCGCTTTCCGGATGGCCACTCGCAGCAGAAGCCCATGCGCTCGCCACGCTCAAAAAATGAGCTTCACAAGATTTGTTTATCAGCTTAACTTTTTTCAGCCCTTGGGAGGGCGTGGGCCGCCAGGCTCCGTGTGATGGGGAGATTCGGATGACGCACAGCAGACGAAGCATTCTCGCAGGGGTCGGCGCCGCGGTGCTGGCATCCACCCTCGGCCCGCTGCCGGCCTTCGCGGCCGACCCGCTCGTGATCGGCGTGTTCGGGCCGATGACCGGCGAGCGCTCGGCGCTCGGCCTGCGCTTCCGGGAAGCGGTGGAGATGTTCATCGACGAGAAGAACGCCGCCGGCGGCATTGCCGGCCGGCCGCTCGAGGCGCTGATCGAGGACAGCCGCGGCGTGCCGCGCGAGGCGGCGAACATCGCCCAGAAATTCGCCGACAACCCGGATCTGCTGGTGGTGATCGGCGGCCAGACGTCGACGGAATCAATGGCGGCGGGCCCGATCCTGGCCGAGGCGCACATTCCGCAGATCGCGCCCACCGCCGGCCACCCAGACTATGTGAAGATCAGCCCCTACCAGTTCCGCACGACGCCGACGCATCCCTCGATGGTCGAGCCGCACGTGAAGATGCTGGTCGACCGGTTGGGAATGACGAAGATCGCCATCGTCTACTTCAAGGACGACTGGGGCCTCATCACCAACGAGATGGTGTCGAAGCGCCTGAAGGAAATGGGCATCGACGTGGTGCTGTCGGAGGCGATGATCCCGGAGACGCGCGACTTCCGCCCGCTGATCACCAAGATCAAGGCGTCGGGCGCCGATGGCGTCTTCCTCGCCAGCCACTATGCCGAGTCGGCCCTGTTCATGCAGCAGCTCCGGCAGGCGGATCCGGCGCTGAAGGTGGCCGCGACCGATACGCTCAACGATCCGAAGTTCATCGAACTCGCCGGCCCGGCGTCCGAAGGGGTCGTCATGCCGACGCCGTTCCAGCCGCTGGCGCCGCAGGCCAAGGCCTTCACGGAGGCCTACGAGAAGCGCTTCGGCAAGCTGCCGAACTACTACTCGGCCTTCACCTATGACGCGATGCTGATCGCCACATCGGCGATGGAGGCGCTGGCGGCCAAGGGCGAGCCGATCACGCGCGACGCGCTGCGCGCCCAGATCGCCGACGGCCCGGCGATCGAGGGGGTCAGCGGCACCCTGAAATACCAGGGCAGCGGCGACCTCGGCCCCCGCGAGGTCAACTACATCATCGTCAAGGACGGCGCCTACGCACCGTACTGACCGAGTAGCGCCCAACCACCTGCGAAGTCGCGCGGGACGGACCTGTCCGCCGGGACGGTCCGTCCCCACTCCGCACAGCGCCCGGGTTCGGGGGAGGCCTGGAATGGTCGAATTGCTCAGCCAGATCCTCAATGGTCTGGTCCTCGGCAACGTCTATGCCATCGTGGCGATCGGCTTCTCGCTGATCTTCGGCGTGACGAACCTCATCAACTTCGCCCAGGGCTCGCTGCTCATGCTGGGCGCGCTGATCGCGTACTCGGCGACACAGGCCGGGCTGCCCTTGCTGGTCGCCATTCCGGTCTCCGTGGCGGCGACCACGATCCTCGGCATGCTCATCGAGAAGCTGGCCCTGCGCCCGCTCGAGAACGCGCCCTGGATCGCGCCGCTGCTCTCGACACTGGCGATTACGTTCGTGCTCGATCAGGCGGCGGAGATCATCTGGACGCCGGAGGCGCACCGCTTTCCGAGCCCCTTCGCCGACACCACCTGGGTGATCGGCGCCGCCTACGTCACCGGCGTCGATCTGATGATCCTCGCCTCGTCGCTCGCCATCATGGTCGGGCTCTGGCTGTTCCTGACCCGCAGCTGGACCGGCCGCGCGCTCCGGGCAATGTCGCAGGATCCCGACGCCTGCCGGCAGATGGGCGTCTCCACCGATCAGCTTCGCCAGCTCGCCTTCGGCCTCGGCGCCGCTCTCGCCGCCATCGCCGGCGTCATGGTCGCGATGTACTACCAGAACGTCTATCCGCAGATGGGCATACCGTTCGGCCTGAAGGGCTTCACGGCGGCGCTGCTCGGCGGGCTCGCGAGCATTCCGGGTGCCGTCGTCGGCGGACTGCTGCTCGGCGTGCTGGAGGCGCTGGCCGTCGGCTATGTCGGCGAGGGCTTCCGCGACATGGTGGCCTTCGGCCTGTTGTTCGTCATCCTGATGCTGCGCCCGCAGGGACTGCTCGGCGATCGCCGGCTCGACGCGCTCGGCGGGTCACGCGGGGCCTCGGGGATCATGCCCTCGACCAGCATCGTGATCGGCCAGGGCGGCCAGCCGCTGGCGCACGCCCGGGTGCTGAGCGTGCACTACGCGTGGCTTCTGGCCGCGGTCGCGGTGCTGGCGCTGCTGCCGTTCCTCGGCACCTCCAACTACGTGCTGCAGGTCGCGCTCGTCATCGCCATCTTCGCACTGCTGGCGACGGGACTGACGGTCCTGTCCGGCGCGGCCGGCATCATGTATCTCGGCTTCGCCGGCTTCTTCGGCGTCGGCGCCTACGTGGCCGCCCTGGCGGCGAAGACCTATGGCGCCCCGGCCGAATTAAGCTTCCTGCTGGCCGCTCTCTTCACGGCCGTGCTCGCCGGTATCATCGGGCTCCTGTGCGCCTCCCTCACGGGCCATGTCGTCGGTCTCGCGACGCTGGCTCTCGGCGTCCTCATCTGGCTGGTGCTGCTGAACTGGCAGGACGTGACGGGCGGGCCGAATGGGATCTTCGGCATCCCCCGCCCTTCGCTCGCGCTTCTGCCCGACGTGCCGATGACCAGCCTCGCGGCGCAGTACTGGCAGGTCCTCGTCGTGCTCGCGATCGCCATCCTCGTGGCCGGCCGGCTGCTGGCCTCGCCGATCGGCCGCAGTTGGCGGGCGATCCGCGAGGACCGGATCGCCGCCCATGCGGCGGGCCTGCCGGTGCGGCGCTACCTCGTCACCGCCTTCGCACTTGCCGGCGCCTGCGCGGGCATGGCCGGCGCGGCGTTCGCCTTCCTCCACCGCTTCATCAGTCCCGACAGCTTCCGTCTCGACACCTCCTTCCTGATGGTGGCGATCGTCGTGCTGGGCGGCCTCGGCAACATGGCCGGCGCGCTGATCGGGGCGGTGCTGCTCATGACGCTGCCCGAAGCCCTGCGCGGCTTCTCGGACTACCGGATGATCTTCTTCGGCCTGATCCTCTACGCCGTGCTGCGGTTCCGCCCGCAGGGCATCGCGGGAGTGCGCTGATGCTCGCCCCCAACACGCCCGGCACCGAGCCGGCCATGCTCGACATCGCCGACGTGACGGTCGGCTTCGGCGGCCTGAAGGCGCTCGACCGGCTCACCCTGCAGATCGCCCGGGGTGAGTTCGTCGGCATCGTCGGACCGAACGGCGCCGGCAAGTCGACGCTGATCCAGACCGTCACCGGCTTCGTCAAGCCGACCATCGGCACGATCAGCTTCCGCGGCCAGCGCATCGACGGCAGACCTCCCGAGGGCGTCGCCGCGCTCGGCATCGCGCGGACCTTCCAGACGAGCCGTGTCTTTCCGGCCCTGACGATCGAGGAAAGCGTCAAGGTCGGGCTGCAGCGCGGCCTGATCGGCGGCGGACGCCGGCCGAGCCGTTTCGGGGCGCTGGGAGAGCCCTTGGCCGCCCTCCTCGGCCTGAAATCCTACCGGGCGGCGCAGGACGAGGCGCAGGAACGGGTGGAAGCGGTGCTGAAGCTGTTCGGCGACCGTCTCGCCTCGCGCCGCGACCGGCCGGCGCACAGCCTGTCCTACGCCAACCGCCGGCGGCTCGACATCGCCCGCGCCCTCGTTGCCGAGCCGGATCTCCTGCTGCTGGACGAGCCGACGGCCGGCATGAACCCGACCGAGAGCCACGAGCTCGCCGATCTCCTGCTCGACCTGCGCCAGCGCTTCCCGGCGATGGGCATCGTGATGATCGAGCACAAGCTCGACATCGTCCGCCGCCTCGCCGAGCGCGCCGTGGTCATGGCCGCCGGCCGGGTGATCGTCGACGACAAGCCGGACATCGCCTTCGCCGATCCGGAGGTGGCCGTCGCATATCTCGGCCGCGCGCACGGCGCCCCCGCCACGATCTCGGCCGGCCACATCCACCACGAGGGCGCCACGCTGAAGCCGTCGGCGGTGCCGGCCGTGGAGATGAAGGGCGTCGACATCTTCTACGGCCCCGTGCAGGCGCTGTTCGGTCTCACTTTGCACGTCGCGCAGGGCGAGGCCGTTGCCGTTCTCGGCGGCAACGCCTCGGGCAAGTCGACAACCGTCAAGACGGTCCTCGGGCTCGTCACGCCCAAGGCCGGCGAATACCGCCTGTTCGGCGAGGCACCGCCCACCAGCACCGCCGGCGTCATCGGCAAGGGCGTCGCCTCCATCCCCGAAGGCCGGCGGATGTTCGCGGAGCTCACGGTCCGCGACAACCTCTTAATGGGCGCCTATGCCCGCCGGCGCGAGGACAAGGCGGGGCTCGCCCGCGACCTCGACAAGGTGCTGGCGGAGTTCCCGTGGCTCTCCGGTCGTCTGGACCAGCTGGCGGGCACGCTGTCGGGCGGCGAGCAGCAGATGGTCGCGCTCGGCCGCGCCTGGCTCAGGAAACCGAGCCTCCTGTGCATCGACGAGCCGTCGATGGGCCTGTCGCCGATGATGGTGGAGCGCGTCTACGAGATCCTCCAGCGCTGGAAGGCGCAGGGGCTTACCATCCTGATGGTCGAGCAGAGCGCCAACCAGGCGCTGGAGCTCGTCGACCGGGCGTACGTGCTGCGCAACGGCACGCTGATGCTCGAAGGCACCGCTGCTGCCCTCAAGAGCGATCCCGCCATCCAGGAAGCCTACCTCGGCGCCCGCCAGAAGCCGGTGCCCGCCGGCGCCTGAGCGCCTGCCCCGTCCATCACCAGGAGGATCCCCCGTCATGGGTTTGCGTGTCGGCATTGATATCGGCGGCACTTTCACGGATTTCGTCGTGTTCGATGGCGAGACCGGTCAGTTCGAGATCGGCAAGACCTTGTCGACGCCGGCGGATCCATCTTTGGCCGTACTGAACGGCCTGTCGGCGATGCTCGCCTCGGAGCGTTTCGCGTCGCGCGAGATCGAGGCGGTGATCCATGCCACCACCATCGCCACCAACACGGTGCTGGAGCGCAAGGGCCAGCCAACCGCGCTGCTGACGACGACGGGCTTCCGGGACCTGCTGATCATCGGTCGGCAGAAGCGCTACGAGCTCTACGACAACGAGGCCACCCGCCCCACCCCGCTGGTGCCGCGCCATCACGTCTGGGGCGTGCCGGAGCGGATGCGCTGGGACGGCTCCGTGGAAACCGCCCTCGACGAGGCCGCGGTTCGCCAGATCGCCCGGGAGATGAAGGCGGAAGGCATCGTCGCCGTGGCCGTGTGCCTGCTGCACGCCTATGCCAACCCGGCCCACGAGCGGCGCATCGAGGAGATCCTCATCGAGGAGGCACCGGACCTGCTGGTGTCGCTCTCCTCGGACGTGTCGCCGGTCTACCGCGAGTTCGAGCGCGCCTCGACCACCGTGATGAACGCCTACGTGATGCCGAGCGTAACGCACTACGTGGAAAGCCTGGACAACGAACTGCGCCGGCTCGGCACCGTCTCGCCGATGCTCATCATGCAGTCGAACGGCGGCGTCGCCACCTCCGACCTCGTCAAGCGCTTTCCGATCCGCATCATCGAGAGCGGTCCGGCGGCGGGCGCCCTGACGGCCGCACGCTTCGCCCCGGCCGCCGGCACCGACAAGCTCATCTCGTTCGACATGGGCGGCACCACGGCCAAGCTCTGCCTCGTCGAGAACGGTCGGCCGATGCTGACGAGCCAGTTCGAAGTCGACATGACGCATCTCAAGAAGGGCAGCGGCCTGCCGATCTCGATCCCGGCGGTCGATCTCATCGAGATCGGCTCGGGCGGCGGCTCGATCGCCCGTCCGGAGCTCGGCGCGATCGTCGTCGGCCCGCAGAGCGCCGGCTCGGAGCCAGGCCCCGTCTGCTACGGCCGCGGCGGCACGCGGCCGACCGTCACCGACGCCGATCTCGTGCTCGGCTACCTCAATCCCGGCTACTTCCTCGGCGGCGAGATGGCCCTCGACACGGCCGCCGCGAAGGCTGCCATCGAGCGCGAGGTCGCCCAGCCGCTCGGCATCGACGCAATGGCGGCCGCCTGGGGCATCCACGAGATCGTCACGGCCCAGATGGCGCAGGCGGCCCGCGCCGTCACCATCAGCGCCGGCAAGGACCCCCGGCTGTTCGCCCTCGTGCCGTTCGGCGGCGCCGGGCCCGTCCACGGCGCCAGGCTCGCCCGCATGCTCGGATGCCCCAAGGTCGTGTTCCCCCGCGCCGCCGGCGTCGAATCCGCTGTCGGGCTGCTGATGGCCGAGCCCTCGCTCGACCTCGCCCGGACGCAGGTCGTCGACCTCACCGAGGAGACGCTCGGCATCATCAACGCCGTGTTCGCCGATCTCGAGGCCCGCGCACGACAGCAGCTTGCGGAGAGCAACGTGCCGCCCGAGATGCACCGCCTCAGCGTCAGCGCCGACATGCGCTTCGCCGGCCAGGGCTACGAGATCGCCGTAGAGCTGCCGCTGCCGCCCTACCGCGCCGCCGACCTGCCGGCGCTGCGCGAGGCCTTCTTCGCCGCCTACACCGTCGCCTATGGCGAGCGCACCTTCGAGCCGGACTGGCCGATCGTCGGCGTGCAATGGCGCCTGCGCGCGAGCGCCGCCGGTGCGGTGCTGAAGATGGAGGCGATCAGCGAGGCGGGGGACGGCGATCCCCGGCGGGCCTTCAAGGGCGTGCGGCCGGTCTGGTTCCCCGAGACGGACGGCTTCGCCGACTGCCCCGTCTACGACCGCTACGCGCTCGCCGCCGGCGACGTCATCGAGGGACCGGCCATCGTCGAGGAGCGGGAATCGACCATCGTCCTGCCGCCCGCCAGCCGCACCACCGCCGATACCCACGGCAACCTGATCACCGAACTGCGTTGAGGCGCGAAACGATGCCTGCGATCGATCCCGTCACTCTCTCGGTCATCTGGGGCGGCCTGATCTCCACGGCGGCGGAGATGGGCTCTACCCTGCTGCGCGCCGCCTATTCGATGACGGTCCGCGAGGGCTCCGACTTCTCCACCGGGGTCTTCGACGCCGAGGGCAACATGATCGCCCAGGGCGACTACAGTCCCGGCCACCTCGGCTCGATGGCCTTCACCGTCCGCCAGATGCTGGAGTGGTACCCCGCCGAGACGCTCTCTCCCGGCGACGCGGTGATCTGCAACGATCCCTCGATCGGCTCCGGCCACCTGCCGGACATCTTCATGGTGATGCCGGTGTTTCTCGGCGAGCGCCTGATCGGCTACGCCGTCAACATTGCCCACCACATCGACGTCGGCGGGTCCGCTCCGGGGTCGGAGGAGGTCGTCGGCGTCCGCGAGACCTGCCAGGAGGGCATCCGTCTCCTCCCCGTCCGGCTCTACCGGAAGGGCGAGCCGGTTGCGGAGATCTTGCGCATCATCGAGGGCAATGTCCGCATCAAGGACGTGCTGGGCGACCTCCGGGCGCAGTATGCGGCGAACCTCGTCGGCGCCGCGCGGATGCGCGCGCTCGCCGAGCAGTACGGTCCGGACGTGCTCGCCGACGTCATGGCGGAGATCCTCGAGAAGAGCCATGAGGGCATGATCAGCGCCATCCAGGCGCTGCCGAACGGCACCTGGCACTTCGAGGACCGGCTCGACGACGTCGGCCCCGGCACGGACCCCGTCCCCTTCAAGCTTGCCCTCACCGTCACCGACGACAGGATCATCTGCGACTGGACCGGCACCGGCGAGCAGCGCGAGGCGGGGCTCAACTGCTACATGCAGTACACGCGCTCCTACTGCATCGCCGCCATCAAGGGCGTGACGCTGCCGCGCGCGCCGCAGAACTTCGGCATCATCAAGTGCATCGAGATCCGCGCGCCGCTCGGCTCCTACGTCAACCCGCGGCCGGGCGCGGCGAGCGGGGCACGGTCGGTCAACGCCAACCGCATCTACGAGGTGGTGATGGGCTGCATGGCGCAGATCGTGCCGAAGCGCGTCATCGCCGCCTCGTCCGGCTTCCACAACCCGAAGATCTTCGGCGCCGCGAGCCCGTTCACCGGCAAGCCCTATCTCGCCTGGATGTCGGCGGTCGGCGGCATGGGGGCCCACTTCCACCGCGACGGCAACGAGGTGACGACCTCGCCGACGAACGGCACCAACACGCCGGTAGAGGTGCAGGAGATGAATGCGCCGGTGTTCGTCGAATGCATGGAGCTGATCCCCGACACCGGCGGCGCCGGCAAGTTCCGCGGCGGCATGTCGCTGCGCAAGGACGTCCGGCTCGTCGCCGACGTCGGCCGCGTCACCAATCTCGGCGACCGCCAGAAGAGCGTGCCCTACGGCCTCGACGACGGCCTGCCGGGCATCCGCGCCAGGGCGATCCTCAACCCGGGCACGGCGGGCGAGCGCGAGCTCGAATCGAAGGGCACCTACGACCTGAAGAAGGGCGACGTTCTGAGCATGCAGACCGCCTCCGGAGGCGGCTACGGCGACCCGCGGGCCCGCGACCCGCAGCGGGTGCTGGACGACGTGCGCGCCGGCCTCGTCTCGGTGCTCGCCGCCCGCGAGCTCTACGGCGTCGTCGTGCGCGAGCGCCCCCTCGCGGTGGACGTCGAGGCAACGGTGCGCGAGCGCGCCGGGACCCTCACGCCCGTCTCGTAGGCAGATCGGAGCGGCGCAGCGGTCAAGCCGCCCGAAGGGCTCAACTCGAACGCCGGCGATCGTGAAGGCAACCGCTGCAACTCTTCCGATCGGCCCTCGTTGTGGGGTGACGCTCGCCGGGCGTCTGGTCCGGGCGCGAGGAGGAACCGTGATGGCCAAGCGTGAGCTCATCGATACCGGCACCGACAAGCGCTATGTGCGCCGCGACGAGGCCGGCCGCTTCAAGGAGTCCGACGACGTCGGCCGCTCGCTCGCGCAGGACGTGCGCAAGTCGGCGAAGACGACGGTGAAGTCCGGGCAGGGCGACAAGGGTGACCAGAAGAAGTAAGTCGCCCGCCTCCCTGACGATCGCCACCTTCAACGTCAACGGCGTCAACGGTCGGCTTGCGGTGCTGCTGCGCTGGCTCGCCGAGCGCGCGCCGGACATCGTCTGTCTGCAGGAATTGAAGGCCGAGGACTGCCGGTTCCCGCTCGACGCCATCGAGGCGGCGGGATACGGCGCCGTCTGGCATGGGCAGAAGAGCTGGAACGGCGTCGCGATCCTCGCCCGGGGCCGCCAGCCGATCGAGACGCGACGCGGGCTCCCGGGTGAAGCGGCCGATGCGCCGAGCCGCTACATCGAGGCCGCCGTCCAGGGCGTCCTCGTCGGCTGCCTCTATGCCCCGAACGGCAACCCGGCGCCGGGGCCGAAGTTCGACGCCAAGCTCGCTTGGTTCGAGCGCTTCCTCGCCTACGCCGCCGACCTCGCCGCCCACGACGTGCCGGTCGCGCTCGTCGGCGACTACAATGTCATCCCGACCGACCTCGACGTCTACAAGCCCGAGCGGTGGCGGGATGACGCGCTATTCCGCCCGGAGGTCCGCGACGCCTTCCAGCGCCTCACCGCCGCCGGCTGGACGGACGCCTTGCGCACGCTGCACCCGGACGAGCGCCTCTATACGTTCTGGGACTATTTCCGGAATGCCTTCGGCCGCGACGCCGGCCTGCGCCTCGACCATCTGCTGCTCGGCCGGCACCTCTCCGGCCGCCTTCTCGACGCCGGCGTGGACCGCCACGTCCGGGGTTGGGAGAAGGCGAGCGACCATGCGCCGACGTGGGTCATGGTGGAGGCGCCCGATGGCTGAGCGGGGGATGTGTGTGGCTCGGGCCGCACCTCTCCACATCGCTGCCACCCGTTGCGACCTTTGCGCGTTCGCCTATCCTCCAGCCCTGCTGAAACCAAACGAGAATCGCTTGAAGCGATCCCTCGGGAGCAAGTGATGTCCGAGCCCGGAGCGTCGCGTCTTCCCCCGTTTGTCCTATTGCGGTGCTCGGCCCGATCGACGATGTGGCAACCGCGATGACGGCGCCGCAGCCCGTCGTCGTCGACCTCGAGCCGCCGCCGCCCACTCCCCCCAGCCTGCTGCAGCTCTTCCTCGCCTTCGGCAAGATCAGCCTCGTCAGCTTCGGCGGCGGCGTCACGGCGCTGATGTACCGCGAGTTCGTCATCGGCCGGCGCTGGGTCGCGGAGGGCGACTTCATGTCCGGCCTCGCTCTGGCGCAGGCGATGCCGGGCGTGAACGTCACCAACCTGGCGATCTGGCTCGGCAGCCAGTTGCGCGGCCCCGCCGGGGCCGTCGTCGCCTGCCTCGGGGCTCTGGTGCCGGCGGCGCTCCTGATCATCGGCGTCGGCGCGCTGCTGCACGAGCTGGCGAAGACGCCGCTCGGCGCGAGCGCACTCGCCGGCGTCGCCGCAGCGGCGCTCGGGCTGACGCTGGCGATGGGACTGCGCACCGCCAAGTTCGCGCTGGTCGACCGTACGAGCCTCGTCATCTTCGCCATCGCGCTGATCGGCGCCGCCGTTTTCGGCTCGATCGTCCTGCTGGTCGCCATCCTCGCGCCGGTGAGCATCGTGCTCGCCTACCGGAACACCCCGGATGAATGACGACACCAGCCCCCTCGTCGCCCTGGTGCTGGTCTTCGCGCCGCTCTCTCTGCTGGCGATCGGCGGCGGCGGCAGCCTGCTCGGCGACATCCAGCAGCAGGTCGTCGTCCACTACGGCTGGATGACGGCGCAGGAGTTCCAGGAGGCCTTCGCCATCTCGCGGGTGTCGCCGGGACCGGGCATCCTGATCGTGACGCTGATCGGATGGCACGTCGCCGGCTGGCTCGGCGCCGTGGTCTCGACGATGGCGATCATCCTGCCGTCGTCCGTGCTGATCTACGCGCTCGCGCACGTCTGGCACTCCGGCCGGCGCACCCGCTGGCAGAAGGCGCTCAGTCGCGGCCTCGCGCCGATTGCCGCCGGCCTCATCATCGCGAGCGTCTTCCGCCTCCTCGCCTATCCGGGCGCCCACCCTGTCGCCTGGCTGGTCGCCGCCGGCGTGGGGATCGTCGCGTTCAGGAGCCGGGTCAGCCAGATCCTGCTGCTCGCCGTCGGCACGGTGATCTTCGTCGGGGCGCTGTTCCTGCTCGCGGCGGCCGGCGCCCCCGACCTCGGACTGTGACGGAGAAGCACGGGTAGCGGCCATGGACGGCCCCACTCCAACCATGGATGCCGGCCCGCCTCGCCGGCAAACGCCTACTCTTTCGCCAAGCCCTATTCCGAGGCAGCTACGCCAACCGATTCGCGCTGTCGCGCATGGATTGATGCACTCTGAGACAAGTGCGGTTGTCCCGGAGGGGCTTTACTGTCCCCGTCGGACCCTCCCGGCGGCGGATCGATCGGTCCGTCCGCGAGCGGCGGCGTCACGATCGGACGGACCGCTATTCCGGACCCTGGAGGTCGGCATGTGCATGGCCTGTGTCGTCGACGAACAGACCAAGGACCGGATCATCGCCTACCGGGCGGAGTTCCACCGCGTCACCAAGAGCCCGTTCGGAAGCGACGACGAGATCGGCATGCTGTCGGTGATCGACGCGCAGTCCCGCGCCGCCATCCTGTCCCGCGCCGACCCATCGAAGGTCTTCGACCTCTCGGTCGACCACTTCGTCGGCATGCCCGGATGGTTCGGTGCCGGTGACCAGCCCTACCAGATCTGGATGACGCACACCCCGGCGGGCGAGATCGTCGCCAACACCATGGGCGTCAACCTCGAGGCGAACACGCTGGTCGCCTATTCCGGCGACGCCATCTCGATGTACACTCACTGTGGAACACACATCGATACCTTCAATCACTTCGGCTACAACGGCCGTATCTTCAACGACTTCTCGGCAGCCGAACATCTCGGCAGCCGCGCCTGGGACAAGTGTGGCGCGGAGAAGCACCCGCCGATCTTCGCCCGCGGCATCCTGCTCGACGTCGCCGCGCTGCACGGCGTCGACACGCTGCCGCCGAGCCACGCGATCGGGCCCGCCGACCTGCAGGGCTGCCTGAAGCGGCAGGGCCTCGAGGTCCGCCTCGGCGACGTCGTGCTGATCCGCACCGGCCAGATGCGGCTGTGGCCGGACATCGCCTTCGTCAACAACACCCCCGGCCTCAACCGCGCGGGTGCCGAGTTCCTCGCCAAGTCCGGTGCCATCATGATCGGTGCCGACAACCTGACGCTGGAACAGACGCCGGCGGCGGAGCCGCTGAACTTCTTTCCGGTGCACACCTACCTCCTCGCCGAGGCGGGCGTGCCGATCCTGGAGATGGCCTGGCTCGAGGAACTCGCCGCGGAGGGCGTCCACGAGTTCGCCTTCTTCGGCGCGTGCATCAAGCTGCGCGGCGCCACCGGGGCGCCGATGCGCCCGGTGGCGATGCCGCTCAACTGAAATCCGGCCGCCGGCGCGGGAGACGCCGACGGCCCCAGGGAGAACAAGGGCGACGAGGTTGGGGGAGGCGCCGCGGGTCTTCGCGGCGCCGGGTGGAACGGCCCTCCGGCGGGAGCCTCGCTCCGCGCCGGCGGACGGTCCGTAGACTCGGAGGGTGAAGCCGTGCGTGTCCGCTACACGACAGCCCAAGCCGCCCCGGCCGCCCGCAAGCGCGTCTGGAGTGAGGCCGTCGCGCGCACCTATTTCCCGCTCGACATCACCTTCCGCAGCGCCCCCGACTTCTCCGGCGAACTCGACGTCTGGTCGCTCGGTCACGTCTCGCTGTCGCGCAACGCCTCCGACGGCATGCGCTATCGCCGCCGCGAGCGCGACCTCGTGCAGGAGCGCGAGGAGAGCTATCTCATCACCGTGCCGGAGCTCTCGGACATCCGCTTCGTGCAGGACGGAAAGGACGTCAGCTGCCACCCCGGCGCCTTCCTCGTCGAGCGCAGCCACCTGCCCTACGAGTTCAGCTACGCCGAGACCAACGCCCTGTGGGTGCTGAAGGTGCCGAGCGCGGTGCTCCGGGCGCGCGTCGGCGAGCCTGAGCGGCTGGCGACGCTGCGCTTCGATTCGAGCCGCGGCATCGGCGCCCTCTTCGTCGACATGATCCGCCTCAGCGCCGGTCGGCTCGATGAACTCGACAACGCCGGCCGCGAGCTCGTCGGCCGCCAGCTGGTCGACCTGCTTGCGCTCGCCATCGAGGCCGACGACCGCATCCTCGCGGGGTCGGCCTCCTCCGTCCGCGACGCCCACCTTCGCCGCGTCGAGCAGTTCATCCGTGCCCATCTCGCCGACCTGCACCTCGCCCCGCAGATGATCGCCGAGGGCTGCGGCGTCTCGGTGCGCTACCTGCACCAGCTGTTCGAGAGCCAGGAGCGCACCGTCTGCGGCTGGATCCGCCACCAGCGTCTGCTGATGTGCGACGAGGCGCTGCGCAACGTCGCCGACCGCCGCTCGATCACCGAGATCGCCTACCAGTGGGGCTTCGGCGATCAGGCGCAGTTCAGCCGCAGCTACCGCGCCCATTTCGGCCGCACACCGAGCGACACACGCGCCGCCGCCTTCACCGCCGGCCCGCTTCGCGCCGAGGCGCCGCTGCGGCGGGGCGCCATTCGCCCCGGCCATCCGACCGCCACCCCCGATACCCCGCCGCCGGCCCGCGCCGCCACGACCGCCGGTCGCGGCCGCGGCAGCGGCCCCGCCTGAGACCGAAGTGGAGACCGCCTCCTTGCAAACCTTGCGCGTAGCCGTCGATGTCGGCGGCACCTTCACCGACATCTGCATCATGGACGAGGAGACCGGCCTCATCCGAATCGAGAAGACGGCCTCGTCCGCCGATCCGATCGACGGCATCATGTACGGCGTCGAGCGCGCCGGCATCGACCTCGCCAAGGTCGGCCTGTTCTCCCACGGCACGACGATCGCCACCAATGCGCTGATCACCCGCCGCCTGCCGCGCACGGCGATGGTGTGCACGCAGGGCTTCCGCGACGTCATCGAGATCCGCCGCGCCAACAAGGAAGAACTCTGGGACACCTACAAGGACGTCGTCCGTCCCTACATCCCCCGCCGTGACCGGCTGACGGTGCCCGAGCGCATCGACGCCTCCGGCACCGTGCTGACGCCGCTCGACGAGGACGAGGCCCGCAAGGTGGCCCGCATCCTCGCCCGCCGCGGTGTCGCCGCCGTCGCCGTCTGCTTCATGAACGCCTACGTCAACGGCGAGAACGAGCGGCGGATGAAGGAGATCCTGATGGAGGAGCTCCCGGGCATCCCGATCTCGACCTCGTCGGCCGTGCTGCCCGAGATCTTCGAGCACGAGCGCTTCTCGACGACGGTGGTGAACGCCGCGCTGTCACCGGTGGTGGTCGACTACACCACGCGCCTCGGCGACCGGCTTCGCCGCGACGGCTACACCCGCGACCTGCTGCTGCTGCACACCGGCGGCGGCGTGATGACGCCAGCGAGCGTCAAGGACTTCGCCGCCCGCCTCGCCGGCTCCGGCATCGCCGCCGGCGCCATCGCCAGCCGCCACATCGCCATGCTGTGCGGCTACCGCAATTCGATCGGCCTCGACATCGGCGGCACGTCGACCGACGTCTCGCTCGCCTATGACGGCCAGTCGCGCGTCACCAAGGACTGGCACATCGAGTTCGGCTACCCGATCCGCTTCGCCTCGATCGAGGTGATGACGATCGGCGCCGGCGGCGGCTCGCTCGCCTGGACCGACGAGGCCGGCTCGCTGCGCAACGGCCCGCAGTCGGCCGGCGCCATCCCCGGCCCCGCCTGCTACGGCACCGGTGGCACCCAGCCGACCAACACCGACGCCAACGTCGTGCTCGGCCGCCTCGGCACCAGCCTCGCCGGCGGCAAGGTCACGCTCGACCCGGCGCTCGCCGCCGAGGCGGTACGCACCGCCGTCGCCGAACCCTTCGGCCTCGAGCTGCACGCCGCCGCCGACGCCATCATCCGCGTCGCCAACGCCAACATGGCCGACGCCGTGCGGCTGATCTCGATCAGCCGCGGCTACGACCCGCGCGACTTCGCCCTCGTCGCCTTCGGCGGCGCCGGCGCCCTGCATGGGGCCGCCGTCGCCCGCGAACTCGCGATCCCCGCGGTGATCGTGCCGCCGAACCCCGGCGTCACCTCCGCGCTCGGCTGCCTGCTCGTCGACATCCAGCACGACTTCTCCGAGAGCTTCCTCGCAGCCGCCGCCGACTGCGACCCGGCGAAGATCGAGTCCGCCTTCGTCCGCCTCGAGGCGGAGGCGATGGAGCGCCTCGCCCACGAGGGCGTGGCGAGCGAGGACATCGTCCTGCAGCGCACCGTCGACATGATGTACCAGGGCCAGTGGCGCTCGCTCGCCGTGCCGGCGCCCCGCCCGCTGACCTCCGTCGACGAGCTCGTCGAGGCGTTCCACGCGAGCCACAAGCGCGAATACAACTTCCGCCGCGACGAACAGCCCGTCGGCCTGTTCCGCCTCAACCTCAAGGCCGTCGGCATGGTGCCGAAGGCGACGCTCGCCTCCCACGAGCCGACGGGCGTGACGCCGGAGCCGACCAGCCGCAGGCCGGTGTGGTTCGAGGCCGGCGCCCCGGTCGACACCCCCGTCTACACCCGCACCGACCTCCCAGCCGGCTTCCGCTTCGCCGGGCCGGCGATCGTCGAACAGGTCGACTCCACCGTCGTCGTGCCGCCCGGCACGACCGCCGAGGTCGACCGCTTCCTCAACATCATCATCCGCGTCTCGGAGTAATCACCCATGGCCGAGAAACCCGCGCTCGATCCGGTGACCTTCGAGGTCCTGAAGAACGCCTTCATCACCAGCGTCGACCAGATGGGCGAGCAGATCCTCCGGACCTGCTATTCCTTCGTCATCTACAACCGCGACTTCTCGAGCGCGCTGCACGACGCGGAGGGCAATTCCGCCGCGCAGGGCAACCAGGATATCGCCGTCCACGTCGGCACACTGCACTTCACCTGCAAGGACGTGATGCGCGCCTTCGAGGGCGACATGCATCCCGGCGACGTCTACGCGATCAACGACCCCTACGCCGGCGGCACCCACTTCTCCGACGTGCGCCTGATCCGGCCGATCTTCTCCGACGGCAAGATCATCGCCTTCAGCCAGTCGAACGGCCACTGGTCGGACGTCGGCGGCAGCGTGCCGGGCTCCTTCGACGTCGCCGCCCGCGACATGTTCCGCGAAGGCCTTCGCATCACGCCGGTGCGCCTCTTCGACAAGGGGCGCTTCTGCAAGGACGTCGCCCACCTGATCGCCTCCAACACCCGCGATCCCGTCTCCATCATCGGCGACATCCACGCCCAGGCGCAGGCGACGCAGGTCTGCGAGCGCGAGATCCTGCGCCTCGTCGACAAGTACGGCCGCGATACCGTCACGACCGGCCTCACCGCCGTGCAGGACTATGTCGAGCGTGCCGTCCGCCAGCGCCTCGCCGCGCTGCCCGACGGCGAGTGGGAGACGCAGGACTTCATCGACTGCGATCCGGCCGGCGGCGAGGGCCTGATCCCGATCAAGGTCAAGCTGACGATCAAGGGCGACCGGGCGATCTACGACTTCACCGGCAGCCATCCGACCATCGCCTCGATCTACAACTCGGCCTTCGGCGCCACCTTCTCGGCGGTCGCCGCCGGGATGAAGACCTTCTTCCCGGACCTGCCGCTCAACAGCGGCTTCTACCGACCGTTCGAGATCATTGCGCCGAAGGACTCGATCGTCGATGCGCGCTGGCCGGTCGCCGTCACCGGCTTCCTGATGCCGTTCGAAAAGATCATGAACGCCATCTACGAGATGTGGTCGAAGATCATGCCACATCGGGCGATCGCCTGCGCCTTCAACCTCGAATACCTGCTGACCGGCGGCCTCGACGCACGGCGCGAGGAAAAGCCGATCTTCATGTTCTACGACTGGCTGCCGGGCGGCTGGGGCGGGCGCAACGGCAAGGACGGCTGCAACGTCACCACCGCCTGCTTCGGCACCGGCCTGATGTCCCAGCCGGTGGAGGGCCAGGAGCGCTCCAACCCGATCCTCACCACCGAGTTCGAGATCCTCAAGGACTCCGCCGGGCCGGGCAAATGGCGGGGCGGCGCCGGCGTCCGCAAGACCTCGCTGCTGCTCGAAGCCGAGAAGACGGTGATCTCCTACATCTGCGACCGCGAGCGGGCGCTGGTCTGGGGCATCGAGGGCGGCCTGCCGTCGATCCCGCACGGACTGACGCTCACCCGCGCCGGCGCCGAGCGTCCCGAGTGGCTCGGCGCGATCTTCTCCGACGTGGCGATGGGAGAAGGCGACGTGTTCTCGCGCCCGACCGCCGGCGGCGGCGGCTTCGGCGATCCGCTGGAGCGCGACCCGAAGGCGGTGCTGGAGGACGTCATCGACGACTACGTCTCGGTCGAGCGCGCGGCGAAGGACTACGGCGTCGTCATCACGCCGGTCGATCCCGATATCTGCGCCTACGAGATCGACACGGCGGCAACCGAGGTGGCTCGGCAGAAGATCCGCTCGGAGCGACTGGGCTGGCTCGGCGAGGACCCCGAGACGGTCGCCGCCCGCTACCGCGCCGGCGAGATCGACACCCACGACGTCGTGCGCCGCTACGCCGTCATCCTCGACTGGGACACCGGCGAACTGCTGCCGAAGTCGACGGGACAGTTCCGCGAGATGTTCTGGAAGCGGGCCGCGGCGCACTGGGCGGGCACGGCGGCGGACGCCGGCCTGAACGCCGCACAATGACCCGACGCGGCGCCCCGATCGCAAGCCGGACGGGGCGGCCGTGATCCCGCGCGATAAATCGACTCTCGTCGCAGTTGCACCTGTCGCAGGGAGACGTCAATTTCGGAGCAGCGCCCAAGAATCGTGCAGCTTTCTGGACAATCTTTACGCACAGCCCGCATTGACAGGCCTTGGGGGACCGCTAAACTGTCTACTGTCTGCAATAGAGGTCCCGTTCTCGGGCCGTCGCCGCACTTTTACTGACCGTCAGCCGGTCACGCGTGGCGGCCGCAGAAGAACGGCGGGGGAGCGGCTTTTGGAGACCGTCAGCCTCGCAGACCAGGTTCGGGACTACTTGCTGGAGGGCCTGACATCCGGGCGGCTCCGACCGGGCGACAGGATCAACGAGGCCGAGCTCGCGCGTATGCTCGGCATCAGCCGCAACCCGATCCGAGAAGCGATCTCGGGGCTGGCGCAGCAGGGGTTTCTGGTGGCGGCGCCACGGCGTGGGCACTTCATGCGGGTGTTCACGCCGGACGACGTCAACGACGTGTTCTCGTTTCGCATCTGCGTCGAGACCTTCGCGGTCCGGCAGGCGATGGCGCAGATGACGCGATCGGATGTCGCCGGGTTGATCGACCTGGTGGATCAGATGATCGCAGCGGCCCGGGCCGAGCGCCTTTCGGAGCTGCGCCAGGCGGACATGGCTCTGCACCGGCGCATCTGCGAGCTTTCGGGCAACCGGCAGACGCTGCGCGCCCACGCGGGGATCGACACCGAGGTGCAGATGCTGGTGGCCTTCGTGGACCTCGACCAGGAGACGCCGATGGCCGCCGCGCTCTCCCATGAGCCGATCATCGAGGCGATCGCCGCGCGCGATGTCGAGCGGGCCGCCCGGGCAATCGAGCAGCATTCGCGCCAGACCTGGGCCCGCGTGCTCGCCCTCTATGAGGACAGCGGCCTCGCCGCCGCCGCCGGACAGGCCGAACGCGGCCTCGCCGGCTCTGTCGCTGCCATCACCGCCGTTTCGAGCCGCGCCCGGTCCTCTTCGGCCGCCGCCGCTCAGGGGAAGGTCACCTCATGAAGTTCGCGCCGAACCGCATGTATATCGAGGCCTACAACAAGTGCCCGAACTGCGGGATTCTCCTTTACGAGAAGCCTGCGAACGCGACGTCGGAAACTGTTCAGTTCAACGGCAAGACCTACTGTTCGCAGTGGTGCGTTGACTGGGAGGTGGATCGCGCGGCACGGCGCGGTCTCGGGGCGACCGCCTCCTGAAGACCGGCGGCCTCGGCCGCCGCGAGCTACGTGCAGGATCCGGCCGATGCGCGGCGTGGCGTGCCATGTCCGCGACAGGTGAGGTGCGTCCGACCGATGGTGGCCGGGCGCCGGAGGACCACCGCCGCAGGCCGCAATCGGGCGACCTGCGTGCTTCGATCTGGAGGGGACCGTGAAGAAGAGCCTATTCCTCAGTGCCATGCTGTGCGGGGCCCTGGCCCTCGGCGCACCGCGGGCGGCAACGGCCGCGGACGACATCACCATCGGCATGGCGGTCGCCTATTCCGGCTGGATGGAGGCCTATGACGGCGAGGCCGCGAAGATGGCCGAGCTGTGGATCGAGCAGACCAACGCCGCCGGCGGCCTGCTCGGCAAGCAGATCAAGGTCATCACCGCCGACACCAAGACGGACCGCGTCGAGGGCGCCAAGGCGGGCAAGCAGCTGATCGACGAGGGTGCCAACCTCCTGCTCGTCTCCGCCGACTACGACTACGGCGCGCCGGCGGCGCTGCAGGCCCAGAAGGCGGGCGTCGTCTCCGTCTTCCTCGGCGCCTCGGATCCGAAGGCGGGCGTGCTCGGCGTCGGGCCGTTGTCGTTCACCGCCAACAACGCCGGCCAGCTCGAAGGCGCCACGATGGGCGACTGGGGCTACGAGAAGAAGGGCGTTCGCAAGGGCTACGTTCTTCTCGACGAGACGATCGAATACAACAAGTCGGTCTGCGCTGGCTACGAGTGGATCTTCCCGATCAAGGGCGGCGAGATCGTCGGCAAGGACACCTTCAAGGGTCTCGATCCGACCATCTCCTCGCAGATCACGCGCCTGAGCGACGCGATCCGCACCGGTGGCGTCGATCACATCATGCTGTGCTCGACCAATCCGGGCGCTGCCAGCTCTTTGCGCCAGCTGCGCGCCGCCGGCATCGATCTGCCGGTCTTCGCCGCCACCGCCATGGACGGGACCTACTGGCTGAACTCCACCCCCGGCCTGAAGGACTTCTACCTGCCCGTCCAGGCGCTGACCGTCGACGACACGCGCGCGGAGGTGAACGAGCTCACCGCCGCCTTCGAGAAGAAGTTCGGCAAGCCGCCGACCACCCAGTACGCCTACCCGATCTACGCCTTCCTGCAGCTCTGGGCGCAGGCCGTCACCAAGGCCGGCACCACCGACGCGGGCCCGGTCGTGGCGGAGCTCAACACCTACACCAACGCCCCCACCATCCTCGGCCCGCGCACCTTCTCGCCGAAGCTGCACGTGCAGACCGACATGCCGATGATCGTCGTCTCCTATGGCGACGACAAGCGCCTGCCGGTCGAGGAGTGGCGGATCAAGGAGACGATCCCCGAGGCCGTCCTCTACCGCCTGAAGCAGTAGCCGAAACGGCGCCGGCCGGGCAGACCGCCCGGCCGGCGCCTCGCCTGTGCTCCCGTTCCTGGCCGAAAGGCGCGCGATGATCCAGTCCTACGTCGAGCCCGCAGCCCACTCCATCGACCGCAGCCGCACCAATGCCGCGACGCTGGCGGTGGAAGGCGTCTCGGTGCTCTTCCAGGGCCTCGCCGCCATCTCCGACGTCAGCCTCACCGTCAACCGGCACGAGGTCTTCGGCCTGATCGGCCCGAACGGCGCCGGCAAGACCACCCTCGTCAACTGCCTCACCGGCTTCCAGCGCCCGACCTCCGGCCGGATTCTGATTGGCGGCGAGGACACCTCCGGCTGGCCCGCCGCCCGCTTTCGCGAGCGCGGCGTCGCCCGCACCTTCCAGGCCGGCCGCCTGTTCAAGGACATGACAGTCTCGGAGAACGTCGAGGTCACCGGCACCGGCCTCGGGCTCGGTCTGCGCTCGGCGCGCGAGCACGCCCGTGCCCTGCTCGACTGGATCGGCCTCTCCGACAAGATGCAGCTCCCCGCCGGCGCGCTCGCCTACACCGATCAGCGCCGCCTCGGCATCGCCCGGGCGCTCGTACTGTCGCCCGCCTTCATCCTCCTCGACGAGCCGGCCGCCGGCATGTCCGACGCCGAGTGCGAGGATCTGAACGAGCTCGTCGCCGCCATTCCGCAGCTGTTCACCTGCGGCGTGCTGCTCATCGAGCACAACATGCGCGTCGTCATGGGCATCAGCCACCGCATCCATGTGCTCGACGGCGGCAAGACCATCGCCGAGGGCACGCCGGAGGAAATTCAGCGCCACGAGGCGGTGCTCGCCGCCTATCTCGGCATGGACGCGTGAGGCGGCCCCGATGACCACGCTCCTCGAGATCGATCGCATCAACGTCCGCTACGGCAACCTCGTCGCGCTGCGCGACGTCTCCCTCACCGTCGCCGAGGGCGAAGTCGTCTGCATCATCGGCCCGAACGGTGCCGGCAAGTCGACGACGCTCGCCGCCATCGCCGGCGGCGTCACCCCCTTCTCCGGCGACATCCGCCTGTCCGGCGAGTCGATCCTCGGCCGGCAGCCCGAGCAGATCGCCCGTCTCGGCCTGTCGCTGGTGCCCGAGGGCCGCCACGTCTTCGGTACGCTGACGGTCGAGGAGAACCTCAAGATCGGCGGCTTCGTGCAGGGCGACCGCTCCGCCGCCAAGGCCGACCTCGAGCGCATGCTCACCCTCTTCCCGCGGCTCGCCGAGCGCCGCCACATGCCCGCCGGCCGGCTCTCCGGCGGCGAGCAGCAGATGCTGGTGGTGGCGCGCGCCGTGATGACGCGGCCGCGGCTCCTCCTCGTCGACGAGCCCTCCCTCGGCCTCGCCCCGCGCATCGTCGACCAGATCTACGAGATGCTGCTCGACCTGCGCCAGCGCGCCAACCTGACGCTGCTCATCAACGAGCAGAGCTCCAACCGCATCCTCAAGCACGCCGACCGCATCTACGTGCTGCGCGGCGCCCGCATCCAGCTCGAGGGCACCGCCGCCGAGCTCCAGGACGGCGAGGCGATCCGCAGCGCCTATTTCGGCTTCGAGGACGGCGCGACCGCCAAGGCGGAGATCCCGGCATGATCCAGTTCATCCAGAACCTCATCGACGCGGTCGCGCTCGGCAGCATCTACGCCCTGGTGGCCCTCGGCGTCGGGCTGCTGTTCGGCATCCTCCGCCTCATCAACTTCGCCCACGGCGACTACATCACCATCGGCGCCTACGCGCTCATCGTGCCCTCCGCCGACGTCACGGCGCGGCTCCTGATCGGCGACTGGCCGTGGCCGGTGCTGATCCCGACGATCTGCCTGATCGTCGTCATCGCCGCCCTCCTGACCGACGCGGCGGTGTTCCGCCCGCTCCGCCGCGCCACTTCGCCGACGCTGATGATCGCCTCGTTCGCGGTGAGCTACATCATCCAGAACGGCGTGCTGATGGCCTACGGCTCGCGGCCGAAGTCGGTCGATCTGTGGAGCGGCGCCAACAGCCAGGTGTTCATCGGCGACCTGCGGGTGCCGATGCTGCAGCTCATCACCCTCGCCGTCACCCTCGTCCTGATGGTCGCCGTGACGCTGTTCCTGCGGCGCACCTCCTACGGCATCCAGATGCGCGCCGCCGCCGAGGACTTTCGCATGGCGCAATATCTCGGCGTGCGCGGCAACGTCGTCATCGGCATCGCCTTCGCCGTCTCCGGCATCCTCGCCGGCGTGGTGTCGCTCCTCTACACGACCCAGTCCGGCTCGCTCAGCCACGTCATGGGCGTACCGCTCGCCCTCTTCGCCTTCGTCGCCGTCGTCGTCGGCGGCATGGGCAGTCTGGTCGGAGCGGTCGTCGGTGGGTTCGTCATCGGCATCACGGTGACGATGCTGCAGGCCTACCTGCCGCCGGACCTGCGCGCCTTCCGCGATGCCTTCGCCTTCGCCTTCGTCATCCTCGTGCTGCTCGTCAGGCCCGCAGGCCTGGTGCCGTCGCGCAGCACCTTCGAACGCGTCTGAGTGCCTCCCTGGGAACGCCCGGAGACCGCCGCATGCCCCTCAGCCGAGCCCTCGCCCGCCACCAGACGCCCGCTGTGCTGATCGCGCTGCTGGCGATCATCGCCTGCCTCAGCCTCGTCGGGCAAAGCGATGCCCTGCACGTGACGCTGACGGAGATGTTCATCCGCGTCGTGGTGGTCGTCGGGCTCTACGTCTTCATCGGCAACTCCGGCATCATCTCCTTCGGCCAGATCGGCTTCATGTGCATCGGCGCCTATGCCGCCGCCTGGGCGACCGCCGAGCCGACCTTCAAGCAGATCATGCTGCAGGGCCTGCCGGTGTTCCTGCAGGAGGCGCAGTACCCGTTCCTCGGCGCCATGGCCGGCGCGATGGTGCTGCCGGCGGCGGTGGCGCTGATCCTCGGCTTTGCGATCATGCGGCTCTCCGGCACCGCCGCCTCGATCGCCACGTTCGCCTTCCTGATCATCGTCAACAGCGTCTACTCGAACTGGGACTCCGTCACCGCCGGCGTCTCCTCCATCATCGGCATCCCGACCGTCGTCGGGCCGTGGACGGCCTATGTCTTCGCCGCGGTGGCGATCGTCGTCGCCTACCTGTTCCAGGTCTCGCGCATCGGCCTGATGCTGCGCGCCTCGCGTGACGACGAGGTGGCCGCACGCGCCTCCGCCGTGCACGTGCTCCGGATGCGGCTGGCCGCCTTCGTGCTGAGTGCTGCCCTCGTCGGCCTCGGTGGCGGCCTCTACGCCCAGTTCCTCGGCATCCTGACCGTTGACCCCTTCTACCTCAGCCTCTCCTTCATCACGCTCGCGATGCTGGTCGTCGGCGGCATGTTCAGCCTGACGGGCGCCGTCGTCGGCGTCGTCGTGGTGACGGCGGTCGTCGAGATCCTGCGGGCGCTCGAGCGCGGCGTCGGCCTCGGCGACACCGCCTTCTCGCTGCCGAGCGGCAGCCAGGAGATCGGCCTTGGCGTCGTCATGGCGCTGATCCTGATCTTCCGGCCGTCCGGCCTCGCCCGCGGCAAGGAGATCCGGCTGTTCCGCGCCGCGCCAGACGCCCCTCCCGCAGCCGTGCCGGACGCTGCCCTGCAGCTCTCCGAAAGCCCAACCAGTGCCCGCTAGAAGGCACCCATCGAGGAGGCGAGCATGAACGCCGCACCCCCGCCGAACCGCTTCGCCGCCGGCGCCGCCTACATCGACGGCCGCTACATGCCGGTCGGCGAGGCGGCCATCCCGATCACCGACTGGGGCTATCGCCGCTCCGACGTCACCTACGACGTCGTCGGCGTCCGCGACGGCGCCTTCTTCCGCCTCGACGACCACCTCGCCCGCTTCCGCGCCTCGATGAACGCCTTCCGCTTCGCCCCGGCTGAGACAGACGACGACATCCGCGCGATCCTGCACCGCCTCGTCGCGATGACCGGCCTGCGCGACGCCTACGTGGCGATGGACTGCCTGCGCGGCCGGCCGCCCGCCGGCGTGCCCTACCACCCGGCCTATTCGCGCAACTACATCGCCGCCTTCGCCATCCCCTGGGTGACGCTCCTGAAGCCCGAGCAGATGGCCCGCGGCGCCCACCTCGTCATCGCCGAGACGCTGCGCATTCCCGCCGGCTCCGTCGACCCGAAGGCGAAGAACTTCCACTGGGCCGATCTGACGCGCGGCCAGTTCGAGGCGCACGACCGCGGCGCCGACTTCTGCATCCTGCTCGACGAGAACGGCAACGTCACCGAGGGCCCGGGCTTCAACGTCTTCGCCGTCCGCGACGGCCGCATCGCCACGCCGGATGCCGGCGTGCTGGAGGGCCTCACCCGCCAGTCCGTGCTGGAGCTCTGCGAACACCTCGGCCTGCCGATCGAGGTCCGGCCGGTGCCGGCCGACGAACTGCGCGAGGCCGACGAGATCTTCCTCTCCACCACCGCCGGCGGCGTCATGCCGGCGTCCCGCATCGACGGCCGCCGCATGGGCAACGACCGCCCCGGCCCGATCTCGCAGCGTGTGCAGGACGCCTACTGGGCCCGCCGCGCCGAAGGCTGGCACGCGACGCCGGTCGACTACTCCCTCGCCGAGCCGGCCCACGTCTGACCGCGCCGCATCATTCCTCACGCCGATCGAGAGCAAGAAAATCATGGGCTACAGACTGGGCATCGATATTGGCGGCACCTTCACGGACTTCGTCGCCTACGACGAACAGAACCGGGCGCTGAAGGCCTGGAAGAACCTGTCGACGCCGCACGACCCGATCCAGGCGATCATGACGGGCCTGCGGGAGATCGAGGACTTCGACGACATCGCCGGCATCCGCCTCGGCACCACGGTGGCCACCAACGCCCTGCTCGAGGGCAAGGGCGCCCGCGTCGCCTATGTGACGACGCGCGGCTTCCGTGACGTGCCGTTCATCGGCCGCGGCAACCGCCGCCACCACTACGACCTCGCCTGGGTGAAGCCGAAGCCGTTCGTCATGCGCCGCGACGCGGTGGAGGTCGACGAGCGCGTCGGCCCCTCCGGCGACGTCGTCGAGCCGCTCGACGAGGCCGGCGTCGCGGCGCTCGCCGACAGCTTCGCCGAGGCCGGCGAGATCGAGGCGATCGCCGTCGTGCTGCTGCACTCCTACCTGACGCCGGTGCACGAGCAGCGCATCAAGGAGATCTTCGCCGAGCGCCTGCCGAACGTTCCGGTGTCGATTTCCTACGAGGTGCTTCCGAAGTGGAAGGAGCACTTCCGCTCCTCGACGACGATCTGCGACGCCTTCATCAAGCCGGTGGTCGAGCGCCAGCTCGGCTCGCTGCGCAGCCAGCTCGACGAGCACGGCGTCAAGGCGAAGGCGGTGGTGATGCGCTCGAACGGCGGCGAGATGACGCTCGAGGCCGCCACCGGCTCGCCCATCCAGATCGCCGTTTCCGGCCCGACCGGCGGCGTCATTGCGGCCAAGCGCACCGCGGAGCTGCTCGGCCTGCCGAACCTCGTCACCCTCGACATGGGCGGCACCTCGACGGACGTCTCCACCGTCGTCGACGGCAAGGAGAAGTTCACCACCGACTTCGAGATCGAGTGGGGCCGTCCGATCCAGGTGCCGATGATCGACATCCGCACCATCGGTGCCGGCGGCGGCTCGATCGCCCGCATGGACGTCGGCGGCATGCTCGTCGTCGGCCCGGAGAGCGCCGGCGCCAACCCCGGCCCCGCCTGCTACGGCAAGGGTGGCACCAAGCCGACCGTCACCGACGCCAACGTCGTGCTCGGCCGCATCAGCGCCGCGAACTTTCTCGGCGGCGCCATGGCGCTCGACGCGGCGGCGGCGCGCGCGGCCGTCGCCCCGATCGCCGAGGCCCTCGGCCTGTCGGTCGAGGAGGCCGCCCTCGCCATCGTCCGCATCGCCAACAACAACATGGTCGGCGCCCTCCACACGGTGCTGACCGAGCAGGGCCTCGACCCGCGCGACTTCGTGCTCGTCGCCTTCGGCGGCGCCGGCCCGCCCCACGTCAGCGACCTGATGACGGAGGCGTCGATCCCGAAGGGCCTGGTGCCGAACTTCCCCGGCCAGTTCTCCGCCTTCGGCTTCACGATGGCCGACGCCCGCGTCGACCGCTATCGCACCGTCCAGCTCAACTCGCGCTTCTTCGACCGCGACCGCGCTGCCGCGGCGATGTCGGCGCTCGTCGGCGAGTGCCGGGCCGAGCTCGCCGCCCAGGGCCACCACGACGTCACCATCACGAAGAGCGTCGAGATGCGCTATCTCGGCCAGAACTACGAGCTCGAGATCCCGACGGTCGCCGAGAGCTTTACGGACGCCGAGGTGGCCGAACTGCTCGAGACCTTCCACAGCCAGCACGACGCGCGCTTCGGCTTCCGCCTCTCCGACCACATGGAGATCGTCAACTTCCTCGTCACCGGCACCGCCCGCACGGGCGAGCTCGAGTTCCCGGTGATCGAGGAGGCGACCGGTCCCGCCGCGTCGGTGTCGAGCCGGCCGGTGTGGTTTTCCGGCGGCTGGGTCGAGACGCCCGTCTACGTCCGCGACGACCTCAAGGCCGGGCACGCCATCCCCGGGCCGGCGCTGATCGAGGAGAACGCCTCCGTCACGGTCCTCGACCCGGCGAAGTCGCTCACCGTCGACCGCTACGGCAACCTGCTCATCTCCGCCTGACACCCGCCCCGACAAGACCGCAAGGGAGAACTCCCATGGACATGGTTTCACTCAATATCGTCGGCGGCATTCTGGTGTCGATCTGCCGGGACATGGGCGTCACGCTGATGCGCACGTCCTATTCGACGATCTTCTCCGAATCCCTCGACTTCACCTGCGGGCTGGCGCTGCCGACCGGCGAGCTCGTCGCCACCGGCGACTTCTGCCCCTCGATGATCGGCGGCATGCCGCTCCTGCTGCGCTCGTGCGTGCAGGAGATCTCGATGGACGATCTCGAGGAGGGTGACGTCATCCTCCACAACGACCCCTATCGCGGCGGCCTGCACACCCCCGAGCACACCTTCTTCAAGCCGGTGTTCGTCGATGGCTCGCTGATCGGCTTCGCGGTGGCGATCGGCCACGTCTGCGAGGTCGGCGGCATGGCGCCGGCGGGCTTCGCCGGCGAGGCGACCGAGGTCTTCCACGAGGGCCTGCGCGTGCCGCCGGTGAAGATCAAGCGCGCCGGCAAGGACGTCGACGACATCTGGCGGCTGCTGCTCGCGAACGTCCGCACCCCCCGCTACAACTACGGCGACTTCCGCGCCCTCATCGCCTCCATCGACCTCGGCGAGCGCCGCATGGCCGACCTCGCCCGCAAGCACGGCGTCGCGGAGTTCCGCGAGGCCGTCAACGCGCTGATGGACTATTCCGAGCGGCGGATGCGCGCCGAGATCGAGCAGATTCCCGACGGGCGCTACACCTTCGAAGACTGCATGGAAGACGACGGCATCGAGGACAAGGTCTACACGATCCGCGCCGAGGTGACGGTGAAGGGCAGCGACCTCATCGTCGACTATCACGGCTCGTCGAAGCAGGCGAAGGGGCCGATCAACGGCACCCTCGGCGTCGCCCACGGCGCCGCCTACAATGCCGTGCTGCAGCTGACCGACTCGACCATCCCGAAGAACTCCGGCTGCTTCCGGCCGATCCGCGTGCTCGCCGAGCCGGGCTCGATGGTCAACGTCAACTTCCCCGGCCCCTCGGTCGGCGGCAACACCGAGACCCACTGCCGCATCGCCAACGTCGTCATGGGTGCGCTCGCCCCCGGCCTGAAGGACCGCTCCGCCGCCACCGACGGCGCCACCCACTCGAACTTCCTGTTCGGCGGCACCGACAACAAGACCGGCGAGTTCTTCTGCTGCTACGACCTGACGCCGGTCGGCTGGGGCGGCCGCAGCTTCGCCGACGGCAACAATGCGGTCGGCGGCATCAACGGCAACTGCCCGCACATCCCGGTCGAGGTGTTCGAGTACCGCTTTCCGTGGCACGTCGAGGAGTTCAAGCTCGTCGAGGGCTCGGGTGGTCCCGGCACCTTCCGCGGCGGCCTCGCCCTGTCGAAGACGGTGCGCTGCACCGACACGCCGATGACCTTCAGCTACATGAGCGACCGCCAGAAGGTGGCCCCCTGGGGCATCCACGGCGGCCACGAAGGTGCCAAGGCGGAGCTCTTCATCAAGCGCGCCGGCAGCGACAGCTGGTTGACGATCACCCAGGCCTTCAACAAGGTTTCGCCGTCGAAATTCGCCAACGTGCCGATCGCCCCCGGCGACCGCATCCTCATCTCGTCGCCGGCCGGCGGCGGCTGGGGCCCGCCGGAGGAACGCGCCCCCGCCCGCGTCCGCGAGGACCTCGCGGACGGTTTCATCACCGAGGAGCAGGCCCGCACCGTCTACGCCGCCGCACTGGCGGCCGCCGAGTAGAACGGGATAAACGATAGAACGCGATAGACGGTAGAACACGACGAACCGCTCGCGGTGGCCCCGACCGCCGGAACGAGCCCCATTTCACGACGGGACAAACGCCATGACCGCCCTTCCGAACTCGCTGCACGCGCGCGACGTCGCTTACGTCCTGCATCCCTACACGAACGCCCGCCGGCACGAGCGCCTCGGCCCGATGGTCATCGACCACGGCAAGGGCGTCTACGTCTATGACGACCAGGGACGCGAATACATCGAGGCGATGGCGGGGCTGTGGAGCGTTGCCGTCGGCTTCGGCGAGCAACGCCTCGTCGACGCCGCCACCCGGCAGATGAGCAAGCTGCCCTACTATCACACCTTCTCGCACAAGTCGCACGAGCCCTCGATCGATCTGGCCGAGAAGCTCGTGAAGATGTCTCCGGACGGCCTCGACCACGTCTTCTTCACCAATTCAGGATCCGAGGCGAACGACACCGTCGTCAAGATCGTCTGGTACTACAACAACGCGATCGGCCGGCCGGAGAAGAAGAAGTTCATCGCCCGCAACGGCGGCTACCACGGCATCACCATCGCCTCCGGCAGCCTCACCGGCCTGCAGGTCAACCAGCGCGGCTTCGATCTGCCGCTCGATTTCGTCCGCCACGTCACCTGCCCGCACCACTACCGCTTCGCCGAGCCGGGCGAGAGCGAGGAGGCGTTCGCCGACCGGCTCGCCGCCGAGCTCGAGGCGACGATCCTCGCGGAAGGCCCGGAGACGGTCGCCGCCTTCATCGGCGAGCCGGTGATGGGCGCCGGCGGCGTCATCGTGCCGCCCGCCACCTACTGGGAGAAGGTGCAGGCCGTCTGCCGCAAATACGACGTCCTCGTCGTCGCCGACGAGGTCATCAACGGCGTCGGTCGCATCGGCACGCTGTTCGCCTGCGAAACCTACGGCATCAAGCCGGACATCCTCGTCCTGTCGAAGCAGATCACCTCGTCCTACCAGCCACTCGCAGCGGTTCTCTTCAGCGACGCGATCTATCAGGGCGTCGCCGACCAGAGCGAGCGCCTCGGAACCTTCGGCCACGGCTTCACGACGAGCGGCCATCCGGTCGCCACCGCCGTGGCGATGGAGAACCTCGCCATCATCGAGGAGCGCGGCCTCGTCGAGAACGTCGGCGTCGTCGGCCCGCGCCTGCAGGCGGCGCTGCGCAAGTTCGCCGACCACCCGCTCGTCGGCGAGGTCCGCGGCGTCGGCCTGATCGCCGCCATCGAGCTCGTCGCCGACAAGAAGACGAAGGCGAAGTTCGATCCGGTCGGCAAGGTGGCGCTCTATCTCTTCGAGCGCGCCCAGGAGCACGGCCTGATCGTCCGGGCGATCCAGGACAACATCGCCTTCTGCCCGCCCCTGATCGTCACGCCGGAGCAGATCGACCAGATCGTCGCCCGCTTCGGCGCGGCCCTCGAAGAGACCGAAGCCTGGGTCGCCGCCGGCATGCCGACGGTCTGATCCGGCCGGGCACGACTGCATCGGGCCGGCGTCCAGCACGCCGGCCCGTCCGCTGCGACCGCCCTTCCCCCGACGCCCCACAAAATCGCCGTCTGCCCGTGTCTTCGTGGCCATGCGGAGGAACAGGCGGAGTGATGTGGGAGGACGCCGTCGGATGACGACGAGGCGGAACGTACTGGCTGCCGGCCTCGGCGGCGCGATGGCGGCGCTGCTGCCGCTCCGGCCGGCGCGAGCGCAGACGGCCGGCGCACAGGCTGCCGCCCCCGGCGTGCGCACCATCCCGTCCAGCGGCGAGACGATCGCCGCCGTCGGGCTCGGCACCTGGATCACCTTCAATGTCGGCAACGACCCGGTGCTGCGGGCCGAGTGCGCCGAGGTGATGGCCGCCTTCTTCGCGGGCGGCGGCCAGATGATCGATTCCTCGCCGATGTACGGCTCCTCGCAGCCGGTGGTGGGCGACGGGCTCCAGCGCCTCGGCCGGCCGGAGGCGCTGTTCTCCGCCGACAAGGTGTGGACCTCCGACGGCAGCGCCGGCCCCGCCCAGATCGAGCAGTCGCGAGAGCTCTGGCGCGTGCCGGCCTTCGACCTCGTGCAGGTCCACAACCTCCTCGCCTGGCAGCCGCACCTGCGGACGCTCGCCGACATGAAGGCGGACGGCCGCCTGCGCTATCTCGGCATCACCACGTCGGAAGGCCGCCGCCACGACCTCTTCGAGGAGATCATGCGCACCGAGCGGCTCGACTTCGTGCAGCTCTCCTACAACATCGTCGACCGCGCGGCCGAGGAGCGCCTTTTGCCGCTGGCGCAGGACCGCGGCATCGCCGTCATCGTCAACCGGCCCTTCCGCCAGGGCGCCCTGACGCGCCGCCTCGAACGCGAGCCCCTGCCCGGCTGGGCGGCCGAGATCGGCGCCGAGACATGGGCGCAGGCGATCCTGAAGTTCATCCTCTCCCACCCGGCCGTCACCACCGCCATTCCGGCGACGACGCGGGTCGACCACGTGCGCGAGAACCTCGCGGCGAGCGCCGGCCCGCTGCCGGATGCGAGCCTTCGCGCCCGCATGGCCGCCGACGTCGCGGCGCTCTGAGCGCCCATGTCGGAGTGGTGGAGCTACCGTCCGGAAGACTTCCTGCTGTTCTCGCCGCGGGTCTACTGGCGCCTGTTCGAGCTCCACAACGCCGCCTGGTGGCCTGCGCAGCTCGCCACGGCGGCCCTTCTCGCCATCCTCATCTGGCTCGCCGCCGCGCGACCGGCCGGCCAGGCCAGGCTCATCGCCGCCGGCCTCGCCCTCGCATGGGCCTTCACCGGCTGGTCCTTCGTCTGGAGCCGCTACGCCACCATCAACTGGGCGGCCGAATACCTGGCCCCGCTCTTCGCCATCGAGGCCGTGCTCCTCGTGCTGGCGGCCAGTTTAGGCGGACTGCGCAGCGGACAGCGCGACGTCGCCACTGTGGCCGGCTGGCTCCTGGTCGCCATCGCAGCCGCCCAACCCTTCTTGGCACCCTGGGCCGGACGCGGCTGGCCCGCTGCGGAAGTCTTCGCTATCGCCCCCGATCCCACCGCCATCGCCACCCTCGGCCTGCTGCTGGTCCTGCGCGGCCCGATGACGTGGGTGCTCGTGCCGATCCCGCTCGTGTGGTGCGCGCTGAGCGCCCTCACCTTGTGGACGATGGGCGAGCCCGTCGCGGCCTCGCTGCCGCTGGCCGCCTGCCTGCTCCCCGTGACCGCCCTCCTCGCCACCGCGGTTCGCGCCGTCGCGGCGGGTCGCCCGCCCCGCCCCTGAGCGCGCCGACCGGCCGTTGATCGCGGCTTCAAGTAATGATGATACTGCAGAACAAGAACCGAGAGCGGGGCAGCAGATACGCCCTGCCGGAGCAGATATCGATTGGGGGAGTTCGTGATGCGCGGCCAGGCTGCTGTCGACCGGGGTCATCCGGCGATCGTTCTTCTCGTGGCGTTCCTGAGCCTGATAGCCCCCTCGCTCACGGCGATGGCGGCGCAGCCGCTCGGCGAGTTCCGGACGTTCGAGGCGATGAAGGGCGGCGCCGGCCCGCAGGGCATCGCCCTCGCGCCCGACGGCGCCCTGTGGTTCACCGACCGCAGCGCCAACAAGATCGGCCGCATCACCACCACCGGCGAGATCACGCAGTTCGCTGTGCCGACCGCCGTGTCGGTGCCCTTCGCGATCGCCCTCGGGCCGGACGGCGCGATGTGGTTCACCGAGCTGTGGGGCAACAAGATCGGCCGCATCACCATGGCCGGCGAGATCACCGAGTTCGTTGTCCCGACCGCTGGTTCGGCGCCGCGCGGGATCGCGGCCGGCCCCGACGGCGCGATGTGGTTCACCGAGCAGTTCGGCAACAAGATCGGCCGGATCACCATGACCGGCGAGATCACCGAATATGCGGTGCCCACCGAAGGGGCCGCGCCCCGCGGCATCGCCGCCGGCCCGGATGGGGCGATGTGGTTCACCGAGGTCAAGGCCAACCGGATCGGCCGGATCTCCACGGCCGGAGAAATCACGGAATACGAGATGCCGACCGAAGGGGCCGCCCCGGAGGGGATCGCGGCAGGCCCGGACGGCGCCCTGTGGTTCACCCAGGGCAAGGGCAACAACATCGGGCGGATCACCACGGCCGGCGAGATCACCGAGTACGCCGTGCCGACCGAGGCCGCCTCGCCGGAGGGGATCGCGGCGGGGCCTGACGGGGCGATGTGGTTCACCCAGTTCGCCGGCAACAAGATCGGCCGCATCGCGCCCGACGGCACGATCACCGAGTTCCCGGTGCAGCCGGCCGGGGCGGTCCTCGAGGGCATCGCCGCCGGCCCGGACGGGGCGATGTGGTTCGTCGAGCGGAGCGCCAACACCATCGGGCGCATCACCGCGAGCGGTGAGGTCACGCAGTTCCCCGTGCCACCTGCCGGTGCCGTGCCGCTCAACATCGCGGCCGGTCCCGACGGGGCGATGTGGTTCACCGAGTACGTCGGCAACCAGGTCGCCCGCATCACCATGGATGGCGTGGTGACCGGCTACGCCCTTCCCGGCGCCGGCGCCATCCCGCTCGGCATCGCCGCCGGTCCGGATGGGGCCATGTGGTTCGCGGCGATGCGGGCGAACAGGATCGGCCGCATCAACATGGCCGGCGAGTTGAGCGACTTCCGCGTGCCCACCCCCGGCGCGGCCCCGGCGCGCATCGCCGCCGGCCCGGACGGGGCGATGTGGTTCACGCAGTCGGAAGCCAACAAGATCGGCCGCGTCACCATGGACGGCGCGTTCAGCGAGTACGACATCCCGACGGCGGGCTCGCTCCCCTGGGGCATTGCCGCCGGCCCCGACGGGGCGATGTGGTTCGTCGAATGGCGCGGCAACAAGATCGGCCGCATCGCCATGGACGGCACGATCACCGAGTACGCGATCCCGACCGAGGGCGCCGTCCTGCAGGACATCACGACGGGGCCGGACGGGGCCATGTGGTTCACCCAGCGCGCCGGCAACAAGATCGGCCGCATCACCATGGACGGCACCATCACCGAATTTCCCGTGCCGACCGCAGGCGCCGCTCCGCGCGGCATCGCCGCCGGCCCCGACGGCGCGCTGTGGTTCGCCGAATGGGGCGGCCACAAGATCGGCCGCATCACGGTGGACGGCACCATCACCGAGTACCCGACCCCCACCGCGGCCTCCGCCCCCCAGGGCATCGCTGCCGGCCCGGACGGCGCGATGTGGTTCACCGAGCACGCCACGTCCCGCATCGTCTCGATCGGCACGGGCCGGTAGAAGGCGACGTGATCCGGCCAGGCCGTCGCGCGGCAGACTAGCTGCCGCGCACCGCACGGCGTGTAAAATACAACCATATACAACCCTTCGTGCGTGCTCTAAGGACGTTCAAGGACGTTTCCTGGGAGGAGCACATGCGATCTTTCGGTATCGGGCTTGCGTTAGTGGCTGGCCTCTTCAGCGCCACGGCGGCGGAAGCGGCCAGCCGCAAATGTGAAACCAAGGACTATGCCGGCCCTTGGCTGGTCACGGCCGGCGATGCCATCTGCACCGTGGAGATCAATGCGAAAGGCCGCATTACCTCGAAGAAGCAGTGCTTCTACGGCCGGACCGACCGCCCGATCAGCATCAAGGGCGAGCTCAAGATCAGCAACGGCCGGCCTTGCGCGGTAGACGGCAACTTCCGGGTCAAGGGCGGCAAGGATGTGCTGTTCGACCGCTACCGCGTCATCGCGGCCGGAACCGACGGCATGCTGATCCAGGGCTTCCTGAAGAACGGCAAGGTCGTCGAGGGGTTCACCTTGAACCGCATGTCGCCGGAGGCGGCGCAATGACGGCACGCGCTCTCGGCACGAAGCTGCTGCTCGTCGCGGCCGCCGTCGCGATTTCGACGCCGGTGAGCGCCGCATGCTCGATGTGGAAAGAAAAACCGGTCCTGGCCCTCATTGCGTTCGGTACACCGCACAGGACCGCGCATCTCAGCTGCCTTGGGACGGCAACCCTGGTCTCGGTTACGCCCGCCATGTTCATGTCCGAGATCAGATTTGGCCCCGAGCAGGAATCTCGCGGGCCCTTGTACAGATGTGTCACCCAGGACGGCGTCCAGCTCTCCGGCGTGATCAAGGCGCGGTTCGTCAGGGCCCCCGATCATTGCGACATCCGGTTCCTGACGGATCAGACGCACTTCCTGGCTCCAGGGCAGAGCCGGAAATCCGTACAGTCCTCCGCCGACGGCGGGTATCTGACGCCGATCGTCACGGGCTACAACTCCGTGGATGGCGCTGATTACGATGTCTTCTGGGTCGTCACTCTGGTCGGTTGGCGTGAACCGGCGGCGCAGTGAGTTCACGTCGGGCGCGGTGCTAGCCTAGCTGCCGCGGCCGGCCCTGCCGGCCGCCTCGGCGCGCGTCTCGCCGGGCGTCCGCCCGAAGCGCTTCTTGTAGTGGCGGCAGAACTGCGACTGGTCGGAGAAGCCGTGGCTCTGGGCGACCATCGCCAGCGAGCTGCGCCGGCGCGGATCGCGCAGGGCACCGTCGGCCTCGGCGAGCCGCTGCTCGATCGTCCAGCGCCCCATTGTCGTGCCGGCGGCGGAAAACAGCCGGTGCAGGTAGCGCACCGACAGGCCGCACTCGGCGGCGATCAGCGCCGGCGAAAGGTCGGGCTCGGCGAGGCGCCGGCGGATCGCCGCCTTGATGCGCCGGAGGTGCGCCGCCGCCACCGTGCTCTCGCCGCTCTCGGTGTCGCGGCCGCCTTCGGTTAGCGCCAACGCCAGGAGTTCCATGAGCTGCCGCGCCACCACCGGCGCCCGCTCAGGGTCGAGGCCGTCGGCATTCGCCATCGCCGAGCGCGCGAAGTCTATGAACAGCCCTGCAAAGCCCTCCGGCCGGCCGATCGTGCGGCCCTGGAAGGCGCGTCCACGCGGCAGGAACCCGTCCAGCAGCGATTCCGGCAGGCGCAGGACGAGGAGCTCATTGTCGCCCGGCTGGTGGAGCTCGTAGGGCAGGTCACCGCGCTCGGTCAGGAAGCACTGCGCCGGGCAGTGGGCGTGCGCCGCCTCCTGCTCGAAGAACAGGTCGCCCCGGAGGGGGATCGTCACGAGGTGGTAGCCCTCGGCGTGGGCGGCGATCTGCAGCGGCCGGCGCCGGTAGGTGACGGGCGTCGAGACGATGCGCGACAGTGAGATGGCTCCCACCGGCTGCACCGAGAGGCGCCCGCGGAAGTCCTGTCCGCCGGCGGAGCGCACTTCCTGCAGATAGTAGGTCGCCGAGATCGCCCGCTCCCACTCCCGCTCGGCGGCACCGCCCGTTCCCCGCGTGACGATCTCGTTCGGCATGGCGTGCTCCAGATCTCCGTCCCGTCACGACGAACCCAGTCTGGAAGGAAAGCAAGAAGCATTCCCGCGCCGGCGTCGCCCCGCCGGGAGTCGTACGCCGCCGCGAGGGCACCCGCTGACAAAAGCCCGTGCAGTCTGCGCCAAGCCGCCGGCGGCGACGGATGCTGAGATCGCCCGGCAAAAAAGCCTCGCGGGGAGCCGTCCGATGTCCATGAGCTCTGAGACCATCGTCGATGCCGGCAAGGGCATCCGCTTCAAGCGCAACACCAGCGACATCATCCCGGTGCTCGATTTCAGCCCGATGCTGTCGAGCGACCCGGAAATCCGCAAGCAGATCGCCCCGGCGCTCCGCAAGGCGTGCACCGACGTCGGCTTCTTCTACCTCGTCAACCACGGCATCCCCGACGCCGTCATCCGCCGCGCCTACCAGGCGATGCAGCGCTACTTCGCGCTGCCGGCGGCCGAGAAGATGAAGCGCCACTACATGTCGACGCCCAACCACCGCGGCTATGTGGGCAACGGCGACATCAACGCCGACCACGAGCTCAAGGGCAACGACATGCACGAGGCCTTCGAGGCCGCGCACGACCTGCCCGAGGACGATCCGGACTATCTGAAGGGCATCAAGTTCTACGGTCCGAACCAGTGGCCGGACGCGCCGCCGGAGTTCGCCTCGGCGCTCGGCACCTATTTCGACACCCAGCTCGAGTTCGGCAAGACGATGCTGCGCGCCTTCGCGCTCGCCCTCGAGCTGCCCGAGACCTACTTCGACGCGATGTACACCAAGCCGATGTCGCGGATGCGGGCCTGTTACTACCCGCCCCAGCAGCCGGACTGGGACCTCTCCAAGATCGGCATCGGCGCCCATCGCGACTACGAGCTGTTCACCACCGTCTGGCAGTCGCCGCAGCCCGGCCTGCAGGTGAAGGGCGTTGGCGGCGACTGGGTGGAGGTGACGCCGATCGACGGCACCTTCGTCATCAACCTCGGCAACCTGATGCAGCGCTGGAGCAACGACGTCTTCCTGTCGCGGCCGCACCGGGTGGTGAACCTCACGACCGAGCACCGCTACTCGATCGTGCAGTTCTTCGGCGTCGACTATGACGCCACCCTCGACGCCTTCCCGACGTGCGTCACGGAAGAGCGCCCCGCCCGCTATCCGCCGATCTCGTGCGGGAAGAACACCGAGGATCAGGTCGCCCAGACCTACTACAAGAAATAGCCGGCGCCGGCGCCGGCCGCGCGCCACCGTCGCTTCCCTTCCCCACCGGCCGCCGCGCGCCGCGCGCCCGCCCCGGAGTGCATCATGGGTCTCTTCAGCCTCGACGGCCGCACCGCGCTCGTCACCGGCGGCAGCCGCGGCATCGGTGCTGCAATCGTCGCGCTGTTCGCCGAACATGGCGCCAAGGTCGGCTTCTGCCACTATCGCGACGACGAGAACGCCGCGGCGCTGGCCACCACGCTGTCGGAGAAGGGCCACACGGTCGTCCACACCGCCTGCGACGTCGCCCTCGAGGAAGACGTCGCGGCGCTGGCGTCCTGGGCGGCTGAGGCGCTCGGCCCTGTCGACATCCTCGTCAACTGCGCCGGCATCGGCGACGACGTGCCGTTCGAGAAGATCTCGCTTGCCGCCTTCGACCGGATGATCGGCGTCCACCTGCGCGGCACCTTCATGGTGAGCCAAGCCTTCTATCCGGGGATGGTCGAGCGCGGCTATGGGCGGATCATCAACCTCGCCTCGCAGCTCGCCTACAAGGGCGGCGTCAACGTCGCGCACTACTGCGCCGCCAAGGGCGGCATTGTCAGCCTGACGCGCGCGCTCGGCCAGGAGGCCGCGCCGAAGGGCGTCCTGGTCAACGCCATCGCGCCGGGCCCGATCGACACCGACATGCTGCGCGGCTTCAGCGAGGACTGGAAGGCCTGGAAACAGACGCAGCTGCCGATCGGCCGCTTCGGCCACGTCGACGAGGTCGCCCCCACGGCGCTGCTGCTGGCCTCGAAGGCGGGCTCCAACTATGTCGGCCAGACGCTCTCGCCGAACGGCGGCGACGTCTTCCTCTGACGGGTGGCGCCGCCCGCGGGCCGCGCCCTCGAAGCCCGCCGAGGCCCCGCTACTGCGGCGGCGGCGGCGGCGGTGAGGCCTGCGGGTCGTCCTCCGGAGGGGGCTCGGGGTAGGGCGGCTCGGGATAGGGTGGCTCGTCGTCTCCCGCTCCGCCACCGCCGAAGCAGGCCCAGTAGTCCGCCCCCGTCGTTTCGCGGACGCAGGCGGTGACCGACGAGAGCTCGTCCTCGTAGTCGTACTGCATGTAGGGCGCGATCAGGTAGCGGACGCTGTCGTCCTCGGAGTTGCCGAAGCGGTCGAGCGTGCCGGCGAGTTCCGGGCTCACCATCAGGATCGCGTCGAGCAGTTCGTTGCCCTTCAGGAAGTTGTCCGGCAGCTGGTCGAACGGGCCATCGAGGTAGTTGTTGACGCCCGTCGCGCCAGCATTGACTCCGACCAGAATCTGCCGGGGCGCCATCCGGTCGGCATAGAAGGCAAAGCCCGTGCGACGGCCGAGCGTCAGACGGTCGGAGACGGGCGAGGCGATGAACTCGTCCGGCGTCCGCACCGTCTCGTCGAGGACGAACAGGAACTGACGCTCCTCCGGCCGGAAGACGAGGAAGAAGCGGATGCCGGATTCGTCGAACACCGGCCCGAGATAGCGCTCCCCCGGCAGCAGCACTCCCTCCGGTGGCACCACGTCGGAGAGGTCGTTCAGGCGGAACAGCACGCTGCGGCCCTCGAACGTCACCCGGTACGCGAGCGGGCCGACCTTCGTGACCGTCACGCCGTCTTCGGCGCCCCACACCTTGGTGTAGTCGGTCTCGTCGTGCTGCCAGGCGGTGAAGTCCTTGTAGTAGGTCATGTGGATCTTGCCGAGGTCGCGCGTCTCGGCGTCGAGCCTGAGGTTGCCCGCCCACCGGATGCCACCGTCGGTGAAGCCGAAATAGAAGTAGTTCTCCGTCGGATAGACCATCACCTCGTCCGGGAGGCTCGCCAGCACGAAACGCAGCACGGAGGCCATGTCGGTGACGTCGAGACGCGACGGGGCCGTCACCTCCTCGACGTAGCGCTGGTTGGTCTCGAGCCGCGGCACATCTGCCGCCGCCACCAGCGGGGCATCTCCGAGGAACGCTCCGGCGAGGGCGAGCGCCCCCGCGAGAGACATCGCCAGCGACGAGGCGCGGGATCCCGCCACGCGCCGCGCCACCACCGTCAGGCCCGTCGCACGGCCGGTGGAGCCGCGCGCGGCGGGAAGGCAAGCAGCCGCCATCGGCCCGACCCTCATCCCTTTTCCGATCGGTTCTTGTTGTGACGCCCGCCGTCACCCTGCTGCTTCGGCGGCTTCTGCTGCTGATGCTGCTTCGCGGGCTTCTCCTGCTTTGGCTGCTTCTGCTGCTGCTGCTTCTGCTGCTGCTGCTGTTGCTGCTTCTTCGGCTTGTCGGGCTTCGCCTGCTGCTGCTGCGAGCGGGAGCGACTGTGGCCCTGGTTTGCGTCCTCGCGCTGCTGCGAACGCGAACGGCTGTGAGAAGGCTTGGCGTTGTCGCGCTTGTCGGACTGCGCCTTGCTGTGCTTCGGCTTCTCCTGCTGCTGCGAGCGCGAGCGGCTGTGTGCGGGCTTGGCGTTGTCCCGCTTGTCCGACTGCGCCTTGCTGTGCTTCGGCTTCTCCTGCTGCTGCGAGCGCGTGCGGCTGTGCGCGGGCTTGGCGTCGTCCCGCTTGTCCGACTGCGCGCGGCTGTGCTTCGCCGGCTCCTTCTGCTGCGAGCGCGTGCGGCTGTGCCCCTTGGCGTCGTCGCGCTTGTCCGACTGCGCCCGGCTGTGGCGCGGACCGTCGTTCTTGCGCTGCGACTCCGCCCGGTTGTGCACCGCCGGCTGCTTGTGCGAGCGGTCGCGGTCGTGGTGCTGCTTCTGCGAGCGGTCCCTCGTGTGGTGCTGGTTCAGCGAGCGCTGGCGATTGTGGTCGTTGTTCTGCGAGCGCTGGCGATCGTGGTCGCGCGATCGCTTGGTATCGTGACCGTTGCGCAAGGTCTCCTGGCGGCTGTGCCACGACCGATCCTTCGCGTGCCAGGAGCGATCCTTCGCGTGCCACGACCTGTCGCGGCCGTGCCAGGAGCGATCTCGGCTGTGCCAGGACTGGCGGCGGTCGTGCCAGGAGCTCTGCTTGTAGTGCCACGAGCGGTCCTTGCCGTGCCAGGAGCGCGCCCGCGTGTGCCAGCTGAGGTTCCGGCTGTGCCACGAACGATTGTTGAAGTGCCACGAGCCGTTCTTCCAGTGCCACGAGCGATCGCGCCAGTGCCACGACCGGTTGCGCGAGTGCCAGGAGCGGTCGCGCGAGTGCCACGAGCCGTTCTTCCAGTGCCAGGACTGGTCGCGCTGGTGCCAGGAGCGGTTGCGGTAGTGCCAGGACTGGTCGCGCGAGTGCCACGACCAGCTGCGCTCGTGCCACGAGCGGTTGACGTTGTGCATCGGCGAGGCATTGCGCTGGTGCGTCATGTCGCGCTGGTGCACCGCCGGCGGTGGCAGCGGCGCCGCCAGAACCGGCGGCGGCACGATGATCTCCGCCGGCTGCACGGCGACGACGCAGCGCTGGAAGACGTCGATGTCTCCGGCGAACGTCGCCTGGTTGCGGTCGGAGCCGATCGGCCCGCCACTCGTGTCGAGGGCGACGTCGGAATCGATCATGTAGGAGGCCTGCGGCCCATCGGCGGGCGTCACTGGCCCCGCGGGCGCCGGCACGGCATAGGCCGCCTCCGGCCCGAGCTCCTGCAGGAGGCCCTCGGGCGTGCCCTGCAGGCCGTCGACGAAACCGGTGTCCTCCAGAACGCCCGTCGAGGGATCGAGGCAGGCGCCGCGCGGCGAGCAGAGGTTGTCGCCGGTCGCCCAGACGAAGCCGTTCTGCCGCGACAGATCCTCGACGCCGGCATCGGTGTAGCCGTAGCCGAAGTCGCAGCCGCCACCGGCGCTGGCGCGCAGCCGCGGCGAACCGTGGTCCTGGCGCTCGTAGAAGCCGACATCGTAGCGCCCGGCGGGCAGCCAGACGCCATCGTCGCCGAGTTCGTAGCGCAGCACCCGCGATTCGTGCGGGCTGGCGAAGGCGTCCTCGGCACCGAGGCCGAGATTGCGCACGCCGCCGCGCTCGGCGAGCAGCATGACGCGGCGGTCGCCGCAGGCGGCGAACTCGATGTCGGACACAGGGCGGCTGTTCTCCGCCATCGCTCCGGCGCCGGGGTCGTCACCGAAGAAGGCCGGCACGAAGAACTCGCGCCGCACGCTCGTCGGGTCGAAGCCGCCGCTTGCGTCGAGCCGCACCGACCAGACGCTGTTGTACTGCTCGTCGTCGACGCTCTCCCACTCGGGATTGCCGAAGCCGTCGCTGCCCCACACCGCGTAGAACAGCCGGCTCTCGCCGCCGTTCGCACCCGGCCGGACCGCGAGACCCCAGATGCGGCGGCGGAAATCGGCGAAGTTCCAGCACGCCGGCGTCCGTTCGAACGGCCCGGCGGCACAATCACCGACCCGCGCGGCGCTGGCGCGGTCGAAGGCGATCGCCGGCAGCGACAGCGCCTCGCCGGTCTCCGCGTCGAGGAAGCCCCGCCGCCCCTCGACGCCGTGGTCGTAGCGGCCGAGCTCGCTGCCGTCCTCCGCCGACAGGCGGTGGATCATGCCGGTCTCGAGGTCGGAGACGTAGAGCTGCCGCGTCTGCGGGTCGTAGGCGATGTTACCGAGCGCCGCGCCGGTGTTGCGGCGGCCGTCCAGCGTGATCTCGGCGAAGTACTCCGGCACGTAGCCGGTGTCGGCCGGCAGCCGGTAGATCGTGCCCGGGCCGGACTCCGGCCCCCACATCCCGGCCATCCAGTCGCGCGTGCCGGGCTCGAGGTGCAGGCCGTAGGCGGAGGTCGCCGTCACGAAGATGTTGGGCTCCGCCGCGTCGTCGATGGCGATGCCGAAGATCTGGCCGACGTCGGCCGCCGTCGCCGGCGCCCGCTGCGGCACCGACAGCACGTGCTGGCCGACCGGCGGCTCGCCGATGGCGCGCAGGTCGAAGATGCTGCCGACGACGCCGTCGAGATTGATCGCCGGGAAGCCGCCACCCGGCCCCTCCCGCGTCACCGTGCCGGAGAAGCGGGTGTGGTAGGCCTCGCCCGCCTCCAGCGGCGGACCGCCCGGCTCGGGTGCCGGCGGCCCCTCCGCGGTCGCCTCGGCCGGCGCCGCACCATAGTCCGGCGGTGGCGTGCCGGTGGCGTCGTAGTCCGGCGGCGGCGGTGGTTCGTCGAAGCCGGCGCCCGGGTCGATGTCGTCTGGCGGAGGCGGCGGCGGGATATAGTCCGGGGGCGGCGGCGGCGCGTCCGGCGGCGCATCGGGAGAGGCGTCGGTTGCGGCGGGGCCGCCCGTCGTCCCCTGCGCCATCGCGGCGGGCATGGGGCAGACCGAGAGGGCCGCTGTCGCGAGCAGCGCCAGCATCAGGGCCAGCGGTCGGCACAGGGGCGCCCGTGCCGACGATCGCACGGTGGTCGGCTCCGGCCTCGACCGCGCGGCGGTCGTGAGGTAGCTCGGCATCGGCGGTCCTCCCGAGACGGCCGACGGTCCGCGAAGTGGTGACGCGGACCGTTCCGGTCCGTTCTTCTCTCGCCCCCAGGCCAGATCTCGGCGTCATCCACACGCCGCACCGGGGAGCACCATAGCCATCGTTTGCCGCCTCGGCGCGCCGTGTCGCATTGAGGTGCCTCAATTCCGGGTGAGCCCGGCGTGAACGCCGCAGGCAGCTCACCTCCCCCGACAATGATCCTCCCCTGTCGCACGCCAGCTGCGCGGCGACCGCGCCGCATCGCGCCGGCGCTGAATTTTGGCCCTGCCCTTGGACCCCGGCCCCCCGGCATCCTATATTGGCGCCATGTTCCTGCTCGACATCCTCACCAAGAAGCTCGCCATCCCCCCCGCGGGGGAGGCCCTCGCCGGCCGTCCGGATCCGCTCCCCACGGTCGAGCGCCATTTCGTCACCGGACGACCCCTGAAGGGGCCGTTCCCCGAAGGCCTCAAAACGGTCGTGCTCGGCCTCGGCTGCTTCTGGGGCGCCGAGCGCATCCTCTGGCAGACGCCCGGCGTCTTCGTCACCGCCGTCGGCTATGCCGGCGGCTCGACGCCGAACCCGACCTACCAGGAGACGTGCACCGGCATGACCGGCCACACCGAGGCGGTGCTGGTCGTCTATGATCCGGCGGTGATCTCGCTCGAGGCGCTGCTCAAGGTTTTCTTCGAGGCGCACAACCCCACCCAGGGCATGCGCCAGGGCAACGACGTCGGCACCCAGTACCGCTCGGCGATCTACCTTGCCGATCCGGCCGAGCTCGAGGTCGCCCGCCGCGTCAAGTCCGAGTACCAGGCGGCGCTCTTGAAGGCCGGCCACGGCACGATCACCACCGAGATCGCCGCTGCCGGCCCGTTCTACTACGCCGAGGACTACCACCAGCAGTACCTGGCGAAGAACCCGAACGGCTACTGCGGCATCGGCGGCACGGGCGTGTCCTGCCCGATCGGCCTTCCCGCCACGGGCCAAGCCGCCCTCTGAGACGACCACCGAGCGGAGGGCAGCCTTGCCGATCGCCGTTTCGCTCGACCGCAATGTCGCCGCGGCGCTGCGCGAGCAGCTCCGCGACGACATCGTCTCCGCCCGTGAGACGCTGCTCGAGGACGGCGCCCGCCTCGACAAGCGCATCCACAAGGCCCGCCGCCGCCTGAAGCGCGCCCGCACGATCCTGAGGGCCCTGCGCCCTCTCGCCGACAAGGCGGCGCGCCGTCTCGGCAGGGAACTCGGCGACATCGCCCGCTCGCTCTCCGCCGCCCGCGACGCCGACGTCATGGCCGGCACCGCCGAACGCCTCGCCGGCGAGGCAGACGGGCCGGAGGGCGAGGCGCTTCGCCACCTCGCCGGCACGCTCGCCGCCCGCGCCAAGGCCGTGCACGCCGAGCTGCCGCCGATCGAGGCCGCCGCCGCAGGGCTGGCGCAGGCAGCGGTCGCCGCCGTCGACCTCGTCTGGGGCAAGAAGGCGGGTCGGGCCGACGTGCTCCTCGCCGGGATCGAGACCACCTATCGCGACGGCCGGGCGGCGCTCGCCGCCGCCGCCGAGCCGGGCGCCCACGACGAGGCCCTGCACGACTGGCGCAAGGCGGTGAAGCACCGCTGGCATCTGTCGAAGCTCGCCGAACCGCGCACCGCGGCCGCCGCCCCCTCGGTGGTCACCGCCCTCGACGAGCTCGGCGAGATGCTCGGCGAGGAGCACGACCTCGCCGTTCTCGCCGCAACCGTGACGGCCGATCCGGCGCTCGCCGGCGGCGAGGCCGAGGCCGGCCGCGTCGTCGCGGTCGTCGCCGCCCGCCGCGCCGCCCTGCAGGCCGACGCCTTCGCCCGCGGCCGCATCCTCTACGAGGACAAGCCGAGCAAGTTCCGCAAGCGCCTCGCCGAGCCGGCGACACTAGTGGCCGCCGGAACCGTCGACGCCCCCGTCGCCACCGCCGCCTGAGGCCCTATCCGGCCGGATAGGGCCGCGAGCCGAACAGCGCGCTGCCGACGCGCACGTGCGTCGCGCCGAACTCCACCGCCGTCTCGAAGTCCGACGACATCCCCATCGACAACTGCGACAGTCCCGCCTCCCCGGCGAGCTTCTGCAGCAGCGCGAAGTGCGGCCCCGGCGGCTCGTCCGCGGGCGGAATGCACATCAGGCCGACCACCGGCAGCGCGAGGACATCCCGGCAGCGCGCCGCGAAGGCTACCGCCTCGCGCGGCGGCACGCCTGCCTTCTGCGGCTCCTCGCCGGTGTTGACCTGGATGAGAAGCTGCGGCCGCCGGCCGGACTTCGCGATCTCCTCGGCCAGAGCCACCGCGATCTTCTCGCGGTCGACTGTGTGGATGACGTCGAACAGCGCCACCGCCTCGCGCGCCTTGTTGGACTGCAGCGGCCCGATCAGGTGCAGCTCGAGATCGGCATGGCGCTCCCGCAGCGCCGGGAACTTCGCCTTCGCCTCCTGCACGCGGTTCTCGCCGAAAACCCGCTGGCCGCACGCGATCAGCGCCTCGACGTCCTCGGCCGGAAAGGTCTTCGACACCGCCACCAGCGTCACCGAGCCGGCCGGCCGATGGGCGATGCGCTCCGCCCTTGCGATGCGGGCCCCGATCGCCGCCAGCCGGGCGGCCGGGGTATCGTCGCGAACGTCGGCTTCGGTCATCGGCGGTGCTCCGGCAGCGGGCGGCGGACTTTCCTCCGCCGGGGGTAGCGCAGCCGCCGACGGGCGGCAACCATGCGCCGGCGACAGTTGACCATCGGGGGGAATTCTGTTGTCAGTCCGCGGGAATCCTCAGACTTTTCCAGCACCCGGTCCGGACCAGACATGACGACGACGGAGCGCTACAACGCCCCCGAAGCAGAGGGCCGGTGGCAGGCCGCATGGGCCGCCGCCGAGGTCTTCCGCACGGAGAATGACGACCCGCGCCCGCCCTACTACGTGCTCGAGATGTTCCCCTATCCGTCGGGGCGCATCCACATGGGCCACGTGCGCAACTACACGATGGGCGACGTCGTCGCCCGCTACAAGCGCGCCCGCGGCTTCAACGTGCTGCACCCGATGGGCTGGGACGCCTTCGGCATGCCGGCCGAGAACGCGGCCATGCAGAACAAGGTCCACCCGAAGGCGTGGACCTACGACAACATCGCGACGATGCGCGCCCAGCTGAAGTCGATGGGCCTGTCGCTCGACTGGTCGCGCGAGTTCGCCACCTGCGATGTCGCCTACTATCACCGCCAGCAGGAGCTCTTCCTCGACTTCCTGGCGGCCGGCCTCGCCTATCGCCGCACCTCCAAGGTCAACTGGGACCCCGTCGACCAGACCGTGCTCGCCAACGAGCAGGTGATCGACGGCCGCGGCTGGCGCTCGGGGGCGCTGGTCGAGCAGCGAGAGCTGACGCAGTGGTTCCTGCGCATCACCGACTATGCCGAGGACCTGCTGACGGCGCTCGACGGGCTCGACCGCTGGCCGGAGAAGGTCCGGCTCATGCAGAAGAACTGGATCGGCCGGTCCGAGGGCCTGCGCGTCCGCTTCGCCCTGACGCCGCCGACCAACGTCGGCACCTCCGTCGAGGTGTTCACGACGCGCCCCGACACGCTGTTCGGCGCGAGCTTCCTCGCCTTGTCACCGGACCATCCGGTCGCCAAGGCGGCGGCGGAGACGGACGGCGGCCTCGCCGAGTTCGTCGCCGAGTGCCGGCGCATGGGCACGAGCGTCGCGGTGCTCGAGACAGCCGAGAAGAAGGGCTACGATACCGGCCTCACCGTCGAGCACCCACTGATCCCGGGCCGGCGGCTGCCTGTCTACGTCGCGAACTTCGTGCTGATGGAATACGGCACGGGCGCCATCTTCGGCTGCCCGGCGCATGACCAGCGCGACCTCGAGTTCGCCCGCAAGTACGGCCTGCCGGTGATCCCGGTGGTGCTGCCGCCGGACGCCGACGCCGCCACCTTCGCCATCGGCGACGAGCCCTATGTCGGCGACGGCCGCCTCTACAACTCCGACTTCCTCGACGGCCTGTCGGTGCCCGAGGCGAAGGACGCCGTCGCCCGGCGCCTGGAAGGCGAGACGCTCGACGGCGCCCCGCAGGGCGCCCGCCAGGTCAACTACCGCCTGCGCGACTGGGGCATCTCCCGCCAGCGCTACTGGGGCTGCCCGATCCCGGTCATCCACTGCGCGGAGTGCGGCGTCGTGCCGGTGCCGAAGGCCGACCTGCCGGTGCAGCTGCCTGATGACATCGACTTCGACAAGCCGGGCAACCCGCTCGACCGCCACCCGACCTGGCGCAACGTCGCCTGCCCGCAGTGCAAGGGCCCGGCCCGGCGCGAGACCGACACCATGGACACCTTCGTGGATTCGTCCTGGTACTTCGCCCGCTTCACCGCGCCCAACGCGGCGACGCCGACCGAGCCCGCCGTCGCCGACCGCTGGCTGCCGGTCGACCAGTATATCGGCGGCATCGAGCACGCGATCCTGCACCTGCTCTACTCGCGCTTCTTCGTGCGGGCGATGAAGGCGACCGGCCACATCGGCCTCGACGAGCCGTTCGCCGGCCTGTTCACGCAAGGGATGGTCGTCCACGAGACCTACAAGCGCGCCGACGGCACGTTCGCGAGCCCGGCCGAGATCGACATCACGGAAGAAGGTGGGGAGCGCCGCGCCGTCGACCGCGCCACCGGCCAGGCCGTGGCGATCGGCTCGATCGAGAAGATGTCGAAGTCGAAGCGCAACACCGTCGACCCGTCCGACATCATCGCCGGCTACGGTGCCGACACCGCGCGCTGGTTCATGCTGTCGGACTCGCCCCCCGAGCGCGACGTGATCTGGACGGAGGACGGCGTCGCCGGCGCCCAGCGCTTCGTGCAGCGCGCCTGGCGCCTCGTCGCCGAGACCGCCCCGAAGCTGCCGCCGGTCGGTACCGCCGCGCCGGCGGCCGCCGAGGGCACCGCCTTCGACGTGCGCAAGGCCGCCCACAAGGCGCTCGCCGCGATCGAGGACGACATCGAGCAGCTTGCCTTCAACCGCGCCGTTGCGCGGCTGCACGAGCTCGTCAACGTCCTCGCCCGCGCCGCCCAGGAGCCCTTCGAGGTTACGTCCCCGCTCGCCGCGTCGCTGCGCGAGGCGCTCGAGATGCTCGTCCAGGCGCTCGCCCCGATGATGCCGCACCTCGCCGAGGAATGCTGGTCGGCGCTCGGCCATGCTAGGCTGGTGGCGACTCAGGGCTGGCCGACGGTCGACCGCTCGCTCCTCCTCGAGGACGTGGTGGTGCTGCCGGTGCAGGTGAACGGCAAGCGGCGCGGCGAGGTCACGGTCCGGCGCGACGCGGCAACCGCCGACGTCGAGGCCGCCGCCCTGGCCCTCGACGAGGTCCGCCGCCACCTCGACGGCCGGGCCCCGAAAAAGGTGATCGTCGTGCCCCAGAGGATCGTCAATGTGGTGGGATGAGGGGCGGCCGAGCCGCAGCGACCACGGCCGCGCAATGCCACGGCGGAGCCCCCACCACACCGCCGCCGCCCTCGTCGCCCCGCTCCTCGTCGTCGCGCTGGCGCTCGGCGGTTGCGTCGTCCGCCCCCTCTATGCGGATGCGCCGGGCTCCGGCACGCCGGTCGCGACCGAGCTCGCCAAGATCGCCATCCAGCCCGCCCGCAACCGCGTCGAGCAGGTGCTGCGCAACGAGCTGATCTTCGCCTTCACGGGCGGCGAGGAGGCGCCCGACGCCCAGTACTCGCTGCGCATCTTCCTCACCCGCACCGAGGCGTCCGTCGCCGTCGAGCGCCTGTCCGAGGTGCCGGCCTCCTACATCGTCTCGCTGTCGGCCTCCTTCGTGCTCTCGGACGCCACCACCGGCCGGACGCTGCTCACCGGCAACTCCGCCGCCGACGCCTCCTACGACTTCTCCAGCCAGCGCTTCGCCAACGTGCGCGCGCTCGAGGACGCCGAATCGCGCGCCGCCAAGACGATCGCGAGCGACCTGCGCATCCGCCTCGCGGCCTACTTCGCGACGCATCGCTGACGAGCGCGCGCCGATGGTCGCGCTGAAGCCCCGCGACTTCGACCGCCTGGTCGCGGACCCCGCGCGGGCGCCGGCCGTTGTGCTGGTCTTCGGCCCCGAGCAGGGCCTCGTTGCCGAGCGCGCCAAGGCCCTCGTCGACGCCGCCAACCGCGGGTCCTCCGACCCGTTCTCGCTCGTCCGTCTTGACGGCGCCGAGGTCGCCGCCGACCCCGGTCGCCTTTCCGACGAGGCGCGCACGATCGCGCTGTTCGGCGGCCGCCGCATCATCTGGGTGCGCGACGCCGGCACCCGCGCCATCGAGCCGGCACTGGCGCCGCTGCTCGATGCGCCGCCGCAGGACGCGCTGGTGGTGGTGGAGGCCGGCGACCTCAAGAAGGGCACGGGCCTGCGCAAGCGGGTCGAGGACCACGCCAGTGCCGCGGCACTCGCCTGCTACGCCGACGAGGCGGCCGACATCGAGCGCATCATCGAGGAGATCGCCCGCCGCGACGGCCTCGAGGTCGAGGCGGACGCCCGTGCGGCGTTGAAGGACCTGCTCGGCGCCGACCGGCGGCAGACCCGCGCCGAGATCGAGAAGCTGGCGCTCTACGCCCACGGCACCGGCCGCGTCCGTCTCGCCGATGTCGAGGCCCTGATCGGGGACAGCGCGGCCGAGACCCTCGACACCACCATCGACGCCGCCCTCACCGGCGCCGTCGCCGACCTCGACCGCACATTGTCGCGCCTGCTGCGGGCCGGCACCACGGCGCCGTCGATTCTCTCCGCAGCGCTGCGTCAGGTCCACGCGCTGTCGCGCGGCCGCCTCCTCGTCGAGGAGGGCGCCGCCCCTGCGGCCGCCGTCGAGCGGATGATCCCGCCGGTGTTCTTCCGCCGCAAGCAGGTGGTGGCCGACGCCCTCGGTCTGTGGTCGCTCGCCGACCTCGACACCGCGGCCTCACGCATCGAGGAGGCGATCGTCGCCACCCGCCGCACCGCGGCGCTGTCGGACGCGATCACCGGAAATCTCCTGATGACGCTCGCAAGCGCCGCCCGGGCCCGGCGGGCCCGCAGGCGAGCCGCCGGGCGCTAGGCCCGGCGATCCGTCGCGATATCGCGCGTCAGCTGGCGCGCTGGCCGAACAGGACCTTCTGCGCGTCCTTGTCGGTGGCGAGGTCGCTCTTGCGCGCGTCCTTGCCGACGTCGAGCCCACGCTGCACGGCCGGGCGCGCCACCATGGTGTCGATCCAGCGCTTCACGTTCGGGAACTCGGCGATGTCCATGCCCTGGCGCTCGTGGCCGCGCGACCAGCCGATGATCGCCATGTCGGCGATCGAGTACTCGTCCGCCACGAACTCGCGGCCCTCGAGACGCCGGTTCAGCACGCCGTAGAGGCGGTGCGTCTCGTCGCGGTAGCGCTTGATGGCGTAGGGGATCTTCTCCGGCGCGTAGACGGCGAAGTGGTGGTTCTGGCCGAGCATCGGCCCGAAGCCGCCCATCTGCCACATGAGCCACTCCTCGACCGCCACCCGCTTGCGCTCGTCGGTCGGATAGAAGCGGCCGAACTTGCGGCCGAGATACTGCAGGATCGCGCCCGACTCGAAGATCGAGATCGGCGCGCCGCCCGGCCCCTCGGGATCGACGATCGCCGGCATCCGGTTGTTCGGCGCGATCTTCAGGAACTCCGGCTTGAACTGGTCGCCCTTGCCGATGTCGACGAGCTTGAGGTCGTAGGGGACCCCCAGTTCCTCGAGCATGATGCTGATCTTGAAGCCGTTCGGGGTCGGCCAGTAATGCAGCTCGATCGGCTGCGACTGCGTGACACTCATGGGGGGTGGTCTCCAGCGGGAAAGGCAACCCACATCTAAGGTGTGCCGGCGCTCGCTCCAAGCCGATGACGGCGAGCGCGACTGCGGCAGGAGCGAAACTTCGAGGATGCCTCGGCGTTAGCCATCCGACCTCGACGGCAGACGCCGCCGCGCGTGGGTTCAAACAGGGACGACGGGAACGTCGTCCGACGCTCGAGAGGAGACCGAGATGCTTGCCGTGCCTCGCCTGTCCGGCTCCGCCGCCGCCCTGATCGCGGCACTCGCCTCGTACCGGCCGATGCCGAACCCGCCGCGCCGCGGGGAAGGTACCAAAGGCGCAGACCGCGCTCCAACCGCCCGTCAGGTCGCCCGGAAGGCCAATCGGTCCGCTGGACGGAAGCAGCGGCGCTGAGCCGACGCGCGCAACCCGCTATTCCTCGATGCCGAGTTTGGCCTTCACCAGCACATTGACGGCCTGCGGGTTGGCCTTGCCGCCGGTCGACTTCATCACCTGACCGACGAACCAGCCCGCCATGCTGGGCTTCGCACGCGCCTGCTCGACCTTGTCGGGATTGGCTGCGATGACGGCATCGACAGCCGCCTCGATCGCGCCGGTATCCGTCACCTGCCTGAGGCCGCGGGCCTCCACGAGGTCGCGCGGATCGCCGGCCTCGGTCCACATCACATCGAATAGGTCCTTGGCGATCTTGCCGGAGATCGTCCCATCGGCGACGAGATCGACGAGTCCGCCGAGGCGCTCGGCCGAGATCGGGCTCTCCTCGATCGACAGTCCTTCCTTGTTCAGGCGTCCGAACAGCTCGTTGACGATGAAGTTTAGCGCCTGCTTGGCGTCGCGGCCGCGAGCGACCGTCTCGAAGAAGTCGGCGGAGGCACGTTCCGCCACCAGCACGCCGGCGTCGTAGAACGAGATTCCATAATCGGAAACGAAGCGGGCGCGCTTCTCGTCCGGAAGCTCCGGCAGGCTGGCGCGGATCGCCTCGATGTCGGCGGGGTCGAGCTCGAGCGGCAGCAGGTCCGGGTCGGGGAAGTAGCGATAGTCGTGCGCCTCCTCCTTCGAGCGCATCGAGCGCGTCTCGCCGGCGCGCGCGTCGAACAGGCGCGTCTCCTGGCTGATCGTGCCGCCATCCTCGAGAATGCCGATCTGGCGGCGCGCCTCGTACTCGATCGCCTGGCCGGCGAACCGGATGGAGTTGACGTTCTTGATCTCGCAGCGCGTGCCGAGCGGATCACCCGGCCGGCGCACCGAGACGTTGACGTCGGCGCGCAGGTTGCCCTTCTCCATGTCGGCGTCCGACGTGCCGAGATAGCGCAGGATCGCCCGCAGCTTGGTGAGATAGGCGCGCGCCTCCTCCGACGAGCGCAGGTCCGGCTTGGAGACGATCTCCATCAGCGCCACGCCCGAGCGGTTGAGGTCGACGTGGCTCATCGTCGGGTGCTGGTCGTGCAGCGACTTGCCGGCGTCCTGCTCGAGATGGATGCGCTCGACGCCGACGCGGACCTGCTCACCCTTCGGCAGGTCGACGAGGATCTCGCCCTCGCCGACGATCGGGTGCTTGTACTGCGAGATCTGATAGCCCTGCGGCAGGTCGGGGTAGAAGTAGTTCTTCCGGTCGAACACCGAGCGCAGGTTGATCGCCGCCTTGAGGCCGAGGCCCGTGCGCACAGCCTGGCGGACGCAGGCCTCGTTGATCACCGGCAGCATGCCCGGCATCGCCGCGTCGACGAGCGAGACGTGGGCGTTCGGGGCGCCGCCGAAGGCGGTCGAGGCGCCGGAGAACAGCTTCGATTCGGACGTCACCTGGGCATGCACCTCCATGCCGATGACGACCTCCCAGTCCCCCGTCGCACCCGGGATCAGGTTCTCCGCTCGCGTCTCACGCACCGCACCGCTCCGTCGTCCGTTACCGGCGGCCGCACGCGCCGCCCTCACACCGATTGACGATCTTTCGGCGTCCCGGTCAAGCCGCCCGCGTACCGTGAGCCGGACGCGCGGCGCTGCCTGATCGACCGGGGACCGAACGTCGGTCCGGCCAGCGGGTCGGCGCATCCGAAGCTTCCCCACCACCGCTAGCGGCAAACGGATCGCTGACACGAGAAGACCGCCGCGGCAGTGCCACGACGGCCTGAAGCGGACGACCCGAAAGCCGCATGCACCGAAATGAAAGAGCCCGGCGGGAGGACCCGCCGGGCTCGATCGAGGATCAGACTTGCGTCAGATCAGCAGTGTCGGATCAGAAGGAGCGCTGAACCCGGAACGTGCCGACCAGCATGTCCTTGTCCTGGCGAGCATTACCCGCATTGTTGCGGCCCTTCAGGTCGGTCTGCTTGTACTGCAGCTCGAAGCCCGTCTCGAGGCCGGCCACCGGGGTGAACACGATGTTACCCTGGATGTCCCAGTTCGAGTAGTCGAAGCGCTTGGCCGCCTGATCGACGTCCAGGTAGGACACGCCGAAGCCGGAGGACACATTCGGCGCCCAGAAGTGCTGGAAGCCGGCAGCGATCGACCAGGAGCTGGCGAGCTTCAGGTCACCACGGATGATGCGAGCGTCGGCAACGCGAGCAGCCGGGCCCCAGGCGTTCGGAGCGACGTAGGAGATCGCGCCGCTCGAGTAGCCGGCCTGCAGACCGAAGTTGTCACCCTCGGCGAGCATCGGCAGGTTGACGACGACGCCAGCGGCGATCGCCCAGCCGAGCTCGTTGCTGACGCCGTTGAACGGCGACCGCACTTCGTGCAGGGCGCCCATCAACTGGGCCGAACCCCAGCCCTGATCGACGCGGAGGTTACCGACCAGGTCGGGCCAGCGCACGCCGCCGTAGTTGACGTAGCCACCGCGCAGGATCTGGTTCTGACGGTAGGTATTGTCTTCGATCGAGACCGAGGCCGAGAAGCCGTTGCCGAAGGCGAACGTGTAGGCCGCCATCAGCGTGTTCTGGTCGGAGTGGGCCGGCTCGAACGGAGCGAAGAAGCCCGGCGTCTGGTAGAAGTCGAAGAACGAGTACGCCTTACCGAAGGTCAGGCCACCGAACTGGATGAACGCCTGGTCGAGGTTGACCCGCGAGTCACCGCCATTGGCGGTCTGGGTCTGGATCTCGAGCTGGGCGAACGTGCGCAGCAGGCCGTACTCGGTGTTGGTGCGCGAGTCCGAGTAGAAGTACGCACGAGCGCGGAAGTTGTACGCGTTCTGATTGCGCTTCTGGTAGTTCACGCCACCGAAGTTACCCTGGCCGGTGATCGCGAAGCGATAGTCGGCGCGGATACGGCCGCGGATCTGGAAGCAGGTCTCGGTGCCGGGGACATAGAGGAAGCCCGTGCCGAACGCGTCGCAGACGCGAACGTAATCGACCGGCTCCGGAGCGACCGCGAGGTCGGCTGCCTGCACACCGGTCACGGCCAGCGCACCGGCCACGCCCAGGACGACGCCTTTCATGTTCATCTTTAGATCTCCATCATCTCGTCTTGGCAGCTTCCGCTTTCGGTTCCGGAGACCGGAGAGGCGATTGCGTGGGCTGTGACCGTTGCGCGAAGCGGTTGGTCTGTTTGTATCCGTGGCGGCGAACCGTTGAGGGATACGCGTTGACCGGTCCGCTCCGGTCGGTCCGAACATACCCACGGCCGCTTCCGCTTCAATCGCAAAGAGCGGAATGTGGCCGTCGCGGGGGGTGTTCTGGGGGCAGTGTTGCGGCAGCGCCACAGAAGTGCCCCCTGCCCGCCCCCAAACACCCGCGAGAGCCCGGATTTCTTCACCTTTCCTTAACTTCCGTCACCGTTTTGAGGCCCTCGTGCGGTGGCGATTCAGTGCCGGCGAGGAATCGCCTGCCGCTTTCGCGCCGCGTTTTCCCCGTGCCTGCGGCACCGTCCGGCCCGATTCGTGGCGGCCGCCGTGCCGCCCCAAGCCGCTGGCCGACCGGATACGCCGCGCGCACAGACACGCGGGAGGGCTTGCCGACGGGATTCGGGGATGGGCGTCTCATCGCCCCCGCCGCTCGGTCTTGACCACCAACGGGGAACGGGTGGCGTCCCGCCCGTCGATTGCCGGTCGTCATTGCCGCCCGCCTGTCCCCGCCACTCTGACCTTGCAAGCGTCGGGGTGACAGCCGCGAGGGCTGGCGGGCCTGGCTAACGGATTCCGCGGCGACATCCTTGCGGTCGGCTTCCCCGCCGCTTCGCTCTTCGATCCTGCCTTCGCGATCTGATGCCACTGTGTGGGAGCATTGCGCGGGTTCGGCGACACCCCCTTTCCGCCGCAGACGAGGCCCCTCACTCTCCAAGTCCGACAGACCTACTCGCCTCGGGGAGCGAGACCGCCACCCGGAACCGCCGCGTCCAGCCGGTACCTGTCGAATTTGCGGGATCGGAAGATGGCGATCGACGCTCCTTCGAGAGGCTGCTGGCGGATGTCCTGAAGCCGTTCATCCGCGGGGCTACTGCTCGCCGATGCCGCGACCCTGCTTCAGCGCGATTCCCGTCGCTGCGCGCGGCCGATCATGCGACCAGTCTGACCCGCCCCCCGGGCGGCGAACCGCACCAGGGACTCGGCTGTCACCGCGGCGAGCGCGGGTCGCCTGCCCTCAGGCGTCGGCGAGCGCCGCCTCGACGGCGGCGTTCGCCGCTTCGGCCCGGGCGCCGTCGGGGCCGCCCGCCTGGGCGAGGTCGGGCCGGCCACCGCCGCCCTTGCCACCGAGCGCCTCGGAGGCCCGACGGACCAGCGCCACGGCGTCGAACCGGCCGAGGAGGTCGTCGGTGACGCCCACCACAACCGCGGCCTTGCCGTCCTCGGCGACGCCTACCACCGAGACGACGCCCGAACCGACCGCCTTCTTGGCGTCGTCGGCCACCGCCTTCAGGTCCTTCGGGGCGATGCCGGTGACGACCCGGCCGAGAAAGCGCGTGCCGGCGACGTCCTTGGCGGCCGATGCACCGCCCTCGCTTCCCCCGAGGGCGAGCTTGCGGCGCGCGTCGACGAGTTCGCGCTCGAGGCGCCGCCGCTCTTCGACGAGGGTCTCGGCGCGCGCCAGCACCTCGTCCGGCGTCGCCTTGAGGATATGCGCCAGGCCACGGACACGGCGATCTTGCTCGGCGAGATAATGGCGCGCCGCCGCGCCCGACAGCGCCTCGACACGGCGCACGCCGGCGGCGACGCCGGCCTCCGCGACCACCGTGACGAGACCGATGTCGCCGGTGCGTTCGACGTGCGTACCGCCGCAGAGCTCGGTGGAATAGGACGCGCCGGTTTCGTCATGCGCCATCGAGACGACGCGCACCTCGTCGCCGTACTTCTCGCCGAACAGCGCCATGGCGCCAGAGGCGATCGCCTCGTCGACCGCCATCAGGCGGGTGGTGACGGCGGCGTTCTGCAGCACGGCGGCGTTGGTCAGGTCCTCGATGCGCACGAGTTCGGCCGCATCGACCGGCAGGGGGTGCGAGAAGTCGAAGCGAAGGCGGTCCGGCGCGACGAGCGAACCCTTCTGCGCCACGTGGCGGCCGAGCACGGTGCGGAGCGCCGCATGCAGCAGGTGCGTCGCCGAGTGGTTCGCCCGGATGGCGCGCCGGCGACCGAGGTCGATGGCGAGTTCGACGGCGTCGCCGACCGACAGCGTTCCCGTGTCGACCGTGAGCGTGTGGACGAACAGGCCGTCCGCCTTCTTCTGTGTGTCGGTGACGTGAGCCGAGACGCCGGGAGCGCGGGCCGTGCCGGTGTCGCCGACCTGGCCACCGGATTCGCCGTAGAACGGAGTCTGGTTGAACACCACGAGGCCGGTCTCGCCGGCCTCGAGGCGCGCCACCGTGGCGCCCTCGCGGACGATCGCCGTCACCACCGCTTCGGCGCGGTCGGCGGCGTAGCCGAGGAATTCGGTCGGACCGACCCGGTCCTTGACACCGTACCAGACCGTCTCGGTGGCCGCCTCGCCCGAGCCCGCCCAGGCGGCGCGCGCCTCGGCGCGCTGCCGCTCCATCGCCACCTGGAAGCCGGCCGTGTCGACGGTGAGGCCGCGGCCGCGCAGGGCGTCCTCGGTGAGATCGAGCGGGAACCCGTAGGTGTCGTAAAGGCGGAAGGCGGTCTCGCCGTCGAGGGCAGCGCCGGGCACGAGGCGCGCGGTCGCCTCGTCGAGCAGCGTCAGGCCGCGGTCGAGGGTGCGGCGGAAGCGCGTCTCCTCGAGCTTCAGCGTCTCGGCGATCAACGCCTCGGCGCGCAAAAGCTCGGGGTAGGCGCGGCCCATCTCGCGGGTCAGCGCCGGCACGAGCCGCCACATCAGCGGCTCGCGGGCGCCGATCAGCTGCGCGTGGCGCATGCCGCGGCGCATGATGCGGCGCAGGACGTAACCGCGGCCCTCGTTCGACGGCATCACGCCGTCGGCGATCAGGAAGCTCGCCGCGCGCAGGTGGTCGGCGATCACCCGGTGGCTCGCCCGGTGCGGTCCGTCGGCGGGGACATTGGTGATGTCTTCGCACGCGCGGATCAGCGCCCGGAACAGGTCGATGTCGTAGTTGTCGTGCACGCCCTGCAGGACGGCGGCGACGCGCTCGAGCCCCATGCCGGTATCGATCGAGGGGCGCGGCAGCGGTACCCGGGCACCGGGCACCTGCTCATACTGCATGAAGACGAGATTCCAGATCTCGATGAAACGGTCGCCGTCCTGGTCGGGGGAGCCGGGCGGTCCACCCGGGATCGACGGCCCGTGGTCGTAGAAGATCTCGGAGCACGGGCCGCACGGGCCGGTGTCGCCCATCGCCCAGAAATTGTCGCTGGTGGCGATCTTGATGATGCGCCGCTCGTCGATGCCGGCGATCTTGCGCCACAGCTGGCCAGCGTCCTCGTCCTCGGCGTAGACGGTGACGACGAGGCGGCCGGGGTCGAGGCCGAACTCCTTCGTCACCAGCCGCCAGGCGAGCTCGATGGCGCGCTCCTTGAAGTAGTCGCCGAACGAGAAGTTGCCCAGCATCTCGAAGAAGGTGTGGTGTCGGGCGGTGTAGCCGACATTGTCGAGGTCGTTGTGCTTGCCGCCGGCGCGGACGCACTTCTGGGCCGTGACGGCACGCGGCAGCGGGCGCGTCTCGAGGCCCGTGAAGACGTTCTTGAACTGCACCATCCCGGCGTTGGTGAACATCAGCGTCGGGTCGTTGCGCGGCACCAGCGAGCTCGACGGCACCACCTCGTGGCCCTCGCGAGCGAAGTAGTCCAGGAACGCACTGCGGATCTCGTTCACGCCGCTCATCGGCAACCCTCTCGCGGCGACGCGCGCCGGCTCCGTCCGGCGGCCGCGGCCGCCCCCTGTCCGTCATCGGCCCGTGCACGCGACGAGGCCGATGCAGAACCGCCGGCTGACCGGCGGACGGCGGGTTTTAGCGTCGCCGCCGCCGGCTGTCACGCCCGCGGCAACGGCAAGGAGAATGCCCAGGCGTCGACTGCGGTCGGAGCGGCCGGAAGAGCGGACCTGGGTTGGCGGGCGGCGACGCGCGGACGCGTCGCCCCGGCCTCAGAGATCCGCCGGCGGACCGTCGTCCTCGGGCTCCGGCGCGCCCTTGCCGACGATGCGGTCGGCGATCAGCCCGGCGTTCTGGCGGATCGCCGCCTCGATCGTCTTGGCGACGTCGGGGTGGTCGCGCAGGAACTGCTTGGCGTTCTCGCGCCCCTGGCCGAGGCGCTGGCTGTCGTAGGAGAACCACGCACCGGACTTCTCGACGATGCCGGCCTTGACGCCGAGATCGACGAGCTCGCCGACCTTGGAGACGCCCTCGCCGTACATGATGTCGAATTCGACCTCGCGGAACGGCGGGGCCACCTTGTTCTTCACCACCTTGACGCGGGTCTGGTTGCCGACGACCTCGTCGCGGTCCTTGATCGCGCCGATGCGGCGGATGTCGAGGCGCACCGAGGCGTAGAACTTCAGGGCGTTGCCGCCGGTGGTGGTCTCGGGGCTGCCGAACATCACGCCGATCTTCATGCGGATCTGGTTGATGAAGATCACCATGGCGTGCGACTTCGAGATCGAGCCGGTGAGCTTGCGCAACGCCTGGCTCATCAGCCGCGCCTGCAGGCCGGGCAGCTGCTCGCCCATCTCGCCCTCGAGCTCGGCCCGCGGCGTCAGTGCCGCCACCGAATCGATGACCAGCACGTCGACTGCCCCGGAGCGCACCAGCGTGTCGGCGATCTCGAGGGCCTGCTCGCCGGTGTCGGGCTGCGAGATCAGCAGGTCGTCGAGGTCGACGCCGAGCTTGCGGGCATAGAGAGGGTCGAGGGCGTGCTCGGCGTCGACGAAGGCGCAGACACCGCCGAGCTTCTGGGCCTCGGCGACGACGTGGAGCGCCAGCGTCGTCTTGCCGGAGGATTCCGGCCCGTAGATCTCGACGATGCGCCCCTTCGGCAGGCCGCCGATGCCGAGCGCGATGTCGAGCCCGAGCGAACCGGTGGGGATCGATTCCACCTCCACGGCCTTGCCCTGGCCGAGGCGCATGATCGAGCCCTTGCCGAACGAGCGCTCGATCTGGCTCAGCGCGGCGTCCAGCGCCTTCCTCTTGTCCATCGACGTTCCTTCGATCAGGCGCAGATTCGCTTGCGACATGGAGGGGCTCCTTATTCCACGGCCGACCGCCGCGTTCAAACGTCCGCCCGGCGCCGCGCCGGCTCGACCGGCAATGTACCATGTTTGTTCTCGTTCGCAATATGTTCTGGGGCGATTTGGCCGGAGCGCGACGACATTTCGCCGGGAGGCCCGCCGCCCGAAGTCCCGGCTTGGAGAGCGCCGCCGGGGGCATCCGGAAAGTCCCAGCGAGGCCGGACCACGCGCGCTCCGACCGCCCTGACCCAGAGAGCCGCGAGGGCTGCCCCCAGATTCGGCACCGTCACCGGATCGTCGAACCCTCGCCCCCACCGACAAACGGAGAGCGGAAATCGTATTTCTCGACGCGAGGAGGCCTCGCGGCCGGATTTTTCGTCAGCGTGCGAAGTCGTTCTCGCTTGTAAATTTTCCGCCGTCGTCCATAGTCGTTCCGTCGATGAACGGTAGGATTTCGTCGGTCGCCGCCTTCAGCGTGAGGGCCGGCGCTCGATACTCGTGCCTGAAAATGCGAATTCGACGGTCGGCGGCGACGCCGGCAAGCGACCCCAATGTATTCGAGAAAGGGTTTCCCATGGCTTCGGGAACCGTGAAGTGGTTCAACGCCCAGAAGGGCTTCGGTTTCATCGCTCCTGATGGCGGCGGCAGCGATGCCTTCGTCCACATCAGCGCGGTCGAGCGCTCCGGTCTGAGCGACCTGCGCGAGGGGCAGAAGGTCGGCTTCGAGCTGGTCGCCGATCGCAAGAGCGGCAAGATGTCGGCTGACAATCTGAAGCTCCTGAGCTGATCGCCAGCCGGCGGCGCGGCTCGTCCGTGCGGCCGGCGGCAAGCCCCGCGGGTGTCGGGAGGTCCGGGTCACCGGCCCCCAGCACCCCGGAGCGATCGGAGCTTCGAGCTCGACCGGGCGCCTCGCGCCTTTGGCCCCGCGCCTCTCCGAGGACGCGGGGCTTTTCGTTTCCGGCTGCCCCGCACCGGGGCCGCCCAGGGAGGACATCGTCATGGCCAAAGGCCAGAAGCGCAGCAACCGCGAGATCCGCAAGCCGAAGGCCGACAAGCCGCCGGCGGCCACCGCCCCCGCTCCCGTGCTCGCCATGATGAAGGGAACGCAGGCGACCGGGAACAAGAAGAAGGGCTGAGCGGCCCCGCCCGATGAGCCGCACCACCGAGACCACGGTGACGTTCGCCCGGCCCTTCCGGCTGCCGCCGCTCGAGGCGCCGCAGCCGGCGGGCACGTACCGGCTGGTGGTCGACGAGGAGGAGGTCCCTGGCCTCTCCTTCCTCGCTTACCGACGCACGGCGACGATGCTCGCCCTGCCGGCGATCACGGCCGCCGGTGGCTCGGACCGGACCACGACCGGTCAACTCGTCACCGTCCGCCCGGAAGACCTCGAGGCCGCCCTCGCGCGCGACAGCGCGCCGGCCTGATCTCTCGCGACAGCCTGAGGCGGCGCCGTGCTGGCAACACATCGGCACCTCCGGAGACCCGCGGCCAGCAACCCCGCGCGGCAGCCGTCGCATCGGCCCCTGGCCGCTGAACGGTTCTCTGCAAGGTGGCGCGCCGGGTGCGCCGCCCCGAGATCCGGCAACCGAACGCCGTCGCCCGAAACGCAAAAGGCCGCCCAGAGGGGGCGGCCTTCGCAAACTTCGCCGGCGCTCCACGAGGAGCCGCCGCTGGCGGCCCGGGAAGCCCCGCAGCCGTCGCCTCAGCGCGAGTAGAACTCGACGACCAGGTTCGGCTCCATGTGCACCGGATAGGGCACGTCGGCGAGCGTCGGCACGCGCACGAACTTCGCCGTCATCTTGTGGTGGTCGGCGTCGATGTAGTCCGGCACGTCGCGCTCGGGCGACTGCACGGCCTCGAGCACCAGCACCATCTGCCGCGAGCGCTCCTGCACCTCGATGACGTCGCCCTGGCGACAGCGATAGCTGCCGATGTTGACGCGCTTGCCGTTGACCTTGACGTGGCCGTGGCTGACGAACTGGCGCGCCGCGAACACGGTCGGCACGAACTTCGCCCGGTAGACGAGGGCGTCGAGGCGGCTCTCCAGCAGGCCGATCAGCCGCTCGGAGGTGTCGCCCTTCTGGCGCGAGGCTTCCGCATAGACGCGGCGGAACTGCTTCTCGGAAATGTTGCCGTAGTAGCCCTTCAGCTTCTGCTTGGCGCGCAGCTGCACGCCGAAGTCGGAGAGCTTGCCCTTGCGGCGCTGGCCGTGCTGGCCGGGGCCGTACTCGCGGCGATTGACGGGGCTCTTCGGACGGCCCCAGATGTTTTCGCCGAGGCGGCGATCGATCTTGTGCTTGGCGCTATGGCGCTTCGACATTCGCGGTTTCCTTCGCAACATAAGAGACGCCGGCGGCCCGGAGGCCGCGCGGCGCGTCGGAAACGCGCCCTCCTCTGTCCCTGCGGGCACGGCGCGGCGGGCGGAGGATGACCTCCGCTCGGGCGCACGGGTCTCGGTCGGGACCGACAGGAACAGGCGGCTCAGCGCGGCCACCGTTCCACGGGTGCGGGCGCGCGGACGGCGGAACCGGCCACGCGACCGCCGGGTGCTAGCTCAATCGGCGGCGCAAAGCAAGCCGTGGCGGGCGAGTGCGGCCACCAGCGCCGGCTCCGGAGGCCGTCCGGAGGTGAATTCCGCCCGCCCCGGCAGGGCCGGTGCCACGGGAGCCTCGTCGCCCTCGTCGTCGTAGCGCTCGAAGGCCTCCTCGCCATAGAGCACGGTGTGGACGCGCCGGGCGATCGCGGCGGCCGGGTCTATCCAGGCCACCCGCCACGGCGCCAGCCGCTCGAACAGGTCGGTGAGGAAGGGATAGTGCGTGCAGGCGAGCACGACGACGTCGGTGCGCTGGCCGTCGCGGCGCACGAAGCACGGCGCGATCTCGCGCTCCACCGCCGAATTGTCGATCGGCTGGCCGCGCAGCCGCGCCTCGGCGAGGCCGGCGAGCCGGCTCGAGCCGACGAGCGTCACCTCGGCGCCGCGGGCGTGCGCCTCGATGAGGGCGCGGGTATAGTCGCGCGCCACGGTGCCGGGCGTCGCGAGCACGCTGACGAGGCCGGAGGTGGTGCGCTCCGCCGCCGGCTTGATCGCCGGCACGGTGCCGATCACCGGAACCGGCAGCGCCGCGCGCAGGCCCGGCAGCACCAGCGTCGAGGCGGTGTTGCAGGCGATCACCACGGCATCGGGGGAATGGAAGGCGACGAGGCGCGTCATCAGGCCGGTGACGCGCTCGACCAGCGCCGTTTCGGTCAGCGCCCCATAGGGAAAGCCGGCATCGTCGGCGACGTAGACCAGGCCGGCCGCCGGCAGCGCGCGGCGGACCTCGCGCAGCACCGACAATCCGCCGACACCGGAATCGAAGATCAGGACCTTTGGCGGCCGCCCGCTCATCACCCGCGTCGCATACGCCGTCCCGGCGAACAGATCGATGCCCATGACACGCCGACACCCGACCAGAGAACAATCTCGGATTGGAACGCCGGGCCAGTGAAGGAAGCGTTAAGGGCGGAGTTGGGGCGGCGGGCGGGCGGGAGGTCGATTGCGGCACCCCCTTCTCCCGTCGTCAGGCGGGAGAAGGTGCCCGAAGGGCGGATGAGGGCTCCAGAGTGCCAACGTAAGCATGACCCCGCGGCCTGCGCCGCTCGCGCGGCGCTCCTTCTTCTGGCGCTGCGCGCTACCCTCTCCCTGCCTTCGGCCGGGAGGAGGTGGGAAGAGTGCGGCCTCGCCTCCCCTCGTTCAGATCCCTGTCGGCGCGCACCGGCAAGGTTGTCGCGCGCCACCCTCCCCTTGCGGGAGGGTCGGGCCGCGGAGCGGTCCGGGGAGGGCCGCCGGCGGCGTCAGCCGTCGGCGGGCGACGGTTCGGCAGTCTCCGGCGCCGTACGGCCGCGCTCGCGCGCGGCGGTCCCCTCCGGCCGGCTGCGCCGGCCACCTCCCCCACGCGGGGGGAGGGGTGCATCAGCACGAGTGTTCCGTGCCCGCCCCACCTGCCGCTTCGGCACTCGCAGCTTTCGACGCTCCCGTTTGCGGCTTTTGGGATTGCGCCCGGGGCTTCGGCGCGCTTCGCCCGCCGCCCTCATCCGCCCCTTCGGGGCACCTTCTCCCAGCAGGCTGGGAGAAGGGAAGCCTCACTGCCGCTGCCACGTGTCTCTTCTCCCGCCGTCAGGCGGGAGAAGGTGCCCGAAGGGCGGATGAGGGCCGCTCCGCAGGAGCGGAAGCGACGCCGGCGACGCCCCCCTGCGCACCCGAAGACGTGGCGGGTTCATCAGTCGATGAACAAAATCGATCCGTAGGTGGACGATGGAGCGGACCAGCCGTGTCGACTATCCGCGCCCGCACGCGTCCAGGAAGCGCTTGGTTGCCTTGGTCGAGCCAGAAGCGCCAATGGTCGCCGAGTGCTTCATGTCGAAGCTCGGCTCTTCTATCCCGACCAAGATCGAACGCTTCGCCAGTGCGATCTGCTTGATCATCTCAAGCACCACATCTGCATCGTCAGATGTAATCTGGAAGTAATCCGAATTTCTCTCTTCTGCCTTGGCTTTGGCTTCCATCACAGATCCGCTGTCAACCTTGATGAGTAAACGAAACTCACCGAGCGCCATTCCAGCATTCCATTCGCCTTTTTCTGAGTAAGCGATCGAAAGTTCCCCGCTCGAATCGCAATCCGCTACGACGAAGGAATTTGGGCTGATGATGCCCAGCAACATCGCCTTCTTACCGCCTGAGAATATGTCGTCTTCGATCTTCGTGTCCCACTGGGCGTGAGCAGCCCCGGCGGCGATCATTGCTCCAGCAAAGACGATAGTCCGGACCCGCATGGTTTTGGCCTCCCCCTGCCTGCCTGCGTGGCCTGGCGAGGCTACCATCCGAAGTGGTGCTGGCAAGGGGCACAATCAGAATCCGCCCCGCGCCGCTCGCGCGGCGCGCCCTCATCCGGCGCTGCGCGCCACCTTCGGCCGGGAGAAGGAAGAGCGAGGCATCGCCTTCCCCCTCGACGACCGCCAGCGTCGAGCACCAGCGAGGGTATCGCGCACCACCCTCCCCCTGTGGGAGGGTCGGGCCGCCGCAGGCGGACCGGGGAGGGCGCCGGCGGCGCAGCCGACGGCGGGCGACGGTTCGACAGTCTCTAGCGCCGTACCGCCGCGCTCATGCGCGGCGGCCCCCTCCGGCCGGCTGCGCCGGCCACCTCCCCCACGAGGGGGGAGAGGTCGCCCACAGAAATCTCAGCGCCTGCGTCGCCTGCAGAGACACAGGTGGGAAGGGACTTACTCATAGGAGAAGCATAGGGAGACCAGCGCCCTCCATCCCATCCGCCCTCCCCTATTCCGCCTCGCACCCCTCGACCGACCCCGGAAACCGGCTCTCCCACCCGTACTCGAAGTGGGCGCTGAAGCGGGTGTAGTCCTCGCCGTCCGGGGTCAGGAGCAGACCGCGGAAGGCGTAAGGGGCCGCCACGCGGCCATCTACCGGGCGCTCGAAATAGACCTCGATCATCGGCACGTCGTCGGCCGACAGCGGCGTCTTCAGGCGGATCTCGGCGCCGCCGCACCAGTCGGAGCCGCCGTCGAGCGGGTTGACGTCGTTCACCAGCCGGCAGGCGCCGCCGTACCAGTCGACCGAGGCGACCCGATCGCGGCCGAGCTCGGCGAGCCACGCCTCCATCGTCCGCTCTCGCCGGCACTGTTCCTCGTTCCAGTCGAAGTCGGCGAGCCTGGCCGATCTAGCCGCCTCGGCGAGAGCGGCGTCGGAAATACCCTCTGCCGCCCTCGCGGGCGCCACGACGAGGAAGGCGAGCGCCGCGACGGAGAGCACCACTATCGAGGGAAGGTGCATCCCGTTCGGCACACGCGGAGAACCGCTCGCCGATCCCGCGAGAACGCGGCTCCTCACCACTCCGGCTCCCCCTCCGGGCTCGGCCCGCGGGTCGCCTCGGCGGCCACATCGCCCGGCGCCGACGGCGGCTTCGGGGCGCCGGGCGGGCGCGGCTTCGGCGGCGTCTGCGCCGGGCCGCGCACCGGCTTCGGGCGGATCGGCCGGTCCTCCAGCGCGGCGAACACGCCGCGCAGCGTCCGCACCTCCTGCTCGGTGAACGGCACCTTCTGCAGGATGCCGCGCAGGTTGCGCACCATCGAGGCGCGCTTGTCGGGCGAGCGGAAATAGCCGGTCGGATCGAGCGCCCGCTCGACGTGCTCGAACAGCGCGATCATCTCCGCCTTGGAGGCGGGCGGCGAGGCCTCCTCGGTGATGAACGGCAGGTCCCCCTCCACCACCGTGCGCCGCCAAGCGTAGCCGACGATCAGCACCGCCTGGGCGAGGTTGAGCGAGGCGAAGGCGGGATCGACCGGCAGCGTCAGGATCGCCTCGGAAAGCGCGATCTCGTCGTTGACGAGGCCGGTGCGCTCGCGGCCGAACAGGATCGCCGTGCGGACCCCGTTCACTGCCGACGCCACCGTGCGCGACGCCGCCTCGTCGGGCCCGATCACCGGCTTCACCATCTCGCGCGGGCGCGCCGTGGTGGCGTAGACGGCGCCGCAGTCGGCGATCGCCGCGCCGAGGCTGTCGTAGACGGTGATGGAGCCGATGACCGCATCCGACCCGGAGGCGGCGGCGAGCCCGCGCTCGTTCGGCCAGGGCTCGCGCGGGCTGACGAGGCGCAGGTCCTTCAGCCCGAAGTTCGCCATCGCCCGGATCGCCGTGCCGATGTTCTCGCCGAGCTGCGTCTCGACGAGCACCACGACAGGCGGCAGCGCCAGCGCGGCCGCATGCGCCGCGTCGCGATCGGGCGTCTCGGGCGGCGAGCCGCCGGGCCGTGCGGAATTCGGTCTGTAGCGCGTCATGGTTCCGGCGAAAATGTCTGGCACGGGAACGGCCCCCGTGCGTTCTCAGCCGTCTTCCTTTAAGAAGTCGGCTCCCGACGCAAGGGCAACGACCCGAACGACACCGAGGAAACCGAAAAATGCCCGCCTACAGGTCCCGCACCACCACCCATGGACGCAACATGGCCGGCGCGCGCGGCCTGTGGCGCGCCACAGGCATGAAGGACGGCGACTTCGGCAAGCCGATCATCGCCGTGGTCAACTCGTTCACCCAGTTCGTGCCGGGCCACGTCCACCTGAAGGACCTCGGTCAGCTGGTCGCCCGCGAGATCGAGAAGGCCGGCGGCGTCGCCAAGGAATTCAACACCATCGCCGTCGACGACGGCATCGCGATGGGTCACGACGGCATGCTCTATTCGCTGCCGTCGCGCGAGATCATCGCCGACAGCGTCGAGTACATGGTGAACGCCCACTGCGCCGACGCGATGGTGTGCATCTCCAACTGCGACAAGATCACCCCCGGCATGCTGATGGCGGCGCTGCGCCTCAACATCCCCGCCGTCTTCGTCTCCGGCGGCCCGATGGAGGCCGGCAAGATCGTCTTCCGCGGCAAGGAGAAGGCCCTCGACCTCGTCGACGCCATGGTCGCCGCCGCCGATTCCACCGTCACCGACGAGGAAGTGCAGGCGATCGAGCGCTCCGCCTGCCCGACCTGCGGCTCGTGCTCCGGCATGTTCACGGCGAACTCGATGAACTGCCTCACCGAGGCGCTCGGCCTGGCGCTGCCCGGCAACGGCACGGTGGTCGCCACCCACGCCGACCGCAAGCGCCTGTTCGTCGAGGCCGGCCACCTGATCGTCGACCTCGCCCGCCGCCACTACGAGCAGGACGACTATTCCGTGCTGCCGCGCTCGATCGCGAGCTTTCCCGCCTTCGAGAACGCCATCACCCTCGACATCGCCATGGGCGGCTCCACCAACACGGTGCTGCATCTGCTCGCCGCCGCCCACGAGGGCGAGGTGCCGTTCACGATGGCCGACATCGACCGGCTGTCGCGGCGGGTGCCGGTGCTCTGCAAGGTCGCGCCGTCGGTGCCGGACGTCCACATCGAGGACGTCCACCGTGCCGGCGGCATCATGGGCATCTTGGGAGAGCTCGACCGCGCCGGCCTGATCAACGCCGACGTGCCGACCGTGCACGCCGAAACGATGGCGGACGCGCTCGCCCGCTGGGACCTGAAGCGCACCAGCAGCGAGACGGTCGAGACCTTCTTCCGCGCCTCGCCGGGCGGCATCCCGACCCAGGTGGCGTTCAGCCAGGACCGCCGCTACCGCGATCTCGACACCGATCGCGAGACCGGCGTCATCCGCAGCGCCGAGCACGCCTTCTCCAAGGACGGCGGCTTGGCAGTCCTCTACGGCAACCTCGCCGAGGACGGCTGCATCGTGAAGACGGCCGGCGTCGACGCCTCGATCCTGAAGTTCACCGGCCCGGCGTGCATCTTCGAGAGCCAGGACGCGGCGGTCGAAGGCATCCTCGGCGACCAGATCAAAGCCGGCGACGTCGTGCTGATCCGCTACGAGGGCCCGCGCGGCGGCCCGGGCATGCAGGAGATGCTCTATCCGACGAGCTACCTGAAGTCGAAGGGCCTCGGGAAGGCCTGCGCCCTCGTCACCGACGGCCGCTTCTCCGGCGGCACCTCGGGCCTCTCCATCGGCCACGTCTCGCCGGAGGCCGAGGAAGGCGGGCTGATCGGCCTCGTCGAGGAGGGCGACACCATCGAGATCGACATCCCGAACCGGATCATCCGGGTCGATGTGCCGGACGAGGTCTTCGCCGCCCGCCGCGCCGCGATGGAGGCGAAGGGCAAGGACGCCTGGAAGCCCGCCGCCCCCCGTCCCCGCAAGGTGACGACGGCGCTGCGCGCCTACGCGGCGTTCGCCACCAGCGCCGCCCGCGGCGCGGTGCGCGACGTCGACGCCCGCCGCTGAGGGTCAGCCGGCGGCCTCGGCCGCCGGCAATGCGCGCGAGGGTGAAGCGCCGATGACGTCGTCCCCCTTCGCGTCGCCCGAGGACGTCGCCGCGCGGCTCGCTAGCGTCGGCTATCTCGCTGACGAGGACCTCGCGACCGCGATCTTCCTCGCCTTCGCCCTTGGCCGTCCGCTGCTGCTGGAAGGCGCGCCGGGTGTCGGCAAGACGGAGGTCGCCCGCGCCCTCGCGGCGGCGCTCGGCCGGCAGCCGGTGCGGCTGCAGTGCTACGAGGGCCTCGATGCCGCCGCCGCCCTCTACGAGTGGAACCATGCCCGCCAGCTCGTCGCCGCCCGCGGCGGCGAGGGCGAGCTCTACTCCGACGAATTCCTCATCGAGAGGCCGTTGCTGAAGGCCGTGCGCGACCCCGGCGGGGTGGTGCTGCTGGTCGACGAGATCGACCGCGCCGACGACGCCTTCGAGGCGCTGCTCTTGGAATTCCTCTCCGACTTCCAGATCTCGATCCCCGAGCGCGGCACGGTGGCGGCCGCCCATCCGGTGCCGGTGGTGCTCACCTCCAACCGCACCCGCGAGCTCCACGACGCGCTGCGCCGGCGCTGCCTCTACCACTTCATCGGCTACCCCGACGCCACCCGCGAGGCGGCGATCCTGCGGCTGCGCCATCCCGGTCTCGCCGAGGCGGCGGCGGAGCGGCTGGTCGCGGCGGTGGCGGCGGTGCGGACGCTGCCGATCGGCAAGCGGCCGGGCATCTCCGAGACGATCGACTGGGCGGCCGGCGCCGCGGCGCTCGCCGCCGGTGGTGTCGCCTGGCCGGAGGCGCTCCGGCGCTCCCTCGGCCTCCTCGTCAAGGACGAGGAGGACCTCGAGACGCTTTCCCGCGCCGACATCCTGCGGGAGCTCGCCTGACGGTGCCGGGGGAACGGTCACCGTCGGACGGTCACCGGCGGACCGTGCACGGCGGGCCGCTACCGACGGCCATCGCCGAGCGGCGGCTCGTTGAGTTTCCTCAACAATTGCGGCGGGCCGGGGTGGCGGTGGACGCCGCTGCCAGCGCCGATTTCCTCACCGCCCTCGCCGGCTGGCCACCTGCGAAACTTCAGGATTTCCAACGTCTTGCGCGTCTGACGCTGGTGCGGCGGCCGGAGGATTTTGGCGTTTTCGACGCCGTCTTCGCCGCGCACTTCCTCGGTGCGGCACCGCCGGCACCGAAAGACACGGCTGACGAGGAGGAGATTTCCGAGGACGATCAGTCACTTGGCACCGATGGACCGATGCTCGCCACCGACGGTGCCGGCGGCGGACGGTCGACGTCGCTCGACGAAGGCCGCGGCGGACGGGCCTTTGGCGGGATGCAACCCTCTGAACGGCAACAGCTTCTCGCCTTCTCCCAGACGCTTTCTGAGACCGTTCCGACGGTGGCACTCCGCCGCCGGCAACGGTCGCTCCGCGGCAACCGTCTCGACCTCCGCCGCATCCTCGCCGGAGCCCGCCGCACCGGCGGCGAGGCGGTGCGGCTGTTCTGGTCGGCGCGGCCGGAGCGGCCCCGGCGGCTGCTGGTGCTGGTCGACGTTTCCGGCTCGCTGAAAGATCACTCGCCGCGGCTGCTCAGGATCGCGCGGGCGGCGGTGCGATCGGGCGTGCGCACCGAGGCGTTCACCTTCGCCACCCGGCTCACCCGCGTGACGAAGGCGCTGGCGCGGCGCGATGGCGACGCGGCGCTGTCGGCGCTGGCGGGGATCATCAGTGATGCCGACGGCGGCACGCGCATCGGGGCCTCGCTGACGACGCTCATCGCCGATCCGCGCCACCAGGCGCTGATGCGCGGGGCGGTGGTGGTCGTCGTCTCCGACGGCCTCGAGCGCGGCGACCCGGAGGAGATGCGGCACGGGGTGGAGCGCCTCGCCCGCCTCGCCTTCCGCCTCGTCTGGCTGACGCCGCTTGCCGCGAGCCCCGACTACCGGCCGCAGACGCGGGCGATGCGTGCCGCCGCGCCGCACCTCGACCTCCTCGACGACGCGAGCTCGATCCACGCCTTCACTCGTGCCGCCGCCGCCCTTCCCGCCCTGGCGCGCGCCCCGCGCGGCCGCGCCCTTCGCGCTTCCAGACTGGAGCGACACCCGTGAGCGACCAGCACGCCGAGCCGATCATCGACGCCCACCACCACATCTGGCGCCAGGGCGACCTGCCTTGGCTGCGCGGGCCCGAGGTGCCGCGCATTTTCGGCCCCTACGCGCCGATCCGCCGCGACTATCCGATCGAGGAATACCGCGCCGACCTCGACGGCACCGGCGTCGTCGCCTCCGTCTACGTGCAGACGAACTGGGATCCGGGTACGGCGGAGAAGGAGGTCGCCTGGGTGCAGGAGACGGCCGACCGCACCGGCTGGCCGCACGCCATCGTCGGCTATGCCGACATGCTCACCCCCGACACCGGCGCGGTCTTCGAGGCGCAGGCCAAGTACCCGCTGATGCGCGGGGTGCGCATGCAGCTTCATTGGCACGAGAATCCGCAATACCGCTTCCAGCCGCGGCCCGACCTCTGCGACGACACCGTGCTGCGCGCCAACATGGCGCGCCTCGCCGGCCACGGCTGGAGCTTCGACCTGCAGGTGTTCGCCTCCCAGATGGAGAGCGCCGCGCGGCTGGCCGCCGACTTCCCCGGCGTGACCTTCGTGCTGCAGCACTGCGGCATGCCGGAGGACCGCTCGCCGGCCGGAATCGCCGCCTGGCGGGACGGCATGCAGCGGCTCGCCCAGCAGCCGAACGTGGTGGTGAAGCTGTCGGCGCTCGGCACCTTCGTGCACCGCCTCGACCAGGGCCTGATCGCCGAGGTGGTCGGCGAGACGCACGGGATGTTCGGCGCCGACCGCTGCCTGTTCGGCTCCAACTTCCCGATCGAGAAGCTGTGGACGACCTACCCGGCCCTGATCGCCGCCTACCGTTCGGTGCTGGCGGACTACAGCTCGGCCGACCGCCGGGCGATGCTGCACGACACCGCGAAGCGGGTGTACCGGCTCTGAGGGCCGTCAGTTGGCCGCTTCCGACCGTCCCCCGCCGCATGCTACCCTCGCGCGTGCAGCAAAAAGGGTGGGGCAACACATGGTCGCCCTGAAGATCTCCGTGGACGAGCGGACCGCCATATCCCTCGAAGAGCTGGCGGCGAAGCTCGACCGGCCAGTGTCGGAGGTGGCGGGAGATGCCATCGCCGCCTATGTGGCTGTGCAGTCCGACCATATCGCCGACATCGAGGCCGGGGTGGCCGACGCCGACGCGGGGCACTTCGCCTCGGATACCGATCTTGCGACCGTTATCGGTAAGTATGCGCGCGAGCCAGGGTGAGACTGCGCTGGACACGGCGAGCCCTGCGTCGCCTCGACGAGGTCGGCGCCTACGTCAGCGAGCATAACCCGCCCGCCGCCGCGCGGCTCATCCGGCGGATCGTCGAGCAAACCGAGACGCTGCGTCCGCATCCGCGAAAGGGGCGGCCCGGCCGGGTGCCCGCAACCTTCGAAATGATCGTGACGGGCACGCCATACATCGTCGCCTAACGAATCCTCGGCGAAGAAATCCAGATCCTCACCGTTCTTCACGCCGCGCAGGCTTGGCCGAGTTCGCTTTGACAGGGTTCGATTTCCGCAGTGGTCGGCTCCGCCCGCCTCAGCCCCTCCGGCCCCGGTGGGTGGTGAGAAGGGTGCGCAGGCGGGCGACGTCGTCGGGCAAGGTGAGGGCGGCCTCGGCGCGCACGAGCGCCCGCCGCGACTGCTCGAGCGCCGCCGCCGTCATCGCGTCGTCGCCCATGCTCGCGAGCGCGATCAGGGCTTTCTGCAGGCGCATCTGCACCTCGATGATGCCGGCGCCGTCGCGGGCGATCGGCGCGAAGACGTCGTCGAGCAGGTCGGCGACGGCGAGCGGGGGCACGTGGACGCGCGGGCAGGCGATGTCCTCGTCCGGGCCGGACCTTACGCCGAGGTTCGCCTCGTCGTCGGCGCCGACGGTGCCTTCCGGGTGCGGCTCGCCGCGGTGCGCCCACGGCTGCAGCAGCCGCACGGCGCGGCCGATGACGTCGATGGCGGTGCCGGGATCGTTGACCGCTGGCGACAACGCCCGCGAGGCGATCTCGGCGAGGACGGCGAGGCCGAAGCGGGGGTCCTGCTCGAAGGAGCGTTCCGCATCGACGACGAACGCTTCGCGCACGGCCGCCCCGAAATCGCCAGCGCCGTCGCCGTCGACCGCGTCTCCGACCAGCCAGGCGAGCGGCTTGCCGTCGTGGACGAAAGCGCCGGGCGGTGCCGCGAGATAGACGGTGAAGTCGTGTTCCTCGGCGAGCGCCGAGAGGCCGCCGATATCGACGTGCTGCACGTAGCCGACGGTCTCCGATTCGACAGCGACGGCGCCGTCGGGCGGCACTAGCGGCGAGGCGAGCCATGGCCGGCCGCCGAGGCATGGGGTCTCTATTCGGCCTGCAAGGGCCGCTGCCGTCGCCTTCTCGACGCGGTCGGTGGTCTCGCCGACGCGGCCGAGGCGCGACAGGTGGTCGATCCAGCGCAGCAGCGCGACGACGATGACGACGATCACGCCGAGCACGACGACGAACAGCACGACGCGCCCGCGGTCGCCATAGACGCCGGTGGAGAGCGCGATGATGCCGACGAGACTGAACAGGAAGGTGCCGAGGAAGGTCGCCAGCACGTTCTGCGTCGTGACGTCCTGCATGACGAGCCGGGTGGCGCGCGGCGTGACGTTGGAGGTCGCGGCGCTGTAGGCTGCCACCATCACCGTCAGCGAGAAGGTGGTGACCGCGAGCATGCTCGAGGCGAGGATGTTGAGGATGCTGTCGACCGCGTCGGCGCCGATCTTGCCCGGCAGCTCCCACGGGATGAAGCGCTCGGCGACGATCGCGAGCAAGGCGGTGGCCACGCCGAGCACGGCGAAGAAGCCGGCGCGCACCCACAGGCGCCGGCCGAGTCGCAGCGCCATGAAGCGCCATTTCGAGATCATCGACGATCGCCCCCCTGCGTCCGGGCGGAAGCGCCTGCCGATCGGTTGGGCACCGGTCGATCGGACGTTGCTTCCGAGCCCGAAGCTCGCCTCTCACCGCGTCGCCCGGAACGGTCCGATGCGACCGGGCGAACCCCTGCACAACACGGGATCGCCGCTGGCGTTCCAACCGGCCGCCCCACCGCCCCCGGCCGCGCGCCGGGCCGCGTCCGCCTAGCGGAGGATGCGCCCCTTGGCCAGCCGGCGCCACGGCGAGATTCCGCGCTACCGGCTCTATGGCGAGACGGACGAGGAGCGCGAGGTCGGCTTCCTGCACGTCGAGACGATCCGGGCGCGGGCCTCCCTGCACGACTGGACGATCCGCCCGCACCGCCACCGCGACCTCCACCAGGTGATGGCGGTGGCGGCGGGCGGCGGCGTCATGGACCTCGAGGGCCGTCGGCTGACGCTCACCGCGCCGATGCTGATCTCGACCCCGCCGGTGGTGGTGCACGGCTTCGCCTTCGAGCCCGGCACCGAGGGCTGGGTGGTGACGCTGTCGGCCGAGGGGCTCGCAGCGGCGCTCGCCGCCTTCGGCGACCCCGGCCTCGCCGGCGCGGCGAGCCACGCCGCCCAGGTGGCGCTCTGCGGCGAGGAGGCGGCCGAGACGCTGGCGGCCTTCGCCGCCATCGAGCGCGAGGTGCGCTTTCCGCGCGCCGGCAGCCGGGCGGCGATCCTGGCGCGGGTATCGCTGGCGCTGGTCGCCGTCGCCCGCGCCGTCGAGGCCGGGCCGCACGGCGGCAGCGACGCAGCCGGGGCGGCCGGCGCCGTGGGCACCGACCTCGCGAATGCCGATGCCGCGCTGTTCGATCGCTATCGGCGGCTGGTCGAGGAACGCTTCCGCACGCAGCCGCGCATCGGCGCGCTGGCGTCAGAACTGGCGCTGAGCGAGGGCCGCCTCAACGCCGTCTGCCGCCGCGTCGCCGGCCGCTCCGCCCAGGAGGTGCTGCACGCCCGCGTGCTGCTCGAGGCGAAGCGCAGCCTCGTCTACACCTCGATGACGGTGGCCGAGGTCGCCTATTCGCTCGGCTTCACCGACCCGGCCTACTTCTCCCGCTTCTTCGCCCGCCGGGCGGGGGTGTCGCCGGCGGCGTACCGGGCGGCGGGGGAACGGTGAGGGGGTGGTTGCGTCCTCCCCCTGCCAGGGGGGAGGACAGCCGCGCCGCAGGCGCGGCAGGGGGGGGCCTGTCAATCCCAACGCGAACCTGAATTCGGATTCACAGGCCCCACCCTGACCGCTTCGCGGTCTGTCCCTCCCCCTGGCAGGGGAGGGACAGGTGCGCCTCATCCGCCTCGCCGCCCCGCCTCGCCGCCCCGCCTCGCCGCGGCCTTGGTGGCGGACTGCCACCCCTCCCCCCGCTTCCCCTCCCCGCGATCCCGTGTATCATCCGCCCTGCCTTGGGGTGCCGCGCACGCGGCTGAGATCACACCCATCGAACCTGATCCGGGTCGTACCGGCGAAGGGAACGGCGATGTGCCGCGGCCGGAGCTTCCGGTGACGCGGCCGCCCTCCCCGCCCCCGGACGCGAGGAGGAGACACGAGGATGACGACGCTTTCCGTTTCGCCCGGCGAGGCCCTCGCGCAGATGCGCGCGGCACGGCCGCTCGTTCACAACATCACCAACTACGTGGTGATGGGCTGGACGGCGAATGTGCTGCTCGCCGCCGGCGCGGCGCCGGCGATGATCCACGCCGAGGAGGAGGCGGGCGAGTTCGCGGCGATCGCGAGCGCCCTCGTCATCAACATCGGCACGATCTCGCAGCCGTGGCTGAACGGTATGCTCGCCGCCACCAGCGCGGCCAACGCCGTCGGCAAGCCGTGGATCCTCGATCCCGTGGGCGGCGGCGCCACTGCGTTCCGTCGCGAGGCGGTGGCTACGCTGCTCCTGGAACGGCCGGCGGTCGTGCGCGGCAACGCCTCGGAGATCCTGGCGGCCGCAGGGAGCGCGGCGACCGGGCGCGGCGTCGATGCCGCCGACGAGGCGGACGCCGCAGTGGAGGCCTGCGGGCGGCTTGCCGTGCGCTCGGGGGCGGCGGTGGTCGCCTCCGGCGCGGTCGACGTGGTCTCCGACGGCACCCGGCTCGTCCGCATCGCCAACGGCACGCCGATGCTCGCCGGCGTCACGGGCACGGGCTGTGCCGCCACCGCGCTGATCGGCGCCTTCCTCGGTGCCGGTTTGCCGGCCTTCGAGGCGGCGACCGCCGGCATGGTGCTGCTCGGCGTCGCCGGCGAGATCGCTGCCGATGGCGCGAGCGGCCCCGGCAGCTTCGCCGTGCGGTTGCTGGATACGCTCGCCGCCGTCACGCCGGCGGACCTCGAGGCGCGGGCGCGGGTGAGTTGAACCCGCGCGTGGCGCCAAAGTCCGGCGATTCCGGTTGGTAGGACCACGCCGGCGCGCTTAGAGTAGGCCCCGTATCCGGACGTTCATGCGCGGGTGTCGCCACCCGCGTGACCGGATGCATCGAGGAAGCAGGCCGCGACCCCCATCGCCACGGCCTGCCGGGGGCCACGGCCATGACGCTCGCGGGCGCCATCTCGACTGTGTCTGGCGTCCTCGGCGGCACTGCGCGCCGGGCGATCACCGCCGCCGCGCTGCTGCTCGCGCTCGCCGCCTGCGAGGAGGCGACGCCCCCGGCGCAGACGGCGGCGAGCAGCGAGGCGGCAAGCGACGCGGCGATGGTCGTGCCGCGCGTCGCCCTCGTCATGAAGACGCTGACCAATCCGTTCTTCCTGAAGATGGAGCAGGGGGCGCGGCGGGCGGCGGACGAGTTCGGGGCCGAGCTGCTCGTGCGCACCGGCGCCCAGGAGACCTCGATCGAGCAGCAGGTGGCGATCGTCGACGAGCTCGTCGCCGACAACGTCTCCGCGATCGTCATCGCCCCGGGCGATTCGGTGCGGCTGATCCCGGCGGTGAAACGCGCCCGCGAGGCCGGCATCCCCGTCGTCAACATCGACAACCGCCTCGACCCCGACTTCCTCGCCCGCTCCGGCCTCGTCGACGTGCCGTTCGTCAGCGTCGACAACGAGGCCGGCGCCCTGCTCGCCACCCGCCGCCTGGTGGCGGACGCGGCCGCCTCGCCGGACCGGCCACCGGCCGCCTTCGTGCTCGAGGGCATCCGCGGCGCCGACAATGCCGAGGCGCGGCGGCGGGGCGCCGTGCGCGGCTTCGAGGAGGCGGGCGTGCCCATCGCCGCCTCTGAAAGCGCGAACTGGAAGATCGACGAGGCCTACGACGTCACCAAGCGGGTGATGACAGCCCACCCGGAGATCACGCTCGTCTTCGCCGCCAACGACATGATGGCGCTCGGCGCCAGCCGCTACCTGCGCGACGCGGGCCGCTTCGACGTGCGCGTCGCCGGCTTCGACGCCCTGGATGAGGCGCGCCAGGCGATCGCTACCGGCGAGCTGCAGGCGACGGTGGATCAGCAGGCCGACCTGCAGGGCCACACCGGCGTCGCCTACGCCCTCAGCCTGCTGCGCGGCGAGAGCGTGCCGGCGGTGACGATGATCGACGTCATCGTCGTCGATGCGGAGACCATCAACGCGGCACCGACGCCGACCGGGGGGCCATGAGCCAGGATCCGGTCCAGGACCCGGCCGCCCATCCGGTGAGAGTTCAGGCGGGAGACCCGGCCCGCGACCGCGCATCCGGCTCGGGACAGGACCCGGCGCCCTCGTCCGAACCGACCGCGGCTTCCGGCTCCGCAATGGCGGGACCCGAGGGGGCGGCGCCGCGGCGGCGGCGGCACGCGAGCCTGCTCGTCAAGTTCGTCGCCTACATCGCCGTTCTCGGCGTGCTGCCGCTGCTGGTGCTCGGGCTGACCTCGTTCGAGGTGTCGCAGACCGTGGTGGACCGGCTGGCGGCACGCTATTCGGTGGCGCTGCTCGAGGCGGAGCGGGACTATCTCGACCTGCAGCTCGAACAGGTGGAATCGCTGATCGGCAGCATCGTCAGCGTCGACGACATCGTCGACGCGGTGTCGCAGGAGCGCATCGAGACCGACGCCTACACCCGCCTCGCGACGCAGGCGAAGGTCGGCTACATCCTCAGCAACTACCTCTACATCCGCGGGCTCGTGTCGATCGACGTGCTCGCCGCCAACGGCACCTACTACCACGTTGGCGGCACCCTCGATTCCGCCCCGCCCGACAGCGACCGCCGCGGCGAGATCCTGTCGGCTCTCGCGAGCGCGGGCGAGCGGACGCACTGGTTCGGCATCGTCGAGAACCTCAACCCGCGCTCGCCCGACAGGCTGGTGATCACCGCCGGCCGCGGCATCTGGCGCACCGACCGCGAGACGGTGACACGGCGGGCGGTCGCCTCGGTGCTGGTCAACTTCGACGTCGACGCGCTCTACCGGCAGTTCGTGGTGTCGAGCCTCGGGGTCGGCTCGCATCTGATGGTTGTCGATGGCAGCCGGCGCATCGTCTACCACCCGCACGCCGAGCGCATCGGCACGACGGTGCCGGAGGACCTCATCGCCGCCCTCGCCGATCCGCCGGCGGCCACCGAGATGACGATCGACGGCGTCGAGACGCTGGTGACGGCGGTGCGCTCGAACCAGACCGGCTGGTGGGTGCTGGCGCTGGTGCCGCAGCGGACGATCCGGGCGGAGACGGCCGGCATTGCGCTCGCCACCTCGGTGGCGCTGCTGATCTGCCTCGCCTTCGTCGCCGCCGTCGGGTTCGCGCTGTCGCAGACGGTGGTGACGCCGCTGAAGCAGCTGACCGAGCGCTTCAAGCGCTTCCAGGCGGGCGATCCGGCGGCGCTGCGGCCGGTGCCGGTGAACGGCCAGGACGAGATCGCCGAGCTGTCCCGCTGGTTCAACACCTTCGTGCAGACGGCCGACGAGCGCCGGCGGGCGGACCGGGCGCTCCGCGACAGCGAGGAGCGCTATGCCCTGGCGATCCGCGGCGCCAACGATTCCCTGTGGGACTGGGACCTGAAGACCAACCGGCTCTATCTGTCGCCGCGGTGGAAGACGATGCTCGGCTACCGCGAGGAGGACGTGCGGGACGCGCCGTCGATCTGGTTCGACCGCATGCACCCCGGCGACCGCGCCGCCGTGCTCGGCGCGCTGGAGGACCACCTCGCCGGCCGCTCGCCGCATTTCGAGATCGAGCACCGCCTGCTCGCCTCCGACGGCACCTATCTGTGGATGCTGGTGCGCGGCCTCGCCGTCCGCGACGAGCACGGCGTGCCCTACCGCATGGCCGGCTCGCACTCCGACGTCACCGCCCGCAAGCGTGCCGAGGCGAAGCTGCGCCACGACGCCCTGCACGACGTCGTCACCGGGCTCGCCAACCGGCGGGCGCTGTTCGACCAGGTGGAGGAGGCACTCGCGGCGGCACGCGAGACGGGCCGGTCGGTCGGGCTCCTGATGTTCGACCTCGACCACTTCAAGGACATCAACGACACCCTCGGCCACGAGACGGGAGACCAATTGCTCGCCGCGGTGGCGCAGGTGGCGAGCGAGATCGTTGGGGAGAGCGACCGCGTGGCGCGGCTCGGCGGCGACGAGTTCGCCGTGCTGTGTCCGACGATCCCGGAACCGGATGCGCTCGCCGGTATCGCCGGGCGCATCGTCGAGCGGCTGCGGTTGCCGCTCGCCGTCGGCGAGCGGCGCTTCTCCATCACGGTGAGCGTCGGCGTTTCCGTCTCGGGACCGGCGACGACATCGGATGACCTCGTGCGCGAGGCCGATCTCGCCCTCTACGAGGCGAAACGCACCGGCCGCAACCGCGTCTGCTTCTTCGACGAGGAACTGGAGCGGCAGGCGCATGACAGGCTGGCGATCGAGACGCTGCTGCGCACCGAGCCGGCCGAGACGGCGCTGTTCCTCTTGTTCCAGCCGCAGGTCGATGCCGCCACGGGCGCCATCCGGCGCTTCGAGGCGCTCGCCCGCTGGCGCTGTGCCGACGGCTCGGTGCTGCGGCCGGACCACTTCGTGCCCGCCGCCGAGCGATCCGGGCTGATCCAGGAGATGACGCGGCTCATCGTCCGCCGCGCCCTGGAGGCGGTGGCGGCGATCGACGCCGCCGGCGGCAGCGACATCGGCATGTCGATCAACCTGTCGGCGATCGACCTCGAGCACACCGACTTCGCCGACGAGATCACGGCGATGCTTGCCGAACATGCCGTCGATCCGCCGCGCATCGAGTTCGAGATCACCGAGGGGGTGCTGCTGCGATCGTCCCCGGCGGTGATGGAGAACATCCGACGGCTCGGCGCCATCGGCTGCCGCTTCGCCCTCGACGACTTCGGCACCGGCTTCTCCTCGCTCGCCTACCTCCGGCAGTTCCCGATCCACACCATCAAGATCGACAAGTCGTTCGTCGACGGTATCGGCAGCGACCGCGGCGACGAGGAACTGGCGCGGGTCGTCATCACGCTCGGCGGCACGATGTCGAAGCTCGTCGTCGCCGAGGGGGTGGAGACGCAGGCGCAGGCCGACTTCCTCACCGCCGAGGGCTGCGACCTCCTGCAGGGCTATTTGTTCGCCCGGCCGATGCCGCTCGCCGAGGCGGCCGACACCATCCGGACCCGCCGCCGCGCCTGAGTGCCGCGGCCGCTTGCGGGTGTGTCGATAGTGGGAGTAGCGTCCGACGTTGCGCCGCACAATCGGCGTCGAGGCCCATGTCCACCCATGAGTAGCGCCAAGCCGGCCGTCGCCGGAGCCACGGCCGAGCCGTCCGGCGAGACCACCCCTGTGGCCGGCGGCAACCTCCTCGCCCTGACGCTGGGCAGCGTCGGCGTCGTCTACGGCGACATTGGGACGAGCCCTCTCTACGCCTTCCGCGAGGCGCTCGCCGCCGCCGACCAGGACGGCACGATTTCGCGCGTCGAGGTCTACGGCGTGCTGTCCCTGATCCTGTGGGCGCTCGTGCTGATCGTCACGGTCAAGTACGTGCTGATCCTGCTGCGCGCCGACAACCGCGGCGAGGGTGGCACGCTGGCGCTGATGGCGCTCGCCCGCACCGCCTTCGGGCGCGGCGCCGGCGTCATGCTGGCGCTCGGCATCGCCGGGGCGGCGTTGTTCTACGGCGACGCGATCATCACGCCGGCGATCTCGGTGCTGTCGGCGGTCGAGGGCCTGAAGCTCGTCGAGCCGCGCTTCGAGCCGTTCGTGCTGCCGATCACGCTCGCCATCATCGCCGGGCTGTTTCTCGTGCAGAACCGCGGCACCGGCCGCGTCGCCGCCTTCTTCGGGCCGATCACGGCGGTCTGGTTCTTTGCGATGGGGGCGGCGGGAGCCGTCCACATCCTCGACGACCCCGGCGTGCTGAACGCGCTCAATCCCTGGTATGGCGCGCTGTTCATGGCCGAGCACGGGCAGGCCGGGCTGATTGCCCTCGGCGCCGTCTTCCTCGCCGTGACGGGCGCCGAGGCGCTTTATGCCGACCTCGGCCACTTCGGACGGCGACCGATCCGCCTCGCCTGGTTCGTGCTGGTGCTGCCGGCGCTCGCCCTCAACTATCTCGGGCAGGGGGCGCTGGTGCTGTCGCAGCCGGAGGCGGCGGAGAACCCGTTCTTCCTGCTCTTCCCCGGCTGGGCGCTGGTGCCGATGGTGCTGCTCGCCACCGCCGCCACCGTCATCGCCAGCCAGGCGGTGATCACCGGAGCGTTCTCGCTGAGCCGGCAGGCGGTACAGCTCGGGCTGCTGCCGCGGCTCACCATCCGCCATACCTCGGCCGAGCACGCCGGCCAGATCTATGTGCCGCAGGTGAACCTGCTGCTGTTCCTCGGCGTCGTGCTGCTGGTCGGCATGTTCGGCACCTCGGCGGCGCTGGCGTCGGCCTATGGCATCGCCGTCACCGGCACCATGGTGGTGACGGTGCTGATGGCCTTCGTCGTCGTCTGGAAGGTGTGGCGGTGGCCGCTCGGGGCGGCAGTCGCGGTCATCCTGCCGTTCCTCGTCATCGACGTCACCTTTCTTGCCGCCAACCTGCTGAAGGTCCACCACGGCGGCTGGGTGCCGCTGCTCGTCGCGGGCCTTATCGTGCTGTTGATGCTGACGTGGCGGCGAGGCTCGCGCCTGCTGATCGAGAAGACACGGCGGAGCGAGGTGCCGCTCACCGACCTCATCGCCAGCCTCGAGAAGCGCCACCCGCACCGCGTCCCCGGCACGGCGGTTTTCCTGACCAGCGACCCGCTGTCGGCGCCGTCGTCGCTGATGCACAACCTCAAGCACAACAAGGTGCTGCACGAGCACAACGTCATCCTGACGATCCTGTCGAGCGACGCGCCGCGCGTGCCGGAGGCGGAGCGCATCACCATCGAGAGGCTGTCGGAGCACTTCAGCAAGGTGACCATGCAGTTCGGCTTCGTCGAGGAACCGAACGTGCCGCAGGCCCTGCAGATCTGCCGGCGGCTCGGCTGGAAGTTCGAGATCCTGAAGACCTCGTTCTTCCTCTCCCGCCGCTCGATCCGGCCGGCAGCGAAATCCGCCATGCCGCTGTGGCAGGACCGCATCTTCATCGTGCTCGCCCGCAACGCCAGCGACGCCACCGACTATTTCCAGATCCCGACAGACCGGGTGGTGGAGATCGGCATGCAGGTGAGCGTCTGACGGTGAGTGTCTGAAGGTGAGCGTCTGACGGCAGGCATCCGAGGCGCCTCCCCTCGACGGGCGGGGGGCGGGCGGCGCACACTGGCGGGAGAGACTGCGCCGGAGCCTTCCATGCCGACCACCGACGTGCCGACCAATCCCGCCGAATGCATCGCCTGGCTCAGACGCCTGAACATCGACGAGGTCGAGTGCATCGTCCCCGACATGAACGGGATGATGCGCGGCAAGATCGTGCCGCGAGAGGACTTCATCCGCGCCTTCTCGAGCACCGGGCTGCGGCTGCCCGAGCACGTGCTGATCCAGGGGGTGACGGGTGATTCCGTCTACGACACCAAGGTCGCCGCCGAGATCGACCAGGACATCCGCGCCGTGCCGGATGTGGGCACCATCCGCATCGTGCCCTGGTACGGGCTGCCGACGGCGCAGGTGATCTGCGACTGCGCCTTCACCGACGGCACGCCCGTCGACTATGCGCCGCGCTCGGTGCTGCGCGCCGTGCTCGACGCCTACAAGGCGCGGGGCCTGAAACCCATCATCGCCCCGGAGATCGAGTTCTATCTCGTCGCCAAGTCGACCGACCACGACCTGCCGCTGGCCGCCCCGCCCGGCCAGTCCGGCCGCGCCGAGAGCGGCCGCCAGGCCTACGGCATCGAGGCGGCGAACGAGTTCGACCCGGTGGTGGAGGCGATCTATTCCTTCGCCGAGGCCTCGCGCATCGAGATCGGCACGATGGCGCACGAGAGCGGGCCGGCGCAGCTCGAGATGAACTTCCGCCACGGCGACCCGATGGAACTCGCCGACCAGGCCTTCCTGTTCAAGCGGACGGCGCGGCAGGCGGCGATGCGGCACGGCATGTTCGCCACCTTCATGGCGCAGCCGCACGTCAACGAGCCGGGCTCGGCGATGCATATCCACCAGTCGGTGGTGCGCACCTCCGACGGCGGCAACATCTTCGTCGAGCCCGACGCCTCCGACTCGGCCGCGCTGCTGCACTACGTCTCCGGTCTGCAGCGCCACGTGCCGACGGCGATGCCGCTGTTCTGCCCGAACGTGAATTCCTACCGCCGCATCCGTCTGGAATCGGATGCGCCGATCAACGTCCACTGGGGCCGTGACAACCGCACCTGCGGCCTGCGGGTGCCGGACGCGCCGCCGGAGGCGCGCCGCATCGAGAACCGCGTCGTCGGCGCCGACGCCAACCCCTATCTCGCCACCGCTGCCACCCTCGCCTGCGGGCTGATCGGGCTCGAGGAAGCGCAGGAGCCGGCGCCGATCGTGACGATCGACGCGCACACGCTGCCGTTCGCGCTGCCGCGCCACCTGCACGACGCGCTGTCGCTGTTCGAGGCGGCCGAGCCGCTCCGGCGCGTGCTCGGCGGCCGCTTCGTCGACGCCTTCACCGAGGTGAAGCGCTTCGAGTGGCAGCTCTACAACCGCGTCATCTCGAGCTGGGAGCGGGAATACCTGCTGCTCAACGTCTGACGCCGTCTTACTCCCTGTCCCAAATATCGCAGACGAGGGCGGACCACGCCCCATCGCACGAGGACACGCCCATGGACACGCCGAAGCTGACGCTCTTCCACTACGATCGCTCCACCGCCGCGCAGCGCGTGCGCCTCGCCCTCGACGAGAAGCAGATCCCCTGGGAGAGCGTCATCGTCGACACCGCCCGCGGCGACGTCGGCAACCTGCCGCCGAACTATCACGCGCTGAACCCGAAGGGCCTGGTGCCGACGATCATCCACGACGGCGTGGCGATCCCGGAGTCGCTCGTCATCCTCGAATATCTCGAGGACGTCTTCCAGGAGCGGCCGCTCCGGCCCGCCTCGCCGGTGGAGCGGGCGCGGGCGCGCATCTGGATGCGCAAGATCGACGAGAGCGTGCACGTCGCGAGCCGCACGGTCGGCGTCTGCATCGTCAACCGCTTCATCTACAAGGAGAAGGAGAAGGACAAGCTCTCCGAATACTACGCCACCATGAAGGACGGCGTGCGCAAGAAGAACGACCAGACCAACATCGAGTCCGGCCTCGATTCACCGCTGCTGCCGGGTTCGATCGCCACCTTCCGCAAGCTGTTCGAGGAGATGGACGAGACGCTAGGGAAGACCGAGCACCTCGCCGGCGACGGCTACTCGATGGCCGACGTGGCGCTCGTCGTCTACGTGCGCCGGCTCGAGTCGTTCATGATGGCGCCGCTGTGGGCGCACCTCGGCAACCTCGACCGCTGGTACCGGCAGATCGCCGCGCGGCCGGCCTACCAGTCGGCCGTCGTCAGCTGGGGCGACGTGACGGAGGAGAAGCGGGTCCGGCACGGCACCGAGGCGTTCCCGCGGGTGGCCGAGCTCTGGCACGCGGCGGGCGGGGCGAAGGCAGCGGCATAAGGGCCGCCGCCTTCTGAACGCCGGCCCGTCAGAGCTCCACCGTCGCCCGCTCCACAGGCGGCGGGGCGGCGGCCTTATGGTGGCCGTGCTTGCCGACGTCGTCGAGGCTGATGCCGGTGGTCTCGATGCGGAACCACCAGGTGACGGCGGCGCCGAGCAACGACATCGCCACGAGGCCGTAGAGCAGCGCCTGCTGGCCGATCGCCGACAGCAGGATCGGGAAGCCGAAGGCGGTGAGGACCGCGCCGATCTTGGCGAAGGCGGCGGCGAAGCCCGCGCCCTTGCCGCGGATGGCGGTCGGGAAGACCTCGCCGGCGAGCAGGTAGGTCTGCGCGTTCGGGCCGAGGTTGGTCATGAAGTTGAACAGCATGAAGCCGATGAAGATCAGCGCCGTCGCCATCGACCCGTCGTAGTAGGCGGAGAAGGAGGCGATCAGGAGCCCGGCGGCGCAACCGATGAAGCCGAGAATCTGCAGGGGGATGCGGCCGACCCGGTCGGCGAGCAGCACGGCGAAGATGATGCCGACGATGAGCAGCACGTCGATCATCGCAGCCCCTTCGGCGGCGGCGACGTCGTTCTGGATGATCTCGGCGACGTTGCGGGCGTTGCCGCTGTCGTGGCCCAGCGTCGCGGCGAGGATCGTCGGGGTGAAGATGCCGATGCCGTAGGTGGAGAGGTCCTGCAGGAACCACGGCACCGAGGCGAGGATGGTGGCGCGGCGGTTCCTCGAAGTGAACAGGGCCATCCAGCCGCTGTCCTCCGCCTCCGCGGCCGTGTGCGGATGGGGGGCGGCGAGCACGACCTTCTTCGGATAGGCGGGCTTGCGCTGCAGCAGGCGGGCGGTCTCGCGCTCGGCCTCGTGGCGGCGGCCGCGGGCGAACAGCCAGGGCGCGCTCTCGGTGACGAAGAAGCGGCCGACGAGCACGATCGCGCCGGGGATGATGGCGGAGGCGTACATCCACCGCCAGGCGGTGACGTCGGGGTCGAGGGTGAGGACGACGTAGCCGACGGCGGTTCCGACGAGCGCGCCGACCGCCTGGAAGGCGAAGGCGCCGAGCACCAGGCGGCCGCGGGCAGTGGTCGGGATGCTCTCGGAGATGATGAGGTGGGCCGTCGGATAGTCGCAGCCGAGCGCCAGGCCGATGCCGAACAGGAAGACGACGAGCCAAGCGTAGCTCGGTGCCAGCGAGAGCAGCACCAGGAAGATGATGAACAGCACCATCTCGACGATGAACATCAGCTTGCGGCCGAACTGGTCGGCGAGGCCGCCGAGCAGCAGCGCCCCGACGAGGATGCCGGCGAGCGAGGCGGCCCCGACGACGCCGTGCTCCACCGCGCCGAGGCCGAACTCGTTGGCGATCAGCGGCATCGCCACGCCGGTCATGAAGACAACGAGGCCCTCGAAGAACTTGCCGGCGGCGGCGAGCCCCCAGATGCGCCACTGCATCGCCGTCATCGGCGTCACCGGCACGGGGGTGCCGTCGGGCCAGTTCGGACGCTCGTCGATGTAGTGCTGCACGGTCCTGCCGGTGGCGTGCTCGTGGCTTCCGTGGCCGGACGGCTGCTGCTGCATGGAAGACCCCCGCATCGACCGGCGCACCGCCGGCGTGTCGGCCGGCACCTTGATGGCGTTGCATGAAAGGCGCGTGACGGTGCGAGCCGGCTAAGGATAAGGCGCGGCACTGCCGTCGTCCCGCCGTGCCTGCCGCTCCAGTCTTTCCCGGCTCAGCGTGCGCCGCGATTGACCGCGTGCGGGGCGGCCGTGCTACGCATCGGGCGCGGCCCGCAAGCGGCCGGGGGAAAACTTTCGACGAGGACCATGATGGCCGGCAACCTGACCTTCGAGCGCCTTTGCGAACTCGTCGACGACAAGACGATCGACACCGTCGTCACCGCCTTCGTCGACATGCAGGGACGCCTCGCCGGCAAGCGGATGTCGGCCCGCTACTTCGTCCAGGGCGCGCACGAAGAGACGCACGCCTGCAACTACCTGCTCGCCACCGACATCGACAACGAGATGGTGCAGGGCTACGCCGGCACGAGCTGGGCGGCGGGCTATGGCGACTTCGTGCTGAAGCCGGACATGTCGACGCTCTGCCTGACGCCATGGCTGCCGGGGACGGCGCTGGTGCTCTGCGACGTCAACGACCACCACGGCGACCCGATCCCCTATTCGCCGCGCGCCATGCTGAAGAAGCAGACGGCCAAGCTCGCGGAGCGCGGCTGGACGGCGGCGCTCGCCTCCGAGCTCGAGTTCTACATCTTCAAGGACAGCTACGCCGAGGCCGCCAAGAAGGGCTACAAGAAGCTCGAGACCTCCGGCTACTACATCGAGGACTACGCGATCCTGCAGACGACCCGCGAGGAGCCGCTCTTGCGCGCCTTCCGCAACGGGCTCGAGGGCGCCGGCATCCCGGTGGAGAACTCCAAGGGCGAGTGGGGCCCGGGCCAGTCCGAGATCAACGTGCGCTATGGTGAGGCCGTCGAGATGGCCGACCGCCACTCGATCCTGAAGAACGCCATGAAGGAGATCGCCGACCAGCATGGCGCCTCGATCACCTTCATGGCGAAGTACGACTACAACGTCGCCGGCAACTCGGCGCACGTCCACGCGAGCCTGTGGGACAAGGCGTCCGGCAAGCCGCTGTTCCATGATCCGGACGGCGAGCACGGCATGTCGGAGATGTGCCGGCAGTTCCTCGCCGGCCAGCTTCACCACGCGCGCGCCATAACCTATTTCCTCGCCCCCTACATCAACTCCTACAAGCGCTTCCAGGTCGGCACCTTCGCGCCGACGAAGGCGGTGTGGAGCATCGATAATCGCACGGCCGGCTTCCGGCTCTGCGGCCACGGCAAGGCGCTGCGCGTCGAGTGCCGGATGCCGGGCGGCGACATCAACCCTTACCTGACGTTCGCGGCGCTGCTCGCCGCCGGGCTCGACGGCATCGACAAGAAGATGGAGCTCGAGCCGATGCAGTCGGGCGACAACTACGGCAAGTCCGGCGTGCGCGAGATCCCGAAGACGCTGCGCGAGGCGATCGGCGAGCTCGAGAAGTCCGACATGCTGCGGGAAGCGTTCGGCGACGACGTCATCGAGCACTACCTGCACACGGCGCGCTGGGAGCAGTTCGAGTACGACCGTCGCGTCACCGACTGGGAGCTGTGGCGCGGCTTCGAGCGCACCTGAGGCGGGCGACGGGCAAGCGCGCTTTCGTTTCTGTTTCGAACGGTTCGCTTTTCGGAGGCGCGAAACTCCCCTAACGTGAGGCCCGCACGACGGCGGGAATCGCCGCTGGGGAGGAAGCCCGCATGAACGCTCTCTCGCCGCGCCAGGGTGACATCCTGGCGCTGGCCCGCGCCCACGGCCGCGTCGGCGTCGACGAACTCGCCGGCCGCTTCAGCGTCACGCCGCAGACGATACGCAAGGACCTGAACGAGCTCTGCGACCAGCGGCTCCTGTCGCGCGTGCACGGCGGCGCGGTGATCTCGTCGGGCGTCGAGAACGTCGGCTACGACGCCCGCCGCTTCATCGCCCCCGACGAGAAGCGGGCGATCGGCGAGGCGGCGGCGCGGCTGATCCCCGACAACTCGTCGCTGTTCATCAACATCGGCACGACGACGGAAGAGGTGGCGCGGGCGCTGCAGGGGCACCAGGGGCTCCTCGTCATCACCAACAATCTGAACGTCGCCAACCTGTTGTACCGCAACCCCCAGATCGAGGTGATCGTCGCCGGCGGGCCGGTGCGGCGCTCGGACGGCGGCGTCGTCGGCTCGGCGGCGGTCGACTTCATCCGCCAGTTCAAGGTCGACCACGCCGTCATCGGCGCCTCGGCGATCGAGGAGGACGGCGTGCTGCTCGACTTCGACTACCGCGAGGTGCGGGTGTCGCGGGCGATCATCGACAATGCGCGCAAGGTCATCTTGTGCGCCGACCGGCTGAAGTTCGAGCGCTCGGCGCCGATCCGCATCGCCCACGTCTCCGAGGTCGACGCCTTCGTCACCGACCGGCTGATCTCTCAGCCCTTCGCCGAGATCTGCGGGTCGCACGGGGTCGCGGTGATCGAGGCGATGGCGGCGTCCCCCTCCCCCGCCGAGACCTGACGCCGGACGCACGCTGCACCGCCGAAGACTTTCGTGCAGTGCAGCATTATTTTCGGTTGGCTTTCGCTTAGAGGCTTATTGCGCGCGGTTTCGTTTTCGCTTAGCGTTTCCCGTGAAGAAGCAAGGCGCCGAGGCCCCCCCGTGGCCGCAACGAGCGCCCGACGGGGAAACGGCGTGGCAGCAGCGGCTTACGACCTCGCCATCATCGGCGGCGGCATCAACGGGTGCGGCATCGCGCGCGACGCCGCCGGCCGTGGCCTGAAGGTCTATCTCTGCGAGCAGGGCGACCTCGGCGGCGCCACGTCCTCGTCCTCCACCAAGCTCATCCACGGCGGCCTGCGCTATCTCGAGCACTACGAGTTCCGGCTGGTGCGCGAGGCGCTGCTCGAGCGCGAGGTGCTGCTCAAGCTCGCGCCGCACATCATCTGGCCCCTGCGCTTCGTGCTGCCGCACCACGACGGCCTGCGCCCGAAGTGGCTGCTGCGCCTCGGCCTGTTCGTCTACGACCACCTCGGCGGCCGCAAGATCCTGCCGGCGACGCGCACGCTCGACCTCACCCGCGACCCGACCGGCGCGCCGCTGAAGCCCGGCTACACCCATGGGTTCGAGTATTCGGACTGCTGGGTCGAGGATTCGCGCCTCGTCGCGCTGAATGCGCTCGATGCCGCGACGCGCGGGGCGACGATCGCACCGCGCACGCGCTGCGTCTGCGCCGATCGCGACGGCGGGCTGTGGCGCGTCAGCGTGCGCGCTCACGGCTCAGAGCGGGTGGAGACGATCGCCGCCCGCGCCCTCGTCAACGCCGCCGGCCCGTGGGTCGGCGAGGTGCTCGCCGGCGCCATCCGGGCGAACGCACCGGCGCACGTCCGCCTCGTCAAGGGCAGCCACATCGTCGTGCGCAAGCTCTACGACCACGACCGCGCCTACATCTTCCAGAATTCCGACGGCCGCATCGTCTTCGCGATCCCCTATGAGCGCGACTTCACGCTGATCGGCACCACCGACCGCGACTATCACGGCGACCCCGGCGCGGTGGCGATCGAGCCCGACGAGGTCGACTATCTCGTCAACGCGGCGAGCGAATACTTCCGCACGCCGGTGACGCGCGATCAGATCGTCTGGACCTATTCCGGCGTGCGCCCGCTCTATGACGACGGCGCCTCGAAGGCCCAGGAGGCGACGCGCGACTACGTGCTGGAGCTCGAGGCGCCGGAAGGCCGCGCGCCGCTCCTCGACGTCTTCGGCGGCAAGATCACCACCTATCGCCGGCTCGCCGAGGCGGTGCTCGACAAGCTCGCCTCCCACCTGCCGCACGGCCCGTCGTGGACGGCGACGGCGGCGCTGCCGGGTGGCGACTTCCCCCATGACGGCGCCCAGGCGCTCGCCGACCGGTTCCGGCGCGACTACCCGTTCCTGGCGCCGGCGCATGCGCTGCGGCTGGTGCGCGCCTACGGCACCCGCGCCCGCCTCATCCTCGAGGGCACGAAGACCGCCGCCGATCTCGGCCGCGTCTTCGGCTCCGACCTGACCGAACGGGAAGTCTCCTACCTGATGACCTACGAATGGGCCTCCACCGCCGCCGACGTGCTGTGGCGCCGCTCGAAGCTCGGCCTCCGGCTCACCGCCGAGGAGGCCGCCGCCCTCGACGAGCACATGACGGCCGCGCGCGGCACCGCCGCCCTGCCGGCGGCCTGAGGGAGAGCGCCGTGGAACTCACCCTTGAAGACGTCGGCAAGTCGGTCGGACGCGAGACGCACATCTCGGGCGTGTCGATGCGGCTTGCCGCCGGCTCGCTCAACGTGCTGCTCGGGCCGACGCTCTCGGGCAAGACGACGCTGATGCGGCTGATGGCCGGCCTCGACAAGCCGACGACCGGCCGCGTGCTGGTCGACGGCAAGGACGTCGCCGGCGTGGCCGTGCAGAAGCGCAACGTCGCGATGGTCTACCAGCAGTTCATCAACTACCCGTCGCTGACGGTCTACGAGAACATCGCCTCGCCGCTGCGCGTCGCCGGCAGGCCGAAGGCAGAGATCGACAAGCGCGTCCACGAGGCGGCCGACCTCCTGCGCCTCGGGCCGCTGCTGCAGCGCCTGCCGCTCGAGCTCTCCGGCGGCCAGCAGCAGCGCACGGCGATTGCCCGCGCCCTCGTGAAGGAGGCGGGCCTCGTGCTCCTCGACGAGCCGCTCGCCAACCTCGACTACAAGCTGCGCGAGGAACTGCGCGAGGAGCTGCCGAAGATCTTCTCGGCCTCCGGCGCGATCTTCGTCTACGCCACGACCGAGCCGACCGAGGCTCTCCTGCTGGGGGGCTCGACGGCGACGCTGGCGAAGGGCCGCGTCACCCAGTTCGGCCCGACGCTCGACGTCTACCGGCGGCCGACCGACAAGGTGACGGCGGAGACCTTCTCCGACCCGCCGATGAACTTCGTCACGGCCAACGGCCGCAGCGGCACCGTGGTGCTCGCCGACGGCACCGTGCTGCCGCCGGTCGGGCCCCTCGCCGTCGTCGGCGAGGGCGCGGTGACGCTCGGCTTTCGCCCCAACCACCTCTATCTGCGCCGGCCGACCGCCGATGCCGTGGCGCTGTCGGGAACGGTACGGGCGGTGGAGATCACCGGCTCGGAGAGCTTCGTGCACCTCACGCACGGCGAACACTACTGGGTGGCGCTCGCCCACGGCGTCCATGACCTGTCGCCGGGCGCGCCGGTGGAGGTCTATGTCGACCCGCACCGCATGTTCGTGTTCGGCGCCGGCGAGCGCCTCGTCGCCGCGCCGACGCGCGCAGCGGCGGCTTGAGGAGGCGACGATGGCCCGCATCGATCTCTCCGACCTCGCGCACGCCTACCGGGCGGACCCGAAGACACCGGCCGACTATGCGCTGAAGAAGCTCGACCTCTCCTGGCGCGACGGCGGTGCCTACGCGCTGCTCGGCCCGTCCGGCTGCGGGAAGACGACGCTTCTCAACATCATCTCCGGCCTCGTCCACCCGAGCCACGGCCGCGTGCTGTTCGACGGCAAGGACGTGACCAACCTGCCGACCGAGCGGCGCAACATCGCCCAGGTGTTCCAGTTCCCGGTCATCTACGACACCATGACGGTGGCGGAGAACCTCGCCTTCCCGCTGAAGAACCGCGGCGTCGACCGGGCGACCATCGACCGGCGGGTGGCCACCATCGGCGAGATGCTGGAGCTGACGCCGCTCCTCAACCGCAACGCCAGCGGCCTCACCGCCGACCTCAAGCAGAAGATCTCGCTCGGGCGCGGCCTGGTGCGCGAGGACGTCGCGGCGATCCTGTTCGACGAGCCGCTCACCGTCATCGACCCGCATTTGAAGTGGCAGTTGCGCACCCAGTTGAAGCGCCTGCACACCCAGAGCCGCGCGACGATGATCTACGTCACGCACGACCAGACCGAGGCGCTGACCTTCGCCGATACGGTGGTCGTCATGTATGACGGCGAGATCGTGCAGATCGGCCCGCCGCAGGCGCTGTTCGACCAGCCGGAACACACCTTCGTCGGCTACTTCATCGGCTCGCCCGGCATGAACGTGCTGCCGGCGGCGGTCGACGGCACGAACGCCCTCGTCGAGGGCACCACGGTGGCGCTCGGCACCCGCTACTCGGCCCTGCCGAAGACGGCGCGCATCGAGATCGGCGTCCGGCCCGAGCACGTCAGGCTGTCGACGAAGGGCGAGGGCGTGCCCGTCGAGATCGTCCGCATCGACGACATCGGTCGCCTCAAGGTCGCCAAGCTCAGTCTCGCCGGCCGACCGCTCGCCGCGGTGCTGCCGGAGGATTCCACCCTCGAGGGATCGGGCGTCCGCGCCGTCTTCGATCCCGGGCGGGTGCACGTCTACGCCGACGGCCGGCGCGTTGCGGGGGAGGCCGCCTGATGGACAAGCCCGTCAACCAGAAGGCCTGGTTCCTCGTCCTGCCCGTGCTGTTCATCGTGGCGATCTCGGCGATCATCCCGCTGATGACGGTTGTGAACTATTCGGTGCAGGACACCTTCGGCAACAACCAGTTCTTCTGGGCCGGCACCGAATGGTACGAGGAACTGCTCGCCTCCTCGCGCTTCCATGACGCGCTCGTCCGGCAGATCGCGTTCTCGGCGATCATCCTGGCAATCGAGATCCCGCTCGGCGTGGCGATCGCGCTGACGATGCCGCGCAGCGGCGTCTGGGCCTCGGCCTGCCTCGTGCTGATGGCGCTGCCGCTGCTCATTCCGTGGAACGTCGTCGGCACCATCTGGCAGGTCTTCGGCCGCGGCGACATCGGCCTGCTCGGCGCCGCCGTCAACAACCTCGGCATTCCCTACAACTACACGCAGGACACCCTGTCGGCGTGGGTGACGGTCGTCGTCATGGACGTCTGGCACTGGACGAGCCTCGTTGTGCTGCTCGCCTATGCCGGCCTGCGCTCCATTCCCGACGCCTTCTACCAGGCGGCGCGCATCGACGGCGCCTCGCGGCTGTCGGTGTTCCGCTACATCCAGCTGCCGAAGATCAAGCACGTCCTGATCATCGCCGTGCTGCTGCGGTTCATGGACAGTTTCATGATCTACACCGAGCCATTCGTCGTCACCGGTGGCGGCCCCGGCAACGCCACGACCTTCCTGTCGATCGACCTCGTCAAGATGGCGGTCGGCCAGTTCGACCTCGGCCCGGCGGCGGCGATGTCGATCGTCTACTTCCTCATCATCCTCTTGTTCTCGTGGATCTTCTACACGGTGATGACCGGCAAGCGACCGCCGATGCACGGGGAGAACCGCTGATGCGCGCGCGGGTCATCGTCCCCACTCTCTACATTCTTTTCCTCCTGTTGCCGATCTACTGGCTCGTCAACATGAGCTTCAAGACGAATACGGAGATCGTCGGCGGCGTGACGCTCTGGCCGCAGACCTTCACATTCGCCAACTACATGGTGATCTTCACCGATGCGAGCTGGTACTCGGGCTACATCAACTCGATCATCTACGTGGTGATGAACACGGTGATCTCGCTCGCCGTGGCACTGCCGGCGGCCTATGCGTTCTCCCGCTACCGCTTCCTCGGCGACAAGCACCTGTTCTTCTGGCTCCTGTCGAACCGGATGGCGCCGCCGGCGGTGTTCGCGCTGCCGTTCTTCCAGCTCTACTCGGCGTTCGGGCTGATCGACACGCACCTTGCGGTCGCGCTCGCGCACTGCCTGTTCAACGTGCCGCTCGCCGTGTGGATCCTCGAGGGCTTCATGTCGGGCGTGCCGCGCGAGATCGACGAGACAGCCTACATCGACGGCTACTCCTTCCCGAAGTTCTTCGTGAAGATCTTCATGCCGCTGATCGCGTCGGGCATCGGCGTCGCCGCCTTCTTCTGCTTCATGTTCTCGTGGGTGGAGCTGCTGCTCGCCCGCACGCTGACGACGACGGACGCCAAGCCCATCGCGGCGATCATGACGCGAACGGTGTCGGCGGCCGGCATGGACTGGGGCGTGCTCGCCGCAGCGGGCGTGCTCACCATCATCCCGGGTGCGATCGTCATCTGGTTCGTCCGCAACTACATCGCCAAGGGCTTTGCCCTCGGCCGGGTTTGAGGAGCCGCCGCCCGTGTCGATGGACTTCTCGTGGATGGCGTGGACGTGGCCGACGGCCACCTTCTTCCTGGTGATCGCCGCGATGCTCGTCGGCATGACGCTGTGGGAGTGGGCGGTGCCCGGCGGCAGCCCCCGCTACGGCGTACTCGGCATCGAGACGACGCGCGGCGACCGCTTCTTCGTCTCGCTGCTCGGCAGCGCCTTCATCACGCTCGCCTGGCTCGGCCTCGTCGGGCCGGACCTGTGGTGGGCCCTCGGCGTCTGCGTGGTCTGGGCGCTCGGCGTGTTCCGCTGGGTGTGAGGTTCGGGCCGCCGTTCGCGGCCCGCAAGGAGATCTGATGCGACGCGGCCGGTGGGAGTGCCGGGCGGCGCAGCAAGAGACGGGCCGGCCGTTCAAGGGGCGGCGGGTCCGGAAGGTTCACGAATAACCCTGGGAGGATCCGTGATGCGATACCATCTGATGAGTTCGGTCGGGGCACTCGCCCTGATGCTGGCGGCGGGCCCCGCGTTCGCCGACATGGATGCGGCGAAGTCGTTCCTCGACGCCGAGATCGGTGACCTGTCGACGCTGTCGCGCGCCGACCAGGAAGCCGAGATGCAGTGGTTCATCGATGCCGCCAAGCCGATGGCCGGCATGGAGATCAAGGTCGTCTCCGAGACGATCACCACACACGAATACGAATCGAAGGTGCTGGCGCCGGCCTTCACGGCGATCACCGGCATCAAGGTGACGCACGACCTCATCGGCGAGGGCGACGTCGTCGAGAAGCTGCAGACGCAGATGCAGTCCGGCGAGAACATCTACGACGGCTACATCAACGACTCCGACCTGATCGGCACGCACTGGCGCTACCTGCAGGCCCGCGACCTCACCGACTGGATGGCGAACGAGGGCAAGGACGTCACCAATCCGAACCTCGACCTCGACGACTTCATCGGCAAGTCGTTCACCACCGCCCCGGACGGCAAGCTCTACCAGCTGCCCGACCAGCAGTTCGCCAACCTCTACTGGTTCCGGTACGACTGGTTCAACGACGAGAAGAACAAGGCCGACTTCAAGGCGAAGTACGGCTACGACCTCGGCGTGCCGGTCAACTGGTCGGCCTACGAGGACATCGCCGAGTTCTTCACCGGCCGCGAGATCGACGGCAAGAAGGTCTTCGGCCATATGGACTATGGCAAGAAGGACCCGTCGCTCGGCTGGCGGTTCACGGACGCCTGGCTGTCGATGGCCGGCAACGGCGACCGCGGCATCCCGAACGGCAAGCCGGTGGACGAGTGGGGCATCCGCGTCGACGCCCAGGACCGTCCGGTCGGCTCGTGCGTCGCCCGCGGCGGCGACACCAACGGCGCCGCGGCGGTCTACTCGATCGAGAAGTACCTCGACTGGCTGAAGGCCTATGCGCCGCCGAACGCCGCCGGCATGACCTTCGGCGAGGCCGGCCCGGTGCCCGCCCAGGGCGAGATCGCCCAGCAGATCTTCTGGTACACCGCCTTCACCGCCGACATGGTCAAGGACGGCCTGCCGGTGGTGAATGCCGACGGCTCGCCGAAGTGGCGGATGGCGCCCTCGCCGAAGGGCTCCTACTGGGTCGACGGCATGAAGCTCGGCTACCAGGACGCCGGCTCGTGGACCCTGATGAAGTCGACCCCGGTCGACCGCGCCAAGGCCGCCTGGCTCTACGCGCAGTTCGTCACCTCGAAGACGGTGGACGTGAAGAAGAGCCACGTCGGCCTGACCTTCATCCGCGAGTCGACGATCCGCGACAAGAGCTTCACCGAGCGTGCTCCGAAGCTCGGCGGGCTGATCGAGTTCTACCGCTCGCCGGCGCGCGTGCAGTGGTCGCCGACCGGCACCAACGTGCCGGACTATCCGAAGCTCGCTCAGCTGTGGTGGCAGGCGATCGGCGACGCGTCGTCGGGTGCCAAGTCGGCGCAGGAGGCGATGGACTCGCTGTGCGCCGAGCAGGAGCGCGTGCTGGAGCGCCTCGAGCGTGCCGGCGTGCAGGGCGACATCGGGCCGAAGCTCAACGAGGAGCATCCGCTCGAGTACTGGGTCGAGCTCGCCAAGAAGGAAGGCAACATCGCTCCGCAGCCGAAGCTCGCCAACGAGAAGCCGCAGGGCGAGACGGTCGACTACGACACGCTGATCAAGACCTGGGCCGACGCCCAGTCGAAGTGAGCGGTTGAGGCTGGTCTCGACGCGTCCCTCCCCCCTTGTGGGGGAGGTGGCCGGCGAAGCCGGTCGGAGGGGGCGCCGCGCGCGAGCGCGGCGTCCTGTCTTTTCTTCGCCAGACGCGTCCCTCCCCTGCCAGGGGGAGGGACAGGCCGCGCAGCGGCCAGGGTGGGGCCCGTCAATCCAGCGAAGAGCCTTGGATTGACAGGCCCCCACCTGCCTTCGCTGCGCAAAGGCTGTCCTCCCCCCTGGCAGGGGGAGGACGCTTCCGCCACGGAACCCCTCCCCCATGCCCACGCACCTCATCGCCATCGACCAGGGGACCACCTCGACGCGGGCGATCGTGTTCGCGGCGGACTTGTCCGTCGTCGCCGTCGCGCAAGCGGAGTTCCCGCAGCACTATCCGCTGTCGGGCTGGGTCGAGCACGATCCGGAAGACCTGTGGTCGACGACCGTCGACACCGTGCGCCGGGCGATGGCGAAGGCCGGCCTTGCGGCCGCCGACATCGCGGCGATCGGCATCACCAACCAGCGCGAGACCACCGTCGTCTGGGACAAGACGACGGGGCGCGCCGTCCACAACGCCATCGTCTGGCAGGACCGTCGAACCGCCGAGTTCTGCGCCGGCCTGAAGGCCGAGGGCGTCGAGCCGATGGTGACGGCGAAAACCGGCCTGATCCTCGACCCCTATTTCTCGGCGACCAAGCTCGCCTATGTGCTCGACCACGTCGACGGCGCCCGCGCCCGGGCAGAGCGCGGCGAGCTCGCCTTCGGCACCGTCGACACGTTCCTGATGTGGCGCCTGACCGGCGGCGCGACGTTCGCCACCGACGCCACCAACGCCGCCCGTACGCTGCTGTGTGACATCCGCACCGGCGCCTGGGACGATGAGTTGATGCGGCTCTTCCGCGTGCCGGCCTCGATGCTGCCGGAGATCCGCGACAGCGCCGCCGACTTCGGCACGACGCTGCCGGAGCTGTTCGGCGGGCCGATCCGGATCGCCGGCGTCGCCGGCGACCAGCAGGCGGCGACCGTCGGCCAGGCGTGCTTCACGCCCGGCATGATGAAGTCCACCTACGGCACCGGCGCTTTCGCGCTGTTGAACACCGGCGACGCCCCCGTCGCCTCGAACAACCGGCTTTTGACGACCATCGCCTACCAGCTCGGCGGCAAGCGCACCTATGCGCTGGAGGGGGCGATCTTCGTCGCGGGTGCTGCCGTGCAGTGGCTGCGCGACGGGCTCGGCGTCATTCGCACGGCGGCCGAGACCGCCGCCTTCGCCGCCGCCTCCGACCCGACGCAGGACGTCTACCTCGTGCCGGCCTTCACTGGCCTCGGGGCGCCGTGGTGGGACCCGGACGCCCGCGGCGCCCTCTACGGCCTGTCGCGCGGCACGACGCCGCGCGAACTCGCCCGCGCAGCCCTCGAAAGCGTCGGCTACCAGACCCGTGACCTCCTCGACGCCATGCGCCGCGACTGGCCGGACGCCGACGGCACCGCCACGGTGCTGCGCGTCGACGGCGGCATGGTGGCGAGCGACTGGACGCTGCAGTTCCTCGCCGACGTGCTCGACGCGCCAGTCGACCGCCCGGAAGTGCTGGAGACGACCGCAGTGGGTGCGGCCTATCTCGCCGGCCTGCAGACCGGCGTCTGCCCGGAGCCTTCAGTGTTTGCCGAGCGCTGGAAGCTCGACCGCCGTTTCGAACCGGCCATGCCGGCCGAGCAGCGCGAGCGCAAGCTCGCCGGCTGGGCCCGCGCCGTCCGCCGCACGCTCACGACCGACTGACGCACGCAAACCCCTGTCGCAGCGCCGATGAGCGCGCTAGGCTCCTGACCGTGCGCGACGAGGCCGGCGTGAGCGAGAGCGACGACATTCCCGAGACTGGTCCAGGCGTGATGGCCCGGCTGCTGGCGGCGGTCAGCGACCACTGGCACGCGCAGCCGATCCGCCGCCGCATCCTGATCGCCGCCGCAGCCCTCAACCTCGCGGCCATCGCGGCGGCCGGCATCGTCGTCGTCGTCAATGCCCGCTTCGCCACCAATGTCGAGATCGCCGCGTCGCTCGACGCCTCCGCCCGCTTCGTCCGCACCGCCATCGTGGAGATGCGCGCCGACGTCTCGCTGCCGGCGCTGGCGACGGCGGTCGACAGCGGCGCGGCAGCGCGGCACGTCCGCATCGCCGTACTGGACGCCGAGGGGCGCGCCGTCGCCGCGAGCGCCCCGGTCGACCGCCACGATGACGACGAGCCGCACGAGCGCGCACCCGACTGGTTTGCCCGGCTGATCGCGGCGACGCCCCCGACGGTGCAGGTGCCCGTCGTCGTCGGCGGCGAAGAGATCGCGACGGTGGTGCTGACCGGCGAGCCGGCCGACGAGATCGCCGAGGTGTGGGAGGACGTGCAGGCGCTGGCGATCATCGCGCTGGTGGTCAATGTCGCGGTGCTGCTCGTGCTCGCCGTCGCCGTCGGCCGGGCGCTCGCGCCGCTGTCGGCGCTCGCCCGTGGCCTGTCGCGGCTGGAGGGCGGCGACTACCGCGCCCGCCTGGAGCCGCCGCGCGACGCCGAGTTCGCGCTGATCGCCTCCCGCTTCAACGCGCTCGCCGAGCAACTCACGGCCACCCGTGCGGAAAACCGGCGGCTCAGCCTGCGCCTCCTCAGCGCCCAGGACGACGAGCGCCGTGTCGTCGCCGGCGAACTCCACGACGAGGCGGGCCCGTGCCTGTTCGGCATCGTCGCCAACGCCCGCTCGATCGAAACGATCGCCCGCGGCAGCCGTGCCGCCCGCGCCCCGGAGATCGTCGAGCGGGCCCGCGAGGTCGCCGACATCGCCGATCGCCTGAAGACGGTGAACCGCCGCCTTCTGCAGCGCCTCCGCCCGATGTCGCTCGGCCATGTGCCGCTCGCGGAGCTCGCCGGCGGTCTCGTCGACGAGTTCCGCCGGCTGGCGCCCTCGGTGCTGTTCGACCTCGCCGTCGGTGAGCTCGCCGACGGCTATGGCGAGGCGCGCGACCTCACCGTCTATCGCTGCCTGCAGGAGTGCCTGACCAACGCCCTCAAGCACGCCGAGCCGCGCATCGTGCTGGTCGAGCTCGCGGAGCGGCGGGCGGGGCCGCGCGGGCCGCGCCTGCACCTCTCGGTCGAGGACGACGGCATCGGCATGGACAGGAACGTGCCGGCCGGCTACGGCCTGTCGGGCATCGCCGAGCGGGTGCGGGCTCTCGGCGGCGAGCTCTCGTGGGGAACGGGCGAGGCGGGCGGCACGCGGTTCGAGATCGAGCTGCCGCTCGCCGGTGACGGCGGCACGCCCGAGAATGGTGAGGGAGTAGCGGACGTGCCGGTTGGTTTCGGGGAAAGAGTGAGATGAGCCGTCCTGTGCTGGTCGTCGACGATCATCCGATCGTGCTGGCGGGCTGTCGCCGCGTCCTGGAAGACGCCGGGCTCGGCCCGGTCGCCGAGGCGCCGTCGATCGCGCGCGGCTACCGGCTGTTCCTCCGGCTCAAGCCGCGGCTCGCCATCATCGACCTGTCGATGCGCGGCGGCGGGCTGGACGGCCTCCGGCTCGTGCAACGCATCCGCCGGCGCGCCACCGACACGGCCATCCTGGTGCTGACGATGCACCGCGAGCCGGCCGTGGTGACGCGGGCGCTCGAAGCCGGCGCCGACGGCTATCTCCTCAAGGACACGGCCCCGGACGAACTGGTGGCGGCGGTGGGCGCGGTGCTGCGCGGTCGCCCCTATCTCAGCCACGGCCTCGCCACCGAGGTGGTGCTGCACGGCGCCCGCCAGCGCCGCGCGCCGCGCCCGGTGATGACCCCGCGCGAGACCGAGATCCTCGAGCTCCTCGCCGACGGCAAGTCCTACGCGCTGATCGCCGAGGAGCTGTCGCTCTCCTACAAGACGATCGCCAACACTGCCTCGCAACTGAAGGCGAAGCTCGGCGTCTCGACGCTGCCCGAGCTCGTGCACGCCGCGGTGCGGGGCCGCGAAGGCGCGCTCTGACACACTGCCGTGCGGCCGCCGCGGGAGACGGCCGCAAACACCGCATTGACTTCACGCCCGGGGCGGGACGACGCTCCGGGTCGGGCGCCCGATGCCGCGATCGGGATCGTCCTTCCGCCTTGCCGGCGCGGGGCCGGCGGGCGCCGGAATTCGCGGCCGATCCCTCGAGGAGATCTTCGATGAGCCACAACGCCGACCTCGTCGACCGCCGCCAGAAGGCGGTGCCGCGCGGGGTGTCGACCCCCTACCCGGTCTATGCGGCCCGCGCCGAGAACGCCGAACTGTGGGATGTCGACGGCAAGCGCTACATCGACTTCGCCGGTGGCATCGCCGTGCTCAATGTCGGCCACCGCCACCCGAAGGTGATCGCCGCCGTCGAGGCACAGCTCGGCCTCTACACCCACACCTGCTTCCAGGTCGTCCCCTACGAGCCCTACATCGCTCTCGCCGAGCGCCTGAACGCGCTTGCCCCCTTCAAGGGCCAGGCGAAGACGATGTTCGTGACGACGGGCGCCGAAGCGGTCGAGAACTGCGTGAAGCTCGCTCGCGCCGCCACCGGCCGCTCGGCCGTCATCGCGTTCGCCGGCGCCTTCCATGGCCGCACGATGATGGGCATGGCGCTGACGGGCAAGACGCAGCCCTACAAGCACAAGTTCGGCCCGATGCCGGCGGACGTCTACCACGCGCCGTTCCCGATCGCCGACCACGGCGTCAGCGTGGCGGACAGCCTGAAGGCGCTCGAGACCCTGTTCCGCGCCGACGTGGAACCCTCGCGGGTCGCCGCCATCATCATCGAACCCGTGCAGGGAGAGGGCGGCTTCTACCCCGCACCGGCCGAGTTCCTGGTGGCGCTGCGCAAGCTCTGCGACGACCACGGCATCCTGCTCGTCGCCGACGAGGTGCAGACGGGCTTCGCGCGCACCGGCAAGATGTTCGCCATCGAGCACTCCGGCGTCGAGCCGGACCTCGTCGCGGTGGCGAAGTCGCTCGCCGGTGGCTTCCCTCTTGCCGGCGTCATCGGCAAGGCGGCGGTGATGGACGCCGCCGACCCCGGCGGCCTCGGCGGCACCTATGGCGGCAATCCGGTGGCGTGCGCGGCGGCGCTCGCCGTGCTCGACGTCATCGCCGAGGAGAAGCTGCTGGAGCGCGCCGATGCCATGGGCGAGCGCGTCAAGGCGAAGCTGAAGGCGATCGCCTCGCGCAACGACGTCGTGCCGATCACGGCGATCCGCGGCCCGGGCGCGATGATCGGCTTCGACATCGTCAAGACGCGCGGCGACTACGAGCCGGACGCCGAGGCTACGAAGCGCGTCACCACCGCCGCCCTGCACGACGGGCTGGTGCTGTTGTCGTGCGGCGTGCACGCCAACGCCATCCGCATCCTCGTGCCGCTGACCGCCTCCGAGGAGATCCTCGACGAGGGCATGGCGAAGCTAGAGGCGGCCCTCGTCTCGGCGGCGCGGCTCGCCGCCTGACGATCGAAAGACACTGGCCGGGCCTTCGACGGCCCGGCCGGGTGCTCCACTGAACCCGCCCGCCGCGCCTGAGCAGCGGCGCGGCGCTCCCCCGCGGGGACACGGAACGGTCGCACGGTGGCCGGAACGGCCGGGGCACAGGCGGCGTTGTCCGGCGAGTGTTCCTCTCGCCGAAGGCCGCCGTCCCATGCCCGCCACCGCCCCCGACCGCTCCATCATCCGCCGCGACAGCTCCCGCGGCGACCTGCTGATCTTCGACATCCGCGCCAAGATCACCGAGCCCGACATCGAGTGGATGGCGGCCCAGGCAGACGCCGCCTTCGACCGCTTCGGCGAGGTCGACATGCTCATCGTCATGTCGAACTACGACGGCGCCGAGCTCGGCGCGATCTTCGACGGCGACGCCCTCGGCGTGCAGGCGCGCGCCGCCCGCCACGTGCGCCGCTACGCCGTGGTCGGTGCGCCCGCCTGGGCGAAGGCGATGATCAACCTGTTCGCACCGCTGACACCCGTGGAAGAGAAGACCTTCGACCTCGCCGAAGAGGCCGCCGCCCGGGCCTGGGTCGACGGGGGCGCGAGCCCTGCAACGGCAGGATGAGGAACGGCCGCCGGCGCGCCCGCCGGCCTGACGGGGGTCGCCGCACCCCAGGCAGGCCAAAATATGCATTTTCACATTGTCTTGATGCTCGTTTTCAGCGAGCAGAACACAACCCTGAGAGCGTTTAGGCGCTTGTCATCCGTTCACGGCAACGTTACCATTTGAGATATGAGCCGTCGCATCGACGTCGCCGGACCCAAGACCGCGCGCGCCGGCGTCGTCATTGCAAAATTCGACACAGAAATGCCGCGCTGCGAGTTATGGCATCTTCTGGCGGATGGGGGCGACCGTGCGAAGAGCACACAAGTCACGCTTCTCCGGGAACATCAACTATGCCAACAGCCTTGGCATAAATGGCTGGCTTGTCGACAATCAAGACGCCACTTCCAAGGTGCGCTTTGCTCTCTTCATCAATGGAGTACGTGTCGGTTTTTATGCTGCTGCGCGCGTACGCGAGAAGATCAACGCGCGAGGCATGATCAGCAGGCGGTTCGGCTTCCACATTCCGATTGCGCCGGAATGGCCCCTGACGGGACGTTCCATCATCGTCCTGCAGCCATCCGACAGCGCCGACTTCCATCTGAGCACCCTCTTCGACGACGGGGCCGAGGCGACGCCAGTTGCCGCGCCTACACCCCAGCACAACCAAACAGACACAACTCTTGATCTGCTCGATATACCGTCCGTCGTTCGCCAGACCATGCGGGAGAACATTCTCCCCGCGTTGAAGCAACACACCGGCAACAAGGACTGGCCGACCCTCGCCGACCTCAACCGCTCGCTCGTGCTGCAGGTTCCGGATCTCGACAAGTCCTTGTTGCTGCTCGGACGCGGCAGCCTCTATGCGAAGGCATTCGAGGACGCGCAGCGGACACTCGCCATCGCCTGCCTCCTCTACCCGGACCTCGTCGACGCGCATTATTATTGTGGCGTCACCCACCTGCGTACCGGCGACTATGGGGAGGCGGTGACGTACCTTCGCCGCGCGCTGGCGCTCGATCCGGGCGCAGTGCGCAGCAAGCGCGATCTCGCCGACGCCCTCGCGAGATCCGCCCGCGGCCTGCCGCGCAACGAGCAGCGGGCAGCGATCGAGCACGAGGCGCTCACCCTCCTGCTCGAGGCCGCCGCCGCCCAGCCGTCGCTCGAGATCACGCTCAGGGCCGCTCGCCTCGCCTTCGACCAGAGCCGCTTCGCGGAAGCCCTGGAGCTGTTCCAGAAGGTTATCGACGAGCAGCCGGCGCACGTGCTGGCCCTCAGTGGCGCCAGCCGGAGCCTGGTCGGATTGCGGCGCGTCTCCGAGGCGCTGCGCCTCGCCAAGCGCATCGTCGAGATCGACCCGAACAACGAGACGGCCCGCTATCAGCTGCGCGTCCTCCGCTTCCTGGACGACGACGACCAGCCCGAGCAGCGCCACCGCTTCGGCGCGCTGATGCTCGACCCGGACGGCCGGCACAGCCTCGTCGACGCCGATGGCTCGGAGGTCCGGCTCGACCCGGCCGGGCCGACCACCGACGCTGCCACCCGGCTGTCGGCCGTCGCGGCCGTGTGGCTGGAAGTGTGCGCTCGCGGGGCGCGGGACGAGGCCGCACCGGCTCCGCCCGCCGGCGCGATGGACGAGCGCTTCGGCTGCCACCGCTTCCGCGAGGACGGGGGGGCCGAGCGGGTCTTCTGGCACCGCGACGCCGTGACAGAACTCGTGCGGTCGACCGGCACCGCCCAGACGCTGGCGCGCCTGAAGACGTTCGAGGAGCTCTACCTGCCGGGGTTCCGGCCGCCGCGGCCGGGCGACACCGTCATCGTCATGTCGCGCCACGGCATCGTCAAGTTCGGCGGCGGCGAGCATTTCATCGAGAGCATGGCCGATCACTACCGCAGCATCGGCCTCGAGCCGATCATCGTCGGCATCTCGAACGAGCGCGCGGGGGAAGCGGGACGGATGGGCGACAGGCCCTTCGCGTTCGTCGGCGACAACCCGAACAGCCTGCGGGAGCTCGTCCTGCGCACGGGCGCGACGCTTGTGCACGGCATTTCCGGCACGGGCATGCTGGCTGCGAGCGCACTCGAGATGATGAACGTGCAGCTCGTCTATGGCGTCCACTTCTGGCGCGAGGCGCTGGGCTCGGATGCCGGAGATGCCTTCTTCGACGAGACGGGCGCGCCGATCCCGCGATCGGAGTTCGAGTTCGTCCTGACCCGCGCCTCCACCGTCTACGCCAACTCCCACTATACCCGGCAAGTGCTGGAGACGGCCTTCGGCGTCCGCTGCCCGGTCGTCTACTCGGTCCCGCACGACCTGGAGCGCGCGGCGTGACGGCGGCGGCACCCGAGCCAGGCTTCGTCCTGCTCGTCAACGCCAAGCCGGAGAAGGGCTTCGACCTCATCGCGCAGGTGGCGGCGACGCTCCGCCATATCCCGTTCGTCTCGATCGCCAGCCAGTCCGACGCGACGGAGGCGCGCGAGCTCGTCCGCCGTCTGGGGGCGACGAACGTCCGCATCATCGAGAAGACCACCGACATGGCCTCGCTCTACCGAGCGGCCCGGATGGTCGCGGTGCCGAGCTACCGCTTCGTCGAGACGTTCAGCCGCGTCTGCATCGAGGCGCAGCGTTACGGCAAGCCCGTGATCGGCTCCGATGTCGGCAACGTTCCCTATCTCCTTGCCGAGTCGGGCATCGTGCTTCCGGAGAGTGTCGAGCTCTGGGCGCAGGAGATCGCGCGGCTCTACGGGGACGCGGCCTATTATGGCGAGCGCTGCCGGCTGGCGGCGGAGAACTCCGAGCGATACTCGCAGGCGGCGCAGCGCGAGGACATCCTGCGCATCGTCGAGACGCAGACGGACGCCATGCTCGTCTGCGTCGGCTCCGGCATCGGAAACATGCTGCACGCCGGGCCGATGATCCGCAACATTGCCCGCACGCTTGGCCGGCGCGTCGATCTGCTCGTCGCCGAGGATCATGGCACGAGCCTGTTCCTGCTGCAGAACGACCGGTTCGTGAACAGTGTCTACTCGCTGCGCAACTACGCGCTCCGGCGGCGCTACGACACCATTTTCGTGACGCACTGCTTCGGCACGGCGAGCCTGCCCTTCCACGCGCGGCGCGTGGTGTTCAGCCGCGACTGGGACGGCTTCCATCCCGGCCATGCCCTGCACGAGGCGCTGTTCAACCTCGAGGCGGCGAAGGTTCTCCTGGGCATCCCCTACGATCCGGCCACGGCCGCCGCCGACTACTATGTCGGGAACTACGCCTACCAGCGGCCGAACGGCGGCCTCGTCGGCTTTCACGGCGGCTCCAAGAGCGGCTTCTGGACGAGCAAGCGCTGGCCGCACTTCCCGGCCCTGGGCGGCAGGCTCCGCGACGCCGGCTACAGCGTCGCCTCCTTCGGGACCCCCGCGGAATATGTCGAGGGCACCCTCGACCACACCGGTGGCACCATCGAGGAGATGGTGCGCGGCATGCTGCAGTGCGACGCGTTCATCTCCAACGACAGCGGCGTGATGAACATCGCCAACGCGTTGGGCATTCCCGTCGTCGGCATCTTCGGGCCGACCAACTGGGAAACGCGCGGCCCGCTCAGCGCGCACGGCCGCAGCGTCAGCCTGTCGTCCGAGTGCTCTCCCTGCGAAGTGAAGAATTCCAAACACTTCCTGGCGGGCGGCTGCACCTGCATCGACCGCCTCGACCTCGAGACCGTATGGGCGGCGGTGCAGGGTCTCCTCGCCGAAGTGGAACGGGTCCACGTGCCCCTCAAGCTCGTCGTCAGCCGATGAGCCCGTCATGGAGGTCCGGTGCAATGATCCTCATCCCCGTGGCCGCCGGAGAACTGGTCGACAAGATCACCATCCTGGAGATCAAGCGCGACCGCATTTCCGACCCTGCGCGAACGGCGAACGTCATCCGTGAACTGGAGGCGCTGCGGAAGGTCGCCGACGCGGTGTTCGGCAGGAGCCAGGCCCACGTCGGGCTGCAGGCGAACCTGAAGGCGGTGAACGAGCTCCTCTGGGACATCGAGAACGCCAAGCGCCAGCACGAGGCGGAACAGCGCTTCGACGCCGAGTTCATCCAGCTCGCCCGCAACGTCTACATCTTCAACGACCGGCGGGCAGCGATCAAACGCGAGATCAACATGCTGTTCGGCTCGGAGATCGTCGAGGAGAAGGTGCATCCGGCCTACGGCGCCGCGGCACTTGCCGGCGCGGCATCGCATTGACTGCACCGCGACGTCGACGCAACGCAACTTCAAGGGGCTCCCGCATGGATACTCCCGACTTCACCGCCGACACCTGGACGCAACGGCTGGACCGGATGATCCACGCCGAAGCGGCCGGCAAGCAGTCGACGATCATGAAGTATCCGAACGAGCTGGCGTTCTTCGCCGGATTCTGCATCGACAACGGGGTCCGAAGCTACCTGGAGGTCGGCATCCAGCACGGAGGCCTTCTCGCCTTCATGGAGACGGCGTGCCAGTTCGAGACCGTCGCCGGCGTTTCCTACGAGGAGCGCGAAACCCTGCGGTCGCGGAGAAACGGCCACCCGGACTGGGCAATCTTCATCGGCGATTCTCATTCGCCGGAGTACCGGACCTGGCGCGCGGGTCTCGGGCAGATCGACCTCGTGATGATCGACGGCGATCATTCCTATGCCGGCGTGAAGGCCGACTATGAGCTGGAACTGTCGATGCCGTCCCGCTACATCGCCTTCCACGACATCGCCAACAAGGCGTGCGGCGTGCCGCGACTGTGGAACGAGATTCCCGACGACCGGAAGCTCGGATCCCTCACCAATGATGATCCCGAGGTCCGGATGCTGATCACCATCCGCGACCGCAACACCGAAGACTTCTATAGCAGGCACATCGAGAAGCACGGGGTCGGCGCCGGCATCGGGATCGTGCGCGGGTCGCTGGAGGCAGCGTGATCCGCACCCACACCGCGCCCTGCCGCCGCGTCCGGACGCGCGCCATGCGCTCGGCCGACCGCCGGCGGGCGCGCCCGGATGGCGCACCCGAAGCCGGTGCCTAGCCGGCCGTGCGGACGAAGAGAAAGTTGGTCTGGCCCTTCGCGCCGATCATCGCCCGCAGCTCCGCTTCATCGAAGCTCGTCAATTCGTTGCCGGCCAGCCGCCCGAGATGATCATGGCGATCAGCGAGGCGGCGCTTCGGCGCGATGCCGATGTCATAGACGGCGTAGCCGAGGCCCGCGACGTCCGCCGCCATTTTCACATACTGGGAAAACGGCGTCCTCTTCTCGAACTTCGGGGAGATCTCGACGATGGCGGCATGGATGGACCGATTGCGGAAGCACTCCATCGCCCCCCGGATCACCAACGGGTCGAAGCCCTCCACGTCGACTTTCAGCAGCCGGATTCCGTAGGTCGAAAGCTTGAAGGCATCCGCGAGAGCATCGATTGAAACGCGCGGCACGCCCTTCGCCACGCCATCGCACGTGTCACAGACGTAGCGGCGATAGGGTGTGATCAGGTTCTGGAACCCGTTCAGTCGAATATTCTCGACGAGCGTGGCATAGACGTCGATATCATACTCGAACGACAGCACCTTGTAGCCGCGCGACGCTGCGATCAGGCTGTAATAACCGAGCTGCGCCCCGACATCGACGAAATAGCCGCTGTCGGCCTCGCCGGGTGGAAGCAACTCGAGAATGATCTCGGTCTCGTCCGGCTCCCAGCAACCGTACTCCCGGATCGTTTCCGTCACGGCATCGCGAAACAGCGTGCCATCCTCCCGCTCCTTCGGCGGAAAAGGCCGCATCTTGAGACCGCCAATTCCGCCGATGGTCAGAACATCGCCCATGATACGCCCTCACGAAAGCCTTAAGAAATCAATCAGCTTTTGATTGTGGGCGGTATTACTGTACTGGTCAAGGGTAAATGCTTTTGCTTCCTGTGCGACTTTCTGTCGAGCCGTGTCGTGGCGGAGCCAGAACAGCATCTTGTCCTCGGCCTCCTCGAGGCTGCTCCAGGTGTCCAGGTGCCGGCCGACGTCGAACAGCGTCTCGATGCCGGCGACGGCGTCGGTCAGCATGAAGCTTCCCGTCGACAGCACATGAATGGTGCGCTCGTTCAGGTAACCGTAGGCGTCCGGACGGTTGTGCGAGTTCAGGTTTATCTTTGCGGACTTGTAGATGCCCGGCATCTGGTCCCAGTTGCGGCGCCCCTTGAACGCATGCTTGAGGTCAGGCGCGCCGAACTGCCCGCCCCAGGTGACGCGACTGCCTTCCCAGGGACCGTAGAGGTGGAGATGGCCGAGCCTGTCCGCCAGTCGTGCAAGTTCGGTCCGCTCGGCGAGGACACGCGGAAACAGCGCGCGCGGATAGACGTTGGTCGCAGCGAGGGACAACTCGCACTCTTCCTGGGTGACCGCGGCGGCGTTGCCGTGAATCTCCGCATCCGAGGGCGGATACAGACAGATCGCCTGCAATCCATGCTGCTCGTACCAGGGAACGGAGGCGATGCAGCACGTCACCGCGTGCGAGAATTCCATCGCCCAGGGCGCCCCCGTCAGGTCGATCTGCACGGGATCGTCGAAGCTGTGAAACACCGTGGCCATCTCGGGCCGCAGCCGTCTGAGCTCCGAAATCAATCCCGGCGGGCAGTCATACTTGCACATCACCCAGATCAGGAGATCCGGCTTCCAGTCACGCACGATGCCGCTCAAGGTCTCGTGCAGATCGTCGGCCGGCTCGTACTTGGTTCCCGCCTTGCGCGTCGCGACGTGCACGACGTCATGGCCGAGCTTCTGAAAACCCCGATGAATTGAAAGAACGGCATCCGAAATCCGGCGTCCGCCGCACATCAAGACATTGAGCTTCTTCATGCTGGGAAATACTCTGGCGACGAGATGGCAATGGGTTCCGAGAGGCGAATCCGGCCGGGAGCATAGACAGATACGCCGTCCTTGACGAGTACGGCGACCGCCATGCCCGCAGGGCGCGACCGTTTTCGGCGCCGCAGGACACGGGCCGGCCGGGTGCAGAATTCCCCTTTTGGCCGCTGTCGGAAACCATCGCAGGCAGGCAAGCGGGTCGGGGGCTGGCGGGGCACGGCCCTGCCCGGCCCGATTGCCCTGCGTGCAACGTCGATCAAGGGAAGGAGTGGCGGGAGTGACGGGGCTCGAACCCGCGACCTCCGGCGTGACAGGCCGGCGCTCTAACCAACTGAGCTACACCCCCTCGGTCGACGCGCGTGTCGGCGCCGAGGCGAGGCGGGAGGTACGATCTGCGCCGGGCAAAGTCAAGCGCGGCGACGCAGCTTCCTGTGTGCAGCGGCGACAGCCGTCGCCGCGGGCACAGGCGCGGCGGCCGGACGGTCGTGCGGGTGCGGCGATTCAGGCCGCGACACGTTGTCGGAGCCGCCCGGATGCGCTGCCCCACCCCGACGGGTCGGCCGATCACGTAGCGATGCCGCGAACGTGTTCGGCCCTGTCCGATCCCCCAAATCGGCGGATGCCACCCGACAGCAGCCGCTCGTATTCCTGCCTTCCTCGCGCCAACAGCCCTCGCTGACGCCTCCCCGCTGCGGCGAATGGATCGCTTCTTGTCGTTCACCGCACAATCGGTGCGGCAAAGGACAGGTCTCCTCGGCAGCAGCGATCGAGGGAATTGGGAACTATTCTATCCTGCCGCTTATAAACCACCTGCCGGGAGCGGCTCGCCGGTGGAAATTCTGCGGGGATCCGAACCATCAGGCGCTTTCGATGCGCAACGACCATCCGTGCCGCAGCGCAGCATCAACCGTGTTCCACGCCAGATCGAGGACCACCGGTTGTAGTCCGACTTCAGTATTCTCGTCTTGCTTTCGTCGCTGGTGATCGCGCTATAGCCGGCCTGCGCGAATTGTGCTCCTGTTTCGGATCGAACGACAAGAAGAAGACGGGGGGAAGACTGCACCGATAGGCGCCAGGGGGGTGGCGCCTTCGTGCTCAGTAAAGCCATCGGACGAAGAAGACTTCTGCCAACGCGCCGATCGTCTCCGCCGGAGACGATGTGGGGGCGCTCGCGTCGATTCAACAGGAGGCATTGATGTCACGTTCCCGTTCGCGCCATTTCCTGGCGCTCGCAGCCATCCTCACCGCCGGCACCGCGCTCGCCGGCACTGCGTTCGCAGGCAGCGCGCCCGGCACCGCGCCGGCCGCCAAGGGTGCTCCCGCCGCAGTTCAGCAGGCGCCGGACCCGATCACCGCCGCCTCCGGGCTCGAGGTGTTCTATCGCAAGTTCGGCAAGTACCGCCTGTCCGTCGACGCCGCCGGCAGCAACGATCTCAGCCACGTCGTCAGCGTCAAGAAGCCCGCCAAGGACGCGGTGGTCGAGAAGGCCTTCCTGATGGCCGCCTCGAGCGGCGTCGTTACCATCGGCAACGACAACGTCACGCTCGACGGCAAGAAGGTGACCTGGATCGACGGCGTCTACAACGATATCCAGTTCACCCCGGCCTTCTTCCACAGCGTGCTCGCCGACGTCACCAACATCGTCAAGCCGAAGGTGGATGCCGCCGGCGCAGGCACCATCGACTTCGCTCTGGCGGAGCCGGTCAACAACTTTTCAATCGACGGCGAGGTGCTGGCTGTCGTCTTCCGAACGCCGAGCGACGCGGAGAAGCGCACCGTCGTGCTGATGTTCGGTGGCCAGCAGCTCGCCGGTGACCGCTTCGAGCTGACGCTTGCCGAGCCGATCGACCCGAAGGCGCGCGGCGCCTTCGCCAACATGGGCCTCGGCATCTCCTACAGCGCCCAGCCGACCAACCAGTACAGCACCATCGACGTCAACGGCCAACGGCTGTCGACGTCGGCCGGTGGCCAGGACGATGGAAGCTTCGCGAACGGCGCGCTGATCACCGCCGGTGGCCTCGGAGACGCGAAGGCCAACCCGGTCGACCCGAACGCGCAGCCGACCGACACCCGCACCGACGACGAGATGTACGATCTCCTGAAGTTCCTCGATGCCAAGACGGCGAAGATCCTCGTCGACACCTACAACCCGTCTGACGACGACAACATCTTCTTCGCCTGGTTCGAGCTCTCGGGGAAGGGCGACGTCAACAAGGATACCGACGGCGACGGCCTGCTCGATTCGTGGGAGACCAGCGGCTACGACCACGACGGCGACGGCAAGGTGGACGTGCCGATCCACAAGCGTGGTGCGGACCCGAACCGCAAGGACATCTTCATCGCCTACGCGTGGATGGAGGCCTCGGAGACGGAGGCCGTGTCGCACGAGCCGAGCAAGGCCGTGCTGAAGGCCGTCGCCAAGTCCTTCAAGAACGCGCCCGTCACCAATCCTGACGGCAGCACCGGCATCACCCTCCACTTCAGGAACCTCGGCGGCGTGCCGCACGACGCCGACCTCAACCCGGTGTGGACCGAGTTCGACGCGATCATGAACCCGCTCGTCTCGGAAGCCGAGCGGCGCATCTATCACCGCATGATCGCGGGCCACGGCTACAGCGGCGGCGGCTCCAGCGGCCTGTCGCGCGGCATCCCGGCGAGCGACTTCATCGAGACGCTCGGGCTGTTCCCGTCCAATCCCGGTACCGTCGTCCAGCGCGCCGGCACCATCATGCACGAGCTCGGCCACAATCTCGGCCTGCGCCACGGCGGTGTCGACCACGAGAACTACAAGCCGAACCACCTCTCCATCATGAGCTACCACCACCAGCTCGACTGGATCCTGCACAAGGACGGCGCCAAACTCGACTACGAGCGCTTCGACCTGCACGATCTCAACGAGGCGGCGCTGAACGAGACGGCTGGCCTCACCCGCCAGGGCGGCGACGCGCCGCTCCGGCCCTATGGTGCGCGCTGGTTCTCCGCCGGCGTGTCGAAGTCGAAGCCGCAGGGCGCCAACGCCAAGATCGACTGGAACAACAACATCATCAACACCGACAACCCGGTGGCGGTCGATCTCAACAACAGCGGCGTCCAGAGCATCCTGCGCGCCCGCTTCCCGGAGTGGGACAACATCATCTACGACGGCGGCGAGATCGGCGCCGGCGAGGAGCCGCTGCAGAGCCTGATGACGAGCCCCGACGACCTGAAGGAGCTCAGCTGGGACGACTATGTGGCGATGAAGTCGAAGCAGAAGAACTGAGCCACGGCACGCCGAACGCGGCCGCGGGGGCATCGTCCCCCGCGGCCGTCGTGTTTTCGCCGCCGCGCGGGGCGAGGGTCGTGACCGGCAAAGGTGGGAGCGTGACGGTGGGCATGACGGCGCAGCGTGCGAGACGGACGGGAGTCGGGCCGGTGGTCTCCGCAACCACGGCGGCGGCGCTGATCGGGGTCTGCCTCGCTTCAGCGCTGGTGCCCGCGACCGCCCAGGCCGACGGCGGCATCTCCGTCGACGAGTACCATCGCGTCTTCCCGCCGGCGCCGGTCGAGGTGCGGGCGGCCTTTGAGGCGACTGCGGTCGTCGTGACGTGGTCGCCGCCGCCGCTGGTGGCGAGGAGCGGCCAGCCAGCCTATGACCCGGCGGTCGCCGCCTATCGCGTCTACGCAGTCGACGAGGCGGGCGGCCGAACACTGCTCGGCGAGGTCGCCGCGACGACCACACGCTTCGTGGACGACGCGCCCGTCGCTGCCGGCCGCACCTATGCCGTCACCGCCGTGCAGCGCTCCGGCCAGGAGAGCGGGCTGTCGGAGAGCGCGCGGGCGCCTTGACGGATCCGCGACGATGCGGCGGGACGCGGCTGCCCGCGAGAGCGGCGCGCGGGTCCTGGCCCGCGCGCCGCCGTGTCGATGTCCGGCTTCAGACGGGCGGCTCGCTGCCGCCGCAGGTGACGACGAGGTGGAAGCCGGAATCGACCGACGCGCCGGCCTGATCGTAGGTTGCGATGTAGACGCCATTGGGCTCGCCGTTGAGGCCGACGACGGTGACCGCGCCGTCGTCGGGCACTCCCGTGTCGCCGGCGAAGCCGACATTCGCCGTGTAGGCACACTGCGAGACGTCCCGGTCGAAGAGAACGGCGGACTGGCCTTCGTCCTGCTTGCTGACGCTGACGACACCGGCGCCGCGGGCGAGCGTCAGGTCGGGGTTGACCACCGCCCACAGCGGGGTGTCGGTTTCGACGATGAAGTAGGCGAGTTCGCTCTGCGGTCCCTTCTTCGACCCTTCGACGCCGCGGACGCGCCAGCTCGCCGCCTTCGGATCGATCGCCTCGCCGAAGGGGGCGCGGCAGACCAGGTTCTTCTTCTGATTACATTTGGCCTTGGCGGAAGTGAAGGTCTTCTTCTGGAGAACCGCACCGTTCTTGTCGAGGATCTCGACGTCGTACTTGTCGGCGTTCTTCGACACGAGCCAGGCGAAATCGCCCATCGGCGCGACCGAGGAACCTGACGGATAGACGGCTTCCGTCTTGCCAGCGTCGGCTGCCGCCGGCGCTGCTGTCAGCGCCAGGCCGAGACATGCTGAAATACCAAGTGCAAAATGCTTCGTCCGCATATTCCCCTCCACGACGCGCATCATCTCGTGACCGAGTTACTTCGCGCGCGGCGGAACGATAAGGCGCGGCGATGCCGGACTCTCATCATTTTTTCGGCATTGGGCGAACATCTTGAGATATCGGCCGGACGTCTGCACGACGACTTCCGGCACGACTTCAGGACTGCAGGATGTCGGGCCGGTCGCCGCCGGGCCCGCGGAACCGGGCGCGACGGCTCGATCAGTCGAGCGCGAGGCGTGCGACGACACGCGCGTGCGGGACGGAGCGGTCGATCTCGACGCCGCCGGCGGGTCGGCAAAGCGCCCTCACCAGCCGCATGCCGAGCCCACGGCTCATGGCAGGGTCGAATTCGACCGGGAAGCCGTGCCCGTCGTCGACGACCGCCACCTCGATGGCGCCCGCGACGGGTCGGATCGTCACCCGCACCGGCCCGCTGCCGTATTTCAGCGAATTGGTGATGAGTTCCATGGTGATCAGGCCGAGCGGCGTGATGACGTTCACCGGCAGCGCGATCTGCGGGCTGTCGATGGCGATCGGTCGGGCGGTATCGTCACCCGGCAGCAACTGGCGGACGTCGCCCATCAGCCCGTCGAAGTAGCTCGGCAGGTCGGCGGTCTCGACCGAGCCGCCGGCGTGCAGCCGGTGATGCACGGCACCGATGGCGGAGATGCGGGAGGCCGCCTCCTCGAGCTGGACGCGGACCTCCGTGGACGTCTGGGAGCGCGCCTGCAGCTGGAGGATGCTGCGCACGAGTTGCAGGCTGTTCTCGACACGGTGGTGGACCTCCTTCATCAGGAGATCCTTCTCGTGCAGCAGGCGGTCGCGGGCCTCCTGGCGCGCCTGCATCTCGAGCGCCGCCGCGAGCGTGTTGGCGAGCGATTGCAGGAAAGTGGAGTCGTGATCGCCGAAATCGTGGCGGTCGGTGCTGTCGCCCTCCAGCACGCCGAAGGGCGGGGCATCGCCACCGCGGATCACCACGTTGAGGGCACTCTTGATGCCGTGGCGGGCGAGCAGTTCCGGCGTGCGGAAGCGCTCCTCGTCGGAAAGATGGTTGGAGATCACCGGCCGCTGGGTGCGGAAGGCGTAGCCGGCCGGGCTCGCGAGATCGCCGCCGATGCGGGCGTGTCCGACGACCCCCGGCTGCCAGCCGACGCCGGCACAAACGAGAAAGTCCGCTTCGCCGGGCTGATGCTGCAGCACCTTGGCGAAGCGCGTCTGCAGGCCGTCGGCGGCGACGCGGCTCGCCTCCTGCAGGATGTCGTGGAGGCCGTTCGCCTGCTGCATGGCGAACAGCCCGAACTCCGCCACGAGCTTCTGCTGGCTGAGGCGCATCGCAAACTCTGCGACCGAGGGTTCAGACCCGGCGACGGACATGGACGAACTCGTCTTCGAGGGGTTATCGGAAGAAGGTTGCACCATGGCCTTCGCGCGCACCCTTTCTGTAACCGGTGTGTTGATTTCGTGGCGGGCGGCCGGTGCGGCCCCGTTTGCTGCCGCTCAATGAAAATTGCGCCCTTTCGGCATGGCCGCTGCCGCCTCGTCGCGGAACGGCCGGCGCGGCGGGCCACGGCGCTCATCCTGCGGGCGCTTGACCTCGTCCGACTGCATGACGGCGTCGACGCCGGCGCCGGCGATGCCGTCGATCAGCACGTTGAGGTCCTCCAGCCGGTCGGCGACGAGGTGGACGACGCCGCGCTCGTTCTGCAGCTTGCCCGTCACCGCGACGAGGCGGGCGGCGAGCGCCTCGGCCCGGAAGCGCTCGAAGACGCGCGGCCAGACGATGACGTTCGCCCACGCCGTCTCGTCCTCGATCGTCATGAAGACGACGCCGCTCGCCGTGCCCGGCCGCTGGCGCACCAGCACGAGGCCGGCGATCGTCAGCCGCCGGCCGGGCGCCGTCTCCGGCAGCCGGGCGTTCTTCGTCACGCCGCGTGCATCGAGCGTCCGGCGGACGAAGGCGACCGGGTGGTGCTTCAGCGACAGTTTCAGGTGGCGGTAGTCCTCGACCACGTGGGTGCCGAGCGGCATCGCCGGCAGCGCCACCTCCGCCTCGCGCGCCTCCATCTTGACCGCCCGGAACAGGGGCAGGTCGTCCTTGTCGCCGGCCCGCCCGAGGCCGCGCACCGCCCACAGTGCCGCGCGCCGATCGAGCCCGAGGGAGCGGAAGGCGTCGGCATCGGCCAGGCGCTCCAGCACGGAGGGCGCGAGGCCCGTCCGCAGCCAGAGGTCCCGGACGGAATCGAAGCCCGTCCCGCGAGCGGCGACAAGCGCCCTGCCCTGCGCCTCGCCGAGACCCTCGACCTGGCGCAGCCCGAGCCGCACGGCGTTCACCGCTTCGATGTCGCCGGCCATGTCGGCGTGACGACGGTGCAGCCGCGGCGCCGCCGGCGCGCCCGGCTCCAGCGTGTGGTCCCAGTCGGAGTGGAGGATGTCGACGGCACGGAACTCGACGCCGTGCTCCTCGGCGTCGCGGACGAGCTGGGCGGGGGCGTAGAAGCCCATCGGCCAGGCGTTCATCAGCCCGGCGGCGAAGACGTCCGGGTAGCGGCACTTCACCCAGGCGGAGGCGTAGACTAGGAGGGCGAAGCTCTCGGCGTGGGAGCGCGGGAAGCCGTAGGAGCCGAAGCCCTCGATCTGCTTCCACAGGTCCTCGATGAACTGCGCCGGATAGCCCTTGGCCCGCATGCCGGCGAAGAGCTTCTCCTGAAAGGTATGGATGGTGCCGACATGCCGGAAGGTCGCCATCGCGCGGCGCAGCCCGTCGGCGTCGGCGGCGGAGAAGTTCGCGGCGACCATGGCGATCTGCATCGCCTGCTCCTGGAAGAGCGGCACGCCGAGCGTCGATTTCAGCACCGGCTCGAGCTCCGGGAGGGGATAGACCACCTTCTCCCGCCCCTCGCGGCGCTTGAGATAGGGGTGCACCATGCCGCCCTGGATGGGGCCGGGGCGGACGATCGCCACCTCGACGACGAGGTCCTCGAAGCGCTCCGGCTTCAGGCGCGGCAGCATCGACTGCTGCGCCCGGCTCTCGACCTGGAAGACGCCGACGGAATCGGCCCGTTGCAGCATGCGGTAGACCGCCGGGTCCTCGGGGGGCACGTCGCAGATGCGCGTCACAGGCAGGCCGTAGCGCTCGCGCAGGAGGGCGAAGCACTTCCGGAGCGCCGTCAGCATGCCGAGCGCCAGGATGTCGATCTTGAGGAGGCCGAGCTCCTCGAGGTCGTCCTTGTTCCACTCGATGATCGGCCGGCTCTCCATGCCGGAGCGCGTCAGCGGCACCAGCTCGTCGAGCCGGCCGCGGCTGACGATCATGCCGCCGACGTGCTGGGAGAGGTGGCGCGGGAAGCTGATCAGCGCCTTCGTCAACGCCATCACCATGGCGAGGCGGCGGTCGGCCGGATCGAGGCCGATGCGGCGCACGTCGGCCTCGGCCACGCCGGAGGACGACCAGCCCCAGACGGCGCCGGCAAGGGCTGCCACCGTGTCCTCGGAGAGGCCGAACACCTTGCCGACCTCGCGCACGGCGCTGCGCGTGCGGTAGGTGATGGTGGTGGCGGCGAGGCCGGCGCGCTCGCGGCCATAGCGCGCGTAGATGTAGGCGATCACCTCCTCGCGGCGCTCGTGCTCGAAGTCGACGTCGATGTCGGGCGGCTCGTTGCGGTTGGCCGAGATGAAGCGCTCGAACAGGAGGTCGCTGCGGGCGGGGTCGACCTCGGTGATGCCGAGGCAGAAGCACACGGCGGAGTTCGCCGCCGAGCCGCGCCCCTGGCAGAGGATGCCGCGGCCGCGGGCGAAGCGGACGATGTCGTCGACGGTGAGGAAGTAGGGAGCGTAGGAGAGCTCGGCGATGACGGCGAGCTCGTGGGCGAGCACGGTCGCCACCTTCTCCGGCACGCCGCGCGGATAGCGCTCGCGTGCTCCCTCCGCGGTGCGCGCCTCCAGCGCCGCCTGCGGCGTGGCATGACCGGCGCGCAGCTCGTCCGGGTACTCGTAGCGCAGCTCGTCGAGGGAGAAGGTGAGGCCTGCGAGGAAGCGCATGGTTTCCGCGACGGCCTCGGGGTAGGCGCGGAACAGCCGCGCGGTCTCCGCCGGCGCCTTCAGGTGGCGCTCGGCGTTCGCCTCGAGCCGGCGGCCGGCGGCGGCGGCGGCGAGCGTCGTGCCCTCGCGGATGCAGGCGAGAACGTCCTGCAGCGGCCGGCGGGCGGGGGTGTGGTAGACGACGTCGCCGACGGCGATGAGCGGCAGCCGGTGCGCCGCCGCCAGCGCCGCGAGGCGGGCGGCGCGGCGTGCGTCGTCGCCGCGCCGGCCCATCGCCAGCCCCACCCACACCCGCCCTGGTGCTGCGTCGGCGAGCCGCTCGAGCAGGGCGGCGAAGCCGGCACCCGGCCGCGGCGGCGGCATCGCGATCAACCGCAGGCCGGCGCCCGCTGGAGGCCGGGCCGGGGCCTCGGGGGCTCCTGCCGATCCGCCCCCTGCCCAGCCGCCCTCCCCTGGCGACCCCTTCCCCTCCTCCTCGGCGAGGACGGCGAGGAGGTCGTCGAGGCGGAGCTCCGGCGACCCCTTCTCGCCCTTCAGGTTGGCGGCCGTCAGCAGCCGGCACAGCCGGCCATAGGCGGCACGATCGGCCGGGTAGGCGAGCACGTCCGGCGTGCCGTCGGAGAAGCCGAGGCGGCAGCCGACGGCGAAGCGCACGCCCTTCTCCTTCGCCGCGGTGTGGGCGCGGACGATGCCCGATAGCGTGTTGCGGTCTGCGAGCCCGATGCCGGCGAGGCCGAGCTCGGCGGCGGCTTCGACGTATTCCTCCGGATGCGAGCCGCCAGTGAGGAAAGTGAAGTTGCTGGTGGTCGCAAGCTCCACATAGGCGGGCGAGGCGACCCGCGGCGGGGCCGGTGGGCTTGGCGGAGGGGGCTCGCGCAGGGCTGCATGCGGGGCGTCCCGGTCCGGTGGGCGCTCTCTCATGCGAAGAGCCGGTTCATGCAAAGAGCCCGTGCACATACCAGCGCGGGTGCACCGTCTCGCGCTCGTAGAGGCCCTCGCGATAGAGCCAGAGACGGCGGCCCTCGGTGGTCTCGACGCGGAAATAGTCGCGCGTCGGCGCCGCCGGGCCGTCGCGCCACCATTCGGCGGCGATGCGCTCCGGCCCCTCCGAGCGCATCACCCGGTGCTCGACGCGGCGCCAGCGGAAGCGCGCCGGCGGCCCGTCCGGCACCTCGGCCACCACCTCCACCGGTTCCGGCCGCACGAACAGCCGCGGCGGCCGCGGGTGGCGGGTGTCCTGCTGCAGCAGGTCGGCGGGCGGCGACGGGTCGAGGACCGCCTGCGGAGGCTCGGAAAAGCCCACCACCGGCACCGCGCCACCGGCGCGCTCCGGCAGGTGGCTGTCGCCGGCGACGAGCCGCGTCACCCGCTCCGCCCCGAGCCGGGCGGCGAGGCGGTCGACCAGGCGGGCGAGTTCTTCCTCCGCGTCCGCACCGCCGTCGAGTCCGTCGGCCAGCCCCGCCTCGAAGCCCGCCTGCTGCGGCGGCAGCGGCGCGACGGCCAGAGCGGCGAGGCGGGCGCGGTCGAAGCCGTAGCCGGCATCGAGGTCGACCAAGCGGGTGAGCTTCTCGGCGATGAGCCGGCGCACCACGGCGGGGTCGCGCAGCGGCCGGCTGGTGCCGACCGTCAGCCGCTGCACCGCCCCGTCGACGCGGAACAGCGTCAGTTCGAGGCCGCGGGCGCCCTGGTCGTGGGCCGTCAGCGTCTCGGCGAGGCGGGCGGCGAGGCGCTCGGCGGCGAGCAGCACGTCGCGCTCCGACACGATCGGCTCGGCGAACACCCGCTCGACGAGGTGGACCGGCGGCGGCCGCCGCCACACCAGCGCCTCGTCGGCGCGGCCGAGCGCCTGGTCGAGGCGGGTGAGGAGGCCGGCGCCGAAACGGGCGGCGAGCGGCGCCCGCGGCAGGACGGCGAGGTCGCCGATGCACGTCAGCCCGGCGCGGCCGAGCGCACTGATGGTGGCCGGCGCGAGCCGGAGGGCTGCGACCGGCAGCGGCGCCAGCGCCGCCGGCTCGTCACCCGAGGCCAGCACGCACCAGCCGGCGGCCGGGTCGGTAGCGTCTCGGCGGTTCGGTTGCCGGCCGTCTCGATCCCGGCCCGCCGACGGATGTCCGGTCTGGTCGCGGTCGGAGGCTCCGCCGCCCTCCAGACCGCAGCGCGCCGCCGCCCAGGCCGCCCCGGGCGTCGCGGCGACGGCGAGGCGGGCGGTCAGGCCGAAGCGGGAAAGCCGGGCGGAGAGGTCGGCCGCCATCGCCGCCTCGCCGCCGAAGAGATGGGCGCAGCCGGTGACGTCGAGGAAGAGGCCGTCCGGCGGGTCGAGGGCGACGAGCGGCGTGTAGCGGTCGCAGAGGTCGGCGACGGCTGTGAGCAGCGCCCGCTCCGCCGCCGGGTCGGCCTCGGCGACGGCGAGGTCCGGGTGGCGGGCACGGGCGTCGGCGAGCGCCAGGCCGGGGGCGAGCCCGAGCGCGGCGGCGGCGGCGTTGACGGCGGCGAGCCGCAGCGCCGCCTTCTCGCGCACGACGGTGACGAGCGGCCCGGCACCGCCCGCCGCCGGGCCGCCAGGGCCCGCCGCCGTCCGTCCGTCGGCCCCCGCCTCACGCCGCCTGCGGGCGAGGCGGTCGGTCGGCAGCCGCGGCAGCCACACCGCCAGGGTGCGCGCCGGCGGCGCCGGCCGCCGGGCACCCGGCGTCGAAAGGCTCCCCGCCGGGACTCCCCCGGAGGGCAATGCCGCCGTGGTCCCGGCGGCCGGCGGCGGGAGAGCCGGCTCCCGCCAGGGCGGGGCGAGCGGCATCGAGATCGGCAAAGCGTCCGGCATGGCTGTCCCACTCGATGATGAAGGCGCCGCAGGGTCCGCGGCGGTTGCGTGTCAGGGAGAGCGCCACGGCCGGCGGGCCGAGGCCGCCGTGGCGGTCGGGTGCTGCCGCGGCGGCGCCGGCCCGCCAGCGCGTCACCGCCGCCGACGGCCCCGGCCCACCCCGGTGGGCGACGATGAGGCCGAGCCCGCCGCCCGCCCCCGCCGCCAGCGACAGCCGCCGGCTGGCGGTGAGGTCGACGGCTCCGCCGTCGAGGAACTCGGCGACGACGGCGGCGAGGCCGGGCGTCTTCAGCCCCTCCTCCATCGCCCACAGGGCGTCGACCGGCCGGCGCACCGCGAGCACGACGAGCCGCCGCGCCGGCAGCCCGAAGCCGTCGAGGCCGGGGCCGTAGAGCGCGCCGGCCTCGCCCGCCGCCGCCCCCTCGACCACCCACAGCACCCGCCCCTTGAAGGCCGCCGCCCGCGCCGCAAGGCCGAGGACGAAGCCGAGGGCGGCCGACGGATCGCCCGGCCGCGCCGCTGCGACCTCGTGCAGCGCCGCCCGGGCGAGCCCGCCCCCGAGCGCCGCATCGACCGCCGCCGCACCCAGCACCAGCGGCGGCCGCGTCCCGACCGTGCGGCCCGCGCCACGGGTGACGGGCCCCTCGCCGCCACCCGTGATCCCCGCTCCGCCCCCAGCGCGGCGTCCCTCATTATCCCCGGGACCCGTCCCGCCACCGGGGGGGAGCGGCGGCTGCGCCGGCCCCGACGGCGCCGCCGCACCGCCCTCCCGGGTGCGCGGCTTGCGCACGGCTCCGGGAGCGCGCTCGATCTCCTCGATGCGACGCCGCAGCAACGCCAACCTGTCCGCAGCCCGGACCCCCGGCACGGTTCGACCTCTCGATTGTTCCCTATTTGTTCACGATCAAAAGCCATCCGGCGGCGGGAGTCAATGCGGGGGATGACGGGAGGTGGGGATGGGCGTGGCAGGACCCGGCGGACGGAAACGCTCTTGACTGAGAGTGCGCTCGAACCCGTAGCTTCCCGGGCGTCGTGACGAAGCGGGTGCGCATGAAGATCGGTGAACTGGCCCGGCAGACGGGACTTTCAGCCCACACGATCCGCTACTACGAGCGGATCGGGCTCCTGCCCTATGCCGACCGGGACCGCTCGCGCCAGCGGGACTATGACGCCTCCATCCTGGTCTGGATCGACTTCCTCGGCCGCCTGAAGACGACCGGCATGCCGATCCGGGAGATGCTGCGCTACGCCGCGCTCCGGCAGCGCGGCGACAGCACGGAAGCCGACCGCCGCGCCCTGCTGGAACAGCATCGCGAGCGGGTTCGCCTCCACGTGGCCGACCTGCAGGCGTGCCTTCTCGTCCTCGACACCAAGATCGCCGGCTATGCCGGTCCGGAACCGAGGATGAAGAACCATGACGCACCAACAGACGAACGGCGGCGAAAGCCGGCTGGAGCGCGGACGGCGCGCGCTCGCTGACATCGATGGCGAAGCCGGGGCGAAGGTCATCGACGCCCTCGCCGACATCGCCCCCGACTTCGCCACCTACCTGTTCGAGTTCCCGTTCGGCGACATCTACAGCCGCCCCGGCCTCGACCTCAGGGCCCGCGAGATCGCCACCATCGCGGCGCTGACGGCGCTCGGCAACGCGACGCCGCAGCTGAAGGTGCACATCGAGGCGGGGCTGAACGTCGGCCTCACCCGCGAGGAGATCACCGAGGTGATCATCCAGATGGCTGTCTATGCCGGCTTCCCGGCCGCCCTCAACGGCCTGTTCGCCTGCAAGGAGGTCTTCGCCCGGCAGCCTCCCGAAGCAGCTGAGCGCGGGGCGGGATAGCCGGCGACACGACCGTCTTGGCCCTCAGTCCAGCCACAGGCCCTTCTCGCGGTGCCAGTCCTCGATCGACTGCTCGGGGTAGTCGTCGAAGGCGAGGTCGCCGTCGCGGATGTCGGGCACCACCCAGGACGCCTTGAAGCCCAGCATCAGGTGGGTGCGCGACGGCGGCACCGGAAGGTCGGTGTCGATGGCGGACGCGAACGGGTGCAGGAGATCCGGCCACGTCGGGTCGTAGAGCCACAGCGCGCTGGCGCAGCTCCTGCAGAAGTTGCGCTCGCCAGTGCTCGTCTCGCAGTGGCCGCCGCCGCGGTCGATCTCGGCGCGGTAGACGCCGATCGCCTCCCGGCCCTCGACCTCGAGCGTGTCGGCGACCGCCGACAGGTTGATGGCGAAGCCGCCACCGCCGGCGGTCTTGCGGCAGATCGAGCAGTAGCAGAGCTGGTAGGGCTGCGGCGCGTGGCTCTTCACGCGAAAGCGCACGGCGCCGCAGCGGCAGGATCCCTCGAGCGTCATCATCGGCGACCTCCTCGTCGATATGCCCCCGCCAGTCGAACGCCGCGGTGGCGGCTTCGTTCGCGGGGGCCGGTCGCCGTTCACACCGCCGTCTTGTCCGCCGCGCCCTTGTCCTTGCCGTAGGAGACGATGCGGTCGAGGATCGCCAGGATCAGCGCCGAGACGACGAAAGTGAGGTGGATCAGCGTCGCCCAGAGCAGCTGCATCGACGAGAAATTCTGCAGGTTGAGGAAGACCTGCAGCAGGTGGATCGACGAAATCGCCACGATGGAGGAGGCGACCTTGATCTTCAGGCTGCCGGCGTCGAGCTTGCCGAGCCAGGAGATCTCGGCGTTTGCCGCCGCCTGGTCGATGCGGCTGACGAAGTTCTCGTAGCCGGCGAGCATCACCATGACGATCAGGCTCGCCACCAGCGCGGCATCGATCAGCGCCAGCATGGCAAGGATCATGTCGGCGTCGCCGAGCACGAACACCGACCCTGCGATCTTGACGAACTTGGCGAGGAAGGAGACCGCGTAGACGACGAGGGCGGCGGCGAGGCCGAGATAGAAGACGACGAGCACCCAGCGGCTCGCCATCAGCAGCCGTTCGATGAACAGCTCGACGGACTTCATGGAAGAGGCTCCGTGGAAAAGGGCGGCCATCGACGCGGCCGCGGGGGACGACAGCACGCCGATCGCGGCGCCGTCATGACGACGGGTCGTCGCGGGTTTTCAGGTGGCGGGCGGAATACAGCCTTCGGCGCCGCGGCGCAGCCTGCCCCCGCCCCATCGAGCGTGAGGCGCGCTGCCCTCGCTCCATACTCGAGGTCATTCCCGGCCTTGTGCCGGGAACCCATTCGCTTGCCGAGAGGGAGAACCTACCGAGGGACCGGCGTGGGGCAGGCGTCGCATGGGTTCCCGGCACAAGGCCGGGAATGACTACGGAGGGGTCGGTGCCGGAGGGCAAGGTGCACCCCTGAAGGTCAGTCCGCGCTCAGCCCTTCGCCGCGGCCACCCGGTCGGCGAGCAGCGCGAGGATCTCGAACATCAGGTTGGCGGCGACCAGCGCGGTGTTGCCGGACTGGTCGAAGGGCGGCGACACCTCGACGACGTCGGCGCCGACGAAGTCGATGCCGCGCAGGCCGCGCAGCATCTTCTGCGCCTCGGCCGGCGTGTAGCCGCCGACCTCCGGCGTGCCGGTGCCGGGCGTGAAGGCCGGGTCGATGCCGTCGACGTCGAAGGAGAGGTAGGTCGGCCCGTCGCCGACGACGCGGCGGGCTTCCGCGATCACCGCGTCCGGCCCCATGCGGAAATAGTCCTCGATGTAGATGATGCGGATGCCCTGCTCGAGGCCCCAGCGGTCGTCGTCGAGGTCGTAGACGGAGCCGCGGATGCCGATCTGGATGACCCGCTTCGGATCGAGCAGGCCCTCCTCGATGGCGCGGCGGAACGGCGTGCCGTGGGTGTACTTCTCGCCGCCGAAATAGCTGTCCCAGGTGTCGGTGTGGGCGTCGAAGTGGACCATGCCGACCGGCCGGTCCTTGGCGACGGCGCGCAAGAGCGGCAGCGAGATCAGGTGGTCGCCACCGGCCGAGAGCGGGCGGATGCCCTTCGCGACGAGCTTGCCCACCGAGGCCTCGATCTTGGCGAGGCTGTCGTGGAGGTTCGCCGGGTTGATCTCGGCGTCGCCGACATCCGCGCAGTTCGCCTGCTGGAACGGATAGGTGCCGTGGACGCGGTGGCCGCGGCGGATCATGGACGACTGGTCGCGGATCTGGCGGGGCCCGTGGCGCGGGCCGGTGCGGTTGGTGACGCCGAGGTCGAACGGCACGCCGATCAGGCCGATGTCGAGCTCGTCGAGGCGCGGATCGTCGAGCGGCACGTGCGGCAGCCGCATGAAGGTCGCGATGTGCGAGAAGCGCGGAAAGGGCGAGATGCCGAGCGGCTGGAAGTCGGACATGCAGGTCACTCCGGGCGACGTCGCTGAACGAAAGGCGCCCGGACGCGGGCGCCCGGGCGATCCGAAATGGCGGGGCGCCGGCCGGGCCGGCACCGGAAGGAGAAGCTGCGCCGGCCGGAGCCGGCGCCGGGTCTCAGAGGCCGCGCAGGCGCTCCAGCGCCGCGATGGCGGTCGGCACCGCGACAGCGGCGAGCGCGATCTTGACGAGGTCGCCGAGCAGGAAGGGATAGAGCCCCCAGGCGAGGATCGGCTTGTCCCAGCCGAGCAGCGTGCCGAGCCAGGCGAGGCCGAGCGCGAAAATCACCGCGTCGCCGATCAGCATGGCGGCACCGAGCTTGACGATCGAGCCGCGCGCCCAGGTCTCGGCGGCGTGGCCGACGATCGCCGCGCAGGCGATGAAGCCGAGGAGGTAGCCGCCCGTCGGGCCGACCATGTAGGCGAGGCCGATGCCCTTCTCGGGCGTGCCCTGGAACACCGGCAGGCCGGCGGCACCCTGGGCGAGGTAGAGGAGGACGGTGGCCACCGCGAGGCGCCAGCCGAAGGCGGCGGCGATCGCCATGACGGCGAACGTCTGCAGGCTCATCTGCACCGGCCAGAACGGCACGGTGATCTTCGCCGAGATGGTGAGGAGAAGGCTGCCGGCGACGGCGAGCGCGAGGAAGCGGAACGCCCGCACACCGGCGGTCTCCGGCCAGGCGATATCGATCAGGGTGGCGGAGCGGCTCGCGGTCGTCATCAAGGGCCTCCGGGGTACGACGCTGCACCAGCTATAGGACGGCCGGCGGGAGGTCGGCAAGCCGCGGAGGCGGCTCGCGGATCGATCTCCGGAGCGGTGTGTCGCCGGCGCGCATCAATCCCTCTCGTGGGAGGCGCCAGACCCGGCCTCGACGACGGCGGCGGTCCGCGCGATGCTCCGTCCGAGCCGTCGGCGACCGCACCGACGATCCACCCCTCAGCGTGGAGCCCGACATGGCGAATCGACCCGGCGACCTCGACCCGGCTGCTTCAGCCTCTCCCGGGACCTCAGGGCAATCGGTGCCCTGGCGTCCCGTCACCTGGCAGAGCCGCGACGGCCTGACACTCTATGGCCGGGTGTGGGGCGAGGACACCGCGCCGGGACTGCCGCTGCTCTGCTTGCCGGGCCTCACCCGCAATTCCGACGACTTCGACGCGATCGCCGCGACGCTGTCGTCGGGGCCGGCCGCGCGCCGCGTCGTCTGCTTCGATTTCCGCGGCCGCGGCCGCTCGGCGCACGCCCCCGTCGAGACCTACACGCCGCCGACGGAGGCCGACGACACCGTTCTCGGGCTCGAGGCCCTCGGCATCGACCGGGTGGCGGTCCTCGGCACGTCGCGCGGCGGCATGGTGACGATGGTGATGGCGCTGACGAAGCCAGGCCTTGTCGCCGCGGCGATCCTCAACGACATCGCGCCGGTGATCGAGACGGCGGGCCTCGTCCGCATCGCCGGCTATGTCGGCGTCGCCCCGCCGGCCAACTGGGAGGAGGCGGCGGCGATGCTCAGGGCCTCGCAGGGCGAGATGTTCCCCTCGCTCGACGCGGCCGGCTGGATGCGCTTCGCCCGCCAGCTCTTCCGCGACGAGGGCGGCCGGCCGGTGCTCTCCTACGATCCGAAGATCGGCGACGCGTTCCGGGCCTTCGACCCGGCAAAGCCGCCGCCGCCGTTCTGGCCGGCCTTCGAGGCGCTGGCGACCGTGCCCGCGATGGTGATCCACGGCGCCCTGTCGGACATCCTGTCGGCCACCACCGTCGCCGAGATGGCGGCGCGCCACCCGCACCTCACCGTCCACACCGTCGCCGACGAGGGCCACGCGCCGCTGTTGTGGGACGAGCCGACGCAGCACGCCATCGCGCACTTCCTCGCCGCCGCGGACGTGCCGCCGCCGCCGGCGGCCGACCTCTTCACGCTCTGACGGCGACGATGAACAGGCGCGGGAAGCGCAGCAGCACGGTGCCGTCGACGCGGGGATGGTAGTCGGCCTCCAGACGCCGGGCATAGTCCGCGAGGAAGGCCGGCCTCTCGGCCTCCGTCAGCGGGGCGAGATAGGGGCGCAGGCCCGTCGACTTCAGCCACGCGACGATCGCCGGCACACCGGCGAGCGGGTGCTGGTAGTGGGTGTGCCAGAGGTCGACCCGGGCGGCGAAGGGTTTGAGCGCGTCGTAGTACGCCTCGACCGGCGGCAGGCGCTCGCGGCCGATGCCGGCGGCGTGGATGCGCTCCGCCCACGGCCCGGCCTCGGCGGTGTCCCGCATGGCGCGGTGCGAGGGTTCGCCGAGATTGTCCGGCATCTGCACGGCCAGCACGCCACCCGGCGCGAGCGCCCCCATCAGCCGCACGAGCACGGCGAGGTGGTCCGGCACCCACTGGAAGACGGCGTTGGCGTAGAGGAGGTGGACCGGCCCGGCGGGCATCCAGGTCGTGAGATCGGCGTGTTCGAAAGCGAGGTGAGGCAGGCGCTTGCTGGCTGCGGCGAGCATCTCGGGCGACGAGTCCACGCCCGTCACGGTGGCCGCGGGGAAGCGAGCCGCGAGGAGTTCGGTCGAGTTGCCGGGGCCGCAGCCCATGTCGATGATGCGGCGGGCGGTCTCGAGCGGGACGTGCGCGAGGAGGTCGGCAGCGGGCCGGGTGCGCTCGTCCTCGAACTTCACGTAGAGCGACGGGGACCAGGCGCTCATCGGCTCTCTCCGCTCAGGGGCTCGTCACGTCCGGAGGGCTCTCGTTTCGCCGGCGTCACTTGCGCAGGATGGACCAGCAAGGGTCGAGCACCAGCTCGTCGCCATCGGCGCGCGAGACGACGCCCTGCACCGTGACGGCGTCTCCCAGGGCCAGCCCGGCCGCCGACGCCTCGACGCAGACCACCTCGAGCAGCGCCCGGCCGCAGATGACGGTGTAGGCAGCCTCGCCGACGGTGGTGAGCTCGCGCACCGTTCCGTGGACGACGAGGCGGGCATAGGGCTCGCCGGCGACGGTCCAGGCGGAGACGAAGGCGCTGACGGCGGAGCACTCCAGCACCGTCGGCGGCTCCTCCACCGCGCGCGCCGGCAGCGGGAGTGCCATGAGCGCAAGGCTGGCGATGAGGAGGCGCGCGAGGGACATCGTCACCGGTGTGAGGAGACGGAAATTAGGGTGAGCCGCGGGGCCGCCGACATGAGCCCCGCGTGGTCACGATAGTGATTTGCGGTCGTGCCGCAACCGGCAGTGTCGGCCGAAATCTCAGGCTCGCGTCAGGCGCTTGTACTTGATGCGGCGCGGCATCACCGCGTCGGGGCCGAGGCGGCGCTTCTTGTCTTCCTCGTAGGCCTGGAAGTTGCCCTCGAACCACTCGACGTGGCTGTCGCCCTCGAAGGCGAGGATGTGGGTGGCGAGGCGGTCGAGGAACATGCGATCATGGCTGATCACCACGGCGCAGCCGGCGAAATCCTCGAGGGCTTCTTCCAGGGCCGCCAGCGTCTCGGTGTCGAGGTCGTTGGTCGGCTCGTCGAGCAGCAGCACGTTGGCGCCCGACTTCAGCATCTTGGCGAGATGGACGCGGTTGCGCTGGCCGCCGGAGAGGTTGCCGACCTTCTGCTGCTGGTCGGCGCCCTTGAAGTTGAAGGCGCCGACATAGGCGCGGCTGTTCACCTCGCGCTTGCCGAGCGCGATCACCTCGTTGCCGCCGGAGATCTCCTCCCAGACGGTCTTGTTCGGGGCGAGGGCGTCGCGCGACTGGTCGACATAGCCGAGCTGGACGCTGTCGCCGAGCTTGATCGTGCCGGCGTCGGGCTTCTCCTGGCCGGTGATCATGCGGAACAGCGTCGTCTTGCCGGCGCCGTTCGGGCCGATGACGCCGACGATGCCGCCGGGCGGCAGCTTGAAGGTGAGGCCCTCGACCAGCAGCCGGTCGCCATAGGCCTTGTCGAGGTGATCGACCTCGATGACGGTGTCGCCGAGGCGCTGGCCGGGCGGGATGACGATCTGCGCCTCGCCGGAGCGCACCCGCTCCTCGTTGCGCTTGACGAGCTCGTCATAGGCCTGGATGCGCGCCTTCGACTTCGTCTGGCGGGCTTTCGGCGAGGCCTGGATCCACTCGCGCTCGCGGGAGATGGCGCTCTGGCGCGCCGCGTCCTCGCGCGATTCCTGCAGGAGCCGCTTCGCCTTCTTCTCGAGATAGGCGGAGTAGTTGCCCTCGTAGGGGATGCCGCGGCCGCGATCGAGCTCGAGGATCCAGCCGGTGACGTTGTCGAGGAAGTAGCGATCGTGAGTGACGATCAGGATGGCGCCGGGATACTCGCGGAGATGGTTCTCCAGCCAGTGCACCGTCTCGGCGTCGAGATGGTTGGTCGGCTCGTCGAGGAGCAGCAGGTCGGGCTGGCGCAGCAGGAGCTGGCAGAGCGCGACGCGGCGGCGCTCGCCGCCCGACAGCGGGCCGACCTCGGCGTCGCCGGGCGGGCAGCGCAGGGCGTCCATCGCCTGCTCGACCTGGCTGTCGAGGTCCCACAGGTTCTTGGCGTCGATCTCGTCCTGGAGCTTCGCCATCTCCTCGGCGGTCTCGTCCGAGTAGTTCATGGCGAGTTCGTTGTAGCGGTCGAGGATCGCCTGCTTGGCGGCGACGCCCTCCATGACGTTCTCGCGGACCGTCTTCGTCTCGTCGAGCTTCGGCTCCTGCGACAGGTAGCCGACGGTGGCGCCGGGGGCGACCCAGGCCTCGCCGGTGAACTCCTTGTCGGTGCCCGCCATGATGCGCAGAAGCGTCGACTTGCCCGAGCCGTTCGGGCCGAGCACGCCGATCTTGGCGTCCGGGTAGAACGACAGGTTGACGCCGTCGAGCACCTTCTTGCCGCCGGCATAGGCCTTCGAGAGGCCGTGCATGTGATAGATGAACTGGCGCGCCATGGGTGTCGCGAGGCCTTCGAGAGCTGAGGAAGAGGTCGGCGCCGTTCTAGGCGATCGGGCCGCCGCGGGCAATGAAAAGCGGGCCGGGCGTCTCCCGGACGACGACGCCCTCGACCAGGAGGCGTGACGTGCCCGGCCTCCCGGCGCGCCACCGTTGTCGCGGCAGGCAGTGACGAGTAAACTAGTTCATCAAACCAGTTTGAAGGACGCCACCATGGCTCCCCGCCCCGTCAGGACCACCACCGTCGGCTCGTTCGAGGCGAAGACCCACCTCGCCGCCCTGATCGACCGCGCCGCCGCCGGCGAGGAGGTGATCATCACCCGCCGCGGCAAGCCGGTTGCGCGGCTGGTCGCGATGGAGGAGGATGCGGTGGAAAGCGATGCGGCCGCACGGGATCGCGCCGCAAAGATCGTCGCCGAGATGAGGGCGTCGTCGAAAGGCATCCGGCTCGACGGCCTGACGGTTCGAGAGCTCCGCGACGAGGGGCGCGAGTGACGCCCTATGTTCTCGACGTCTCGCTGACGATGGGCTGGCTCTTTGAGGACGAGGCCACCGATGCGGGCTGGCAGCTTCTCGACAGGGCGATCCGGACGGGCGTCACGGTTCCGTCGATCTGGGCGTATGAACTCGCCAATGTGCTGTTCGTCGCGGAACGTCGGGGCCGGGTGACGCCGGCCCAGTCATCGGCTTTTCTGAACAGGCTCGACGGGTTGCGCATCGACATCGAGGCGACCGCCAGCAGCCACCTCCTCGCCGTCGTCCTGCCGCTCGCCCGCTCGACGGGTCTGGCAATCTACGACGCCGCCTATGTCGACCTCGCGCAGCGTCTGGATCTGCCGCTGGCGACGAAGGATCGCAGGATGGCCGAGGCCGCCGCGAACCTCTCCATCCGGCTGCTGCCGACGGCCTGACCCTCAATACTCGTAGCCGAAGGCCTTGATCTCGCGGCCGTACCAGTCGGCGACGGTGTCGCGCAGGCGGTCGTCGTAGAACCCGCGATAGGGCGCCTCGCCCGTCGCCGCGGGCTTCGCCGTGGTGTTCAGCACCGGCAGCTTGACGCGGCCCGCGAGGCCGAGCTTCTCCATCGCCGCCTCGAACTCCGTCGCCAGGTTCTCGTAGCGACCGACGTGGTCGAGCACGACCTCGCCGCCGATCGAGTAGAGTTCGTAGTTGTTGACGAAGGCGCGCCGGGTGTTCGCCATGAAGTCGCCGAACGACGGCTTCCGGTCGAGCTTGCGCGTCTTGTATTTGTACCAGGAGACCTGGCGGTCCCACGGATTCCGCTCGAAGGTGAACTTGAAATAGGCGTTCCAGGTCTTGTCGCCGAGATAGGCCTTCACGCGCCAGGCCGGCATGTGCTCGTAGTAGCCGATCGAGGGGTGATAGTAGCGCTCCGGCCGCCGCAGCAGGCGCTTGATCAGCGGGCGCTTCGGCACAAGGGGATGGTCGAGGCGGAAATTCTGGGCGTTGCGCTCGCCCTCGAAGGCGTCCGTCACCTCCTCGGTGGTCGGCGTGATGATGTCGTCCGGGCCGCACACCGTCGAGAGCGCCGCCTCGATGCTGGACGAGGCGGTCTTCTTCGTCTTGATGTAGATGAACCGGTGCTGGTGCGAGACGATCATGCGGCCACCCTTCGCGCCCCCGTGGCGCCACTCCCGCCGCCGAGGGTCCGCGGAACGCCGCCGTTCTAGCCGAAGCCCGCGGCCGTTGTCAGCCGCCGCGTCGTCGCAATGATCCGCCGGGCCCGCCGGTGGCTGCCGGCACAGGCGCAGCCCTTGCTCGACTGGCTGGACGAGTATGATCCCGGCGGCGTCGACGCCCATCGGGCGCTGCACTTCGTCATCGCCGTGGTGCTGGCGATCGTCGCGGGACGGATCGCGGACACGGCTCTCGGCCTCGGCCAGCCGGTCGGCCTGCCGCTCTATTGCGGCATCGCCGCGGGCACGCTGCTGTTCCTCCTCGTTCCCGGCCGCCGCGGCGACGAGGCTGCCGGGATGGTCCGCCTCGCGGCGGTGCTGGTCGGCTATGTCGCGCTGGTCGCGCTCCTCGGCGGCGCCGGCGACCCGCTCGCCGCCAAGGCCCTGACGGTGCTGCTGGTACCGCTCACCTTCCTCTCCTTCTACGTCCGGCGCTTCGGCCGCAACGCTCAGAACGCCGGCATCGCCCTGTTCGAGATGGCGCTCATCGTGGCGACGACCACGCCGACCCGGGAGGAGGCGATATGGTTCGCCATCGCCACCGCCGGCGGCGCCACCATCGCGCTGGCCGTGCGCCTCGTCCTGTGGCGTCCGCTCGCCGTGCCGGCCTTCGAGGCGTCCGTCGTCGCCTACCGGATGGCCGCGGCGGCGGCGCTGACCGACCTCGCCGCCGCCTTCGCGACTGGGGCCCCCTGGCCGGCGGAGGCGTTGGCCGCCGCCGCAACGGGCCGCCGCCGGCTGCGCCGCGCCGCCATCGCCGCCCTGCGCGAGGCGCCCGAGCGGGAAGAGGAGGTGCAGGACAGGAAGGGCGCCACCTATCGGCTCGAGATCGCGAGCGAACTCATCGGAGAGCGGCTCGCCGAAGCGCTTTCGAGAGGTAGCGCCGACGGCCCGATCCGCGCCGCGATCGCCGCGGCCCTTCTCGCAACCGCCGGAGCGGTGCGACCGGGCGCCGCCGCGGCCGCCTCGCAGGCCTGCAGCAGCGCGATAACGGCAGCGCAGACGGCGCTGCTGCGCGCCACCGACATCGACGTGCGCGCCCGCGACCGGCTGCTGGTGGCGCTCGCCGGCGTCGCCCGCATCGCCCACGTCGCCGCGGCGCTCGACCAGCCAGTCGTGCCCGCGTCACCGATCCCCGCCGCTCCACCGCCACCGGCCGCGGCAAGCCACGGCCTCCTGCAGACGACCCGCGTCGCCATCCAGGGCCTCGTGGCGACGGTGGTGACGACGGCCATCTATCTCGGCTTCGGGCTCGACCACGGCTACTGGGCGACGCTCACCGTCGCCTTCGTGCTCGGCGGCTCGTTCGGCGAGACCGTCGCGCGTGCCCGCACCCGGCTGACGGGCACCGTCGTCGGCGTCGCCGCCGGCATGGCCGTCGGTCTCACCATCGGCGACGCCGTGGGGATCGGCGCGACGCTCGCCGTCGCCGCGATGGCGGTGGCGCTGCTGACGATGCGCGATCGCTATGACGTGTCTTGCGCCTGCGTCGCCTTCGCGGTCTTGCTCGGTCTGCATCTGATCAGCGGCCTCGGGGCGGCCGGCATGATCGCCCGTCTCTACGACACCGCCATCGGAGCGGCCGCGGCCCTCGTCTGCGCCCGTTTCGTGCTACCGGTGGCGCTCACCGACCCGACGAGAGCCGAGATCGGGGCCTATCTCGCCCGCTGCCGCGCGGTGTTCGCACGCCTGTGGCCGGCGGGCACGGAGGACTTTCCCATGCCTGCGACGACCCACGAGACCCCCGGCGCGACCGACACCCCCGCGACGCTCGCAGCGGCGTCCTATGGGCTGCGGGAGCGCCTGCCCCGGCTCAATGACGAGGCGGCGCTCGGCTTCCGCGCCACCGAGGGCCTCGTCCGGCTGGTCTCCCACGTCGAGACGATCGCCACCTATCTGACGCTGATCGACGGCGCCACGTCGCGCCTGTCGGCCTTGCCGCGCTCGCGCCACGCGGTCGACGTCATCGGCCGCGCCCGCGATCGCGTGCTGGCCGCCTTCGACGGCGCCGAGCCACGCCCGCTGCCGCCCGCGCCGACCGGCGCTGCCCCGCCGACCCCACCCGCCGACGATGCGGCAGTCATCGGCACGGTGGAATACACCTTCTTCGCCGATGCGCTGGAGAGGGCCCTCACAGACGTGCGGACGGAGCTCACGCCGGCGGTCGTCGCGCCGCCGGTCCGACGGCGTGCCGCGATGCCGGTGGTGGCGATCATCGCCGGGGCACTCGCCGCCGCCGTCGCCCTGTCGCCTGCCGGCCTCGCCGCCGCCGAGCCTTCACGGCCGGTCGCGACCGCCGCCGCGCCCGCGGCCCTTCCGACCTGGGACTGGATCATCGGTATCGACAAGCTGCCGTCGCCGCCGCCGGCCGTTGAGTTCCTCGGTCTCGACGGCTTCGACACGCCGAAGCGCTACGTCGTCGATGCCGGCAAGCGTGGCATCCGCACCTGGTGCTACCTGTCAGTCGGCACGATCGAGAACTGGCGGCCCGACCGCAAGGCCTTCGAGGCGCTGAACGAGAAGCAGGTGAAGGCCGGCCGAAAGCCCTTCATCGGCAAGCGCTACCCGGAGTGGGAGGGCGAGCGCTGGCTCGACGTGCGCCGCTACAAGGTGTTCCTGCCGCTGATGGTCGACCGGCTGGAGATGTGCCGCGACAAGGGCTTCGAGTTCGTCGAGTTCGACAATCTCGACGCCTACGAGAACAAGACCGGCTTCACCATCCGCAAGTCCGACACCGTCCGCTACGCCGAGGCCTTGGCCGCGGAGGCGCGCCGGCTCGGCCTGAAGCCGATGCAGAAGAACGTCCCCGAGCTCGCCGAAGCGCTCGAGCCCCACTTCGACGCGCTCTTGTTCGAGGATTGCGCGCTGTACAGGTTCTGCGGCGACGCCAAGCCCTTCGTCGCCGCCGGCAAGCCGGTGTTCGACGCCGACTATCCGGAGGCGTGGAAGGACGAGGGCAGGCGCTTCGACAAGGCGAAGGCCTGCGAGCAGGCGAAGAAGGCCGGCGTGTCGATGATCTTCAAGCGCCTCGACCTCGACGCCTGGGTTCGCCGCTGCGACTGAAGCGGACGGGGCGCGGCGCCGCTCAGGAGATGAGGACGCGCTCCCGCATCCAGTCGGCCGCCACCGCCCCCGGCATCGGGCGGCCGAAGAGGAAGCCCTGGCCGAACTCGCAACCGGCGGCGATGAGCAGCGCCGCCTGCTCCGCCGTCTCGACCCCCTCGGCGACGACCGACATGCCGAGCTCCCGCGCCAGCGCCGCGATCGCCCGAACGATCGCCGCCTCGCGGCGGTCGCGGGCGATTTCGGCGACGAACGAGCGGTCGATCTTCACCCGGTCGACCGGCAGGCGGTTGAGGTGGGTCAGGGACGCCTGGCCGGTTCCGAAGTCGTCGAGGACGATCGAGACGCCGAGATCGTGCAGGCCATTGATCGTGCCGACCACGCCACCGGCACGCGGACGCAGCGTGACGCTCTCCGTGACCTCGAGCTCGAGGCGGTGCGGGGGGACCTCGAGGCGGGCGAGCAGATCGGCGACGTCGGCGCGGGCGCGGCCCCCGGCGAGATGGCCGGCGCCGAGATTGACGGCGAGGCGACCCGGCTCGAGCCCGGCGTCGAGCCAGCCGCGCAGTTGCGCCAGCGCCTGTGCCAGCACGTGGGCGCCGAGCACGGCGCCGAGGCCGGCGGCATCGGCAAGCTCGACGAAGTCGTCCGGCTGGACGAGCCCGCGGGCCTCGTGGCGCCAGCGCACCAGGGCCTCGAACCCGGCGAGGCGGCCATCGGTCAGGGTGACGATCGGCTGATAGTGCACCTCGATGGCGCCGCTTTCGATGGCACCGGGCAATTCGGCCGCCACCCACCGTCGCGCGTCGCGCGCCGCGCGCATCTCCGGCGTGTAGACCGCGACCTTGCCGCCCCCCTCGAGCTTCGCCGATTGCAGCGCGAGGTCGGCGTTCTGCTGCAGCGTCTCCGGGCTGTCGCCCTGCTCCGGCCACGTCGCGAGCCCGATGCTCGCCCCGAGATGGACGGTGGCGCCCTCGATCTGCACCGGAGCCGCGACGCGCTCCAGCACCGCATCGGCACGCTGCCGGAGCGCGGCGGCGTCGCGGCCGACGAGGATCAGGCCGAACTCGTCTCCTCCGAGGCGCGCGACCATCTCGCCGGACCGGGCGGCGGCGGCCAGGCGCCGGCCGACCTCCACCAGCACGGCGTCGCCGGCATCGTGACCGTAGCGGTCGTTGATCTCCTTGAAGCCGTCGAGGTCGAGCACCGCGATGGAGCCGCCGGTCTCCCTGTCGCGCAGCATCGCCTCGATCAGGACCTCGCCGAAGCGGACGCGGTTGGCGAGGCGGGTGACGCTGTCGTGCATGGCGAGATAGTCGATGCGCTGGCGGGCGCGGACCTCCTCGGAAATGTCGCGCGCCACGCCGACGATCTCGGCGATGCGGCCGCTTTCGTCGCGGCGGGCGGCGAAGCGCGTCCAGACATGGCGCTGACGTCCGGACGCCAGCTCGAGGCGCGACACCGCCTCGGCGCCGCCGCCATGCGCCACGACACGGTCGAGCGCCGCCGCGAACCGCGTGTCGCCGTCGCCGAGCAGGCTGCGCAACTGCTCGCCGGTGATGGTGGAGCGTCCGAAGCCAAACATCGCGGCGAGCTGTGCCGACAGCGTCGCCTCGTCGGTGGCGACGTCGAGCCGCCAGTCGCCGAGCCGGGCGATCTGCTGTGCCTCGGTGAGGCGGCGCTCGCGTTCGGCGACACTCGCCTCCGCCGATTTCAGCGCCGTGACGTCGCGCTCGTTGACGAGCACGCAGGGCTTGCCGGTGACGGGATCGGTGACGGCGCGGGCGTCGAGGCCGTGCCAGCGCGGGCCGTCGGCCGTGCGCACGCCGACGATGGCGTTGACCGGCATGCCGGCCTGCAGCTGCTTCCACATCGTGACCGCCTCCACCAGCGAGGCGAAGCGGTCGGTGAAGCGATGCTCCTCGCCCGGATAGGCGCGCGTGGCCGCGGGGTTGCGAAACAGCACCCGGCCGAGGTCGTCGTAGAGCGTGGCGAGCACGCTCGCGTAGCGCATCGCCTCGGCGGCGCGGCGGTCGATCGGGTCGACGGCACTCGGGGCCGCCTCGAAGAGCATCCCGAGCCTGCCGTCGTCGAGCCGCACGCCCGAGATCGTTCCGTCGACGGTGACGGGGTTTCCGAGCGGATAGAAGGTCCAGCGGTCGACCACCCGCTCGCCGCGGCCGATGCGGGAAAACAGGGCGTCGACGCGGGCCCGCGACGTCTGCGACATGTCGGCGTGGCTGCGCTCGGCCAGCTCCTCGATCGTCTCGCACCCCCAGAAGCGCAGGCCGGCGGCGTTGGCGTAGACGTTGCTTGCGCGCTCCCGGTCGTGGACCCAGACGGGGATCGAGACGAGATCGAGCGCCGCGGCCGCGGCGAACGAGAACGACGGCAGCGCAGCCGCGGTCTGCGGATCGGCCTCGATCTCGGGGGCTGGCTCGCTCATCTTTGGATTCGGCTCGGTTCGGCGTGGGGGCCGGATGAGGGAATCGTCGCACGATCGGACCGCCCCGTCGAGATCGCCGCAGGCTGCGAACCTTGACTTCGCCCTCGTCAAGGCGCATCTGAGCCACGTCGCATCAAGCGGCACGTGCGCCCCGGCCGCGTGAACGAGCATCCTTATGGACGCCGATTCGCCGGGAGACGCCCTGATCGACCTTTCCAGAATTGCCCAAGTCACGCGGGGCGTTCGCCACCCCGCGGCGCCGATCGTCCGTCACCTTCGTGACGGGCGCCGCGCCCGTGATTCGAGAAGAGACTTCCTTTGACCGATTTTGCCACGCTCGGACTGTCGCCCGCCCTCCTCCAGGTGCTGGCCGCCGAGGGCTACACCCAGCCGACGCCGATTCAGGCGCAGGCGATTCCGCATCTTCTGACCGGCCGTGACCTGCTGGGCATCGCCCAGACCGGCACCGGCAAGACCGCCGCCTTCGCCCTGCCGATCCTGCAGCGCCTCGCCGCCAACCCGCGCAAGCCCTCCCGCGGCACCTGCCGCGTGCTGGTGCTGTCCCCGACGCGCGAGCTCGCCAGCCAGATCGCCGAGAGCTTCCGCACCTATGCCGGCACGATGCCGCTCGGCGTCGCGGTGATCTTCGGCGGCGTCGGCTACAAGCCGCAGACCGACCGGCTCGCCCGGGGCGTCGACGTGCTCGTCGCCACCCCCGGCCGCCTGATCGACCACCTCGACCAGCGCACCCTCGACCTCTCCAAGACCGAGGTGCTGGTGCTCGACGAGGCGGACCGCATGCTCGACATGGGCTTCATCCGCGACATCCGGAAGATCACCGGCAAGCTGCCGCGCGAGCGCCACAGCCTGTTCTTCTCGGCGACGATGCCGAGCGAGGTCAGCGGGCTCGTCGCCGACCTGCTGCGCGATCCGGTGCGCGTCGAGGTGACGCCGGTCTCCACCACCGCCGAGCGCATCGCCCAGCGCGTGATCTTCGTCGAGACCGGCCGCAAGCGCGCCCTGCTCGGCGACGTCATCCGCGAGGAGAAGCCCGCCCGGACGCTCGTCTTCACCCGCACCAAGCACGGCGCCGACAAGGTCGTCAAAAGCCTGGAGCAGGAGGGCATCGCCTCGGTCGCCATCCACGGCAACAAGAGCCAGAACCAGCGCGAGAAGGCTCTCGAGAGCTTCCGCTCCGGCCAGGCGCCGATCCTGATCGCCACCGACATCGCCGCCCGCGGCATCGACGTCGACGGCATCACCCACGTCGTCAACTTCGACCTGCCGAACATCCCGGAGTCCTACGTCCACCGCATCGGCCGCACCGCGCGCGCCGGCGCCGAGGGCGTGGCGATCTCCTTCTGCGATGCCGAGGAGCGGGCGTTCCTGCGCGACATCGAGCGGCTCACCCGCCAGCAGATCCCGACGACCGACCGCCGCATCGCCGGCGGCGAGTCGCTCGAGACCCGCGAGGCGACCGAGACCAACGGCCGCCGTGGCGGTGGCCAGCGTGGCGGCGGGCGTCCCCCGCAGGGCCGCTCCGGCCAGCGCGCCGGCGGTGGTGGCGGTGGCCAGCGCAGCGACCAGCAGCAGCGCGGTGCGCCGCGGGCCGACAAGCCGCGCGACGAGCGCAGCGCCAGTGCCCCCGGTCGTCCGCGTGACGACCGCCGCGGCGGTGCGAAGCCGGCAGCCGGTGCGGGCGACGGCCGCGGTCCGCGCAAGGGCGGCCAGCAGCCGCGCGGCCGCAGCGACGATCGCCGCAGCCGTGACGGCGCCGGTGCCAGCGCCGACATCGGCGGCATGGCCTTCCTGCAGACGCCGCGCCGCGGTGGCTGAACGACCTCGATCGAACCCGATCGAAAGACAGACGCTGGCCCCCTGGGGCCGGCGTTTTCGTTTGCGCAGGGCACTGGTACGGCCGGCAGCCAGTTCTGACGGCCACCCGTCCGACGGCCCTCAGCGCTCTTCGAGCCCGCACCACGCGGCGGTGAAGCGGGTAAGCACGCGGGCGACCTCCATCAGGCTGTCGATCAACACCCACTCGTCGATGCCGTGCAGGTTGCCGCCGACCGGGCCGTAGCAGGTCGCCGGCATGCCGCCGTAGAGCGTGAAGAAGCGCACGTCCGTCGTCGCCGTCGAGGCGAGCCGGGCCGGCTCTGCCCCCGTCACCGCCCGATGGACCTCGGCGAGACCGGCCATGAGATCCGAATCCGGGTCGACGACGCACCCCTCCGCCTGGAAGCCGCGCCACGTCACGTCGGCGCGAATGCCGGCGAGGCCCGCCTCCTCCGCCACCGCCTCGGCCACCGCCCTCTGCAGGGCATCGCGAACCTCGGCGAGCGGCGTGCCGGGATAGAAGCCCACACGCACCGTCATCACCGCCTCGCACGGCACCGTCGACGCCCAGTCGCCGCCGGCGATGCGGCCGAGGTTGAAGTTCACCGGGTGGCGGTGGTCGGCCCACGCCGGATGGCGCGACGCCGGCTCGTTCCACGCCGCTTCCAGCCGCTTCAGCCGCGAGAACAGCGCATAGGCCGCCTCGATGGCGTTGGCGCCGGCCGAGGTGTCGAGCACGTGCGCCGGCTTGCCCGTCAGCCGCACGCCCATCCACATGACGCCGAGCTGCGCCGTCATCAGCGACTGGTGGAACGGCTCGGGGATGATCGCCGCGTCGGCGCGGTAGCCGCGGGCGAGGCAGGCGAGCGCACCATTGCCGGTGCACTCCTCCTCGATCACCGACTGCAGGGTCACCGGCGCCGCCGGCGCCAGCCCGAGCGCCGCAAGTGCCTCCAGTACCGTGATGTTGGCGACGAGGCCCGCCTTCATGTCGGCGCCGCCGCGGCCGTAGAGGCGACCGTCGCGGACGCTCGGCGAGAACGGCGGGCTCGCCCACAGCTCCGCCGGACCTGGCGGCACCACGTCGATGTGGCCATTGAGGATGAGAGACCGCCCACCGCCCTGCCCTCGCGCCGCCGTCCCGCGCGGCGTGTGGACGCCGACGACGTTGTCGCGGCCCTGGTAGGTGTGGTGGACAGGCGGGGAAAACCCCGGCGTGCCGTCGAGCACCGCCGGGTCGACCTCGAAGCGGTCGACGGCGAGGCCGAGGCCGGCATAGGTCTCCGCCATCAACGCCTGCGCGCCAGCCTCGCGCCCAAGGGTGCTGTCCTCGGCGACCAGCGCCGACAGCCGCGCCACGACACGCTCGCGCAGGCCTTCGACGGCGGCGTCGAGGTCCGCCGCGAGGCCCGCGTCCAGTCCGGCCACCACTGTCGACATCGCTTCCTCCACGCCCGCCAGCACCGCAGGGGCGCCGGTCCCGGCTTCTGCAATACGCCGCGCCCGCTTGGCGGGGAAGCGCAGCCGACTGGCCGATGCACGACGCGAGGACGGACGACGGGGCCAAGGACGGGGGTACGGGCAGAGCGTTGGCAGGAGTGGCCATACCGGCCGTCCGTGGACTTTCGCCCGTGGGCGGGCGGATCCGACGCCCGCGCATTGCCGGCTTGCCGCCACGGTGCGCGTCCGATAGGAGTGTCGCCGATCGGAGTGTAGCGCAGCCTGGTAGCGCACCTGACTGGGGGTCAGGGGGTCGTCGGTTCGAATCCGGCCACTCCGACCATCACTTCCCCTCTGCCACAAAGCAATTGTCCGACGCTGTTACGGCGGCGGCCTCCGCGCGGCCTCGCCCTATTCGCCGCCTTGGCCAGGGACGAGATAGGCGGAACCCGCCCTTTGCCGTCCGTGAGGATCGGCCTCGGGGGCCCCGATCAGGAGCGCGCCGCGCCCGTCGGCGCCGGACACCATCGCGAGGGACGTGCCGAATCCGTCGCCCGGATCGGCGGCCCGGATGGCGAATCCATCGAGACCGTCGATCGTCGCCGGTCCGAAGGTCCCGGCGCGGCGAACGTCACGTCCGTAGAGGATGAGGACCGTTCCCCGCTGGGTCCCCGAAGGTGACGACAGCGCGACATCCGCCAGTCCGTCATCGTCCAGATCGGCCACCTCGGACACCGTGAGGTTACCGGACAGGTTGAGAATCTGGTTGGTTGGCGGCACGCGCAGGTCGAGCGTCCCGCCGTAGCCGTCGGCACTTCCATAGATGAGCCGCGACTTGTAGACGGCACTGTCAACGAAGCCCGTGCCGGGCGAGGTCAGGATGTCACCGAGGCCATCGCCGTCGACGTCACCGCCGGTGATCCAGTTGCCGATCACCTGCTCGAACCAGCCGAGAATCCGGAAGCCGTAGCTGGCCGGATCGGCACTGGCGTCAAAGGTCGCCGGAAAAGCACCCTCGCGCCCATAGACGACATGGATTGCGCCGGTGATGTCCTCCTCGTCGTCGCCGCGGCGGACGACGCCGTTGGCACCGATTGCGACATCGTCGATCCCGTCCCCGTTGACGTCACCCACCCCGGCGACGCGCCGCGTCCCCTGATGCCCGAACGTCTGGACGCCGAGGAAGCGGAACCCGTCGCTGCCGGCGAGCGTGTCCCAGCTTTCGCGGCTGGCAAGGCCGACGCTGCCGAAGACGACAGCGGCATTGCCGCCGGAATCGACGATGAGATCGGCAATGCCGTCGTCGTTGACGTCGCCGGCAGCCGCCACGCTGTAGACGGTCTCGTCGAACTCGAGGACGGCCCCGTCCGCCTCGGCGAACGTGGCGAGGTCGAGGGTGGCCGGGAGGTCGGCGCCACCGAAAAGGATGTAGAGGCGGGCAGCGTCCGCCACGGCGACATCGGCGAAACCGTCGCCGTTCACATCGCCGAGGCCAGCGATCGGCCTCTCCAACCCGGGGCCTGGCGCCAGGATGGTTACGCCGCCGCCGCCGCCGAGGCTGCGGAGATCCTGTGTCGTCGGCCAGCCCTCGGTCGGGCCGAAAACAAGATGGGCGACGCCCCGATCGTCCACTCCCGATCGCGCCCTCGCCGCGATGAGGATGTCCTGGCGTCCGTCGCCATCGACGTCACCGGCCGCAGCGACCGAAGCCCCCGCGCCGCCTTCTGCCGCGGCCCCGTCAAAACGGTGGGCGCCCGCAGCGAAAAGATCCGCGAGGTCGACGGCGGCCGGCGCCGGCTGGACCGTCACTTCGAGCACGTCGCTGGTGCGGCCGGCGGCGCTCGCGGTGAGGCGGTGCACGCCGACCGGTAGGGCCAGCGCCGTCAACGCCCAGTTCCCGCCGCCGTCGGCCCTCGTGGTCGCGCGGATCCCGGCGCCGTCGCTCACCGTCACCCGCGCGAGCGGCGAGGCGGTCCCGGCGAAGCCCGGCTGCGGGTTGCGGGTAACGTTGTCGTCCGAGCGGCTGGTGTCCGACGACGGCGGAAGGTCGATGGTGACCGGCCGCGCGGCACTCTCGTCGGTTATGACCTTAACCGCAGCCGACAGGCCGCTCTGGTTGCCGGCGACGTCGGTCGCGAAGGACGAGAACCGGTAAGTGCCGGGAGAGAGCGGCGGCGCGGTGAACGACCAGCGCCCATCGCCGCCCGCTTCGGCGGTGCCGAGGATGGTCGATCGTTCCAGAATGCTGACGATCGCGCCGGCGGTCGTCCGTCCTCTGACGGTTGGCGTGGGAGTGTAGAGCCCGCCGCCCACGGCGAGCGTCGGCACCTTCGGCGGCATCGTGTCGACGACGGCTGTCACGGCCTCGGACATGGCCGTGCCGACCCGCGCCCGGAGCTTGTGCTTGCCGTCCCGTAGCGTCGGCAACGTCAGCGTCCAGGAGCCCAGTTTCGAAGCAGTCGTGGTGCCGAGCACCTTGACGCCGTCGAGGACGGAGACCTTCGCCCTTGGCTGCGCAGTACCGGCGACCGTCGGTGTCGCGTCCCTGGTTATCCCGTCGCTCGCCGAGGCGCCCGTGTCGGAACGTGGACGGATCATGATTGTCGGAGCGATGCGTGGACGCCCGGCTATTGGCAGGACAAGGCGCGAAGCTTCGCCGTTGCCGACCATGTCTGTGGCTCCTGCGACGAACTGATGCTCGGCAAAGGAGCGTTGAGGAGCGGGCAGCGACCAGGGACTCGTATCGATGGCCAGCGAGCTTTCGGCCTGCGCGGCTGTGCCGGCACCGCCGAGCGTCATGATGATGACGGGGGCACAGCCGGCAACGATCAGCTGCCTCGCCGTTCGCCAGACCTGCCTGGGACGATAGAGATGCAATGGACGCCTCTCGATGCCGCCGGGATGAGTGACACTCCCTGATTGCATCATCGTCCGGCCCGCGCCCGACGTCCATGGCGCCGCGGACCGTCGCGTCCGAGCAGGACTCGCTGCCGCCACCGCCGTCCGGATCAACGGACGGCGCCTCAACTCGGAAAGGCAGCGAGCGATCCCCGTGACGGATCAGGTCGGACGCAAAACCCGAGCGGCGCCAAACACAGCTCGGCGAGCAACCCCTATCACGCGATCTGTCGCGACGTCTCCCGCACCTGGCGGGCGGCGCTGTCGATCTGGTGGGTGGAGGCGGCGACGGTGGTCAGGTTCTGCATCACCGTCTCGACGCCCTGCGCGGCCGACTGCATGTTCTGCGAGACGCTGCGGGTGACGTGCGCCTGCGTCTCGACGGCGGCGGCGATGCCCGTCGAGATCGTGTTGATCTGGTCGACGCGCTCGGCGATCGCGGCGAGCGCGCGGACGGCCTCGTCGGTGGCGCCCTGGACGGCGGCGATCTGCGCCCCGATCTCTCCGGTCGCCGTCGCCGTCTGTGTGGCGAGGCTCTTCACTTCCGAAGCCACCACAGAGAAGCCGCGGCCGGCATCGCCGGCGCGCGCGGCCTCGATGGTGGCGTTGAGGGCGAGCAGGTTCGTCTGGGAGGCGATGGTCTCGATCAGCCCGAGAATGGTACCGATCGTCCGCGCCGCCTCGGCGAGGCCGCCGACGATCCGATGGGTCCGCTCGCCCGCCGCGACCGTCTCGCGCGTGACTCCCAACGCACGGTCGACCTGACCGCGGATCTCCTCGACGGAGCGGGCGAGGGCCTCGGCTCCCGAAGCGACCGCCCGCACGTCTGCGAAAGCGCGGCTCGAGGCCTCGGCGGCATCCGTCGCCTGGCGGTTGGTGTCGGTGATCTCGGCCGAGATGTTGCCGAGGTCGGCGTCGATGGTCTTCTGGATGGCCGCCCGCCGCATCCGGTCGGAGACTTCGGCGGTGATGTCGGTGGCGAACTTGACGACCTTGATGACATGGCCGGACGCATCGACGATCGGGGTGTAGGCGGCCTGGATCCAGACGTCGCGGCCACCCTTGCCGACACGCTTGAACTCGGCGGACTGGGAGCGGCCGGCACGCAGTTCGTCCCAGAACCGGCGGTAGGCGGCCCCGCCCCGCTCGGCCGGGTCGACGAACATCTCGTGGTGGCGGCCGACGATCTCGCCGAGGGAGTAGCCGAGCGTGCGCAGGAAGTTCTCGTTGGCGTCTGTGACGATGCCGTCGGGGGTGAAGTGGATGACCGCCTGGGAGCGATTGATCGCGGCGATCTGGCCTTCCCAGTCCGCGGCGCGCCGCTTCTGCTCGGTGACGTCCGAGGCGACCTTGACGACCTTGACGACGCGCCCACCGGCGAGGATCGGATTGTAGCTCGCCTGGATCCAGACCTCGCGGCCGCCCTTGGCGATGCGCAGGAATTCCGCGGAACGATACTCACCGCGTGCGAGAGCCGCCCAGAACTCGCCATAGGCGGCGGAGTCGCGCTCCTCCGGCGTCACGAACTGCCGGTGGTGTCGGCCAACGACCTCCGACAGCTCGTAGCCCATCAGGCCGAGAAAGTTGGCGTTGGCGGCGCGAACAGTACCGTCGACGTCGAACTCGATGATGGCGAGCGAGCGGTTCAGCGCCTCGATTGTCCGCTGCGCGTCACGGCACCCACTTGAATTGAACATGTCGCCCGCCCGGCCTCCGGTCCTCACCTAGAGAGATGTTCACCGATGGAGCTTGCGCGGCGCTGGCTTCTCGTCCGGCACGGCGCCTCGTCACGACGCAGGGACAGCCGTGCCGGAGGCGAACGCGAAACCCGGGAGCGGCTGCGGGCCACCCCCGGGTTCCAGGTCTGCATGGGCTGCCGATCGCCACGACCGGCAGCCATCGCGATCAGGCGTCGAAGCGGTCGGCGTTCATCACCTTCGTCCAGGCGGCGACGAAGTCGTGGACGAACTTCTCGCGGTTGTCGTCCTGGGCGTAGACCTCGGCATAGGAGCGCAGCACCGAGTTCGAGCCGAAGACGAGGTCGACGCGCGTGGCGGTCCACTTGGTCACGCCGGTCTTGCGGTCGCGCACCTCGTAGAGGTTCTCGCCCGTCGGCTTCCACGTGTAGGCCATGTCGGTGAGGTTGACGAAGAAGTCGTTCGTCAGCGCGCCGACGCGGTCGGTGAAGACGCCGTGGGCGGAGCCGCCGTGGTTGGCGCCGATGACGCGCAGGCCGCCGACGAGCACCGTCATCTCCGGGGCCGTCAGACCCATGAGCTGGGTGCGGTCGAGCATCAGTTCCTCGGCGCTGACCGCGTAGCGGTCCTTCAGCCAGTTGCGGTAGCCGTCGTGGACGGGCTCGAGCACCTCGAAGGAGTCGACGTCGGTCTGCTCCTGGGTGGCGTCGCCGCGGCCGGGCGTGAACGGCACCGCGACGGTGACGCCGCCGGCCTTCGCCGCCTGCTCGATGCCGACATTGCCGGCGAGCACGATGACGTCGGCGAGGCTCGCGCCTGTCGCCGCCGCGATCGGCTCGAGCACCGAGAGCACCCGGGCGAGACGCGCCGGCTCGTTGCCGGCCCAGTCCTTCTGCGGGGCGAGGCGGATGCGCGCGCCGTTGGCACCGCCGCGCATGTCCGAGCCACGGAAGGTGCGGGCGCTGTCCCAGGCGGTGGTGACCATGTCGCTGACCGACAGGCCGCTCGCCGCAATCTTCGCCTTCACCGCCGCGACGTCGTAGTCACGCCGGCCGGCCGGGACCAGGTCCTGCCAGATCAGGTCCTCGGCCGGAACGTCCGGGCCGACATAGCGGACCTTCGGGCCCATGTCGCGGTGGGTCAGCTTGAACCAGGCGCGGGCGAACACCTCGGAGAAGTAGGCCGGATCCTTGTGGAAGCGCTCGGAGATCTGGCGATAGATGGAATCCATCTTCATCGCCATGTCGGCGTCGGTCATGATCGGGCTGCGACGGATCGAGGGATCCTCGACGTCGACCGGCATGTCCTCTTCGCGGATCGACACCGGCTGATACTGCCAGGCGCCGGCCGGGCTCTTCTTCAGCTCCCAGTCGTGGCCGAGCAGCATGTCGAAGTAGCCGTTGTCCCACTGGGTCGGACGGCTGGTCCAGGCGCCCTCGATGCCGCTCGAGACGGTGTCGCGACCGATGCCGCGGCCGGTCTTGTTGAGCCAGCCGAGGCCCTCGTCCTCGACGTCGGCGCCTTCCGGCGCCGGGCCGAGGAGCGCGGCGTCACCGTTGCCGTGGCACTTGCCGACGGTGTGGCCGCCGGCGGTGAGCGCGACGGTCTCCTCGTCGTTCATCGCCATGCGGGCAAAGGTCAGGCGGATGTCCTGGGCGGTGCGCAGCGGGTCCGGGTTGCTGTTGACGCCTTCCGGGTTGACGTAGATGAGGCCCATCTGCACGGCGGCCAGCGGGTTCGCCAGGCTGGTGCGGTCATCGCTGTCATAGCGGGTCGAGCCGAGCCACTCCTGCTCGTCGCCCCAGTAGACGTCCTTTTCCGGGTGCCAGATGTCCTCGCGGCCGAAGCCGAATCCGAAGGTCTTCAGGCCCATCGACTCGTAGGCCATGTTGCCGGCGAGCACGATGAGATCGGCCCAGCTGATCCTGTTGCCGTACTTCTTCTTGATCGGCCAGAGCAGGCGGCGGGCCTTGTCGAGGTTGACGTTGTCCGGCCAGGAATTGAGCGGGGCGAAGCGCTGGTTGCCGGTGCCGGCACCGCCGCGGCCGTCCGCGACGCGGTAAGAGCCGGCCGCGTGCCAGGCCATGCGGATCATCAGTCCGCCGTAGTGGCCCCAGTCGGCCGGCCACCAGGGCTGGCTGTCGGTCATCAGGCCCTTGAGATCGCGCTTCAGCGCCTCGACGTCGAGCTTCTTGAGCTCTTCGCGATAGTTGAAGGCCCGCCCCATCGGGTCGGTCTTGGTGTCGTGCTGGCTCAGAATGTCCAGGTTGAGGGCATTCGGCCACCAGTTCATGCTCGAGGTGCTGACGTTGGTGTTGCCACCGTGCACGACCGGGCATTTGCCGACTACGATTTGATCGACGACGTTCATGTAGACCCCCGTCCTTGTTGAGCCTTGCGGCGTCTGAGCCGAATTGGCGTGGAGCCTTCTGGCGCGGCGCGCGGGCCTCGACGAGACCGGCGGCGGGCCGTGCCGGGACGACGCTCTTTTGGCCGTCCCTGCCCATACCCCATCTTTAGCAGAGCTCTGACATAAACAGAATTTGCATTTTCCAATCCCATTGATAGGTTTTGCAAATGATCGGCGTCACCATCAAGCACCTGCGCTACTTCGAGGCGCTCGCCCACCACGGCCATTTCAGCCGGGCGGCGGAGGCGTGTGCGATCTCGCAGCCGGCACTGTCCCTGCAGATCAAGGAGCTCGAAGAGATTCTCGGCGCCGCCCTGTTCGAACGCGGGGCGCGGCAGACCCGCCTCACCGCGCTCGGCCAGGAGTTCGTCGTGCGGGTCCGCGACATCCTGCGGGGTGTCGACGAGCTCGAGGACCTCGCCCGCGGCTCGTGCAGCCCGCTCGCCGGGCGCCTGCGCATCGGCGTCATCCCGACGGTGGCGCCTTACCTGCTACCGGCCGTGATCCGCCACCTCGCCGTCCGCTTCCCAGCCGTCGACCTCCGACCGCGCGAGGCGGTGACGCAGCGGCTGATCGAGGAACTGATGGAAGGCCGCCTCGACGCGGCGATCGTCGCGCTCCCCGTCTCGCAGCCCTCGCTGGTCGAGCAGCCGCTGTTCGACGAGGAGTTCGTGCTCGTCCGCCCGGCAGGCGACGCCGACCGGCCGGTCCCGGACGCCGAAGGCCTGCGCACCATGCGGCTCCTGCTCCTCGACGAGGGTCACTGCTTCCGCGAGCAGGCGCTCTCCTACTGCAAGGTGCCGACCACGCCGGGCGACCTGATCCAGGGCAGCGCCCTGTCGACCCTCGTGCAGATGGTCGGCGCCGGCATCGGCGTGACGCTGATCCCGCAGATGGCTGTGCCGGTCGAGACACGCTCGGCGCCGGTCTCGGTGGCGCGTCTGCCGGCGCCACGGCCGTCGCGGACGATCGGCATGGTCTGGCGCAAGAGCACGCCGCTGTCGTCGCAGCTCGCCGAGGTGGCCGAGACCGTCCGCCAGGCAGCTGCGGCGCCGGCGTGCCAGGCGGCAGCCGTCGAGCCGGCCGCCGCCTAGCGGTCGCCCGGCGCGGCCTTCGCCGCCGCCGTCGCCGCGCGGCGCGCCTTCAGCTTCTCGGCGCCGATCGCGCCGTTGCGCTCGACCATGGCGACGAGCGCCCGCGGGCTGGTGCCGAGGCGGCGGACGACCTTCCCGCGCTCGGGCGGCAGGTAGACCTCCACCGAACGCTTGCGGATCGCCTCGACGATGGCGGTGCCGACGGCGTCGGCCGTCATCGGCGTGCCGGCGAAGGCGAGCGCCAGGGCGTCGTCCTCGGCCTCCTTGTCGAGCATCGGCGTCTCTGTGGCGGTCGGATAGACGATGGTGAAGGCGACCGGTCCGCCTCGCTCCTCGAGCGCCAACGCGTGGTGGAAGGCGCGGAGCGCGTGCTTCGCCGCGGCGTAGGTGGCGAGCCCGGGGAAGGGAATGAAGGCCGTCATGCTGGAGACGTTGACGATGTGGCCTGCGCCCTGCGCCTTGAAGCGCGGCAGCACCGCCAGCATGCCGGTGACGGCGCCCATGAAGTTCGTCGTCATCGTTTGCGCGTGCCGCTCGAGGGACACGTCGCGCACATAGCCGGTGTGAACGATGGCGGCGTTGTTGACGAGGACGTCGAGCCGGCCGTGGCGGGCGAAGGCGTCGTCGAGCACGCCCGCCCAGCCGACCTCGTCGCGAATGTCGAGGCGGGCGGCACTCGCGGCCTCGCCGAGGCGGGCCGCGACGCTCTCGGCGCCGGCGAGGTCGATGTCGGCGAGGACGACCCGGTGCCCCGCCGCCACCGCCGCCCGCGCCGTCGCAGCGCCGATGCCGCTCGCGGCACCCGTGATCAGGATGACCTTGCTCTTCATCGCCTTCATGTCGCCCTCGTGTGCGGGACTTCGGATCGGCGCGAGGTCCCCGCGCCGGCAATGTGGAACAGACTGCGCGGCTGCCTACGCTGTCAGAAGTAGGTGCGGATGGCGCCGACGATGTCGTAGGCCTCGTCGACCAGGTAGAGGGCCCGCCACTTGTCGAAGGTGAGACAGGGGTGGGATACGCCGAAGGCGACGAGATCGCCGACCTGCAGAGGCGAGGACGCCGGCACCGTCAGGTGGCAATGCTGGTCGTTGAGGCGCGTCGCATGGGTGCCGTCGGCGATCGGCTGCGGCCGGTCCATGCTGCCGTCCGGCCGGAACCAGGCGAGCGGCACCGGCGGGTCGTCGTGGGAGACGTCGCGCTTGCCGAGCCCGGCGATCGCCTTGCCCGCCTCCGGGCGCGACTGCACGTAGGCCCAGACTTCCAGCGCCGGCAGAAGGCCGCCATCACGGTCGGCCAGCGCCGGGTCGCGCTCGCGCATGCCCTCCTGCGCGCGGACGTAAAGACCGCTGTCGTGGGTGATGTAGCAGCCCGATCGCAGCAGCACCCGCGTCGGACGACCGAGCCGCGCCGCCCTGAGCTTGTGCGCCACCACGTCGAAGTGCGACGAGCCGCCGGCGCTGAGGAGCACGGGATCTGCCGCGAAGAGCTCTTCGGCGTCGCAGCGCTCGGCAAGGGCGACGAGGCGGTCGAGGAAGTCCTCCACCAGGGACAGCGTCGCCGCGTTGCTCTCGCCGCGCAGCAGCCCTTCGAAGCCCTCGACGCCGGCGAGCGCCAAGGCGCCCGCGCTGCCGTGCACGGCGCGGGCGACGGCGAGCGCCTCGTCCACCGTGCGGCAACCGGTACGCCCGCCGGGATAGCCGAGTTCGACGAGCACCGTCAGCGGCCGTGTCAGACCGTGGCGGCGGGCCGCCGCCGCCAGCGCTGCGACGTTCGGGAGCGAATCGACGAGGCAGTAGAATTCGAAGTCGGGATGGTCGCGCAGGTCGCACATCACCTGATCGATGGCGCTGCGGCCGACGAGCTGGTTGGCGAGCACCAGGCGCTTGTGGCCGAAGGCGCGGGCGACCTGCAGCTGGTGCGGCGTGCCGACGGTCATCGCCCAGGCGCCGTCGGCGATCTGCAGGTCGAACAGCCACGGGCTCATCGTCGTCTTGCCGTGCGGGGCGATGTCGGCGCCGCAGTCGGCGAGGAAGCGGCGCATCCAGGCGCTGTTGTGCGAAAGCCGCTCGCGGCGGATGACCGCAACCGGCAGCGGCACGTCCTCGCGCAGCACGTTCCAGCCGAGGGCGGCGACCGCCTCGAGCGGCACGGCGCCGGCATCGGCGGGCACCGCCTTGTCGAGCGGTGTCAGCGGGGCTTCCGGCGACGGGGGAACGGCAGACGGCATGGTCGCATCCGGCTTCTGACGGCGTCGCGCGGCAGGATATATCCTATACGCACCGGCGCCAGCCCTCGCGGTCGAACTCTTTCGGTTCCCTCGGGTTGCACTGGGCGGGCGCCTCGACGAGGGTTGCGGCCGCGAGTGCGAAGGGTGAACCCGTCGTGCCGGCGAGGGAGGATATGGCGTGCTCAGTCCGTTCGAACGCGTGATCGATATCGACCTCGCTCTCGGCGAGGGACCGGTGTGGGACGAGGACCGGCAGGCGCTGTGGTTCGTCGACATCCTGGCGCCGGCGCTCTACCGGCTCGACTGGCCGTCGCGCGCCCTCACCCGCCACGGGATGCCGACCGAGATCGGCAGCCTCGGCCTCGCCGAGGGCGGGCGCCTCGTCGTGGCGCTGCGCAGCGGCGTCCACCTGTTCGACCCGCAGTCCGAAAGCCTGACGTTCCTCGTCCATCCGGAGCCCGAGCGGACGATGAACCGGATGAACGACGGCAAGGTCGGCCCCGACGGCTGCTTCTGGGTCGGCAGCATGCACGACAGCTCGCCGCGCCAGCCGACGGGCGCGCTCTACCGCGTCACGCCGGAGGGAACCTCGACCCGTGTCGTCGAGAACGTGCACGTCTCGAACGGCCTCGCCTGGGCCGCCGGCGGGCGAACGATGACACACGCCGATTCGACCACCGGGGTGATCACCGCCTACGACTTCGACCCCGCGACCGGCGCGATGTCGAACGCGCGCCGCCTCGCCCTTCTGTCGGACGCCGAGGGCCGACCGGACGGGGCGGCGATGGACATGGAGGGGTTCGACTGGAGCGCCGGCGTCAGCGCCGGCTGCCTCAACCGCGTCTCGCCGTCGGGCGACATCGAGCGCTTCCCCGTGCCGGCGCCGGCCCCGACGATGCCGTGTTTCGGCGGGCCAGACCGGCGGACACTGTTCCTCACCTCGCTCGCCCGCGAGACGTCGCAGGGTCGTGTGGCAGGTGCCCTCTTCGCCTGCACCGCCACTGTGACCGGCGTGCCAGTCGGACGCTTCGGCGCCCCGCCGACGCCATGAGCGCCTGAGCGCGGCCAGGACGCTCTGCGCAGCGTCCCCCTGCAGGCGGGCGCCGGTCTCCCAGGGGCCGGCGCTCAGGCCGTGTGGACGTCCCCCAGCGCGCTCTCGCTGCCGTCGCTGCCGCGCACGCGGATAACGACGGAACGACCCTCCTTGATGGCGGTCCAGGAGGCGGAGACTGCCGCCTCGAAGGCCGCCTCCTTGGTGACGTAGCGCATCGTCGGGTCGGACAGGCCGGCGACGTGGAAGGCCCCTTCCCCACCGCAGACGTCGAACATCGCAGGCTCCACGGGCATCTCCTTCGCTGGCTGCCAGGCAAGGCGAAGCGGCCGTGCCCTCCGGCGACAACGGAAGACCGGATCGCTGGTTCCGGCGCGAGATCGCCCGGCCTCTCGGGAACCATTCACGCCGAAAGAGGTTGGCGAACGGGGATGGGTGGACAGGTGCCCGCCGACGGGCGGGCTCTGGCAACCCAGTCGATGCGGCCAGCGGGTCGTTCAAACCGACCCGGCGCAGAGCGCCCATCGAGGAGATTTCCATGCATATCGTGACCGCGCTCGTTTTCGGCCTCATCGCGGTTGCGCTGCTGGGAGGTGGTGTCTGGCTCGCGGCGCTCGGGGGCAGCTGGTACTATCTGCTCGCCGGACTGGCGCTGGCCTTCGCCGCTGCCCTGGTGTGGCGGCGCGACACGCGTGCCCGCTGGGTCTACGCGGCGTTGCTCATCGGCTCGCTCGCCTGGGCACTGTGGGAGACCGGCCTCGACTGGTGGCCGCTCGCGACCCGCGGCGGTCTGATCGTCCTGCTCGGCCTGTGGCTGATGACACCCTGGGCGCTGCGCCGGCAGCCGGTGTGGACGTCCGGCGGCCGCATGCTGGCGATCGCGCTGCTCGCCTCCGTCGCGGTGGCCGGCGCCTCGCTCCTGAACGATCCGCACGATCGGCCGGGCACGCTCGCCCGGGCGGGCACGCCCTCCGACGCGCTTCCGGCCACGGACGCGGCCGGCGAGGAGTGGCCCCACTACGGCGGCACGCTCCTCGGCCAGCGCTATTCAACGCTCGACCAAATCACGACGGCGAACGTCGACCGGCTCGAGGTCGCCTGGACTTACCGCACCGGCGAGGTGCGCGGGCCGCGCGACGTCACCGAGACGACCTATCAGGTGACGCCGATCAAGATCGGCGACTTGCTCTATCTCTGCACCGCGCACAGCGTCGCCATCGCCCTCGATCCGGTGACGGGCGAGGAGCGCTGGCGCTTCGACCCGGCGGGCGGCTACGACCAGGACCGCCAGCACCAGACCTGCCGCGGCCTCGCCTACTTTGCCGCCGATACGGGTGCGGCTGCCGCCCTCGACGCGGAGGGCGCCCAGGCCGAGCTTCCCGCCGCGCCGCCGCCGGCGACCACAGATGACGAGGCCGCCGCCCCGCCCCCGACGGACGTGCCCCCGGTCGCAGCCGTCGCAGCCCTGACGTGCCCCCGGCGCGTCTTCCTGCCGACCTCCGACGCCCGCCTGATCGCGCTCGACGCCGAGACCGGCGAGCCGTGCCCGGACTTCGGCGAGGGCGGCACCGTCGATCTCTGGGCGAACATGCCCCACCAGCGCAGCGGCTATTACTATTCGACCTCGCCGCCGGTGGTGGCGCGCGGCCTCATCATCATCGGCGGCGCCGTCAACGACAACTATCACATCGAATCGCCCTCGGGCGTCATCCGCGCCTACGACGCGACGACGGGTGACCTCGTCTGGGCGTGGGATTCCGGCAATCCGGACCGGACCGAGCCGCTCGGGCCGGGCGAGACCTACACCGAGAACTCGCCGAACAGCTGGAGCATCTCGAGCGCCGACGAGACCCTCGGGCTGGTCTACATCCCGCTCGGCAACGCCACGCCGGACCAGGTCGGGATTGGCCGCAGCGAGGCGGTGGAGCGCTTCTCGTCGTCGGTCGTCGCCCTCGACATCGACACCGGCGCGGTGCGCTGGGTCCGCCAGACGGTCCACCACGACCTCTGGGACATGGACGTGCCGGCGCAGCCGTCGCTCCTCGACCTCTCGACGCCTGACGGCATCGTGCCGGCGCTGGTGCAGCCGACCAAGCAGGGCGAGATCTACGTCCTCGACCGGCGCACGGGCGAGCCGATCCTGCCGATCCGCCAGCTTCCGGCGCCGCAAGGTGCCGGCATCCCCGGCGACTTCACCGCACCCACCCAGCCGATCACGGACCTGACCTTCCGGCCGCCGGCGCTCACCGGCGCGGACATGTGGGGCGTCAGCCTGCTCGACCAGCTCTACTGCCGCATCCGCTTCCATTCGCTGCGCTACGAGGGCCAGTACACGCCGCCGTCCCTCGGGGGCACGCTCGTCTATCCCGGCAACTTCGGCGTCTTCAACTGGGGCTCGGTGGCCGTCGACCCGACGCGCGGCGTGATGTTCGGCATGCCGACCTATCTCGCGTTCACCGTCCAGCTCGTCCCGCACACCGACATCGGGCCCGACGAGACGGTCAACGCCGGCGAGCAGGGCCTGAACCTCAACGAAGGCGGCGACTACGGCGTCATCATGGGGCCGTTCACCTCGCCGCTCGGCCTGCCCTGCCAGGCGCCGCCGTGGGGCTTTGTCGCCGGCGCGAACCTCGCCACCGGCGAGATCGCCTGGCGCCACAAGAACGGCACCATCCAGGACGCCGGCCCGGTGACGATGCCGCCGCTGAAGCTCGGCGTGCCCGGCATCGGCGGCCCGATCATCACCGCCGGCGGCGTCGCCTTCCTGGGTGCAACCATCGACGACTACCTGCGCGCCTACGACCTCGACACCGGCGCGCAGCTGTGGTCGCACCGGCTGCCGGCCGGCGGCCAGTCGACGCCGATGACCTATTCGGTCGACGGGCGCCAGTACGTCGTCCACGTCGCCGGCGGCCACGGCTCGCTCGGCACGACGGCCGGCGACTACGTCATCGCCTACGCGCTGCCCGAGACGGGGGGATGAGCGACGGACTGGCCGGCGGTCGGATCGGGTAGCCGGGTTCCGGCGTTCGCGCGGACAAGCCTCGTCTGGCGGCGGGCCACCTGCCTATCCGGGTGCGGGGGTCCGTCAGGCTGGCGCGGCCGCAGTCGGCGGGAGTGATGGTGGAGAACCCACCATCGATCCATTCGACCGGTGGACAGGCGGCGGGGTCGCGCGGGCGGCCTCGGCGAGACGCATCAGCATCGCCTTCAGCGTCGCACCGTCATGTACCGGCTCGGGAAAGGCCAGCCGGCGGACCTGCGCCCCGTCGGAACGCACGAGGTCGAGCCCCCCCGAATCGACGCCGGTCACAGACCATGTCCCGGCTCCCGCCGCGCAGAGGCGCATGGCGATGAGCGCCAGGATCTGGGAGAAATCCTCGTTGAGACGCTGCAAGGCCCAGCTTTCGAGCCCGGCGAGGGCATCGGCCTCCGCCGGGTCGATCAGCAGCACGTCGTCCGTCAAGGAGAGCAATGTGCCGCCCGGCCCGGCGAGGCGACCAGCCGTCACCTCGAGGCGCCAGAGGGACAGCTGATCCGTCGGCGCCTCCGGCGGGTGCCGCGCGCCGAAGCGGCGACGCGCGAGGTCTGCCGCCGGACCGGCACCGCCGACCGGCGTCGCGCGGCCCGTCAGGATCAGGCGGAGGCCCGCCACCGACGGGCCGTCGGCGACCTCGGCGGCGAGGCGCAGCATCGCGTCACCGGCGAGGATCACGTCCGGAGGCGCCCCGCTCGCCAGAAGGGGGGCACCGTCCGGCATCGTCGCCACCGCGACCTGGAGCATCGAGCCCCCACCCCCCGCCATCGTCAGCTCGCCGGTTCGCGCCGTCCGCAGCAGCGCCCGCGCCGCCCCGCGGAGCTCGGATTCGCTCCTCGCCGGGGTCGCAGGCGCTGCCGCCGAGGCGACCTTGGCCGCCGCGAGGTCGGCCGGGGTCGGCAGATCCGCCGGGGCCATTCGCCGATCCGTGCGGCCCACGGCTTCCGCGCCGATCATCCACAACAGCCCGGGCAACAGCTTGTCGAAGAAGGAGGCCTGCACGATGTTCCGCGGCCGCCAGCCCTCGTCCTCGATCCGCCCGATCACGCCGTCGACGTCGATGAGATCGCCGACCTGCTCGCGCGCGCCGTTCTCGAACGCCCAGCGGACGAGTGCCGCGCTGAAGCGCCGGGTCCGGTCGGCGGGATAGACGATCTCCGACGGCTCGGAGACGCGCAGGCCGGGGCCCGGGCCGCCAGAGGTCGGACGGGACGGAAGGTAACGCGCCTTCATCAGCCGCTCCGTCCGGTCGCTGAGCGAGGGCGTGTCGCGGCCGACGGCGATCATCTCCTCGAAGGCGGCGAGATCCTCGTCGGCGACAAGACTGCGGTCCCATCGCCTTTCCGCCATCGGCGCGAAGGCGAGTTCTGCGCCGCCGAAGTGCCGGAGGATATCGAAGACGACCTTGTTGTGCGCCGCCAGCCCCGGTGACAGCGCGCGCCGCGCGCGCACCAGCCAGGGGTTGCCGAGCAGGTCCGGCTGGATGCGGCGGCGGTTGGCCTGCACGGAGGCGAGGCCGAAGTGCGTTCTGCAGCGGCCGGCGAGATAGGCTTCCGCCTCCAGCGTGTCGGGTCGCGCGCCCTGTTCGAGCAGGCCTTCATAGAAGGCGATGATCCCCTCCCGCATCCGCTCGACACCCGCGTCGGTGACGAAGTCGAGCTGGCCGACCCGCCGACGGCGCGCGAGCAGGTGGTCGACGCGCTGCGGCACCGACATCCGCAGCACCGGGCCCCGCAGGGTCATCACCGCGCCGGTCTTGCCGCCGAGGCCGCCACCATAGAAGCCGGTGAGGTGGATGTAGTCGTCGAGGAACACGTCGGACGGAAAGGCCGACCCGCCGTCGCGCGCGCCGCCGTGCAGGAAAGCGTCGAGCCCGAATGCCTCGAATGCAGCGGTCGCCGCGGGGGCGGGCAGCGGCAGGATGGATTCGCCGACCGCGAGATCGTAGCGGTCGGCCAGGAGTGCCGCGACGTGCGCGTCCGGATGAGGCCGGTGCATGATGTTGCGGATGCCGAAGCGGCGGCGCAGCCCCATCGACAGCATCAGGCCGAGCATGGCGCGGCTGTCGGCGCCGCCCGTCAGGTCCATGACGACGCTGGCGAACGGCCACCTCGCGAGCAGGGCCTCCAGCGCGCCCCGCATCTGGGCGCAGGCGGCCTCGATGCTGGCCTGGTAGGCCTCCCCGTCCTCGCGATAGCGGAATGCCTCCGGCCGCGACAGCACCAGCCGGCCCGCCTCGAACGACACCCCGGTGCCGTACGGCAGGCGGTCGACGCCCTCGTAGAGGAAGGGCCCGCCGACCGGGCCGTTGAAGGTGAGGTTGGCGAGGCAGGGCAGGAACGACCGCGCCGGCGGCCGGCCGTTGTGGGCGAGGACGGCGGCGACGGCGTGGGCGCTGTTCGACAGGACGTAGGCTCCGTCCGGGCCTCGCCAGACAGAGAGCGGGTACATGCCGAGCGCGTCAGTGACGACCGTGATCGTGGGCGGACCGTCCTCCACCGCCGTCACCGTCACCAGACAGAACGCGCCGCCGAGGTCGGAGAGGTCCCGCCCGACGAGGGCGGCGACGTCGCCGGGGCGACCCGCCGCGCGGTGGACGAAGAGGTCGCGGTCGAAGGCGTGCCCGTCGAACACGAGGGTCGCACCGCCGCACCGCAAGGGCGCGTGCGACGTGGCGACGACGACCTCCCCCTCACAGACGAACCCAGGGGCGGCATCGATGGCCCACGTCGCGTGCGTGAAGACGGAGGCGAGCGGCAGCGAGACGCCACGCGCAATGACGAAATCCATGCCCGCTCCGAGACAACGACGCAGGGCGATTGCGCCGGCGCGATTGTCCCCCGGCGGAGCGCCGCCGTCGAGACCGCCGTTCGGCCCCTCTAGCGGCGCGTCAGGGCGATCGTCCGCGACGTCTCCTCGCTCAGCCACCAGCGCGAGGAGCCCTCCACGGCCTGCCGCAACGTGTGGCCGGCGAAGAAGATGTGCTCGCGCATCAGATGGTCGGCGCGCTCGGCGTCGCGCGCCTCGATCGCCCAGAGGATGCGGTGGTGGTCGTCGTGGGACCGCTTGATGAGGTCGTAGTCCTGCCAGATGAACACCCGGTCGGAGGCGAGCGGGACGTTGTGGCACTGGCGGACGAAGTCGATCACCCAGCGGTTGCCGGCGGTCTCGAGGATGGTCTCGTGGAAGCAGACGTTGATCGCCCGGTAGGGCGGCAGGTCGTCGGGATCGAGGACGCCCTTGGCGAGGATGCGGTCACCGCCCGCGACGCACTCGCGCAGCCGCTCGAGCACCGCGGCCGACACGCCCTGCTGGGCGCAGAGCCGGGCAGCCAGCGATTCCAGCCGCCCGCGCGCCTCGAAGGCCTGCTCGACATCGGAGAGGCGGAAGGCGCGCACGGCGTAGCCGCGGTTCGGCTCGTAGTCGAGCAGCCCGTCGCGGGCGAGCAGGGCGAGCGCCTCGCGCAGCGGCGTCCGTGACACGCCGAGCTCCTCGGACAGCGGCACCTGCTGCAGGCGCTCGCCCGGCGGGATCTCGCCCGACAGGATGCGCTCGCGGAGAAGCTGCGCCACCTCGCCCGCGCTCGTCGGTCGACCCGCCTGGACCACCGGACCCCTCCCGCCCTGGGTTTGGATGCACGATTTTATCCAATCGTGTTCGAGAAGCATTCTGGGAGCACGGGAAGCGGTTGACAAGCCGCATAAGCCAATGGATTTTATCCAAAGCTGCGCAGACGCACCCCGTCGCCGCGCTCTGCCGCCGTTCGGTCGAGGCCGAAGGGGCGCATTGGATAAAAACAGCGGGCCAAGCCCGCCGCCCGGGAGGCCCCTGCGTGAACCAGAACCGCGTCGCGATCGTCACTGGTGGAGCCCGCGGCATCGGCGCCGCCATCGCCGGAGCGCTCGCCGAGGACGGACTGAGCGTCGCCGTCGCCGATCTCGACGCGGCGGCCGCCCGGGCGACCGCCGCCGCGCTCGGTGCGCCCCACCGGGCCTACGAAGTCGACGTCACCCGCGAGGCCTCCGTGACGGCCCTGTTCGACGCCGTGGAGGCCGACCTCGGCCGGCCCTCCGTACTCGTCACCTGCGCCGGAATCCTCCTCTTCAAGCCCGACGGCGACCGCCCGCTCGTCGTCGAGACCGATCTCGACCACTGGCAGCGCACGATGACGGTGAACGCCACCGGCTGCTTCCTGTGCTGCCGCGAGTATGCCCGCCGCGCCCCGGCCGACGACCCGCTCGGCCGCGTCGTGACGATCTCCTCCGTCGCCGCCCAGCTCGGCGGCTATCGCTCGAGCGCCGCCTACATCGCCTCGAAGTCGGCGGTCATCGGCCTGACGAAGGCGCTCGGCCGCGAACTCGCCGAGCGCCGCATCACGGTCAACTCGGTCGCCCCCGGTCTCATCGACGCGCCGATGCTGCGCCTGTCGCTCGACCCCGCCGACGATGCGCGGGCGTCCGCGACCATTCCGCTGAACCGCCTCGGCCAGCCGGCCGACGTGGCGGCGGCGGTGCGCTTCCTCGTCTCGCCGGGCGCCGGCTACCTCACCGGTGTCACCATCGACGTCAACGGCGGCTACCGCATGCAGTAACGGACGGGACGACGGCGCCCCCGCGCCGAACGTTCCGCAGGGAGGACGGCATGACCCAGAGCGAGCGCAGACCCCGGCCGGCGTTCGAGCGCCTGCTTGTGGCGCTCTCCACGATCGGCGGCATCGTCCTGTTGCTGATGATGGTCCACATCAGCGCCGACGTGTTCATGAAGTACGTCTTCAATGCGCCACTGCAGGGCACGCTCGAGATCGTCTCGAGCTACTACATGGTGCTCGCTGTCTTCCTGCCGCTGCCGCTGGTTGAGTGGCGCCGGCAGGCAATCCTCGTCGACGTCGTGTTCATGCAGATGCCGCGCTGGATGAAGCTCGGCTGCGTCGTGCTGGTGCTCGCCGTGATGGCCGCCCTCTACGGCGCCTTCGCCTGGCAGACCTGGAACGACGCCCTGCGTGCCTACAGCCGCAACGAGATCGCCATGGGACCGGCGCAGACGGTGATCTGGCCGTCCCGCTTCGTGCTGCCCCTCGGCTTCGGCCTCGCCAGCGTCATCGCGCTCTGGCACCTCGCCGGCGTGGTTATCGGCTGGGACCGCGACTCCTGGCTCCGCGCCCTCGACACCTCCGGCGTGGAGTAGGCCCGTGGACCGCGTCGACATCGGCCTCCTCTCGCTCGCCGTCACCCTCCTGCTCATCGCCATCCGCATGCCGATCGGCATCGCGCTTGCCGGCGTCTCCTTCGTCGGCATCGGCGTGCTGACGAGCTGGAAGGCGGCGTGGGGCATCGTCAGCGCCATTCCCTACAACTTCATCGCCACCTGGGAATTCTCGGCGGTGCCGATGTTCCTGCTGATGGGCTACATCGCCGCCCGCAGCGGCATCACCGGCGGCCTCTTCCAGGGCATGCGCATCATGTTCGCCCGCGTGCCGGGCAGCCTCGCCTCGGCGTCGGTGGCGGCGAGTGCGTTGTTTGCGGCGGCCTCCGGCTCCTCCGTCGCCACCTCGGCGGCGCTGTCGCGGATCGCCGTGCCGGAGATGCTGAAGGCCGGCTACGAAAAGGGCCTCGCGACCGGCACGGTGGCGGTCGCCGGCACGCTGGGCTCCCTGATCCCTCCGTCGATCCTGATGGTGATCTACGGCGTCTTCACCGGCACGCCGATCGGCGAATTGTTCATGGCGGGCTTCATCCCCGGCATCCTCAGCGCCATCGCCTTCATCCTGATGATCACCATCCGCGTGAAGCTGAAGCCTTCGCTGGCGCCGCGCACAGAGGTCGTCTTCACCGCAGCGGAGAAACGCGCCGCGCTGAAGGACGTCTGGCCGCTGCCGACCCTCATCCTCGGCGTGCTCGGCGGCATCTTCGCCGGCGTCTTCACACCGACCGAGGCCGGCGCCGTCGGCGCGCTCCTCGCCATCCTGGTGGCGGCGCTGCGCCGGTCGCTCTCCTTCCCGATGCTGTGGGAGGCGATCATCGACGCGGCAGTGGCCACCTCGGTGATGTTCATCATCGCCATGGGCGCGGCAATGTTCACCCGCCTGATGGGCCTCAGCCAGGTGCCCGCCTTCATCGCCGACCAGGTGCTGACGCTCAGCGACAACAAATACGTCGTCATCCTGATCATCGCGGCAATCTTCATCTTCCTCGGCATGTTCATCGACTCGATCGGCATCATCCTTTTGACGCTGCCGATCCTGATGCCGCTTTTGACCGAGCTCGACATCAACATGGTCTGGTTCGGCATCATCACGATCAAGCTGCTGGAGATCGGTCTGGTGACGCCACCGGTCGGACTCAATGTCTACGTCATCAAGACATCGCTCGGAAATCTGGTCGACCTGCCGACGATCTTCCGCGGCTGCACGTGGTTCATCGCCACCGACCTCGTGATGCTCGCGATCCTGATCGCGTTCCCGATCCTGTCCCTGTTCCTGCCGAGCCTGATGGTCCGGTGACCCTTCTCGACCCGCGGGCCGGAGGCGGCGCGCGCAACAAGCAGACCCACACGGAGGAGACCGAGATGACCCCCAAGACCCACCGCCGTCTCGCCGCCGCACTGTTCGCCGGCGCCATGACCGTAGCCCTGCCGGCCAGTGCCGAGGAGTACAGCTTCTCGACCTGGCTCGAGCCGAACCACCCGATCACCCTCAACGCCCATATCCCGTGGGCCGAGGCGGTGAAGGCACGCACCAACGGCGACATCAACTTCGAGATCTACATGGCCGGCGCGCTGCTGCCGGCAAAGGGCACCATGCAGGGCGTCGCCGACGGCGTCGCGCAGGGCGGCTTCCACACCGCCACCTACACGCCCTCCGAGCTGCCGCTCTGGAACGTCATCGGCGACCTCTCCTTCAAGTATCCGGACGCGATGGTCGCCGCCTTCGCCGCCACCGAGTTCGGCGTCCTCAACCCCGCCGGCCACGGCGACTGGGCGAAGAACGGCGTCGTCTATCTCGGCGGCTACTCGACGCCGATCTACCACTTCATCTGCCGCGACGAGGTGAAGACGCTCGAGGACCTGAAGGGCAAGCGCGTGCGCATGCCGGGCGGCGCCTGGGCGCGCTTCGGCGAGTCGATCGGCACCGTCTCGGTGAACGTGCCGTCGTCGGAGATCTACACCGCCTTCGAGCGCGGCACCGTCGACTGCACCGCCTCCGACGTGACGCACCTCACCGCCGGGGCGACGCTGATGGGCGTCGTCAAGTCGATCAACCTCCTGAAGATGGGACCGTTCTTCGCCGGCGCGACGTGGATCTACAACAAGGACTTCTGGAACGGCCTGACACCCGAGCAGCGCAAGGTGATCTTCGAGGAATCCGCCCGCTCGGTGGTCCGCCTACAGATGGCCTACGACGCCGCCGTGGACGCCAACCTCGAAGCCGCGAAGCAGGCCGGCAAGCAGCTGAACGAGCCCTCGGCCGACCTGCAGAAGGCCTATGACGACTTCGTCGCCGGCGGCATGGGCGGGCTTTCCGAGATTGGCCAGAAGGCCGGCGTCGAGAACGTCGACCAGAGCCTCGCCGAGCTCTCCGCCCTGATGGAGAAGTGGCAGGGCCTGCTCGCCAGCGTCGATCGCACCGATGCGGACGCCCTGACCGCGCTCCTCCAGCAGGAGATCTACAGCAAGCTCGACCCGAACTCGTTCGGCGTCGACTGACCACACTTCGCCACACGCTCCGGGGCGACCCGCCCCGGAGCCACCGCCCCTCCCACCGCCCGGGCGCCATGTTCCGTCTCGATACGCTCTCGACCGTCGTCACCGGCGCCTCGTCCGGCATCGGCCTCGCCATCGCCTCCGCCTTCCTCGACGCCGGCGCGAGCGTCCTCGGCGTCGACCGCACCGCCGCGCCGTCTTCGCTGTCGGGCCGGCCGGGCTTCACCGACCTGACGCTCGACCTGACCGCGCCCGGCGCCGCCGAGCAGGTGGTCGCCGCGGTTCCGGGCGGCCGGCTCGACGTGCTCGTCAACAACGCCGGCATCGGCAACGCCGCGCCGATCCACGAGACCGACGACGAGGCCTACGACCGCTATGTCGCAGTCAACCAGACGGCGCTGTTCCGGCTGTCGCGCGCCGCCGTCAGGGCGATGCGCGCCTCCGGTGGCGGCGCGATCGTCAACATCGCCTCGGTCTTCGCCCTCGTCGGCGCGGCCCGCAGCGCCCCCTATTCGGCCACCAAGGCGGCCGTCGCCGGTCTCACCCGCCAGCTCGCCGCCGAGTACGGACGCGACGGCATCCGCGTCAACGCCATCGCCCCCGGCCTGATCGCGACGCCGCTCACCCACGACCGCCTGGCCGAGAACCCGTGGTTCCGCCGCATGATGATCGAAGGCTGCCCGCTCGGCCGGCCCGGCACGCCGGAGGACGTCGCAGCCGCCGCCGTGTTCCTCGCGAGCCCCGCCGCCGGCTTCGTCACCGGCGTGGTGCTGCCGGTCGACGGCGGCTGGACCTCGGCGAAGTACCTCCCCGACCCCGCGACGACCTGAGGGACGCCATGAGCCACGATCTCCCGGCCGGTGCGCCGCCCGCCGCGGTGGTGCTGGTCACCGGCGCCGCGCGCGGCATCGGCGCCGCCGTCTGCCGGCGCCTCGCCGCCGAGGGCGCCGCCATCGCCGCGGCCGACCTCGATGGACCGGGTGCGGAGGCCGTCGCCGCGGAGATCGTCGCCGCCGGCGGCCGCGCGATCGCCGCGGGCCTCGACACCCGCGACGCCGCCGCCATCAACGCCTTCGTCGCCCGCACGGAGGCCGAACTCGGCCCTCTCACCGGTGCGGTCCCCGCAGCCGGCCTCACCCGCTCCGCCCCCGCCGACGAGATGACCGACGAGGCCTGGGAGCTCGTCCTCGGCGTCAACCTCACCGGCGTCTTCTACACCTGCCGCGCCGCCGGCCGGGCGATGATGCGGACGGGCGGTGGCGCCATCGTCACTCTCGCCTCGATCACCGCCAAGGGCGGCCAGCCGGGCCGCGCCAACTACGCCGCCTCGAAGTGGGGCCTCGTCGGCCTGACGAAGACCCTCGCCGTCGAGTGGGGCCGCCACGGCATCCGCGTCAACGCGGTGGCACCGAACGGCGTCGACACGCCGATGCTGCGCGACGGCGTGCCGGCGGACTTCCTGGCCGTCATGCTCGACCGCACGCCGCTCGGCCGCTTCGCCACCGCCGAGGAGATCGCTGACGCCATCGCCTACCTGCTGTCGCCGCGCTCGGCCTACGTCACCGGCGCCGTGCTGGAGCTCGACGGCGGCCTCACCGCCGGCTTCCTCACCCACCAGCAGGGTGGCCACTTCGCCCTGAAGAGCCGTCCCCCGGAGACCCGCTCGTGAGCACACCCGTCGCCATCGTCACCGGCTCCGGCAGCGGCATCGGCCGCGCCATCGCGCTCAGGCTCGCCGCCGACGGCTTTCACGTCGTCGTCGCCGACCTCGGCGCCGAGCGGGCCGAGGAGACCGTCGGCCTCGTCACCGCCGCCGGCGGATCGGCCGAGGCGGCCGTGCTCGACCTCCGCGACGAGGCGGCGCTCGGCGCCCTCGTCGCCCGCCTCCCCCGCCTCGACGCCGTCGTCAACAACGCCGGCATCTTCGACGAGCGGGCGCTGATGGACCTCACCGCCGACGACTTCCGCCGCCACTACGAGGTCAACCTGATCCCGCTGTTCACGCTGTCGAAGGCGGCGATCCCGCGGCTGCCGCGCGGCGGCAAGATCGTCCACATCGCCTCGCGCGCCTTCCTCGGCGCCCGCAACCACGCACACTACGTCGCCGCCAAGGCGGCCGTCGTCGGGCTGACGCGGGCGATGGCGATGGAGCTCGCGCCCCAGGGCATCCTCGTCAACGCCGTCGCCCCCGGCCTGATCGACACGCCGCTGCTGCGCGCCCTGACGCCGGAGCGCCTCGAGAAGCAGCTCTCCTTGCAGCCGACGGGCGCCGCCGGCCGGCCCGCGGACATCGCCAACGCCGTCGCCTTCCTCGCCTCGCCTGCGACCGACTTCATCACCGGCCAGGTGCTGCTCGTCGACGGCGGCAAGTCGCTCGGCGGCGGGCTCGGGATCTGAGGCGATGAGCGAGCAAGGCTTCGAGGAGAGCTTCGACGTCGTCGTCGTCGGCTCCGGCGCCGGCGGCATGGCGGCGGCGCTGACGGCGCGGGCCGCCGGCCTGTCGGTGCTGGTGGTCGAGAAGACCGACGTCTTCGGCGGCTCGACCGCCGTCTCCGGCGGCGCTGTCTGGATCCCCGACAACCCGCACATGGCCGGCGTCGGCCACACCGACAGCCGCGAGGCGGTGACCACCTATCTTGCGCGCGCCGTCGGCAACCGCGCCCGCAGCGACCTGATGACCGCCTTTCTCGACCACGGCCCGGAGATGGTGCGCTTCCTCGAGGCGAACACGGCGGTGAAGCTCGCCGCCCGCACCTATTCGCCGGACTACAAGCCGGAGCTCGAGGGCGCCTCGTTCGGCGGCCGCACGCTCGATCCGGTCGAGTTCGACGGCCGCCGGCTCGGCCGCTGGTTCGACGCGCTGAGGCGGCCGATCCCGCAGTTCCTCGCCGCCGGCGGCATGATGGTGAACCGCAAGGACATCGACGCCCTGCTCGGCATGGCCAGGGACCGCGGCAAGGCGCGCCACGCCGGCGGCCTCCTCGCCCGCTACGTCCGCGACCGCCTCACCGGCTGGTCGCGCGGCACGCGGCTGCTGATGGGCAATGCGCTCGCCGCCATGCTGCTGAAGTCCGCCGTCGATGCCGGCATCGACCTGCGACGCAACACGTCGGTCGAGGCGCTCGTCCGAGGCCCCTCCGGCCGCATCGTCGGCGTCCGCCTCGGCGGCTCGCAGCCGCGCACCATCGCCGCCCGCCGGGCGGTGGTGCTGGCCACCGGCGGCTTCCCGCAGAGCGCCACCCGCCGCGCCGAGATGCTGCCGCACGCGAGCGTCCACCGCTCGATGGCGCCCGCCGGCAACACCGGCGACGGCCTGTCGCTCGCCCTGTCGGTCGGCGCGGCGGTTGAGACGGAAAACGTCGGCCCCGCCCTGTGGGCGCCGGTGTCGGTGCTGACGGAGAACGGCCGCGAGACGGTGTTCCCGCACCTCATCATGGACCGACAGAAGCCCGGCCTCGTCGCCGTCAACTCGGCCGGCCGGCGCTTCGTCAACGAGGCGACGTCCTATCACGACTTCGTCGCCGCGATGCATCGCGCCCACACTGACGTGCCGTGCATTCCGGCCTGGCTCATCGTCGACCGCCCGTTCCTGCGCCGCTACGGCCTCGGCGCGGTGCGCCCCGCGCCCTATCCGATCGGCCGCTACCGGAAGGCCGGCTACCTGATCGAGGCGCCGACCATCGCGGCGCTCGCGGCGAGGATCGGCGTACCGGCGGACGCCCTCGCCGAGACGGTGGCGCAGATGAACGCGGCGGCCGTCGCGGGCGTGGACCCGCTCTTCCAGCGTGGCCAATCGGCCTATGACCGCTATCTCGGCGATCCCGCGCACGGGCCGAACCCGTGCCTCGGCCCGATCGCGACGCCGCCGTTCTATGCGGTGGCCGTCTGGCCGGGCGACATCGGCACGGCTGCGGGGCTGAAGGTCGACACCGCCGCCCGCGTGCTCGGTGCCGACGGCCGGCCGATCGACGGCCTCTATGCCTGCGGCAACGACATGAACTCGATCATGGCCGGCACCTATCCGGCGGCCGGCATCACCCTCGGCCCGGCGCTCACCTTCGGCTACATTGCCGGCCGCACCATCGCCGACGCGGACGCGGTGGACGCCGCCGCCTGACCTTTTCCCCGGAGATCCCCATGCGCCTCTACTTCTCCCAGTCCTCGCCGTTCGTCCGCAAGGTGCTGGTGTGCGCCCACGAGCTCGGCCTCGCCGACAGGATCGAGAACCTGCCGAGCGCCGCCCACCCGGTCGACACCGACAAGACCATCGCCGGCGACAACCCGCTCGGCCAGGTACCGACCTTCCTCACCGACGACGGCCACGCCCTCTACGACAGCCGCGTCATCTGCGAGTACCTCGACGTCCTCGGCGGCGGCGCCCTGTTCCCCGCCGGCGCGGCGCGCTGGCCGGCGCTGGTGCGCCAGTCGGAGGCAGACGGCCTTCTCGATGCCGCGCTGCTCGCCCGCTATGAGGGCGCGGTGCGTCCGGCCGAGCACCGCTGGGCGGCGTGGACGGACGGCCAGATGCGCAAGATCACCCGCACCCTCGACCACTTCGAGGCGAACATCGCGGCGATCGACGGCGTCGTCGACATCGGCACGATCTCGGTCGGCTGCGCGCTCGGCTATCTCGACTTCCGCTTCGCCGACCTCGGCTGGCGCCCGTCGCGGCCGAAGCTCGCCGACTGGTACGCCCGCTTCGGCGAGCGCCCGTCGATGGCCGCGACCCGCCCGCCGGCGGCCTGAGGCCCTGACGAAGGCGCCGGTGGCTCAGCCACCGGCGTTCTCGGCCCTCGCGGCGGCCCAGCCGCCTGCACTCTGACGGGAGGCGGCCGTTCAGCCGCCGCCGAGGATCGCCTGGGCGTCGCGGACGATTTCGGCGAGATGCTCGGCGGAGACGAAGCTCTCGGCGTAGACCTTCGACACGGCTTCCGTGCCCGAGGGGCGCGCCGCGAACCAGCCGTTCGCCGTCACCACCTTGAGGCCCCCGATCGGCGCGTCGTTGCCGGGCGCGCGCGTCAGCTTGGCGAGGATCGGATCGCCCGCGACCGCGGTGGCGGTGACGTCGTCGGGGGACAGCTTGGCGAGCCGCGCCTTCTGCTCGAGCGTCGCCGGCGCGTCGATGCGGGTGTAGTAACTCTTCCCGAACTCGGCCGTCAGGTCGGCATAGTGCTCGCCGGGGTCCTTGCCGGTGCGCGCCGTGATCTCGGCGGCGAGCAGGTTCATGATCGGGCCGTCCTTGTCGGTCGTCCACACCGTGCCGTCGCGACGCAGGAAGCTCGCCCCGGCGCTCTCCTCGCCGCCGAAGCAGACGGTGCCGTCGAACAGGCCAGGCGCGAACCACTTGAAGCCGACCGGCACCTCGGTGAGCCGCCGCCCGAGCTTGCCGACCACCTTGTCGATCATGCTGCTCGACACCAGCGTCTTGCCGACCGCCGCCGTCGCCGGCCAGTCGGGCCGGTGCGTCAGGAGATAGAGGATCGCCACCGCTAGGTAGTGGTTGGGGTTCATCAACCCGCTGCCCGGGCAGACGATGCCGTGGCGGTCGGAGTCCGGGTCATTCGCGAAGGCGACGCGGAAGCGGTCCTTCAGGTCAACGAGGCCCGCCATCGCATAGGGGCTCGAGCAGTCCATGCGGATGGCGCCGTCGTGGTCGACGCGCATGAAGGCGAAGGTCGGGTCGACCGCCCGGTTCACCACCTCGATGTCGAGGCCGTAGACCTCGTTGATCGCGTCCCAGTAGTGGACCGCCGCGCCGCCGAGCGGATCGACCCCGAGCTTGATGCCGGCGTCGCGGACCGCCGCCATGTCGATGACGTTGCGCAGGTCCTCGACATAGGGCCGCATCAGGTCCTGGGCGTGCGTCGTCGGCGCGACGATCGCCCGCTCGTAGGCCATCCGACGCACGTCGGCGTTGCCGTCCGACAGCAGGGCGTTGGCGCGGCCCTCGATCCACTTCGTCACGTCGGTATCGGCGGGGCCGCCGTTGGTGGGGTTGTACTTGAAGCCACCGTCCTGGGGCGGGTTGTGCGAGGGCGTGATGACGATGCCGTCGGCTAGCCGCGACGCGAGCCCGCGGTTGTGGACGAGGATGGCGCGCGAGATCACCGGCGTCGGCGCGAAGCCGTCGTCCTGCTCGATGACGGTCTCGACGCCGTTCGCGGCCAGCACCTCGAGCGCCGTGCGCTGCGCCGCATCGGACAGGGCGTGCGTGTCCTTGCCCATGAACAGCGGGCCGTCGGTGCCCTGGGCGGCGCGGTAGTCGCAGATCGCCTGGGTGATCGCCAGGATGTGCGCCTCGGTGAAGGAGGCCTTTGAGGAGGTGCCGCGGTGGCCGCTGGTGCCGAAGGCGACGCGCTGACCGGGATCATCCATGTCGGGGCGCCGGGTGTGGTAGTCCCGTTCCAGCGCCACCGGGTCGATCAGCATGTCCTTCGGCGCCGGCTTGCCGGCGAGCGGTGAAATCGGCATCGACGTCGGCCCTCCTCGTCGCCTGGCTCATGGGCCGGCGCAGTGTCGGTCGGTGGGGAGCGTGGCCCCGGCCGGGTCCTTTCGACCCGGCGCTAAGGGGTCGCAGAGTTTCGCGACAGCGTCCAGACGGTGGCGGTGGCGCGCCTCACGCCGCGGCCTTCGCCTCCGTGACGAGCCGGCGCAAGGTCTCCTCGATGCGGTTGCGGCCACCGCCGCCGCGCGTCCGCCGATGCGCCGCCTTCAGGCGGCCGTCGAGGAAGGCCTCGACGACGATGGCCGCGACGTAGCTCTTGCGCGCCACCGCCGGGGTGTTGCCGAGGATCTCCGACACCGCCTTCATCACGCCGGCGATCTGACGCTTGCGCGCCGTCTCCGACGCCGCCGGCTCCATCTCGAGGAAGCGCTCGCACGCCAGTACGCAGCCGGCGCGCTGGCGCAGGTCCTTGGCGGTGATCGGCCGCCCGGTCGCCTGCGCGAGGTAGACATTGACGTCGCGGGCGGTGATCGGCCGCGTGCCGTCGCCGCTGACATACTGGACGAGACGGCGACCCGGCAGTTCCGCGAGGCGGGCGAGCGCGCGGGCGAGCGCCGCGTCCTCGATGGCGCACGAGGCGTCCTTGCCGCCCTTGGCGCGGAAGGCGAGCTCGATGCGGCGGGAGCCGATCTCGACGTCGTCCTTCATCAGGGTCGCGGCGCCGCGGCTGCCGGACAGGCGGAGATAGTCCTCGCAGCCGACGCGGATGTGGGCGCCGTCCATGATCGCCACGGCGCAGGCGAGCGCCTTCTCGCGCGTCAGCGTGCGCCGGGCGAGGTCGACCCGGACCACCTTGCGCAGTTTCGGGAGCACCGCGAGCGTTTCCGCCAACCGCTCGAGCTTCTGCGCCTCGCGCACCGCCTCCCAGCCGGGATGGTAGCGATATTGCAGCCGTCCCGCCTCGTCGCGGCCGACCGCCTGCAAGTGCGCCTTCGCGTCCGTGGCGATGCGCACCTCCCTGTAGGCCGGCGGCACGGCGAGTGCGGCGATGCGGTCGAGCACCTTCGGTTCGCTGATCCGCCGCCCCTTGCGGTCGAGGTAGACGAAGCCCCGCCCCTGGCGTCGCCGGGCGATGGTGAGCGCCGACACCGTCCCGTGCCGCAGCCCCGCTTCCGTGAGCCCCGCCTCGTGCCCGCTCTCCAGGGTGATCGTCATCGGCCGTCCGTCCCGTTGCCGCCGTCGACAACGACGGGGCGGCCACTGCCGTTCCCGCGCGGGCGCAGTTGCAAGACCCGGGCGGCGTTCCCTCAGTACGTCGTGCGGCCTCCAGAGAGGTCGAAGACGGAGCCAGTGGTGAACGACACCTCGTCGGAGACCAGCCAGGCGATCATCGCGCCGACCTCCTCCGGCTGGCAGAAGCGCTGCATCGGGATCTTCGCCAGGAAGGCCTCGTTCATCTCCGGCGTGACGGCGTGCATGAGTTCGGTCTCCGTCACCGTCGGCGTCACGGCGTTGACGAGCACGCCCCTGGTGGCGAGCTCCTTGCCGAGCACCTTGGTCAGCGCGATCACCCCCGCCTTCACCGCGCTGTAGCAGCCGAGGTTGGGGTTGCCCTCCTTGCCGGCGACGGAGGCGACGTTGACGATGCGGCCGCGCCCCGCGGCGAGCATCACCGGGATCACCGACCGGCAGCAGTAGAACACGCCGGTGAGGTTCACCTTCACAACCGCGTCCCACGCGTCCGGCGGATATTCCCACACCGGCACCGTCGGCCCGACGATCGCGGCATTGTTGACGAGCCCGTCGATGCGGCCGAATGCGCCGAGCGTCGCGGCGACGGCGGCCTCGACCGAATCGAGAGACGACTGCTCGTAGACGATCGGCGATACCCGCCCGAGGCTCGCGAGCTCCGCAGCCGTTGCCTGCAGCCGGTCGGCGTCGCGGTCCCACAGGGCGACCGTGGCGCCGTGGGCGAGGAGACGCTCGGCGGCGGCCCGGCCGATACCGCGCGCAGCACCGGTGACGATGATGACGCGGCCGGCCAGCGGCGGGTGCGGGCGGGCGGTGCTTGGACGGGTTTCGGTGGGCAACAGGACCTCCGGCCTTCAGCTTCGAGGCAATCCGGCGGGATCCACCGGCGCCCGAGGCGCCCGTCGGCGGATCCCGCCGGGCGGATACGGCAGCCAGCCGAAGGGGGGAGGATCGGCAGACTTGATATTTGTATCCACGTATCAGATTATGGCGACCCGGCCCCGCCACGCAATCGCGAATGCGGCGCCAACCCCACAAGTGGAACACTCGTGATGGCTCTGTCGGATCTCCTCGCCGTGCCGAATTCGCTGGAGTCGCGGGACCGCCGCAGCGTTCTGCATCCGATGACCGACCTCGTGCGCCACGATCGCGAGGGACCACTCGTCATCGACCACGGCGAAGGCGTGCGCGTCTATGACGACACCGGCCGCGCCTACATCGAGGGCGTCTCGGGCCTGTGGTCGATCTCGCTCGGCTTCGGCCAGGAGCGCCTCGTCAAGGCGGCCGCCGAGCAGATGGCGAAGCTGTCGAGCTACCACATGTTCCGCTTCAAGAGCCACGAGCCCGGCATCGAGCTCGCCGAGAAGCTGCTCGCACTGGCACCATCGCCGATGTCGAAGGTGTTCTTCGCCAACTCCGGCTCGGAAGCCGCCGATTCGGCGATGAAGCTCGTCTGGTACTACAACAACGCCATCGGCCGGCCGGAGAAGAAGAAGATCATCGGCCGCATCGGCGGCTACCACGGCGTCACCATCGCGTCGGGCAGCCTCACCGGGCTCGCCCGCAACCACACCGACTTCGACCTGCCGATCGCCCGCGTGCTGCACACCGACTGCCCGCATTTCTGGCGCTACGGCCTGCCGGGCGAGAGCGAGGAAGCGTTCGCAACGCGGCTCGCCGACAATCTCGAAAAGATGATCCTGGCCGAGGGGCCGGAGACGGTCGCCGCCTTCTTCGCCGAGCCGGTCATGGGCTCGGGCGGCGTCATCGTCCCGCCCGCCACCTATTTCGACAAGATACAGGCGGTCCTGAAGAAGTACGACGTGCTGTTCGTCGTCGACGAGGTGATCTGCGGCTTCGGCCGGCTGGGCGACCTGTTCGGCTGCAACACCTTCAACCTGAAGCCCGACATCATGACGATGGCGAAGGGGCTGTCGTCCGGCTACCTGCCGATCTCGGCGGTGATGATCTCCGAGCCGATCTGGCAGGCGTGCCTGTCGGAGAGCAGCAAGATCGGCGTGTTCGGCCACGGCTTCACCTATTCCGGCCACCCGGTCTGCGCCGCCGTGGCGCTCGAGACGCTCGCGATCTACGAGGACCTCGACATCGTCGCCCGCGTGCGTCGCATGGCGCCGGTGCTGCAGGACGGCATGGCGGCGCTCGCCGACCACCCGCTCGTCGGCGAGACGCGCGGCCTCGGCCTCGTCGGCGCGCTCGAGATCGTCAAGGACAAGGCGAAGAAGGAGTCGTTCCCGCCGGCGGCGAACATCGGCCTCTACATCGAGCGCCGCTGCCAGGAACACGGCGTCATCCTGCGGGCGCTGGGCGATGCCCTGACCATCGCGCCGCCGCTGATCGTCGAGAAGGCCGACATCCACGAGATCCTGCGCGTCGTCGCCGTCGCCCTCGACGAGACCCTCGACCACGTCCGCCGCGAAGGGCTGATGTGACCGGCCGTCGCGGGTCTATCCTCGCCTGACCCGATTCGGGGTGACGGTCACGGTGTGACGGACAGGGACGCGGCGCTGTGATGATCAATCTCGACGACATCCGCGGCGCGCGGGCGCGCATCGCGCCGTTCGTGCGCCGCACGCCGATGCTGGCGGCGACCGCGATGCGGGCGCCGCTGATCGACGGCACGCTCGTCTTCAAGCTCGAGAACCTGCAGGCCTCGGGCTCGTTCAAGGCGCGCGGCGCCACCAACAAGCTGCTCACCACCCCGAAGGAGACGCTGGCGCGCGGCATCGTCACGGCGTCGGGCGGCAACCACGGCCTCGCCACGGCGCGTGCCGCGTCTCTGGCGAACGTGCACGCCACCGTGTTCGTGCCGTCCACCGTGGCGGCCGAGAAGGTCGAGAAGCTCGCCGCCTGGGGCGCCTCGGTGCGCACGGTCGGCCGCGTCTGGGACGAGGCGAACGTCGCGGCGCTCGCCTTCGCCGAGGAGACCGGCGCCGCCTATTTCCATCCCTTCGGCGATCCGGCCGTCGTCGCCGGCCAGGGCACCGTCGGGCTCGAGATCATCGAGGACGCAGCCGACCTCGACCTCGTGCTGGTGGCGATCGGCGGCGGCGGGCTGATCGCCGGCCTGTCGGTCGCCTTCCGGGCGCTGTCGCCGAAAACGCGTATCGTCGGCATCGAGCCGACCGGCTCGCCGACCCTGCACGCGAGCCTCGCCGCCGGCGGCGTCGTGCGGCTGCCTGAGGTGACGACCCGCATCGCCACGATGGGCTGCGGCAAGACCGAGACGCCGGTCTACGAGACCGTCCGCCAGACCGTCGACGAGATCGTGCTCGTCGAGGACGACGAGATGCTCGCGGCCGCGCGTTGGTTGTGGTTCGAATTCGGCATCGCCGCGGACCTGAGCGGTGCCGCCGCCGTGGCGGCACTCCGGGCGGGCCGCATCGCCGTGCCGCCGGGCGCCCGCGTCTGCGTGCTCGTCTGCGGCGCCGGCGCGGAAGGCACGCTTCCCGTCACTCCGTGAGGCCGCCGTTGTCCCACCCCGCGATGAGCCCCCAGCGCTTCGGCGCCATCACGGTCGAGAAGATCGTCGAGCTCGACTTCTTCCCCCTCGACCCGAACTGGCTGATCGCCGACCTCGACTGGGCGGAGCTCGAGACCGAGCGCCACCGCCTCGGCGACGACGGTGTCGACTGGGCGGCGAAGAAGCTCCTGATCGGCGTGCATTCCTACGTCGTGCGCACGCCGACCTGCACGGTGCTGGTTGATACCTGCTGCGGCGACCGGCGCGAGCGCGGCACCGCCTCGCCGTTCCACCAGCTCGAAACCCCCTATCTCGCCAACCTCGCAGCGCTGGGGCTCCGCCAGGAGGACATCGACTTCGTCTTCTGCACGCACCTCCACGTCGACCACGTCGGCTGGAACGTCCGCGACGACAACGGCCGTTTCGTGCCGACCTTCCCGAATGCCCGCTACCTGTTCGGTGCCGAGGATTTCGCGAACCGGTTGCGCATCGAGGCGAGCGGCAACGGCCCGCCGGCGTCCCGCCTCGCCTTCAAGGAGTGCGTGCTGCCGCTGGTGGAGAGTGGCCGGGCGACGCTGTTCGACACGGCGCTGCCCACGGAGGCCGGTCTCGACGGCGGCCTGACGCTGCTGCCGCTGCCCGGCCACTGCCCCGGCCACAGCGGCCTCGCCATCGCCGCCGGCGGCCGTCGCGCGCTGCTCACCGGCGACGCCCTGCACCACCCCGTGCAGTTCGGCCGGCCGCATTGGCACTGCTCCGCCGACGCCGACCCGGCGGAGAGCACCCGCACCCGCCGCGACATCATCGCACGCACGGCCGACACCGACACGGTGCTTCTGACCGCGCATTTCCCGGGCCGCACCGCCGGCCGCCTCGAAAGCGACGGCGACGGCTTCCGCTTCTGCTATACGTGAGCGACGGTCCGCTCCCCGGCCTGCACAATCGCCCGGCGAATGATTTCCCGCCCCCACCCGTAGTTCGGGAAGGCGCGCGTGCCGCGCCGGACACCCGACGAGGACGCCCATGGCCGCCGAGTTCGAAGCGACCGTCTCCATCGAGCTCAGCTACGTAGTGGAGACCGACACCTACACGGTGCTCGGCAACGAGGTCGTCACCTACAACGCCGTCGTCTCCGGCAGCATCGACGGGACGTTCACCGTCGGCGACACCATCACCATCAACGGCAGTTTCAGTGTCGAGTTCGTCGGCCACGTCTCCGGCGGCATCGTCGTGCAGCGGGACGGCGACTTCTTCCTGTACGCGAATGCGGAAAAGCTGGTCGGGTCGACCTTCCAGGTCTCGGTGACGCCCTTCCCCGTCTGCTTCCTGGAAGGCACCCGCATCGCCACGCCGGACGGGTTGCGCGCCGTCGAGACGCTCTCGATCGGCGACCTTGTGACGACCGCCGACGGCACGACGCGGCCGGTGCGCTGGATCGGCCGGCAGACGATCGTCGCCCTCTTCGCCGACCCGCTCCATGCCTATCCGATCCGCATCGCCCCGGGCGCCCTCGGCGACGGCCTGCCGGTCCGCGACCTGTTCGTCTCGCCGGACCATGCGCTGCTGGTCGACGGCCTGCTCGTGCAGGCGAGCGCGCTCGTCAACGGGACGACGATCACCCGCGCCCCCGCCCCGGCGCCGCGCTTCACCTATTTCCACGTCGAACTGGTGGATCACGCCCTGATCCTCGCCGAGGGTGTGCCGGCGGAGACCTTCGTCGACCACGTCACCCGCCGCCGCTTCGACAATTTCGCCGAGTTCGAGGCGCTCTACGGCGCCGAGCAGGCGAACATCGCCGAGCTGGCGATGCCGCGCATCAAGTCCGCCCGCCAATTGCCACGGGCGACGCGCGAGCGGCTGGACGCGCACGGCGCTGCAAGCAAGGTCGCTGCGGCCGCTTGAGGACAACGGCCTGCGGCGGCGATACTGGAGCCGCCCGGCGATCCTCCGGCGCCGCCCCGAACGTTCAAATGCAGCCAGTCCCCATGCCTTCCATTACTTCGCCCGTCACCCTTCGCCCCGCCCGCGAGAGCGATCGTCCCGCCCTCGTCGACCACCATTTCGCGCTGAACGTCCACGAGCACGCCGTCAGTCCCAACCGACGAACCGACCGTGACGGTGGCGAGGCATCGCTCGTCGAGACGGAGGAGCGGATCGCGCGCACCGGCGGCGTGACGATCGTCGCCGAGACCGACGGCCGCGTCGTCGGCCATCTGGCGCTGACCTTCGAGACGGCGCCGGTCTATGTGCGCGATCAGGAGAAGCCCTACGCCTATGTGGCGGTGCTCTATGTCGAGCCGGAGCAGCGCGGGCGCGGCATCGCGAAGGCGCTGCTGTCGGAAGCGGAGCGTATCGCGGTAGCGCGCGGACTGACGCAGCTGATGGTGAGCGTGCAGAGCGGCAACGCGGAGGCCGAGCGTGCCTACGACCGCTTCGGCTTCCGCCCCTATTCCGCCGACCTCATCAAGCCGCTGCGACCGGCCGCGCCCGGCACGGCCGACGTCGCGGACGACCTTTAGGCATCCAGCCCGGCGATCAGGTCCGACGCCGTGCTGTCGACGTGGCGGCGCATCACCGTCTCCGCCCGCTCGGGATCGCCGCTCCTGAGCGCCTCCAGCACCTCGGTGTGCTGGCGCTGCGAATCCGCCATCGCCGTCTCGCGCGTCTGCGAGATGCGCAGGTAGGGCTCGGCGGCGGCGCGCAGCTTGCGCACCTCGGCCGCCACATAGGGCCGGCCGCTCTTCAGGCAGATGAAGTCGTGGAAGGCCTCGTGGCGCTCGATCCACTGGTCGAGGTCGGTGGAGGCGCGCGTCATCCGGTTGAGCAGCAGCGTCAGCTCGTCGAAACCATCCTCGTCGAGCAGTTGGCAGGCCCAGCGGGCGCACAGGCCCTCCAGCACGGCGCGCATCTCGAAGAGCTCGACCAGCCGGTCGGGCGTGAGCACCGTGACGATGGCACCGCGGTTCGGGCGGATCGTCAGCAGGCCCTCGGTGTCGAGCTGGCGGATCGCCTCGCGCACCGGCATGCGGCTGATGCCGAGCACGTGCGCCACGTCCTCCGGCTTCACCCGCGCGCCGCCCTTCAGGTGGCCCTGCTGGATCTGGTCGCGCAGGTAGATGTAGGCCTGGTGCTGCGCCGAGGTCGCGCCGCCCTCCGGCATGTCCCTGGCGCTCATCGCTTCGCCCCCACTTCGCTCTCCCGTGCGTCGCGCGCCGGTGACCCGGCGTTCTCTTTCCGCCTCACCGTCCGGCGGCGTAGGCCTGCATGCCGCGCGGGTTGGCGGCGGCGAGCCGGCGCACGCCGTCACGCGCCGCCGCCGTCAGCCGCCCCTCCGACCAGGCGTCGCCGACCTCGACGACGTGGCCGCGGCGCTTCAGCTCGTCCACCGTCGCCTTCGGCATCCGCTCCTCGACGACGACGACGCCCGGCCGCGCCAGCCGCGGCCAGAACGATGACGGGAAGTGCTCGGTGTGCCAGGCCGGCGCGTCGATCGCCTGCTGCAGGTCGAGGCCACAGTGGGCGTGGCGCAGCAGCAGCTGCGGCACCCACTGGTCCTGCTGGTCGCCACCCGGCGACCCCCACGCGAGATAGGGCACACCATCGCGCAAGGCGAGCGTCGGCGACAGGGTCGAGCGCGGCCGCTTGCCGGGCGCGAGACCCGCCGGGTGCTGCGGGTCGAGCACGAACATCTGCATGCGCGATCCCAGGCAGAAGCCGAGCTCGGGGATGATCGGCGAGGACTGCAGCCAGCCGCCCGACGGCGTGCCGGAGATCATGTTGCCGGCGCGGTCGACGATGTCGAAGTGGACCGTGTCCCCCTTCGTCTCCCCGAGGCGCCCGACGGTCGGCTCGCCGGCACCGTGGGCGGAGACGGCGGTGCGCCCGCCGGTGGCGACGCGGTCGCCGAAGGAGCGGCCGAAGCCCGCGATTGCGCCCGGCCGCTGCTCGAGCGAGGCCGTCTCGCCGACGAGCCCCCGCCGCTCGGCCGCGTAGGCGTCCGACAAGAGCGCCTCGATCGGCACGTCGGAGAACTTGGGGTCGCCGTAGAAGACGTCGCGGTCGGCGAAGGCGAGCTTGGCGCACTCGATCTGCAGGTGGACGAAGTCGGGGTCGGTCGGCGAGACGCCGTCGAAATCGTAGCCCTTCAGCAGCGCCAGTTGCTGCAGCGTCGCCATCCCTTGAGTCCACGTCGTCGCCTTCAGGACGCGGTAGCGGCCATAGTCGTAGCCGATTGGCGCCTCGACGCTCGCCCGCCAGCCGGCCATGTCCTCGCCGGTGAGGAAGCCGCGGTGGCGACGGCCGGTGACGTCGAGCACCTCCTCAGTCCGGCAGAAGCGGTCGATCGCCTCGGCGATGAAGCCCTGCGACCAGACCCGGCGCGCTGCCTCGATCTGCACCTCACGGCCGCCGCCGGCAGATTCGGCTTCCCGCAGGATGCGCTCGTAGGTGTCGGCCATTCCGGGATTGCGAAACAGGCTTCCGGGCGCCGGCGTCTTGCCGTCCGGCAGGTACACCGCCGCCGAGGTCGGCCAGTCGTTGAGGAACAGGTCCTTGACGGTGGCGATGGTGGCCGAGATGCGGGCGACCAGCGGATAGCCCTCGCGGGCGTAGAAGATCGCCGGCTCGAGTACGTCGCGCAGCCGCATCGTGCCGTAGTCGGCGAGCAGCAGCATCAGCGCATCGAACGAGCCCGGGATGCACGGGGCGAGCAGGCCGGTGCCGGGGATGAGGTCAAGCCCGAGGGCGCGGAAGGCCGCGTCGGTGGCCGCCGCCGGTGCCGTGCCCTGGCCGCAGATCACCTCCTCCACGCCGCGCCGGGCGTCGTGCAGGATGAACGGCGCATCGCCGCCGGGGCCGTTCAGGTGCGGCTCGACCACCTGCAGCGTGAACGCGCACGCCACTGCCGCATCGAAGGCGTTGCCGCCGCGTTCCAGCATGGCCATGCCGACGGCGGTCGCGATCCAGTGGGTGGTGGAGACGACCCCGAAGGTGCCGTCGATCTCCGGCCGCGTCGTGAACTCGATCTGCTGCGCCACGGGTTGCTCCAGGGGGATGGTCGCCGGAGGGAGACCCCCTCGCCGGCCGCCGGTCGAGGATTCGGCGGCACCGGCCACGTTGGATGCAATGATCCAGGTTCGCAAGGAGGGGGGTGGGGGAGTGGGGGAGTGGGAGGGGCGGTGGCGGTGGGCAGTGGGGGGCGGGTGGTTGACGGAGGGCGAGGTGCCGGGCGCCGATGGCAGCAGCGGGGCACCCGCCCTCCCCTTGTGGGAGGGCCGGGCCGCGGAGCGGACCGGGGAGGGCCGCCGGCGGCGCAGCCGACGGCGGTGCAAGGGTTCAGCAGTCTCGGGCGCCGTACCGCCGCGCCTTGCGCGGCGGCCCCCTCCGGCCGGCTACGCCGGCCACCTCCCCCACGAGGGGGGAGGGGACCAGGCCGCCAACCGCTTGCTCTCCCTCTACGCTCCGCCGATGCGGAGTCACGACCGCCCAAGACCACTCTGCCCACGAGCCAACAGCCCCTGCCCTGCCCACCCTCCTGCCGACTGCCCACTGCCGACCGCCCACTGCCCACTGCCCACTGCCCACTGCCCACTGCCCACTGCCCACTGCATTGCCAAATCTGTATCCAAAAATCCACGTATCAAATCGTTGACGACATCTCCGCCCGCGGCTAGCGTTCGGGTCTGTCGCGACCCTCCCCCTGTCGCGGCCGCCACCCCTGCGAGCATGAAGGGCCGCCGATGCGATTTGCCGTCGATGTCGGAGGCACGTTCAGTGACCTGGTGGTCGAGGACGACGACGGCCGCTTCCACGGCTTCAAGGCGCCGACGACGCCGGACGATCCCGCTGCCGGCGTGCTGGCCGCGGTGGCGCGGGCGGCGGAGAGCTTCGGCACCGACACCGCGGCACTCCTCGGCCGCGGCTCCGTCTTCATCCACGCGACGACGCGGGCGCTGAACGCCATCCTCACCGGCACGACGGCGAAGACGGCCTTCCTCACCACCGCCGGCCACCCCGACATCCTCCTGTTCCGCGAGGGCGGGCGGACCGACCTCTTCGACTACACCCGCCCCTTCCCCGACCCCTACGTGCCGCGCTCGCTGACCTTCGAGGTGCCGGAACGGCTGTGGAGCGACGGCCGCGTGCTGCGGCCGCTCGACACGGCGGCACTGGACCAGATCGTGGACCAGTTGGCGGCACTCGAGGTCGAGGCCGTCGGCGTCTCGCTGCTGTGGTCGATCATCAACCCGGCTCACGAGCTCGCCGTCGGCAAGCTGCTCTCTGAGCGCCTGCCTCACCTCGCGGTGACGCTGTCGCACCAGCTGAACCCGATCCTGCGCGAGTACCGCCGGGCATCGTCGACCTGCATCGACGCCTCGCTGAAGCCGATCATGGGTCCGTACCTGCGCGACCTCGACGCACGGCTGCGCGGCGCCGGCTTTTCCGGCCGCATCCTCGGCGTCACCTCGCAGGGCGGCGTCGTCGAGACCTCCATGCTCGCCGCCGCGCCGATCCACGCCATCAACTCCGGCCCGTCGCTCGCCCCGCTCGCCGGCCGCGCCTATGCCCGCGCCGATGCCGGGCGCGACACCGCCATCGTCACCGACAGTGGCGGCACCTCCTTCGACGTCTCCTTCGTGCGCCGCGGCGAGATCCCATGGACAGCGGAATCGTGGATCGGCCCGCCCTTCCGGGGCCACCTGGTCGGCTTCCCCTCGGTCGAGGTGAAGTGGATCGGCGCCGGCGGCGGCTCGATCGCCCGCGTCGATGCCGGCGGGCTGCTCGCCGTCGGCCCTGAGAGCGCCGGCGCCGAGCCGGGCCCCGCCTGCTACGGCCGCGGCGGCACGCGGCCGACCGTCACCGACGCGGCGCTGGCGCTCGGCTACCTCGACCCCGGCCACTTCCTCGGCGGACGGTTGGCGCTCGACGTCGCCGCGGCCCGCGCCGCGATCGACCGTGACGTCGCCGGCCCACTGAACGTCACCACCGAGGATGCCGCCGCGGCGATCCTGGCGCTCGCCACCGAGCGCATGGTGGCGGCGATCGAGGACATCACCATCAACCGCGGCGTCGACCCGTCGCAGGCGGTGCTGGTCGGCGGCGGCGGCTCGGCCGGCTTCACGGCGGTGGCCATCGCCCGCCGCCTCGGCTGCGCAGAGGTGGTGATCCCCAGCACCGGCGCGACGCTGTCGGCCGCCGGGGCGCTGCTGTCGACGCTGTCGGCGGAGTTCCGCACGCTCGCCCCGCAGCGCAGCGACCGCTTCGACGCCGCCGCCGTGACGGCGGTGCTGGCCGATCTCGCCGAGCGCGCGGCCGCCTTCGCCGCCGGCCCCGGCGCCGGCTCGCTCGGCCACACCGTCCGCTTCTCCGTCGAGGCGCGCTACGTGCAGCAGGCCTGGGACATCGAGACGGAGCTGCCGGATGGCGCGGCGATCGACGCCGCCGGCGTGGCGCGCCTCGTCGAGGCCTTCCACCGCACGCATGAAGAACTGTTTGCGGTGTCGGACCCGGATTCGGCCGTCGAATTCCTCACCTGGAGCGCCCGTGTCGCCTGCCGGCTGCGGCCCGATGCCGATGACGCTCCGGCGCTCGCAACCGGCACCCCGCAGCCGGCCTCGCGCCGCCGCGCCTACTTCGCCGGCCACGGCTGGTGCGACGCCGCCGTGCGCGCCTTCGGCGACCTCGCCGAGCCGGTCGCCGGGCCGGCGATCGTCGAATCCGCCTTCACCACCGTCGTCGTGCCGCCCGGTGCCACCGCGCGCGGCAGCGGGAGCGGCGGCATCGTCATCGACCCGGGGACAGCCCGATGAGCCGCGAGGACACCGCGATGCTGGACCGCGTCACCGAGGCCAACGCCGACGCCGGCGCTCCGCCCACCGCGGTCGAACTCGCGATCTTCAACAGCCGGATGGAATCGATCACCCGCCGCATGGCCAACACCATGCTGCGCACCGGCCGCTCCGGCGTGATCAACACCGCCCGCGATTTCTCCTGCTCGCTGGTGACGGCGACCGGCGAACTCCTGTCGGTGTCGGAGGGCTTTCCGATCCACATGCTGCGCGGCGCCGACCTGATGGCGCAGTGCATGGCCGAGATGCACCCGGTGCTCCAGCGCGGCGACGCCTACCTGCACAACTCGCCCTATCATGGCAACTCGCACGCCGCCGACCACACCGTCATCGTGCCGGTGGTCGACGACGATGGCGTCCACCGCTTCTCGGTGTTGGCGAAGGCCCATGTCGCAGACTGCGGCAACGCCCTGCCGACCACCTACATGGGCGCCGCGCGCGACGTCTACGCCGAGGGGGCGCTGATCTTCCCGGCGACGAAGATCCAGTCGGACTACCGCCACATCGACGACATCGTCCGGATGTGCCGGATGCGCATCCGCGTGCCCGACCAGTGGTGGGGCGACTATCTCGCGGCGCTGGGGGCAGCGCGCGTCGCCGAGCGGGAGATCCTGAAGCTCGGCGCCGAGGTGGGCTGGGCGCGCTTCCATGCGCTGGAGCGCGCCTGGTTCGACTATTCCGAGCAGCGCATGATCGCGGCGATCCGCAAGCTTCCCGGCGGGTGCGCGAGCGCCGAGAACGCCCACGACCCGTTCCCCGGCACGCCGGCCGACGGCATCCACATCCGCGCCGACGTGCAGGTCGACCCGGAGGCGGCGCGCATCGTCATCGACCTCACCGACAATCCCGACTGCATGCCGTGCGGGCTCAATCTGTCCGAGGGCACAGCGACGTCCGGGGCGCTCTGCGGCGTCTTCGATTCGATCGAGCCCGGCGTGCCGGCGAACGCGGGCAGCTACCGCCGCATCGACGTGAAGCTCCGCCGCAACTGCGTCGTCGGCATTCCCGAGCACCCGACGAGCACCTCGGTCGCCACCACCAACCTCGCCGACCGGCTGGTCAACGCCGTGCAGCGTGCCTTCGCCTCGCTCGGCGACGGCATCGGCATGGCGGACGCCTCCGGCTCCAGCCTGCCGCCCTCGTGCGGCGTCGTCTCCGGCTTCGATCCGCGGGCCGACGGGGCGGCGTTCATCAACGTCGTCATCCTCGGCGCCGGCGGCGGGCCGGGCACGCCGGTGACGGACGGCTGGCTGACGATCGCCTGCATGGGCAACGCCGGCATGCCGTTCTACGATTCGATCGAACTCGACGAGTTGCACCAGCCGATCGTCGTGCAGGCGCGCCGCCTCAGGACCGATGGCGAGGGCGCCGGCCGCTTCCGCGGCGCGCCGGGAGCGGAGATCGAGTACGGCCCGGTCGATTGCGACGTCGAGGTGGGCTTCGCCTGCGACGGCGTCGTCCACCCGGCACAAGGGGTGCGCGGCGGCGGACCAGGGGCGCTGGCGGAGGCGTATCTCCGGCGCGCCGACGGCAGCCTCGAGGCGCTGCCGGGCTCGTCGCAGCTGATCGTGAAGGAGGGCGAGAGCCTCGTCTCGCTGACCGCCGGCGGCGGCGGCTATGGGCCGCCTCAGGAGCGACCGCCGGCGAGTGTCGCCCGCGACGTGGTGGAGGGGTGGGTGAGCCGCGAGCGGGCGGAGGCGGTTTATGGGGTGGTGCTGACGGCGGAGGGCAGCGTCGACGGAGCGGCGACGGAGCGGCGACGGGCGGGGCTGGCGGCGGGGGCGTGAACTATCTGCTGGCGCGTCTGTGAGCCCGCGCTTCCCCACTTGAGTCATTCCCGGGCTTGTCCCGGGAACCCATACGCTGCGCCGATGTACACCCTCTCGGTCGAGCACCCGCTTCACGGTTGCTTGGGTTTCCGGGACAAGCCCGGGAATGACTTCGGAGGGGTTGGAGCGAGAGAGTGGAGACCCGGAACCAGCGCTGGGGATCCGGGAGTCCCGCCTACTTCGCTGCGATGGCGATGATCTCCACGAACACGTCCGGGAAGGCCATGCGGGCCTCGCAGGTGGCGCGGCCGGGGGTGTTCTGAGGGTCCACCCAGGCGTCCCAGACGGCGTTCATCTCGTCGTAATAGCGGATGTCGGCGAGCCAGATCTGTACGCTGAGGAGCTTCGACTTGTTGCTGCCGGCGGCCGCCAGAAGCTCGTCGATGCGCGCCAGGATCTGCCGGGTCTGGTCGGCGGCGCCAACGCTGCGGTCGGCCGCCGTCTGGCCGCACAGGTAGATGGTGTCGCCATGGACGACCATCTGGGTCATCCGCGGGCCGACCTCGTGACGCACGATCTGCTGCATTTTTGGGCTCCTGCTGGGGCTGCTTGATTTTTGCCCGTCGGCGGCGCGCGGCGTGTTGACGGACGGCCGAATTCCAGAGCACTATCGCCGAGTGGATACGAAAATCCAATCTGGATCTTCGCTCCACGCCATGCCGACGACGCGGGGGAACGGCGCCATGCCCACCACCCGACCGCAGCAAGCGGGGAGGCGATCCGATGGCCGAGACCTTCTGGTCGAGCCTCGACTTCGGCGTCGTCTGGCGCTTCCGCGATGCCCTGTTGATGGGCCTCGGCTTCACGCTGTTCCTGGCGGGGAGCGGCCTCGTCGGTGGCACGATCCTCGGGGCCGTGTTTGCCGTCCTCCAGTCGTCGCGCCTGTGGATCATCCGCTGGCCGATCCGCGCCTTGGTCGAGTTCCTGCGCGCCACGCCGTTGCTGATGCAGGCGATCTGGGTGCACTTCGCCCTGCCGCTGGCGCTCGGCTTCACGCTGACGCCGACCGTCAGCGCCATCCTGGCTCTCACCTTCAACGTTGGCGCCTACACGAGCGAGATCTTCCGCGCCGGCATCGCCGCGATCGACAAGGGACAGGTGGAAGCGGCGCGGGCGCTCGCCCTGCCGACGCGGCTCGTCTGGACGAAGATCATCCTGCCGCAGGCGCTGCGCCTGATCGTGCCGCCGCTGACGAGCTCGGCGATCTCGACCGTCAAGGCCTCGACCATCCTGTCGATCCTCGCCATCAACGACCTGATGCGGGTGGCCATGCGCATCAACGGCTTCACCTACCGGCCGGTCGAGCTCTACACCGCCGCCGCCCTTTTGTTCTTCCTCGTCGGCTTCGCCATCAGCCGGCTCGGCCTCTTCGTCGAGAAGCGGCTGGAGCGCCCGGCATGAACTTCAATATCGGCGTCCTCGAAGCGAACTATCCGGCCCTGCTCGGCGGGCTGATGGTGACGTGCCTCGCCACCGCGATCGCGCTGTCGATCGGCTTCGTCGTCGCCGTGATCATGGTCGCCATGCGGCTCGGCGGCGGCAAGTGGTCCCGCCGGTTCGCCGACGCCTACCTCACCTTCTTCCGCACGACGCCGGAGATGGTGCTGATCTTCTGGGCCTATTTCTGCCTGCCGGCGGTGCTCGGCATCCAGATGAGCGGGCTCACCGCCGGCAGCCTGTCGCTCGGCCTCGTCACCGGCGCCTATCTCGCCGAGATCTTCCGCGCCGGCATCCAGTCGGTGCCGAAGGGGCAGTTCGAGGCCGGCCGGGCCCTCGGCCTCTCCCGCTTTGCCTTGTGGACGCGCGTGGTGCTCCCGCAGGGCGTTCCCCTGATGACGCCGCCGTTCATCAACTATCTGACCGAGCTCATCAAGAACACGACGCTGCTCGCCGCGATCGGCGTCGCCGAGCTCGCCTATGTCGCCTACAACCTCGGCGCCCAGACCTTTCGTTACTTCGAATTCATTACCGCCATCGGCATCGGTTATTTCCTCATCATCTTTCCGATTAGCCTGCTGTCCCGTCGCCTGGAGAAGACCCGGCGGCAGGCCGCGATGTGACGACCGCCTTACGCGCGGGCCGCTCGCAGGTCCGCGCCAATGACGAACGGCCGGCAGCAACGCCGGCGAACCTTCAACGGAGTGGACCCATGAAATGGTTTTCGACCGCCGTCCTGGCCCTGGCGCTGAGCGTCGCCTCGCTCGCCGCCCACGCCGCCGATGATCTGATCGCCCGCATCCAGTCGGCCGGCGTGCTGCGCGTCGGCATGGCGCCGAGCCCGTCCGACCAGTCGCCGAACCCGGCGACCGGCGTCTACGAGGGCTACAATGTCGAGATGGCCGAGGAAGTGGCGAAGATCATGGGCGTCAAGCTCGAGATCGTCGACGCCACATGGGCGACGCTGGTCTCCGGCCTCGTCGCCGAGCAGTACGACGTCGTCTTCGCCAACCTGTTCGCCACGCCTGAGCGCGCGCTCGTCGTCTCCTTCACCCAGCCCTACGCCTTCAATGGCTTCATGGTGATGGTGGCGGCCGACTCGCCGCTCGACTCGCTTGACGACCTGAACTCGCCCGACGTGACGTTCGTCGGCATGTCCGGCTCGGTGGAATCGATCTTCCCGGCCGAGCTCTATCCGAACGCCAAGATCAGTGTGCTCGTCGGCGAGAACGTCGCCGCCCCCACCCAGGACGTGCTCGCCGGCCGCGCCACGGCGCACATGATCGACCCCACCACCTTCACCATCCTGAAGGCGCAGAACCCGGAGCTCGCCTCGAAGGTGAAGCTCCTCAACGGCGAGGACAACCTCCTGAAGCCGGTCGGCCTCTCCTACGCCGTGCGCCCGTCGGACCTGCACATGCTGAACTTCCTCAACGTCTACATCCAGGACCGCATCAACAACGGGACCTACAAGGCGCTGCGCGAGAAGTGGTTCACCAAGCTCGGCCAGGCCCAGTAGGCTCCGGCCGCCAGCCCCCGGGCCAGGCGGGGCGCGAGCCCGTCAGCCGGTGGGCGGCTCAAGGACGAGCGACGAGGCGGCCCGTTCCGCGACGGCGGGGCGGGCCTTCGTCGTTCCGGGACGGCAACAGGATGCGCCGGCGCAGGCGCCACGAAGACTTTGGCCCGGCGCCGCGTATTCTCCTTTGAGCGGCGCCCTCGCGCCCCGTGCCCGGAGACAGTCCGATGACCCGCTTCCTCGCCGCCGTCGCCCCGGTGGCCCTCGTCGTCGCCGCCCTCGCCGCCGCCCCTGCCACAGCCGACACCTCCACGGCGGGCGGGACGGTCCCGAAGGACCTGCGCGGCACCCGCTATTGCGAGATCATCCCGGTCTATCGCGACGGCTTGTCGTTCCGCCTCGAGGTCTACAACACGCTTGGTCAGAACGACTGCCCGCCGGACGTCTGGAACGCCATCGATGGGAAAAAGCTCGCCGACGAGCTCGGCGCCTTCGAGGTGGTGATGAATGGACCGCGCTTCTGGGTGATGGACAGCATCAGTGCTACCGGCACCACCAAGGACGGCGTGACGAAGACCTTCGACGGGCTCGCGGCCACCCAGCGCGCCACCCTGTCGCTGCCCTTCCGCGACCTCCTGCTCGGCCACCGCGCCTACGCGGTTCGCACCGTTATGCGCGAGACCACCTACCTCTATCAGGCCGGCAAGCCAGTCTACGAGATCACCGACGACGAGGGCCGCGTCTACGTCATGCAGACCTTCGCCGAGATCGTCGACAAGACGCTGACGATGGATGATCTGGCCGGCCTCGGCGCCAAGCTGAAGCTGCCGGACGGCTGGACCTACTCGACCCGCGTGCTCGACGCCGACCTCGAGCTCACCGCCGACGGCGAGGCCTACCTCATCCAGGACGAGCTGCAGAACTCCTACCAGCGCCGCAACTGAGCGGCGTTGCGCGGTGGGGGCCGCGCGGCTCTGACGGCGGCCGTCGCGGCCGCCGTCAGAGCAGGTCGATCAGGTGGGCGATCAGCGGCGCGTCGGCCGGCGGCATCGGCAGATCGCGCAGGCGCGCCGGCTTCATCCAGCGGATCGCCTGGCCCTCGCGACCCACCGGCGTGCCCTCCCAGCGCCGGCAGACATAGAGCGGCATCAGGAGGTGGAAGCTCTCGTAGCCGTGGCTGGCGAACGTCAAGGGCGCCAGGCAGTCCGCCTTGACGGTGATGCCGAGCTCCTCGGCGAGCTCGCGGATCAGGCTCTCCTCCGGCCGCTCGCCGGGCTCGAGCTTGCCGCCGGGAAACTCCCAGAGGCCCGCGAGTGCCTTGCCCTCGGGCCGCTGCGCGACGAGCACCCGCCCGTCGGCGTCGACGAGGGCGCAGGCGACGACGAGGACGATGCGCGGTCCCTCGGCTGCGGTCGCCGTCGTCATGCCGCGCTCCCCCTCGTCCGCCGGTAGTCGCCGCGGTAGGCCTCGGTGAAGCCCATGCGGCGGTAGAGGTCGACGGCGACCGTGTTGCCGGCGAGCACCTGCAGGTAGCCCGTCCGCGCCCCGCCCGCGCGGCCCCAGGCGAGCGCCGCGCGGACGCAGGCGCTCGCATGGCCGCGGCGGCGGAAGGCGGGGTTGGTGCCGACGTCGAACAGCCCGACGAGGTCGCGGTCGCGCACGGCGAGCGTCGAGGCGGCAACGGTGCCGCCGTCGACCGCCACCATCAGCGCCGCCTCCGGCACGATGCGCTCGAGCACCGCGACGAGCGCGCCGATGTCGGCGGCCTTGGCAGAGGCCGTCGTCTTCATCGCCTCGGCCCAGCGGCGGCGGGGTGCTGCGTCCCAGGCCTCGATGCCCGCCGGCATGGCGGCACCATCGGTCGGCAGCACCATCATCAGCGTCTCGTCGAAGGCCTCGAAGCCGTCGCGCTCGACGAGCGCCACCACGGACGGCGGCGTCAGCGGCGTGATGCGGACGGTCGGGTCGAGCCCGTGGCGGCGCGACGCCGCCGCCATCGCCGCGAGCCGCGCCTCAGCGTCACGGTCGTCGGCCGGATCGAGGAAGTTGAGGCTGTTGAGGCGCTTCGACCCATGGCCTGGGGTGCGGCGCAGGAGCCACGTGCCGTCGTGGTGGAGCCGCTCGGCCGGCCAGGCCGAGAGGTTCGCCGTCTCCAGGCGCAGCACATCCACGGCCGAGGCGCCGTCCATCAGCTGCGGTAGTCGCCGTTGATGGCGACATATTCCTTGGTGAGGTCGCAGGTCCAGATCGTCGCCTTGCCGCGGCCGAGGCCGAGTTCGACGCGGATGTCGATTTCCGGCTTCTGCATGACGGCGGTGGCCGCAGCCTCGGAATAGGCCGGGTCGCGGGCGCCTTCGACGGCCACCCGCACGTCGCCGAACCAGATCGCGAGCTTGTCGCGCTCGGCCGGTTCGCCAGCCTTGCCGACCGCCATGACGATGCGGCCCCAGTTGGCGTCCTCGCCGGCGACCGCCGTCTTCACCAGCGGCGAGTTGCCGATCGCCATGGCGATCTTCTTGGCCGAGCGGCTGGAGGTGGCGCCCTCGACGGTGACGGCGACGAACTTCCTGAGGCCCTCGCCGTCCTTGACGACGAGGTGGGAGAGCTCGAGCAGCAGGGAGTCGAGCGCCCGGCGGAACGGCAGCAGCCGGCGGTCGGCCGGATCGGTGATCACCGCAGCACCGCGCCGGGCGGCAGTCCCGGTCGCGAACATCAGCAGCGTATCGGAGGTGGACGTGTCGCCGTCGATGGTGATGCAGTTGAAGCTGCGCTCGGCGCCGCGGTGGAGCAGCGCCTGCAGCACGGGGGCGGCGATCGGCGCGTCGGTGGCGATGAACGACAGCATCGTCGCCATGTCCGGCGCGATCATGCCGGCGCCCTTGGCGATGCCGCAGAGCCGCACCTCGGCGCCCTCGAGACGGGCGGTGCGGGTGGCGAGCTTCGGGAAGGTGTCGGTGGTCATGATGGCGCGGGCGGCATCGCTCCACGGGCCGTCGGCAAGCCGCGTCGCCGTCTCGTCCAGCACCGCCTCGAACTTGGCCGGGTCGAGCGGCTCGCCGATGACGCCGGTGGAGGCGAGGAACACCTGTTCCGGCCGGCAGCCGAGCGTGCGCGCCACCGCGGCGGCCGAGACCTCGACGGTGGTGCGCCCCTTCATGCCGGTGAAGGCGTTGGCGTTGCCGGAATTGACCAGCAGCGCGCGGGCGTGGCCGCCCGGCAGGTTCGCCCGGCACCATTCGACCGGCGCCGACGGGCAGCGCGAGCGCGTCGTCACGCCGGCGACCGTGGTGCCCTCGGCGAACGCCATCAGCAGCACGTCGGTGCGGCCCTTGTACTTGATGCCGGCCTGGGCGGTGGCGAGGCGGACGCCCTCGATCGGCGGGATCTCGGCGACGATGGCGGGCGCGAAGGGGGAAACGGTCACGGACATCGGCGGGTCATCCGAAAGGCGGGAGGCGCTTCGGTGTGCCCCACCCCGGGCGGCGGCGCAAGCGCCGGCGGTGCGCCTCAGAGCCCGTGGCGGGCCCGCGCCATGCGGCATTCCGCATCGCCCGGCTCGCAGTCCCGGCAGACCTGCGGACGGACGGCATAGACGGCGCACGACGCCGCGACGCCGATGGCGCCGACCAGCGCCGAGCAGCGGTCGCCATCGCAGCGCATTCCCGGCGCGCCGTCGTCGGCATAGGCGGCGGGGATCAGCGCCAGTTCGGCGTCGTCCTCGATGGTGAAGCGAGGCCACTCGGCCGAATAGGCGCAGCAGGCGCCACAGCCGCGACAGTCCGCCTCGGCGGCGTCGACCTCGGGCGCGAAGCGGCCCATCAGGCGGGCCCACCCGTCAGAGAAGGCCGCGCCGGTCCGCGGGAGCCGCCGTGGCGGCTCCGGCACGTCACCGCTTGCGGGCCTTGCGGGCCGCGTAGCGCGCGTCGCGGGCGGCCTTGCGCTCGATCTCGAGCGCGGCCTCGCGGGCGATCCGCTCGGCCTTCTCGGCCGCCGACCGCTCGGCGTCCTCGACGGCGCGGCGCGCCTCCTCCTCGGCACGCGCGGCAGCCTCGGCGGCGCGCTGCTGCGCCTCCGCTTCCTTTGCCGCCTTGCGCTCTGCGGTGCGCGCCTCTCGCGCATCGGCGACCGCCTTGCGTTCGGCCAGCCGCGCCTGCACGGCCGGATCGTCCGGCTTCGGCTGGCTGCGGAATCGCTCCAGCAGCTTCTGCCGGGCTTCGGCCGCCACCTTCTTGCGCTCGTTGAAGTCGTTGTCTTTGAAAGCTGCCATCGTCTCTGACTTGTGTCGCCACGTCGGGGCGCCGCCGGATGCGGCCGGTCCGCGTGCGATGCTTTAGCGCCGATTGCGCCAATGGAAAAGCCGCCCGACGGGCGGCTGCTCCGCGGATATGGGGTGGCGGGGCCACCCTTGCCATGGCCGGAGGCTGTCCTCCGGTCACGTCTGCTTGCGTCGGCGCCGGCGACCCTGGCGGGCACCGGCGCCGGATTGCGGGACTACTGCGCCGGAGCCGGCGCCGGTGCGGCCGCCGGATCGTCGGCCTTCAGCGTCGGGTCGAGCACGTCGATCGTGGCGGCCCCCTTGAGGCTCGCGAGGGTCGAGGCGAACTTCTCGCGGATCAGGAGGTCGCGCAGCCGCGCCTGCACCTGGTCATAGGCCGGCGGCGCCTGCTTGCGCTTGTCCTCGACCTGGATGACGTGGAAGCCGAAGTCAGACTTCACCGGCGTCTCGGTGATCGAGCCGACCTCGAGGGTGAAGGCGGCCTCCTCGAACGACGGCACCATCTGGCCGCGCGAGAAGTAGCCGAGATCACCGCCCTGGGCGGCCGAACCGGGGTCCTTGGACTTCTCGCCGGCGATCTTGGCGAAGTCGCCGCCGCCCTTCAGGTCGGCGATGATCGCCTTCGCCTCGTCCTCGGTCTCGACCAGGATGTGGCGGGCGCGCACTTCCATGTTGTCGCCGAACTTGCCGACTTCCTCGTCGTAGCGGGCCTTCACCTCGGCGTCGGTGACGGCGCCGGCGATCTTGTCCTGAACGTAGGCGTTGCGGGCCGCCTGCAGTTCCATGAACGCCAGGCGCTGCTTGAACGCCTCGGTCTCGGTGACGCCGTCCTTGGCGGCCGCGTCGGCCATGACGTGCATGTCGATCAGGACGTCGAGGATGATGCCGCGGCGGGCGCCTTCCGGTACGCGGGCGAGATCGTCGGCGAAGTCCTCGGCCGCCATCTCGATGTCACCCTGGGTGATCGGCTGGCCGTTGACGGTGGCGAGAACGGTCTCGGGGGGCGGGGCCGGCGCCGCGGGCGCCAGGGCCGCAGCCAGCCCTTCTGTGGTCGTCGGGGTCGCCGGCGCCGTGTCCTGGGCGAAGGACGGGGCGAGGGCGGAGGACGTGGTCAGCGCGACGGCGAGGACCGCCGGCACGACCAACCGCTTGAGGTTCAAAAAGGTCATGGAATTCCGTCTCTGGCCCGCGGGATCGGGGCCCGTCGGTTGCAAGGGCGCCCCCCGTCGAGGCGGCGGCACAATGTCCGAAAGCCGTGACGTTGACAACCTCCGGGGTGCTTCTTATGTCTCGGCGCGGTGCCGGTCGGAGGGGGCTTGCGAGCTTGCCTCTGTCTTCGGGCGGTGCCGGCGAGCGATCCGATGACGGCCTTGTCGCTGCCGCCTTCGCGGGCGAGCGTCAATCTGCGGGTCTTCCGTGTCTCGGTCCGTCGAGACGCCGTTCATGGGAACCCGTTCGTCGGGTCGGCGCGACCGACCGGTGTCTTTCTTCCTCCGAAGGGACGGGAATCATGGTCGGCCTTGGTGCCCTCGCCCGCAAGATGTTCGGGTCGGCGAACGATCGTCGCGTCAAGGCGTATCGCGCCCGCGTCGCTGCCATCAACGCTCTCGAAGCCGAGGTCTCGGCGCTGTCGGACGAGGCGCTGCGCGCCCGCACCGACGACTTCCGCCAGCAGATCGCCAACGGCCGCTCGCTCGACGATCTCGTCGCGCCGGCCTTCGCCACGGTCCGCGAGGCGGCCAAGCGCACGCTCGGCCAGCGGCATTTCGACGTCCAGATGATCGGCGGCATGGTCCTGCACGAGGGCCGCATCGCCGAGATGAAGACCGGCGAAGGCAAGACGCTGGTCGCGACGCTGCCGAGCTACCTCAACGCGCTCGCCGGCAAGGGCGTGCACGTCGTCACCGTCAACGACTATCTCGCCAAGCGCGACAGCGACTGGATGGGCCAGATCCACCGCTTCCTCGGCCTCGAGGTCGGCGTCATCGTGCACGGCCTGACCGACGACGAGCGCCGCCGCGCCTACGCGGCCGACATCACCTACGGCACCAACAACGAGTACGGCTTCGACTACCTGCGCGACAACATGAAGTACGACCGCGCCTCGATGGTGCAGCGCGGTCACGGCTTCGCGATCGTCGACGAGGTGGACTCGATCCTGATCGACGAGGCGCGCACGCCGCTGATCATCTCCGGTCCGCTGGAGGACCGCTCGGAATTCTACAACACCGTCGACACCTTCGTGCTGCAGCTGGTGCCGGAGGACTACGAGGTCGACGAGAAGCAGCGCACCGCCGCCTTCACCGAGATCGGCAACGAGAAGCTCGAGAAGCTCCTCGGCGAGGCCGGCCTGCTGCGCGAGGGCTCGCTCTACGACATCGAGAACGTCTCGCTCGTCCACCACCTGCAGCAGGCCCTGAAGGCCCACAAGCTGTTCCAGCGCGACAAGGACTACATCGTCCGCGGTGACGAGGTCGTCATCATCGACGAGTTCACCGGCCGCATGATGCCGGGCCGGCGCTATTCCGACGGTCTGCACCAGGCGCTGGAGGCGAAGGAACACGCCGCCATCCAGCCGGAGAACCAGACCCTCGCCTCGATCACCTTCCAGAACTATTTCCGCATGTACGGCAAGCTCGCCGGCATGACGGGCACGGCCTCGACCGAGGCCGACGAGTTCATGGACATCTACAAGCTCGAGGTCGTCGAGATCCCGACCAACGTCGGCGTCGCCCGCGTCGACGACGACGACGAGGTCTACCGCTCGGTGCTCGAGAAGAACCGCGCGATCGTCGAGCTCATCCGCGACTGCAAGAAGCGCGGCCAGCCGGTGCTCGTCGGCACCACCTCGATCGAGAAGTCGGAGACGCTCGCCGACCTCCTGAAGTCCCAGGGCTTCCGCCAGCGCGACTTCTCGGTGCTGTTCGACTCCTCGCACGCTGACGACGAGCTCGTCTTCCAGGTGCTGAACGCCCGCTATCACGAGCAGGAAGCCTTCATCATCGCCCAGGCCGGCGTGCCGGGGGCGGTGACGATCGCCACCAACATGGCCGGCCGCGGCACCGACATCCAGCTCGGCGGCAACGCCGAGATGCGCTTCCGCGAAGAGCTCGCCGACATGCCGGAAGGGCCGGAGCGGGAGGAGCGCGAGAAGCGCATCCGCGACGACATCGCCCGCCTGAAGGCAAAGGCACTCGCCGCTGGCGGCCTCTACGTCATCGGTACCGAGCGCCACGAGAGCCGCCGCATCGACAACCAGCTGCGCGGCCGCTCCGGCCGCCAGGGCGACCCGGGCCACTCGCGCTTCTTCCTGTCGCTGCAGGACGACCTGATGCGCATCTTCGGGTCCGACCGCATGGACGGCATGCTGCAGAAGCTCGGCCTGAAGGACGGCGAGGCGATCGTCCACCCGTGGATCAACCGGGCGCTGGAGAAGGCGCAGCAGAAGGTCGAGGCGCGCAACTTCGACATCCGCAAGAACATTCTCAAGTACGACGACGTGATGAACGACCAGCGCAAGGTCATCTTCGAGCAGCGCATCGAGCTGATGGGCGCCGAGGATGTCGGCGCCATGGTCGCGGAGATGCGTCACGAGGTGATCGACGGCCTGGTCGCCAAGCACATTCCGGAGAACGCCTATCCGGAGCAGTGGGATGTCGAGGGCCTCGCCGCGGCGGTGCGCGACACCCTCAACCAGGACCTGCCCGTCGCCGACTGGGCGAAGGAAGAGGGTATCGCCGACGAGGAGGTGCGCGAGCGCCTGAAGGCGGCCGCTGACGTCGCGATGGCAGCGAAGACCGAGCGCTTCTCGCCGGACATCATGCGCCAGATCGAGCGCGCGGTGCTGCTGCAGACGCTCGACCACCTGTGGCGCGAGCATCTCGCCACCCTCGACCACCTGCGCTCGGCGATCCATCTGCGCGGCTACGCGCAGCGCGATCCGCTGAACGAGTACAAGTCCGAAGCCTTCACGCTGTTCGAAGCGTTGCTGTCCAACCTGCGCACGCAGGTGACCTCGCAGCTCGCCCGCGTCGAGCTCGTGCAGTCGCCGCCGACGATGCCCTCGGACGACGACCTGCCGATGATGGAGGCCCATCACCTCGATCCGTTCACCGGCGAGGACGAGATGGCACTGGCCGACGAGGCGATGGGGGGCGTTGCTCTCGCCCCGCCACGGCGCGAGGCGACGGCGCGGAACGCGAACGACCCCTCCACCTGGGGCAAGGTCGGCCGCAACGAGGCCTGCCCCTGCGGTTCCGGCAAGAAGTACAAGCACTGCCACGGCCAATTCGCCTGAGGGCGGGGCCACCGCTAGAGGGGCCCGATGGCCGAGACCACGACCGGGGCCGCGCTTGAGGACTGGCTGCTCGACAACGCCCTGAGGGCGGTCGTGCTCGACGACCTCGTCGACGGCATGGCCCGCCGCGTTCTCGCGGCCGGCGTGCCCATCCGGCGCTGCTCTGTCGCCTGGTCGATCCTGCATCCGCTGTTCGACGCCGAGGCCGTCACCTGGACGCGAGCCGACGGGCCGGTTCTCAGCCAATTTCCGCACACCCAGCGCGAGCGCGAGGCGTGGTCGAAGAGCCCGATCCGCCACATGCTGGCGAACGGTCTCGAGACCCTGCGCCGCCGCCTCGCCGGTGCGGCGGCGGAGCTTGACTTCCCGCTCTGCGAGGAACTCGCGTCGGTCGGCGACACCGACTACGTCGCCTTCACGGTCCGCTTCGACATCCCGAAGATCGTCGACGAGGACCGCGGCATCGTCGTCAGCTGGACGACCGACCGCTCCGGCGGCTTCACCGACGGCGACATCGCGATGCTGAGCCGCCTCAACCGGCCGCTCGCCATCACCTGCCGCGGAGCCTTGCTGTCGCGCATCGCGAGCAACATCGCCGAGACCTATCTCGGCCGCCGCGCCGGAGGTGATGTGCTCGCCGGCCGCATCCGCCGCGGCGATGGTCACACGATCCGCGCCGTGATCTGGTACTCGGATCTGCGCGGCTCGACGGCGCTGGCCGAAAGCCTCGCGCCCGACGCCTACATCGCGATGCTCAACCGCTACTTCGAATATACCGCCGGCACGGTGATGGATGCCGGCGGCGAAGTCCTCGACTTCATCGGCGACGCGGTTCTCGGCGTCTTCCCCGTCGTCGACGGCGCCAGCGTCGAGACGGCGGCAGCCGCCGCCACCGAGGCCGCCGACGCCGCCGTCAGCCGCATCGCGCCGATGACGGAAGCCTCGCCCGCCCTCGACTTCGGTGTCGCGCTCGCGGTCGGCGACGTCATGTTCGGCAACATCGGCATTCCCAACCGGCTGTCCTTCTCGGTGATCGGCAGCACAGTCAACGCCGTCGCCCGCATCGAGAAGATGACGAAGCAGATCGGCGAGCCGGTGCTCGCGACCGAGCACGTCGCCCGCACTGCCCCGGCTGACTGGCGCGCCGTCGGCAGCTTCCCGCTCGACGGCTTCGGTGCCCCCGTCCCGCTCCACGCGCGAGCCCGTCCTTGATCCATCCTCTCCGCGTGCTCGTGCTCGCCAACCCGAAGAGCGGCCGGGCAGCCCAAGGCCTCGCCGCGGCTCTCAACGTCTTCGTCGAGGCGGACGTCGACTTCCAGGTCGCCCGGCCGCGTTCGGCGGAGGCGATGAAGGAGGCGATCCGCACCCGCGGGCCGGACTTCGGTGCGGTGGTGATCGCGGGCGGCGACGGCACCGTGAATGCCGCCGCCGGCCCGATGGCCGACATCGACCGGCCGATGGGCATCCTGCCCTTCGGCACCGCCAACGACCTCGCCCACACCCTCGGCGTGCCGGTGTCGCCCACCGCCGCTGCGGCGGTCATCGTCGCCGGTCACACGCGGCGGATCGACCTCGGCCACGTCAACGACCAGGTGTTCGTCAATGCGGCGAGCCTCGGCCTGCCGGTGACGGTGGCGCAGAGCCAGGATCCGGAGCTGAAGCGGCGGCTCCGCGGCTTCAGCTACGTCATCGCCACCATCCGGGCGCTGCGGACCATCCGGCGCTTCACCGTGCGGATCACCGTCGACGGCGAGCGGAGCGAACTGAAGGCGTTGCAGGTCACCGTCGGCAACGGCGAACGATTCGGCGGCGGCATGCGCGTCGGCTCGAGCCCGGCGATCGACGACGGCCTGCTCGACGTCTTCGCGATCGAGGCGGAGACCATCGCCGATCTCATCCATGCGGCGCCGGCGATCCGCTTCGGGCTGCAGGACAAGAACCCGCACACCCGCACCTTCCGCGGCCGCGACGTCCGCATCGAGACGAACCGGCCGATGCCGATCAACACCGACGGCGAGATCTCGACGGAGACCCCGGCCGACTTCTCGGTGCAGCGCAGCGCACTCGCGGTGTTCGTGCCGGCGGGGGGCTGACCGGCAACGACGGCGGCGGCAAGCGGTTCAGCGGCGGTTCAGGCGGCCGGTGGCACAAGGCGAGGGTAAGCGAAAGCCCCATCGCGGCCACAGCCGCAGGAGAAGACCCGTGCACCCCCGCCGAAACCTCGCCCCGCGACCGCTGATCGACCTCGTTCTGGTGGCTGCCGTCGTCGGGCTGCTGATGGCCGCCTACGCGGTCGCGGACTGGCCGTGGCCCGTCGAGTTTGCCGCACCGGCGGTGCAGACGGACGTCTCGGCCCCGCCGGCGACCGCGAGCATCCCGACCGCGTCCATCGTCTGAGCGCCGCCTGTGACCGGGGCCGTCAATCGGGCCGGTTCGCGTGTGGCGCCCCGCGGCGACGCCCGTCACATGGACCAGCGGCGGCGTCGGTCCGCCGCCGCGATCAGCCGCCGAACAGCGAGCCGAACGCCTTCGAGAGGAAGTTGCCGTTCTCCGCCGGCGGTGCGGCGGCCGTCTCGGTCAGGACGACCGGCGCAGCAGCCGCATCGGCCGGAGCGGCGGCAGCGGGAGCGGCATCCGCCGGAGCGGCGAGGCTCGGCGCCGCCGCAGGAGCCACCTGCACGGCGGCCATGTCGGCAGTCGGAGCGCCGGCGGACGCGACCGTGCTCACCGCCACCGGCGGCGCACTGCCGGCATTCGCGGCGGCCGCGGCATCCGACGAGCCACCCCCGGCGAACGAGAACATCGAGCCGAAGAAGCCGCCGACGCCCTCGGGCTTCGCCGAGGCGACGGCCGTGGCCGACGGCACGCGGCCGGGGGCGGCGATCGGCAGCGGCACGCCCGAGGCGATCATGATGCGCGTCGCCTCGTCCGGCTCCTCGCCGGCGGCGGGCGCGGCACCCGGTGCCAGCGGCACCGGACCCTTGTCCTTGGTCTTCTCGATGGCGCTGGCGATCATCAGATCACGCGCCTTGTTCTCGTCCATCTTCTGCTGCTTCGCCTTCATCGCGGCGACGATCTGGCGGACCGCCTCCTCGTCCTTCTGCTTCTTCGAAGCGACGGCGATGGAGATTTCCTGCGGCACGTCGAGGATCGGGCAGGCGCGGCTCGGATCGAGGCCGCGGTTGGGATCGGCGGACTTGGCGTTGAACACGTACTGGCGGCCGCAGACATCGACCTTCGGCTCGAGGCGCGTCACCTCGAAGTGGTCGTAGCCTTCCTTCAGCATCTGCCAGAACGGCATGTTCGGATTGCCCTCGTGCTTGGCGAGGTTCTCCGGCGTCATCTTGAAGGGGAAGGCCTGCACCTGGAACGACCGCTGGCCACCCCTGAACGCCTCGCGACCGAGCGCGTAGATGTCCTGGATCTGCTTGTCCTCCATGGCGTAGCAGCCACGCGAGGAGCACGCGCCGTGCACCATCAGGTGCGAGCCGGTGCGGCCGTGCGAACGGTCGTAGGCGTTCGGGAAGCCGAGGTTGAAGGCGAGGTGGTAGCTGGAGTTCGGGTTCATCAGGCCCGGGGTGATCATGTAGAAGCCTTCCGGCGCCTGCCGGTCGCCTTCCTTCACCTTCGGGCCGAGATCGCCGGACCACTTGCAGATCTCGTAGGTGTTGAGCAGGGCGAACTTGCCGTCCGGGCCCTTCTTCCAGACCTCGAGCTCAGATTCCTGCTTGAACAGACGGATCAGGATCGGCGAGGCCGCGCTCATGTTGAGTTCGCGCATCTTCGCGAGCGTGGCGGGCGCGATCGGACGGTTCGCCTTGGCACCGCCACCGCCATAGCCGACCTCGTCGGCCTGGCACCCGGCGAGCACGAGGGCCGCTGCGAGGACGGCGCCCTTGGCGAGCGCACCACCGCGGCCCTTGAGGGCACCGAAGGAGAACGAGCGGCGCTGCGGAGCCGGAGGCACCGCGGCGAGCGAGTGAGCGTCTGGCGTTGTCGGCATGAGATCCTGCAAAGCCGGCGTTCCCTGGCCCCCCGGCCTATCCGACCTTAGGAGCGCAATCCTTACCGAGTCGTAACCATATCGCGCCGCGACGGGAGGCGCGAGAGGCCTCTTCACTCGGGCGGGAATGCGGCGAGCGTGTGGCCGCCCGCCGGTGTCCGCCCGCTCGTGCTCAGAGGCCGCGGCCAATCGCGAGGAACTTGGCACGCCGGGCCTGGCGCACTGCCGCCGCGTCCTGGCCGGCATAGCTGCCGAGCGCCCGCTCGATCGCGTCACCCACCGCCGCGATGACAGCCGCCGGTGCCCGGTGGGCGCCGCCGACCGGCTCCTTGACGATCTCGTCGACGACACCGAGGCGGACGAGGTCGTCGGCGGTGATCTTCATGTTGGTCGCCGCGTCGGGCGCCCGCGCCGCGTCGCGCCACAGGATCGAGGCAGCACCCTCCGGCGAGATGACGCTGTAGACGGAATGTTCGAGCATGATGACGCGGTTGGCAGTGGCGAGCGCAATGGCGCCGCCCGAGCCGCCCTCGCCGATGACGACGGCAACGTTCGGCACGCCGAGGGCGAGGCAGGCCTGGGTGGAGCGGGCGATCGCCTCGGCCTGGCCGCGCTCTTCCGCGTCGATGCCGGGATAGGCGCCAGCGGTGTCGACGAGGGCGATCACCGGAAGCCCGAAGCGGTCGGCGAGTTCCATGACACGCACCGCCTTGCGGTAGCCCTCGGGCCGCGCCATGCCGAAGTTGTGCTTGATGCGGCTCTGGGTGTCGTTGCCCTTCTCCTGGCCGAGGACGGCCACGGGCGTGCCGCGGAAGCGGCCGAGACCAGCGACGATCGCCGCGTCCTCGCCGAAGCCGCGGTCGCCGGCGAGCGGCGTGAACTCAGTGACCAGGTGGGCGATGTAGTCGATCGCGTGTGGCCGGTCGGGATGGCGGGCGACCAGCGTCTTCTGCCACGGCGTCAGCTTGGCATAGACGTCCAGAAGGGCAGCGGCGGCCTTCGCCTCGAGCTTGCCGATCTCGTCGCCGACGTCGACCGACTCGCCCTGTGCCGCGAGCGCGCGAAGCTCCTGCACTTTGCCTTCGAGATCGGCGACCGGCTTCTCGAAGTCCAGATAGCTTCTCATCGTCCCGTCCGCTGCTCCCCTCGCTGCCCCATGCGGCCGGACGTTGGCCAGCCGAGCGCGGCAAAGTCAAGGCGAAGGGGACGTGCGAAAGGCGCCAAATCGGCCTCGCGCAAGCCCGCGCTCAGCCGACGCCCTCATAGACGACGTCGGTCATCATGCCGGTCGCCATGTGGTAGAGGTTGTGGCAGTGGAACGGCCAGCGGCCGGGGTTGTCGGCGTCGAAGACGACCTTCACCCGCCCCATCGGCGCCACCAGTACCGTGTCGCGCACCGCACCGGCGAGCGGCGTCCCGTCGATCTCCACCACCTGGAAGGCATGGCCGTGCAAGTGCATCGGATGCGCCATCATGGTGTCGTTGAGAATGTCGAGCATCACCCGCTCGCCGCCGCGCACGTGGATCGGCGCCGGCTTCGGCCAGAACGCGCCGTTGAGGGACCAGGCGTAGGGCGCCATGCCGCCGCCGAGGTCGATGCGGACCGTCCGGTCGGCCGCCCGCACCGGCAGCGGCTCCATGGCCCGCAGGCGGCGCTCCAGGACGAGGTCGAGCGGCGGCGCCTGATCGGCGGCCGCACCAAGCTTCGCGACGGCCGCGCCCGGAGCGGCCAAGATCAACCCCGTGCGGGCGACGTCGCCTTCGCGTTGCGCCAAGACGGGCACGACTCTGCCGGCCGGCACGTCGACGAGAAGATCGATGCGCTGTGCCATCGACAGCGGGAAGCGCGTGCCGGCGACGGGGACCACCGGCGTGCCGTCGACGGCGATCAGGCTCGCGTCGGCACCGCCGAGGTCGATCCAGTAGGCGGTGGCGGCGAAGGCGTTGATGATCCTGAGACGGACCCGCCCGCCGCGATCAGTTCGCACCACCTCGGGGTCGGCGAGCGTGCGGCGGTTGGCGAGGTAGGCGTCGTAGTCGACGTCGTTGAGATCCATCACCATGCCGGCCGGCATCCCGCCGCCCGTCATGTCGTGACCCGCCATGCCGTGCCCAGCCATGCCATGTCCGGCGTGCGGATCAGCCGGGGCCGCCGCCTTGCCGTGACCCGCGTGCGGGTCGACCGGTACGGCCATGCCGTGGCCGGCATGCGGGTCGGTCACCGTCATCGCGGCGGCACCGTGTCCGCCGTGGCCGCCGTGGCCGCCGTGCCCGCCGTGGCCGCCACCCGCCGTCAGGCCGGCGAGGATCTCGGCCGGGTCGCGGAAGGTGAAGTCCTCGAGGATCAGCACCACCTCCTGTATGTCGGCCCGCACGTCCTCTGCCGTCCGCACGATCAGCGGCGCCGACAGCAGGCGCTGTTCCTGCAGGCCGTGGTGCGAGTGCATCCAGTGCGTGCCCGGGCGGGCGGCATAGTCGTAGGGACGGCGCCCGCCGGCGGCGATGGGCGTGATCCCCGGTCCGGCGACCCCGTCCTCGCCGTCGGGCGGCGTCTGGCCGTGCCAGTGGATGATCGTCTCCTCACCGAGTTCGTTGACGAGATCGAAGGCGAAGCGTGCGCCGGGCTCCAGCACGGCGCCGTCGCGCCCGCCCGGCCCGGCGATGCCGAACACCGTCGCCGCCTTGCCGTTCACCTCGAGCGTGCGCTTGCCCGCCACGAGAGACGGCGCCGCCGCGCGTACAGGCCCGATCCCCGGCAGAGCGGCCGCGGCGGCGAGGCCGGCGCCGGCGGAGATGAGCGTGCGGCGGGTGAGACCGGGGGAAAGCGGGTTCTCGATCATCGTCTCGATCCGTTCGCGGTCTGTTGGGCGCGCGGCTCGGCCGCTGCCGTCACTGCGGATGGTGGTGATGGCCACCGGCGGGCGCCGTCTCCTCGCCCGCTGCGGCCGGCGCGTCGGCGTAGCCGCGCAGCACGTCGTAGCGGTGGATCTGATGGCGGGTGAGCACGGCCGCAGTCTCGACATGGGCCGCGAGATGGACACCCCGCAGCCGACCGGCGAGCAGGCCGATCTCCGCCGTCAGGCGCTCCACCGCCGGCGCGTCGAGCCGGCGCATCGCGAAGCCTTCGTCGAGCGTGCGCTCGGCGGCGACGATCTCGGCACCGAGACGCCTCGCCTCGGCCCGCATCGCCGCCTCGATCGCCGCGAGGCGCCGCATCTGCTCGGGCGTCAGGCCGAGTTCGGACGAGAGCTCGCGCGCGTGCATCGGCCCGGGATGGCCGTTGAGCTCGGCGGCCCGTGCCAGTCCCATGCCGCGGCCGGCGGCGAGATCGTCGAGCTCGGCGGCGGAAAGCGCCTTCACGGCCCGCGTCGTGTCGCCGGCATAGGGCGACGGCGACGCCGCCCACGCGGGCGCAGAGGCCGCCACCCCAGCCGTCGCGGCGAGTGCCACCAGCGGCAACTGGAAGGGTCGGAAGCGGATGGTGACGCGGCGGGCCATGGGCGGTCTCCTGTTCGGATCGGCGGTGGCTACCTGTCGGTACGGCCCAGCACGTCGATCAGCTCACCGATCTTGCGGCGCTGCTCGTCCGGGTCGCCGGAGGCGATGGCGTGCTCGACGCAGTGGGCGACGTGATCCTTCAGGACCTCCTCCTCGACGCGGCGGAGCGCCGCACGGACGGCGGCGATCTGCGTCACCACGTCGATGCAGTAGCGGTCATCCTCCACCATGCGGGAGAGGCCGCGGACCTGCCCCTCGATGCGGGAGAGGCGCTTCAGACAGGCGGATTTGGTTTCGGTCTGCATGACTGGACATATACCCCACCAGGGTATATTTGACAAGACGAGCATACCCCGTGAGGGTATAGAGCCGGGGATGACGGAGACAAGCGATGGCAAACGAGCGCAGCGACGGCGGACACGGCCGGGCTCACGCGGGGCAGACGGGACACGGTCACGCGCCCGCCGACGCACCGGCGCCGTCGAGCTGCTGCGGGGGGAGCGCCAAGGCGGCCGCGACCGGTCCCGCCGATCACGGCCATGGCACCCATGACCACGGCATCCATGACCACGGCGCCGACGGTCACGCCGGACACAGCCACGGCGCCCACGGGCACGACACCGCCCCCGCCGTCGACGACGGCCGCGTGCTCGATCCGGTCTGTGGCATGCGCGTCGACCCGCAGACGGCGAAGCACCGCTTCGAGCACGAGGGCCAGCCGTATTTCTTCTGCAGCGCCGGCTGCCGGACGAAGTTCGAGGCCGATCCGGGCAAGTATCTGAACAAGGCCGACGCGCCGCCGCCGGCCCCGATGCCGGAAGGCACCGTCTACACCTGCCCGATGCACCCGGAGATCCGACAGGTCGGTCCCGGCTCCTGCCCGATCTGCGGCATGGCGCTCGAGCCGGACGTGATCACCGCCGACAGCGGCCCCAACCCCGAGCTCGCCGACATGACGCGGCGGTTCTGGATCGCGCTGGCGCTGACGCTGCCGGTGTTCGTCCTCGAGATGGGCGGCCACGTCCTGGGCCTGCACCTGTTCGATGCCCGCACCTCGACGTATGTGCAACTCGCCCTGTCGACGCCGGTGGTGGTGTGGGCCGGCTGGCCGTTCTTCGAGCGCGGCTGGCAGTCGATCCAGACGCGCAACCTCAACATGTTCACCCTGATCGCGCTCGGCACCGGCGTCGCCTTCGCCTACAGCCTGGTGGCGACGCTGGCACCGGAGGTCTTCCCGCCGAGCTTCCGCGACGCCCACGGCGCGGTCGCCGTCTATTTCGAGGCTGCCGCCGTCATCACCGTGCTCGTGCTGCTCGGCCAGGTGCTGGAACTCAAGGCCCGCGACCGCACCTCCGGCGCCATCAAGGCCCTGCTCGGCCTCGCGCCGAAGACCGCCAGCCGCATCCGCCCCGACGGCACCGACGAGGAGGTCGACCTCGACGTGATCGCCGTCGGTGACCGCCTGCGCGTCCGCCCCGGCGAGAAGGTGCCGGTCGATGGCACGATCGCGGAAGGCCGCGGCACGCTCGACGAGGCGATGGTCACCGGCGAGCCGATGCCGGTCGAGAAGGAGACGGGCGCCGCCGTTGTCGGCGGCACCATCAACCGGGCCGGTGGCTTCGTGATGCGGGCCGAGAAGGTCGGCCGCGACACGCTGCTCGCGCGCATCGTCCAGATGGTCGCCGAGGCGCAGCGCTCGCGGGCGCCGATCCAGCGCCTCGCCGATCGCGTCTCCGGCTGGTTCGTGCCGCTGGTCGTCGCCGTCGCCGTGCTCGCCTTCGCCGCCTGGTCGCTGTTCGGGCCGGAGCCGCGCATCACCTACGCCCTGGTCGCCGCCGTCTCGGTGCTGATCATCGCCTGCCCGTGTGCGCTCGGGCTCGCCACGCCGATGTCGATCATGGTCGGCGTCGGCCGCGGCGCGCGCGCCGGCGTGCTGATCCGCAACGCCGAGGCACTGGAGCGGCTGGAGGCCGTCGACACGCTGGTGGTCGACAAGACCGGCACGCTCACCGAGGGCCGGCCGGCGCTCGCCGCCGTCCGCACCCTCGGCGCCCTCCCGGAGGACGAGGCGCTGCGCCTCGCCGCCAGCCTCGAGCGCGGCAGCGAGCATCCGATCGCCGCGGCCGTCGTCGCCGGGGCCGCCGCGCGTGGCCTGGTGCTCGCCGAGGCGACCGGCTTCGACAGCGTCGCCGGCAAGGGCGTCTCCGGCACTGTCGACGGTCGGCGGGTGGCGATCGGCAATGCCGGCTACCTGCACGGCCTCGGCATCGACGTGACGGCGGCGGTCGAGGCCGCCGAGGCGCTGCGCCGCGACGGCGCCACTGCCGTCCTCGTTGCCGTCGACGGGCAGGCGGCCGCGGCGCTCGCCGTCGCCGATCCGGTGAAGCCGTCCGCCGCCGCGGCGATCGCCGCCCTGAAGGCCGACGGCCTGCGCGTCGTCATGCTGACCGGCGATGGCCGCACCACGGCGGAGGCCGTCGCCCGCACCCTCGGCATCACCGAGGTGGAGGCGGAGGTGCTGCCGTCCGACAAGCGCCTCGTCGTCGAGCGGCTGCAGAAGGCCGGCCGCGTCGTCGCCATGGCCGGCGACGGCGTCAACGACGCCCCGGCGCTCGCCGCGGCCGATGTCGGCATCGCCATGGGCACCGGCACCGACGTCGCCATCGAGAGCGCCGGCGTGACGCTGGTGAAGGGAGACCTGTCCGGCATCGTGCAGGCGCGGAAACTCTCGAAGGCGACGATGGCGAACATCCGCCAGAACCTCGTCTTCGCCTTCGTATACAACGCCGCCGGCGTGCCGATCGCCGCCGGCATCCTCTACCCCGTCCTCGGGCTTCTTCTCTCGCCGATGCTCGCCGCCGCCGCGATGGCGCTGTCGTCGGTGAGCGTCATCGGCAATGCCCTGAGGCTGGGGCGGGTAAAGCTTTAGGAGGCGACGGCAGGGGCGGCGAGCAGCCGCTCGGTCAGCCGCACCCAATAGCTGGCGCCGACGGGAAGGAGCGCGTCGTTGAAGTCGTAGTCCGGGTTGTGCAGGCTCGGGCCCGGGCCGCTGCCCAGCCAGAGATAGGCACCGGGCTTCACCTCCAGCATGTAGGCGAAATCCTCCGAGGCCATGGACGGCTGCGGATCGGTGATCACCTTCGCCGATCCCACGGCCGCACCGGCGGCGGCCTGGGCGAGTGCGACCTCGGCCACCGTGTTGACCGTCGTCGGATAGCGATAGTCGTACCAGACCGTGCCCGTCGCGCCGTGCGCCGCGCAGATGCCGGCGGTGACCGCGCGGATCCGCGCCTCCACCAGGGCGCGCACCGCCGGCAGGGACGTCCGCACCGTGCCGCGCAGCACCACCTCGGGCGGGATGATGTTCCAGGCATCGCCGCCGTGGATCTGCGTGACGCTCACCACCGCCGCGTCCAGGGGGTCGAGGTTGCGGCTCGTGATCGTCTGCAGCGCCGAGACCAGTTCCGCCGCCACCACGATCGGATCGATGCCGAGATGCGGCATCGCGCCATGGGCGGCGCTGCCCTTGATCGTCAGTTCGAACACGTCCGACGCCGCCAGCATCGGACCGGGTCTGGCGGCGAAGGTGCCGAACGCCTGCCCCGGCCAGTTGTGCAGGCCATAGACCTGCTGCATCGGGAAGCGCTCGAACAGGCCCTGCTCCACCATCACCTTGCCGCCGCCGGCCATCTCCTCTGCGGGCTGGAAGATGAAGTGGACGGTGCCGGCGAAATCGCGCGTCCTGGCGAGGTGCTGCGCGGCGCCGAGCAGCATCGTCATGTGGCCGTCGTGACCGCAGGCGTGCATCTTGCCGGGAATGGTCGAGCGGTAGGGAAGGTCGGTGGCTTCCAGGATGTCGAGCGCGTCCATGTCGGCGCGCAGGCCGATGGCCGGGCCGGGCTGGCGGCCCTGCAGCGTCGCGACGATGCCGGTGCCGGCCAGCCCGCGCTGCAGGGGGATGCCGAAGCTCTCGAGCTTTGCGGCGACATAGGCCGAGGTGCGGTGCTCCTCGAAGGCCGTCTCGGGAAAACTGTGCAACTCCTGCCGCCAGGCGGTCAGATCGGCGTGGGCGTTCACGATCTCATCGACGAGCGGCATTCTCGATCCTCAACCCTCAGCGTCCGCGCTTGCACCACGGGCGGCGCCGACGGTGCGACAATGGCCCGGCCCGACACCCCTGCCAAGCCGTTTGCACCCGCTGTAAGCCGCTTTCCGATGCGCCATCGAGGCGGATGCCGATGTCGACGGGTCCCGACGTCCCCGCCACTGGAGGGCGTGCCCGTCAGGATGTCGGGGCGCCTGCCGTCACGGCCGGCTGCGCCAGCGCCGCCAGCGCCTCCGCGATGTCGACGGAGGGCGCGTAGCCCAGCAGGGCGGCCGCGCGGGAGATATCGAGCGGGCCGACGCAGCCGTCGTCGTCGCGGCCGCGATCGGCGATGACGGACAGCACCGGCGACGGCATCTCGGCCAGCAACAGCCGGACGACCTGTTCCTCGGACAGATAGGTGCCGCCGTTGATGTTGACCGGCGTGAAGCCCACCGTCGTCGTCGCCACCGCCAGGCACACCGCGCGGGCGGCGTCCGACACATGGACGAACTGGCGCATGTTGGAGCGCGTGTCGGTGACCTCGATGGCGGCACCGGTCCGCGCCGCATCGAGGGTCTGCGAGATCAGATAGGGCGTCACACGGCCGGCGCCGAACACCGAGGAAATCCGCAGCGCGATGGTGGCGATGCCGTGGCTCGCCGCATAGGCACGCAGGATCGCCTCCGCGGCGAGCTTGCTGGCGCCATAGGCGTCGCCGGCGCCGAGGGGGGCCTCTTCGCCCACCGGCGCGCGCGTCGGCGCCTCGGCATAGACCGCGTTGGGCGACAGGAAGACGAGGCGGGCGACCCTGGCCTGGCGCATCGCCTCCGCGACGTTGAGGGTGCCGGCGACGTTGATGTCGAACATCAGCGCCGGATCGCCGGTCGCCAGCATGGCGCCGGAGATGGCGCCGCCATGCACGACGATGTCGGGCGCGAGATCACGGATCATCGCAACTACGGCCGCCCGGTCGCGCAGATCGAGCGGCAGCACCCCATGCGCAGCGGCGAGGTCGCTTCCGGTCACGTCGTGCCCGGCTTCGCGCAGGCGCGCGACGACGGCGCGCCCGATGAAGCCGCTGGCGCCTGTGACGTGGACCCGCTTCACGGCGCGGGGTGTTCGGCGCGCCAGTGGGCGGCGATCTCCGCGCTGGTGCAGATCCAAACGTCGTCGTGGCGCGCGACATGGTCGAGGAAGCGCATCAGGCCGGTGATGCGGCCAGGCCGGCCGATCAGCCGGTCATGCAGTGCGAGCGACATCAGCTTCGGGCTGGTGGCGCCCTCGGCATACATGACGTCGAAGCAGTCGCTCATGTAGCGGGCAAAATCATCGCCGCTGGAGAAGCCGCTGTTCTGGTTGAAGCGGTTGTCGTTGGTCTCGAACGAATAGGGCACGACCAGATGCTGGTGGCCGTCGACGTCGACCCAGTAAGGCAGTTCGTCGTTCAGGGCGTCCCGGTCGTAGGTGATGCCGCCGTGCTCGACGAGAAGACGGCGCGTGTTGGCGCTCGGGCGGCCCGTCATCCAGCCGGTCGGGCGCACGCCGGTGACGCGCTCCAGCGTCTCGATGGCGAGGCGGACGTGCTCCCGTTCCTCGGCTTCGGGCATGACCTGGTAGTCCAGCCAGCGATAGCCATGCGAGACGAGTTCATGGCCGTCGGCGACGAAAGCGCGGGTGAGATCGGGGTTTGCCTCGGCCGCCTTCGCCACCGCCAGCAGGCTCACCTTGATGCCGCGCTCGCGGAACAGCCGCAGCAGGCGCCAGCCGCCGACGCGCGAGCCATACTCGAACACGGTCTCGACCATCGGACTGCGCAGGCCGGTCAGGGCCGGCTGGCCGATGTCGTTGAGGACGTCCTCCGACTGGCCGTCACCCTCCGCGAGCGATCGCTCGCCGCCGCCTTCGAAATTGAGGTTGATGTTGAGCGCGATGCGCGCGCCGTTCGGCCAGCGGGCGTGCGGAGGATGCTCGCCGTACCCCAGGAAATCGCGCATCGACATCGGGTCCGTCCCCCTCGGCATTCATGCAAGTCAATTGCGTAATACGCAACTCACCGACGCGACACAAGGCTTGGCGGCGCGGCGGACACCACGCATGCAGGTTCTGGACCTTCAGGCGGAACGCTGGCGGAGCGACACCCGTGCGCGCTGGCCCCAGGCACTGCACACGGCGGCTTGCACGCCAGCTAGTCGCGCTTGTCCAGGGCCGTGGCGAGAGCCGCATCGCAGGACGACAGCAGCCCGCGCGTCAGGCGCGTCAGCGTTTCCAGATCGCCGGCGGCGAGCGTGCCGAACAGCGTGTCGTTGACGCTCACCTGCAGCGGGGCGATGTCGTCAAGAGCTGCCCATGCCTTGTCGGTGAGCACCAGCATGACCCGGCGGCGGTCGACGGCGTCGGGGCGCTTCTCCAGCAGGCCCAACACCACCAGCCGCCGCGTCTCGGTGACGACGAATGGAACGCTGACCCGCAGTCGCTCGGCGAGGTCGCCGACCGTCACGTCGTCGCCGAGCTGGGAGAGCGTCATCAGCATGTTGTACTGCGGCGGCGTCAGGCCCATGCCGCGGGCGATGCCCTCGCGGATCTGCTGCAACCGGGCCGAAAAATCCACCAGGTCGCGCACCGTGTCGCGGAACGGGCGGTCGCTGCCGTCCACCAGCAGAGCGGCGCGTGATGTCGTCAGGGGTGCGGCCCGGGCCGGCGCGGCCTGCTTGTCATCTGCCAACTGATTCACCCGTCACGCGCCAACCGGCGTCTGCGTTAGCGCAAGCCGACATCACACGCAAAGTGCCTCCAAGACAGGCAGGCCCGGCCGGATTTATATAATTGACATAGCTAAGTTAGTTATCGATCATTCGTCAACGCCGGATGCCGAGGGCCCGCTCATGTCGAAATCAGCCGAGAGCCATCTGCGCAGCCTGAACGACGGCCGCTGCGTCTACATCGACGGCGCGCGGGTGCAGAACGTCGCCGATCATCCGGCCTTCCGCAACGCCGCCCGCACGGTCGCCGACCTCTATGATGTTCAGTCTCTGCCCGAGAACATCGGAAAGATGACGATCGAAGCCGGCAACGGCGCGCGCGTCAGCCGTGCCTGGCATCTGCCGACGCGCTACGAGGAACTCGTCGCCCGCCGCGAGGCGCTGGTCGCCTGGGCCGAGGTGCATCACGGCTTCATGGGGCGGGCGCCCGACCATGTCGCCTCCACCATCGGGGCCATGTACATGGGCCTCGATGTCTATGCGGCGCATGCTGGCGGCAGGCCCGGCGTGGTCAGCGACTATTATCGCTACGCCAGCGAGAACGACCTCTACATTTCCTACGTCGTCATCGACCCGCAGGGCGACCGCTCCCGGTCCACCGGCTCCGAGGGCAACGCCGACCTGGCGGTCGCCATCGTCGACGAGGATGCCGGTGGCATCACGGTGCGTGGTTCCAAGATGCTCGGTACCGGCGCGGTGCTGTCCAACGAGGTGCTGGTCACGACGCTGCGCCCGCTGAAGGACGACGAAGCCCGCTATGCCTTCACCGCCGCCGTCCCGCTGAACCTGCGCGGGATCAAGCTGCTGTCGCGCCGGTCCTATGAAGGGGCGGCCTCGTCCGCATTCGACTATCCGCTGTCGAGCCGGTTCGATGAGAACGATGCGCTGCTCTACTTCGACGACGTGAAGATCCCGTGGGACCGCATCTTCGTGCATCGCGACACCCGGGCCCAGCTGGCGCAGTGGCACGACACGCCGGCCCATGCCTACCAGAACTACCAGTCGGAGATCCGCCTCTTGGTCAAGCTGCGCTTTCTCGTCGGCTTGGCGCGCAAGATCACCGAGACCATCGGCACGTTCAACTATCCGCAGGTGCGGGAGACGCTCGGCGAACTCGCCGCCCACGTCGGGATGATCGAAGCCTTCGTCTACGGCGCCGAGGCCAAGGGGCGTCACCGCGGGAAGTACTTCCTGCCCGATGCGGGCCTGATCTATGCCGCACAGGTGCAGTCGCAGCTGCTTTACCCCAAGATCATCCATGCCTTGCGCGAACTTTCCGGCGGCGGCGTGCTCATGCTGCCGTCCTGTGTCGAGGACTTCGAGCACCCGGACATTGCGCCGCTGATCAAGCGGACACAGTACTCCCCCGCCATGAGCTCGCAGGAACGGGTCAAGCTGTTCAAGCTGGCCTGGGATGCGATCGGCTCGGAATTCGCCTCACGCCATGCGCAATACGAGATCTTCTATTCCGGTCCGCGCACGGTGACGACCGGGATGGCCTTCCGGACCTTCGACTGGGCGAAGGCGAGCGGCGCAGTGGATGCGATGCTGGGAAGCTATGGCACGCCGGACCTGGCCACCGACGCCGTGCCCCCCGCAGCGACCTCGGCTTCGCCTCTCGCTCGAACCCCCGCCCCGCTGGTGGCGTTGGCGCACTGAGGACCGCGATGGACCCCCTCATTCTCGAAGGCATCACGGTCGCGCCGGGGACGAGCGTGCGCGCACAGCTGCCGGCGCTGGAACTGGCGGATGGCACGGTGGTGAACCTGCCGCTGCTGCTCATCAACGGCGTGCGGCCCGGCCCGCGGCTCTACATCGGTGCCGGAATCCACGGCGACGAGGTCAACAGCATCGCGCTGGTGACGCGCGCCCTCGCCCGCGTCGATCCGGAGCAGCTGACCGGCAGCATCGTCTGCGTGCCGGTTCAGCAGCCCCTCGCCCTACAGGCGGACCATCGCCTGCCGCTCGCCCAGTTTCTGAAATCGCCGCTCGACCAAGTGCCGGCCGACGCCTGGACCTGCTTTCCCGGCGACGCGAATGGCAACATCGCCCAGGTGATGGCGGCGACGCTGTTCCGCCTGATCACCCGGTGCGACTACGCGCTCGACGTCCACACCCCGACGCGCGGCGGCAAGTATGTTCCGATCGCCATCCTGCCCCATCACGGGCTCGGCCCCCACGCGGCCAGAGCCGAGGACATGGCGCATGCCCTTGGCACCGGCTGGATCATGCGGGGTGAGCACGGCATGTACATCAGCGACGGGATCTTGTGCGTGGAGGCCACCCGGGCCGGCGTCCCGTCTCTGACCTTCGAGATCGGCGAGGGCGGGCGGCTCGACATCGAGTTCGTTGAAATCGGCGCGGACTGCGTGCTGAACCTGCTGCGCTCGCTGGGGATGATCGGCGGCGAGCCCGTGGCCCCGGCGCAGACCCATGTGATGCGTGACTTCCTCGGCATCCGCGCCCAGCACGGCGGACTCCTGATCACCGAAGTCGCACTCGGGCAGCCGGTCGTGCGCGGTCAGGTCCTGTGCCGCATCTTCAATGTGTATGGCGACGAGGTGGAAGTGGTGACGGCGCCGGAGGACGGCCTGTTCGTTCGCGCCACCACGCTCAGCACGGTATCGCGCGGCGAGCGCGTCGCCACGCTCGGACTCGTCTGACCCCCAGGCCACGCAGGCCGGTGGCGCCCGTTGGATCGCAGGCGGGCGCAAAGACCCGCCCGATGGGCAAAAAAGCGGCAGCCCCCTTCCGCCAACATCAGCAATACCCTCGCGGCCGCCTGGCACGCGGATTGCTTCATTGCGTCTTATGCAAGTTGACTTGCATATCGATAAAACGAAATTGCCGTCTTGCTCCGGTGGGTACAGCGGCTTGCCTCAGCGACAATCACGGAGTCGAATAATGAGCGTTCGCCTGTCCTTCACATTCGCCGCGGCAGTTTCCGCGAGCCTCCTGTCTGCCAATGTCGCCTCGGCGTCGATGGACCCGGCCTGCGAGCCGGACAAGCTCGCCACCAAGTATCCGGCCCTCGTCGGCAAGACCGTCACATTCGGAGCCGACCCGCAGACCCCGCCTTACGTCGCACGCGACCCGGCCGACTTCGACAAGCTTCGCGGCATCGCCGTCGATCTGGCAAAGGTGGTGATGGATTGCGCCGGCGCGAAGTACGAATTCGTGCTCGGCGCCTGGTCGGGCATCCTGCCGGCGGTCACGTCCGGCCAGATCGATGCGATGTGGGACGACCTCTACTACAAGCCGGACCGCGCCAAGAACATCGACTTCGTCATGTACATGGGAGCCGGCACCGGCGCCCTCGTCTCGTCTGGCAACCCGAAGGGTGTCGCCTCCCTTTCTGATTTCTGCGGCAAGTCCGTCGCCTATGGCGTCGGCAGCATCGAAGAGGCTGCCACCCTGAAGCAGCAGGAGGTCTGCGCGGCCGAAGGCAAGGAGGCCATCACCACCATGCCGTTCCAGGATCTCGCCGCCGGCCTGCGCCTGCTCGAGAGCGAGCGCACCGAAATCCTGATGTGGGACCTCGGCTACATCGACTTCATCGCGGCCTCCAACCCGACCAAGTACACGCGCGCCTTCTCGATCGCCAGCGGCTTCGAGATGGGCGTCGGCATCAAGAAGGGCAACGAGGATCTCGTCAGGGCCGTCTATGACGGCCTCAAGATCATGCAGGCGAACGGCACCCAGAAAGAGATCTTTTCCCGGTACAACACAGACGAAGCGCTGCAGATTCCGGTCGTCATAAAGACGGAGTGAGAAAAACAGAGCGATTGCTGCTCGTTTGTCATCACGGCATGCCGGAGCGGTCCGCCGGTCCGGCATGCCTCCGTGGGATGGCTGCCCGCACGAAGGCGGCGTCCAGGGCGCGGGACCCTCGCAGATGAAACGACTTCAAAAAGCCGGCCTCGGCACGGCGGTAACGGCACTGGTCGGCGTCATGCCGGCCCGGGCGCAGGCCCCGGCCGGAACGAGCATCGAGGACATGGCGAGCGGCCTGAGCGCCGTCGACCCTTACGCGAACATGGCGTTCGGCTGGTTCTGGGAATTCCTGTCCTACTGCGCCTCGGCGTTCCTGTGGGAGGGCGCCTGGGTCGCCGTCAAGATTACCGCCATCTCGATGACGCTCGGCCTGATCCTGGGCCTCGTGCTGGCGCTGATGCGGCTGTCCACGCTCGCGATCGTGCGGGCGGTGTCGTGGTTCTACATCTGGATCACGCGCGGCACCCCGCAGCTGCTGCAACTGGTGTTCATCTTCAACGCCCTGCCCTTCGTCGGCCTGAAGTTCGACAGCTTCACCACCGCCGTCATCGGCTTCTCCCTCAACCAGGCCGCGTTCAGCGCAGAGATCATTCGCGGCGGCATTCTGTCGGTCAACCGCAACCAGTCGATCGCGGCGTCGTCGCTCGGCATGGGTCCGTTCCTGTCGCTGCGCCGGATCATCCTGCCGCAGGCGATGCGTGCCATCCTGCCCGGCGTCGGCAACGACACGATCAGCATGCTGAAGCTGACATCGATCGCCTCTATCGTCTTCGTCAACGAACTGACTTTTCGATCGCAGCAGATCGTCGGACAGAACAACAAGTTCTTCACGGTGTTCGCCGCAACGGCGGTGATCTATCTGATCCTGGTGAGCGTCATTTCGATTGCACAGGGCTGGGCCGAGCGACGCTTCGACCTGGAGAAGGACAAGCGCAGCACCAATGACTTCGGCAGGATGTTCGGCTTCCGGCTCAAGCCCGAGGCCGCTCCGTCTCCTGCACCGATCCCGGTCGATGCGGCGGCCGACGAGACGCCGGCCGCCCGGACGGCGGCCTCGGACGATCTGTTCAAGACCCTGGTGAACGCCGACGCCGACCCGGTGCCGCGCGGCGAGCCGCTGGTGGTCTGCCGCAACGTGCAGAAGGAATACGGGTCCAACAAGGTGCTGAACGGCATCGACCTCACGGTCAACCGGGGCGAGGTCGTCGTCCTGCTCGGACCGAGCGGCTCCGGCAAGAGCACCTTCCTGCGCGCCATCAACCACCTGGAATCGGTGGACTGGGGCACCATCACCGTGGGCGGCGCCTATGTCGGCTACCAGATGCTGCCCGGCGGACAGCCGCGCCCGACGGGGCGGCTGGCGAAGGCGCGGGCGGACGCCCGCATCGCCATGGTCTTCCAGCACTTCAACCTGTTCAACCATCTGAGCGCGCTCGAGAACGTCATGGAAGCGCCGGTCCGGGTGTTCGGCATCAAGCCCGACGTCGCGCGCACGATGGCGACCCGCCTGCTCGGCGAGGTGGGCCTGCAGAACCACATCCATCATCTGCCCCACCGCCTGTCCGGCGGGCAACAGCAGCGCGTCGCCATCGCGCGCGCCCTCGCCATCTCGCCCCGCCTGATGCTGTTCGACGAGCCGACCTCGGCGCTCGACCCGGAACTGGTCGGCGAAGTGCTCGGCGTGATGCGCAAACTCGCGGATGCCGGCATGACGATGGTGGTGGTGACGCACGAGATCCGCTTCGCCCGAGAAGTCGCCGACCGGGTCGTCTTCATCGATGGCGGTGTCGTGGTCGAGGAGGGGCCGCCAGAGCAGGTGATCGACAATCCGACCCATGACCGCACGCGCCGCTTCCTTCGCGCGGTCAGTCATGGCTGACGTCCCGGGCAGTCTCTCAGAATGTCGGCGGGGTGTTGATCCAGATCACCCTGCAGTTCTCGTCGCCGGCGGCGCGATAGCTGTGGATGCGGTCGGAGAGGAAGAAGAAGCTGTAGCCGGTCGGAACCCGGTACTGCTCACCCTCGACGACGAGTTCGAGTTCGCCGGTCAGCACATAGCCGACCTCTTCGCCGGCATGCTGGAAAGGCCCGCACATCGGTCCACCGGCGGGCATTTCCAGCAGCAATCCTTCGAGTTGGCGGTGCTGGGTGAACGGAGTGAGGATTTCCGCGGTGCTGCCATCCCCCTCCTCGGCGGCGTTGCGGGTGTAGCGCGGACGGTCGTTCGGCCCGTAGATGGTGCAGATCTCGTCCTCTTTAGGGTCGAGCAGAGCGGCGACATTGACGTTCAGAGCCTTGCAGAGGCGGTGCAGCGTGCTCAGCGACGGCACCACCAATGAATTCTCTATGCGGGACAAGAGGCTCTCCGAGCACCCTGCGGCGGCCGCCAGGTCCTTCAGCCGCAGCCTGTGCATCCGGCGCAGATAGCGCACCCGCGGGCCGACCGCCGGCAGGCCGTCGTCGCCATCGTCGATCTCGATGTTCGTCATCGTCACACTGCCCGGTTCGTTGGCGGCTTCTGCCACCGTGACCTCGGATTCATCCGCTGGGGGATTCGGGTGCCCACGCCCGTTCTTCCTTAACAGAGCCCCCGGAGCTTGTGCAAAACGCAAGCAAAAACGCTTTTGCCGCATTTCATGAAATTTTATTGCATTATGCGCAAGTGACTTGCATAGGTGACTGGACAGGGTCGGAGAGGGATCAGTGATGCGGATGTCGATCGACGTGGGGGGTACCTTCACCGACTTGATGGTCGATGACCCCGGCAACGCCGCGACCATGTTCAAGTCGCCCACCACCTATCCCGACCCGCTCGGCGGCATTCTGGGCGCCGTCGAACTGGCGGCCGACGCCCGCGGCGTCAGCGTCCGGGACCTGCTGGCGCAGACCGAGATCCTGTTCCACTCGACGACGCGCGCCATCAACGCCGTCGTCACCGGCACGGCCGCCCGCACCGCCCTGCTGGTGACAGAGGGCCATCCGGACATTCTCCTGATCCGCGAGGGCGGCCGCACCGACCCCTTCAACTATCGCAACGCCTACCCCGCGCCCTACATCCCGCGCTCGCTGACCTTCGAGATCCCCGAGCGTATCTGGGCCGACGGCCGGGTGCATGCGCCGCTGGACGAGGTCGCGGCGCTGGCCACGATCGAGCAACTGAAGGTGAAGAAGGTCGAGGCCGTGGCGGTCTCGCTGATCTGGTCGATCGTCAATCCACGCCATGAGCAGCGACTCGGCGAGATGCTGGAGGAGCACCTGCCGGGGGTGCCATACACGCTTTCCCACCAGCTCAACCCGACGGTGCGGGAGTATCGCCGCACGTCGTCCTGCGCCATCGACGCTTCGCTCAAGCCGATCATGAGCGACTATCTGCGCGCCCTGAAGCAGCGGCTGGAGGAGCGCGGGCTCGCGGGCCAGATCTTCGCCGTGACCTCGCAGGGCGGGCTGGTCGACGTCTCCGACCTCGCCGAGCGTCCGATCCTGGCGCTGAACTCCGGGCCCGCCATGGCGCCGGTCGCCGGCCGGCATTTCGCCGAGTTGGAAGGCGCGTCGACGGCCATCGTCACCGATGCCGGCGGCACCACCTACGACGTCTCGCTGGTGAAGGACGGCGCCCTGCCGTGGACCCGCGAGACTTGGCTCGGGCCGATCTATCAGGGCAACCTCACCGGCTTCCCCTCGGTGGACGTGAAGAGCGTCGGCGCCGGCGGTGGCAGCATCGCGCGGGTCGACAGCGCCGGCCTCCTGCACGTCGGCCCGGAGAGCGCCGGCTCGACGCCCGGTCCCGTCTGCTACGGCCGCGGCGGCACCCGGCCGACGGTGACGGATGCCGCCGTCGCGCTCGGCTACATCGACCCCGCCTTCTTCCTCGGTGGCCAGATGAGCCTCGCCTTGCAGGCGGCCCGCGACGCCATCCAGGCCGATGTCGCCGGCCCCCTCGGCCTCAGCATCGAGGAGGCGGCGCTGTCGATCCTCGACCTCACCACCGAGGGGATGGTGAATGCCATCGAGGACATCACCGTCAAGCAGGGCATCGATCCACAGGAGACGGTGATGATCGGCGGCGGCGGCGCGGCCGGCATCAATGCGGTGCTGATCGCGCGGCGGCTGCGCTGCGACACCATCATCTTCCCCGATGTCGGTGCTGCTCTCAGCGCCGCCGGCGCGATGATGTCGGAACTTTCGACGGAGTACTCTCAGATCGGTTTCATGAAGACCACGGCGTTCGATGCGGCCCGCGCCAATGCCATCATTGCCGAACTGATCGGCCGGGCGCAGGCCTTCTTCGACAAGGCCGGCCCCGGGGCGCGCGACCAGCGGATCGATCTCGCCATCGAGGCGCGCTATCCCTCGCAGGTGTGGGAGATCGAAGTACCGCTACGCGGCGCCCGCTTCGACACCGAGGAAGACGTCGCTGCGCTGATCGCCGACTTCCACGCCCGCCACACCGACCTGTTCTCCTTCCGCGACGATGGCGACGCCGTCGAGATCATGAGCTGGCGGGCACTGGCCCGATGCCGACTGTCGGATGCCAAGGCGATCCGGCTTGGCGACGAGGGTCAGGGGATCGGGGCGCTGTCGCACCGGCGGATGTTCTTCCGCGAGACCGGGATGGTCGACGCCCCGGCCTACCGGCTCGAGCAGTTGCCGGCGGATACCGAGGTGCACGGGCCGGCGATCGTCGACAGCAACTTCACCACCATCGTGATCAATCCCGGTGCCCGCGCGGTGCGGCGCCCCGGTGGCCATCTCGTCGTCCAGGGCGCGGCAGAGGAGAGGACATGAACATGCAGGCACCCTCCCCGGCGGCCACCCGCTTCGACGGCGTGAAGATGGCGATCATGCAGAAGCGCTTCGACGGCGTGACCCGCAAGATGGCCAACACACTGCTGCGCACCGCCCGCTCCGGCGTCATCAACACCGCGCGCGATTTCTCCTGCGCGCTGGTCACCGCCGAGTGCGAGCTGCTCACTGCCGCCGACAGCTATCCGATCCACGTCATTGGCGGCGCCGACCTGATGGCGCGCGCGATGCTCGACATCCACCCGGACGTCAAGCGCGGCGACGCCTTCCTGCACAACTCGCCCTATCACGGCAATTCGCACGCCGCCGACCACACGATCCTGGTGCCGGTGTTCGACGACGACGACGTCCACCGCTTCACGGTGGTCGCGAAGGCTCACCAGGCCGACTGCGGCAACTCGTTGCCCACCACCTACATGGGCAGTGCGCGCGACGTCTACGAGGAAGGCGCGCTGATCTTCCCCGCCGTGAAGGTACAGTCCGGCTATAGCGACAATCGCGACATCATCAACATGTGCCTGATGCGCATCCGCGTGCCGGAGCAATGGCGCGGCGACTATCTCGCCATGGTCGGCGCCGCCCGCATCGGCGAGCGCGAGATCATCCGGATGGGCCGGGAGCTCGGCTGGGACGCCCTCACCGAGCACGCGGCGCAATGGTTCGACGTCACCGAGCGCCAGATGGTCGACGTGATCTCAACCATCCGGTCGGGCCGGGCGCGCGGCACCTGCACGCACGACCCGCTGCCCGGCACGCCGGCAGGTGGCATTCCCGCCAATGCGGACGTCACCGTCGACGCCGCCGGCGGCCGCATCATCGTCGACCTCACCGACAACATCGACTGCCTGCCGGTCGGCGTGAACCTCAGCCACGCCTGTGCGCGCACCGCCGCGCTGGTCGGCGTCCTCAACAGCCTGCCGCGCCCGGTGACACCGAACGCCGGCAGCTTGCGGCGGATCGAGGTGCGGCTGCGCGAGAACTGCGTCGTCGGCATTCCGCGGCACCCGCACTCCACCTCGGTCGCCACCACCAATCTCGGCGACCGCGTCTCCAATGCCGTGCAGCTCGCCATGGCCGCCATCGACCCGAGCGTCGGCATGGCGGAAGGCGGCGCCGCGCTGCCGCCCTCGGCCGGCGTCATTTCTGGCCACGACCCGCGCAACGGCCACGCCTTCGTCAACGAGGTGATCCTCGCCGCGGGCGGCGGCCCCGGCACGCCGGTCCAGGACGGCTGGCTGTCGCTGTTCTGCATGGGCAATGCCGGCATGCCCTTCTACGACAGCATCGAGATCGACGAGATGCTGCACCCGATGATGATCGAGACCCGCAAGATCCTCGTCGACAGCGAAGGGGCCGGCACCTTCCGGGGCGCCCCGGGCATCAAGACGACGTTCCGGCCGATCGACTGCGATTTCGAGCTCGGCTTCTGCAGCGACGGCACCGTCAACCCCTCGCTCGGCACGCGCGGCGGCGGCAACGCGCTGCCGGCCAGCCAGTATCTGGAATCGGACGCCGGCGAGATCGTCCCCCTCGCCACCTCCGAGCACGTCCATGTGCGGGCCGACCAGCGGGTGGTGTCCTTGTCGAACGGCGGCGGCGGGTTCGGGGCGCCCGGAGCGCGCGACCCCGCCCGTGTCGCCGCCGATGTCGCCGAAGGCTGGGTAAGCGCGGAGCGCGCCCGTGCCGTCTATCGGGTGGCGCTCACCGCCGACTTCGCGGTGGATGCCGCGGCCACCGCGGCGCTTCGGGCGGCCGGGGAGCGGGGATGAGCGTACGCGATCGACTGGCGCAGGCGGCACGGGCGGATGGCGACAGCCTCGTCGCCATCGCGCTGCGGCTCCTGGCGAGGCGCAGCGAGACTCCGCCCGGCGACACCAACGCCGTCGCCGACGAGGTGGTGGCGATCCTCGCCGACACACCCTCCATCGAGGTCGAGCGCCATCGCGGCGCCGACCATGTGATGAACCTCGTGATGCGGCTCAGCGGCGGCCAGCCCGGCCGCCGCCTGATCCTGAACGGCCATCTGGATACCTTTCCGCTCGGCAGCCGCGCGGCCTGGTCGGCCTCTCCGGACGGTGAGGTGCGCGACGGCAGGCTCTACGGCCTCGGCATTTCCGACATGAAGGGCGGGCTCGCCGCCATCCTGTTCGCACTGATCCATCTCGCCGCCCACCGCGAGGCGCTGCAGGGGGAGGTCGTCGCCACCTTCGCCGGCGACGAGGAGACCATGGGCGTGCTCGGCTCGAAGCTCCTGCTCGACACCGTGCCGCACGCCCGCGGCGACGCCATGATCAGCGCCGACGCCGGCTCGCCGCGGGTGCTGCGCTTCGGCGAGAAGGGCATGATCTGGCTGAAGCTCACCGCCCGCGGCCGGTCGGCCCATGCCGCCCACGTCCACCGCGGCGAAAGCGCCATCGAGAAGCTGGTCGACGCCATCGCGGCCCTGCGCGCGGTCCGGGATCTGCCGGTCGACGCGCCGCCGCGCGTACTGGACGCCATCGCCGCCTCCTCCCAGGTCTCCGAGGTGCTGTCGGGTGCCGGCGAGAGCGACGTGCTGCGCCGCGTCACCATCACCTTCGGCACAATTTCGGGGGGCCGGCTCCCCAATCTCATCGCCGATCATGCCGAGGCCACGGCCGATATTCGCCTGCCCGTTGGCATCACCGTCGCCGAGGTCGAGCGCGAGATCGTCCGGCTAGCGGCCCTCCATGATGTGGGCGTGGAGATCACCCGCCGCTACGAGCCGAGCTGGACCGACCCCGAACACGCGATCATCCGCCTCTTGTCCGCCAACTGCGCGGCGCTGCTCGGCAGCGTGCCGGCCGTGACCATGCGGGTCGGCGCCTCCGACGCGCGACACTATCGCGGCGCCGGCGTGCCGACCGTCGTGTGCGGGCCGACCGCCTACAACATGGGCGGCGCCGACGAGCACGTCGTCGTCGACGAACTGGTGGCCCTCGGCGCGATCTTCGCGCTGACGGCCTTCGACTATCTCAACGGCTGAGGGCCGGGGGCCAGCGCCATGTCCGATCTCGCGGGAAAGACCGTGCTCGTCACCGGCGCCGGCTCCGGCATCGGGCGGGCCCATGCACTGCATTTCGCCGGCCTCGGCAGCACCGTCATCGCCCACGACATCACGCCTGCCGCCCTCGCCGACACCCTGGGCGAGCTCGAGGGCTCCGGCCACACGGCGATCGCCTTCGCCTGCGACATGCTGGAGGTGGACCGCTTCGAGGCCGGTATCCGCGCGCTGGACGAGGCGCATCCGGTCGACGTTCTCATCAACAATGCCGGCATCGCCGGCGACGGCGCCCTCGAGGACGTCGACGCCGCCTTCATCGGCCACGTGTTCGACGTCAACGTCGGCGGCACGATCTCAGCCACGCGCGGCGTCCTCGCCGGCATGAAGCGGCGGCGCGCCGGACGGATCGTCAACACCTCCTCGAACTGGGGTGTCGTCGGCCACGCGAACGCGTCGATCTACTCCGCCTCGAAGGCCGCGATCCTGGGTCTGACAAAGTCCTGGGCACGCGAATTCGCGCCGTGGGGCATCACGGTCAACGCCATTGCACCGGGCGGCATCGAGACCGCGCTTCTGGAAACGAGCCCCGAGCGCATCGCCCGCATCCCGCTGCGTCGCCACGGCAGGCCCGTGGAGGTGGCGAGGCTCGCCGAATTCCTCGCCTCCGACGCGGCCGACTACATCACCGGCACGGTGACCCACCTGAACGGCGGCGAGGACATCGTCGGCTGACGACGGGCCGGGCGGAACGGCGGCGGCGGCGCGCGCCGCCGACCCCCATCACCCCTTGATGTACCAGCCCCACGGCTCGTCGGACGCATAGCGGGTCACCTGCTTCACCGTCAGGTAGTTCTCCAGCCCCCAGACGCCGAGCTCGCGGCCGATGCCGCTGCGCTTGACGCCGCCCCAGGGCGCCTCGCTGAAGGTCGGCTGCGAGCAGTTGATCCAGACGATGCCTGCCTCGAGATCGCGCGCCACCCGTTCCGTCCGCTCCTCGTCCTTCGACATCACCGCCGCCGCCAGCCCGTAGGGGCTGTCATTGGCGAGCCGGAGGCCCTCCGCCTCGCCGTCGAACGGCTTCACGCAGACCACCGGCCCGAAGATCTCCTCCCGCCAGGCGGCGGACGTTTCCGGCACGTCGACGAGCACCGTCGGCTCGACGAAGTAGCCACGGTCGCGGCGCTGTGGCACGCGGCCGCCAGTGGCGACCTTCGCCCCGTCGCGGACGCCCTCGCCGATCATGCCGAGCACCTTCTCGTGCTGGCCGCGGCTGACGAGCGGGCCGAGCAGCACGCCCTCCTCAAGGCCGCCGCCGATGGTGATCTTCCGGCTCTCCTCGACGAGGCGCTCCAGCACGGCGTCGTAGAGCGGCCGCTCGACCAGCACCCGCGAGGTCGCCGAGCACACCTGGCCCTGGTTCCAGAAGATGCCGAACAGGATCCACTCGACGGCAGCCTCGACGTCGCTGTCGGCGAAGACGAGGAAGGGCGACTTTCCGCCGAGCTCCAGCGACACCGCCTTGATGTCCTCGGCCGCCGCCGCCATCACCCGCCGCCCGGTGGCGAGGCTGCCGGTGAAGGCGAGCTTGTCGACGCGCGGATGGTGCGTCAGCGGCTCGCCGGCGTCGCGGCCGAGCCCCGGCACGACGTTGAGCACCCCCGCCGGCAGCCCGGCCGCGCCGGCGATGGCGCCGAGCTCGAGCGCCGTCAGCGGCGTCAGTTCGGACGGCTTCAGCACCATCGTGCAGCCGGCGGCGAGCGCCGGGGCGACCTTCCAGGCCGCCATCAGCATCGGGTAGTTCCACGGGATGATGGCGCCGGCGACGCCGACCGCCTCGCGCCGCACCTTCGAGGTGAAGCGCGGGTCGCCGACTGCGACCGGCTGTTCCTGCCGCCCGTCCAGCTCCTCGGCCAGGCCGGCATAGAAGTCGAAGCAGCCGGCGGTGTCGTCGATGTCCCACTTCGCCTCGGGCAGCGGCTTGCCGTTGTCGGCGACCTCGATCGCCGCGAGCTCGTCGCGCCGGGCGCGGATGCCCTCGGCGATGGCGCGCAGGATTTTCGCGCGCTCGGCGCCGCTGGTGCGCTTCCACGCCGGCAGCGCCTCGGCGGCCGCCGTCACCGCCCGGTCGACGTCCGCCGCCGTCGCTGCCGCGACGCTGGCAATCGGCTGTTCCGTCGCCGGGTCGATGACCTCGAACGTGCCGCCCGCCGCCGGCTTCTCCCAGCGCCCGCCGATGTAGAGACCGTCCCGCATTCCCACTCCTCCGTCCGAACCGGCCCGACCTGTCACGAACCAGACTGCATTATTTTCGTCAAAAGTACACATTTGCGCTGGACGTCCCCCGCCCCTCGCGCTTCACTGCTGCATCGGCGCCGCTGCGGGATCGGGAGCGGGGGCGCGCAATGGCGGACCCGCGTGCCCTCGCACCGGCCACCGCACGAAGGGGAACGGCAATGGCATTCATCGACCACAAGGCGCGCCTCCTCGGCGCCGCGGCCGCCATCGGCGCCGGACTGCTGCTCGCGGCCCCCGCGGCCCTCGCGCAGGACGCCTCGAAGGGCAAGATCGTCATCGGCAACTGGGACGGCTACATGCCGCCGGACCTGCTGGAGCGCTTCAAGGCTGCCACCGGCTACGACGCCGAGCTCACGGTCCACGCCACCAACGAGGAGGTGATGGGCAAGGTCGTCGCCGGCGGCGGCAAGGGCTACGACGTGCTCTTCGTCTCCGCCCCGTTCGCCCAGGCGCTGCACGCCCTCAACCTCTCGGCGCCGATCGACCACGCGAAGATCCCGAACCTTGCGAACCTCTATCCCGAGGGCTCGCAGCTGAAGTACGACCCCGGCAACACCTTCTCCGTCCCCTACGCCTGGGGCACCACCGGCCTCTGCTACCGCACCGACCTCGTCGAGGGCTCGCCGGACAGCTGGCAGGCGCTGATGAACCCGCCGGACGCCCTCAAGGGCAAGATCACCATGCTCGCCACCGACCGCTGGCTGCTCGGCGCCGGCTTCAAGTCGCTCGGCTTCTCGGTGAACGAGACCGACCCGGCGAAGATCGACCAGGCCCGCGACGCCCTGATCGCGGCGAAGAAGAACCTCCTCTCCTACGACGACACGACGTTCTACTCGAAGCTCGTGTCGGGCGAGGCCTCGCTGGTGCACGCCTGGGACGGCTGGTGCAACTACGGCATCGCCGAGAACAAGGACATCACCTACGTCATCCCGAAGGAGGGCACCGACCTCTGGACGGACACCATGGTCGTCACCGCCGCGTCGGAGAACAAGGACGCCGCCCACGCCTTCATCGACTTCGTGCTGTCGGAAGACGTCGGCAAGTGGGTGACCGAGAACATCATGTACAAGACGCCCAACAAGAAGGCGATGGAGGCCCTCGACCCCGCCCTCCTCGAGCAGTTCCCCAACATGAAGATGACGCCGGCCGAGCTTCTCGCGCAGGAACAGATGGTCGACGTCGGCCAGACGCAGAAGGCCTACTCGCGCACCGTCACCGAGATCATGAACGCGAAGTGATCTGACGGCTCGGGCTCACGGCTCGTCCCGGCGCGTCCAACGCGCCGGGACGGCGCCACGGCCGGCTAGCGCACCATGACCTCCCCCCGCCTCACCCGCACGATCCTGATGGCGCCCGGCCTCGGCTGGCTGGCGCTGTTCCTGCTCGTGCCGTGCCTGCTCGTCTTCTTCAACGCCTTCTACGAGCGCGGCATCTATGGCGGGGTCGACTACGACGCCTTCACCACTGAGAACTTCCGGCGGCTGATCGACCCGCTTTATGTCGAGGTCTTCCTCGGCTCGGCCCGCATCGCCCTCATCACCACGGTGCTCGCGGTGCTGATCGGCTACCCCGCCGCCTACGCGATCACGCTCGCCTCGCCGGGCGCGCAGACGCGGCTCCTGATCCTGGCGATGCTGCCGTTCTGGACGAACTACCTCATCCGCACCTACGCCTGGATGGTGCTCCTCAACCGCACCGGCCTGATCAACGCCGGCCTGATCGACGCCGGCGTGATCACCGAGCCGCTGCCGCTCCTCTACAACGAGTTCGCCGTCATCCTCGGGCTCGTCTACAGCTACGTGCCCTTCGTCATCCTCGCGGCCTACGCGTCGCTGGCCCGCCTCGACCGCTCGCTGATCGAGGCCTCCGCCGACCTCGGCGCCTCCGGCGCGCGCACCTTCCTGAAGGTGGTGCTGCCGCTGACGCTGCCGGGCGTCGCCGCCGGCTCGGTGTTCGTCTTCGTGCTGTCGATCGGCAACTTCATCACGCCGGACCTGCTCGGCGGCGGCCACGTGCAGATGCTCGGCAACCTCATCTACGACCAGTTCCTCACCGCCCGCGACTGGCCGTTCGGCGCCGCGCTGTCGATGCTCCTGATCGCCGTGATGATGGTGCTCCTGTTCACCCAGGCCGTCGTCGTGCACCGGGCCTCCGCCCGGACGGGAGGGCGGGCATGAGCGCCGCCCGCCCCTCGACGACCCGGCGCGTGCTGAAGGTCCACCTCGTCCTCGTCTACGTCTTCCTCTACGTGCCGATTGCGGTGCTGGTGCTGCTCTCCTTCAACCGGGCCGGCCTGCCGACGGTGTGGACCGGCTTCAGCTTCGACTGGTACGTCAAGCTCGCCTCCGCCGGGCCGATCCTGTCGGCGGCGAAGAACAGCATCATCGTCGCCATCGGCGCGACGCTGATCTCGACCATCCTCGGCACCATGCTCGCCTTCGGGCTGGAGCGCGGGCGGCCGTCCGGCCTGCTCGAAGCCTCGCTGGTGGCGCCGATGATCATCCCCGACATCGTCATGGCGATCGCGCTTCTGACCTTCTACACGATGCTGCAGGCGACCCTCGGTTTGCACACGATCATCATCGCCCACGCCGTCTTCAACATCGCCTTCGTCGCCGCGGTGGTGCGGGCCCGGCTGAAGAACTTCGATTTCTCGCTGATCGAGGCCTCCGCGGACCTCGGCGCCGGGCCGGTCCGCACCTTCGTCCGCGTGGTGCTGCCGCAGATCCTGCCGGGCGTCGTCGCGGCGGGGCTGCTCGCCTTCACCCTCTCCTTCGACGAGTTCATCATTGCCTACTTCACCGCCGGGCCGGGATCGGCCTCCACGACGCTGCCGATGCAGATCTACGCGATGATCCGCTTTGGCGTGACGCCCGAGATCAACGCGCTCGCCACCGTCGTGCTCGGCGTCAGCGTGTTCGCGCTGATCGTCGCCCAGCGCCTCGAGCCGAGGGCGGTGCGATGACCGCCGCGGTCCGGAACACCCTGCTCGCCGCCGAGAAGGTGGAAAAGCGCTTCGGCGGCGTCGTCGCCGTCGACGGCATCGACCTCGCGATCGCCGAGAACGAGTTCTTCGCTTTGCTCGGCCCGTCCGGCTGCGGCAAGACGACGTTGCTGCGGATGATCGCCGGGTTCGAGACGCCGACCGCCGGGCGCCTGACGCTGGACGGCCGCGACATCACCACCGTGCCGCCGAACCGGCGGCCGGTGAACCTGATGTTCCAGTCCTACGCCCTCTTCCCGCACATGAGCGTCGAGGCGAACGTCGCCTACGGCCTGGAAGCGGAGGGAAGGCCGCGTGACGAGATTCGCCGCCGCGTCGGCGAGGTGCTCGAGCTCACCGTTCTGGGCGAGCTTGCGAAGCGCCGCCCGCACGAGCTCTCCGGCGGCCAGCGCCAGCGCGTCGCGCTCGCCCGCGCCCTCGTCAAGAAGCCGCGCCTCCTCCTCCTCGACGAGCCGCTGTCGGCGCTCGACCGGCGGCTGCGCGAGCAGATGCAGCTCGAACTGAAGCGGATGCGCTCGGACGTCGGCATCACCTTCGTGGTCGTCACCCACGACCAGGAGGAGGCGCTGGTCATGGCCGACCGCATCGCCGTCCTCGACCGCGGCCGCATCGCCCAGCTCGGCAGCCCGCGCGACCTCTATGACCGGCCGGAGAACCGCTTCACCGCCCGCTTCCTCGGCCAGATGAATTTCCTGGAGGGCAGCCTCGGCCCCGACGGGCTTGCTGTCGACGGCCTCGGACTCGTCCGTGGCGTCCGCCCGGCTGGCGCGAACGGTGCCGCCGGCATCGGCTGTGCCGCCTTCCGGCCGGAGCGCGTCGAGATCGGCGATGGCGGCACCGAGGTGGGTAATGGCTTCCAGGGCACCGTCGAGGCGATCGCCTATCACGGCAACAGCCAGTCGCTGATCGTCCGCCTCGATGGCGCCGCCGGCACCCGTATCGCCGTGTCGCGGTCGAGCACCGCCGCCGATGCCCGACCCGTCGCGAGCGGAGAGGCCGTGCGCCTCACTGTCCCGCCCGAACACGTCCGCCTGCTCGCCGGCGGACCCGACACCAGCGCCGCGGCGTCCGCCGAAGCGGACGCCCACTGACGAAGGAGGCTCTGATGGCCGAGAAGAAAGTCGTCGCGTTCTTTCCCGAGGCCGCCTTCGGGCCGGCGCTGAACTCCGTCGGCATCGCCCAGGCGACCGAGGCGCTCGGCCACCGCGCCGTGTTCTTCACGGCGCCCGACATGGCCGGCGTCTATGCCGGCTACGGCTTCGAGGAGCACATCGTGCCGATGTCGGCGCCGATGCCGGCCGAGGAGGTCGCCGCCTACTGGCAGACCTTCATCGACGGCCACATCCCGAACTTCAACAAGACGCCCTACGAGCAGATCGACACCTATGTGAAGGACTGCTGGGACGCGATCGTCGAGACCGCCGTGTGGGCGCAGAAGAGCCTGCCCGACGTGCTCGCCAAGGTGAAGCCCGACATCGTCTGCGTCGACAACGTCATCCTGTTTCCGGCGATCAAGCAGTACGGCAAGCCGTGGGTCCGCATCATCTCGTGCAGCGAGAACGAGATCCCCGACGCCGACATCCCGCCGCACCTGTCCGGCTGCAGCGAGACCGACAAGGCCGGCTTCAAGGCCTTCGAGGAGCGATTCAACGAGGTCGTGGGCCCGATCCACGCCCGCTTCAACGACTTCCTGGCGGAAAACGGCGAGAAGCCCTACCCGCTCGGCGAGTTCTTCGAGGCCTCGCCGTACCTCAACCTGCTGCTCTATCCCGAGCCGGTGAAGTTCAAGCGCCGCCACCCCCTCGATCCGGAGCGCTTCCAGTACCTCGAGGGCTGCGTCCGCAAGGAGGCCGCCTACACGGTGCCGACCTTCAAGGAAAACAACGACAAGCCGCTCGTCTACGTCTCGTTCGGCTCGCTCGGCTGCGGCGACACCGCCACCCTGAAGCGCCTCGTCGCCGCACTCGGCAAGCTGCCGGTGAAGGCGCTCGTCAATGTCGGCGGCTATGTCGACGAGTACACCGACGTGCCCGGCAACGTCATCGTCGACAAGTGGTTTCCGCAGCCTTCGGTGATCCCGCTCGCTGACGCCGTCATCCACCACGGCGGCAACAACACGTTCACCGAGTGCCTCTATTTCGGCAAGCCGGCGATCGTCATGCCCTACGTCTGGGACGGCCACGACAACGCCACCCGAGTCGAGGAGACCGGCCACGGCCTAAAGATGCACCGCGGCGACTGGACCGACGCCGAGCTCGGCGCTGCCCTCGACCGCCTCCTCACCGATCCCGCCATGGCCGCGAAGCTGAAGGCGACCGCCGCCCACATGCAGGGCCGCCACGGCCCCACGAAGGCCGCGCAGCTGATCGACCAGCTCGTCAAGGAGCACGCATGAGCTTCCACCTCACCTCGACCGCGCCGCATGTGACGCACGCCTCCACCATCGACGACGACCTCGTCGATTGGGGCGTGCAGCCGGATGCGGTCGAGGGCGTCTCGAAGAGCCGAGGCCGGCTGCTGCACAAGGGCCCGGGCAACCGGCCCGAGGTCGGGCTGTGGCGCTGCACGCCCGGCCGCTGGCGCCTCGCCTTCCCCGCCGACGAGCTCGTCCACTTCACCAAGGGCCGCGCCGTCTACCGCGGCGACAACGGCGAGGTGATCGAGGTCGGCCCCGGCACCGTCGTCCACTTCAAGGAAGGCTGGGCCGGCGAGGCGGAAGTGACCGAGACGATCTTCACCACCTACATGCTGAGTGAGGGCGGCCCCGCCACCGGCCCGACGCCGGTGCTGCGCGAACCGGCCACCGTGCCGGCGGCCAAGGACTGGGGCGTCATCCCGACGATGCTCGAGGGGGAATCCCGCACCTCCGGCATCCTGCTGTCGCGCGAGCCGAACGGCGACGCCGAGACCGGAATCTGGATCTGCACGCCCGGCCGCTGGGCCTGCCACGTCACCAAGGACGAGTACTGTCACTTCCTGTCCGGCCGCTGCACCTACGTGCACGAGAGCGGCGAAGTCATCGAGATCGAGCCGGACACGCTCGCCTTCTTCCCGCAGGGCTGGACCGGCGTCTGCACGGTCCACGAGACCGTGCGCAAGGTCTACATGATCCGCTGACCCGCCCGATGACCCTCCACCTCGCCTCCACCGCCCCGCACGTCCATGCCGCGTCGAGCTTCGACGCGGACATGGTCGACTGGGCGGGCCACCAGCACCCGCTCGACGGGCGCTCGCGCAATCGCGGGCGGCTCCTGTTCAAGGGCGAGGACGGGCTGCCGGAGGCGGGCATCTGGCGGGCGACGCCGGGCTCGTGGCGGCCGATGCTGCCGGCCGACGAGCTCTGCTACTTCACCGCCGGCCGCGCCACCTACCGGTCCGACGGCGGCGAGGTGATCGAGATCACCCCCGGCACCCTCGTCCACTTCAAGGAAGGCTGGCAGGGCGAGGCGGAGATCACCGAGACGATCTTCGTCACCTACATGTTTTCCGAAGGCGGCCCCGCCACCGCCACCCCCGTGCTGCGCGACCCAGCGACGCTCACGGGGCTCGAGGACTGGGGCGTCGTGCCGACGATGATCACCGGCACCTCGAAGGTGTCGGGCCTCGTGCTCTCCGCCGAGCCCGACGGCCGCGCCGAGAGCGGCGTCTGGGCCTGCACGCCGGGCAAATGGCGCTGCACCGTGACGAGCGACGAGTTCTGCCACTTCCTCGCGGGCCGGGCGACCTACGTCCACGACAGCGGCGACGTCATCGAGATCGCCCCGGACACCGCCGCCTTCTTCCCGCGCGGCTGGACCGGCACCTGCACCGTCCACCAGCCGGTGCGCAAGATCTACCTGATCCGCTGAGGACCCATGATCCGCCTCGAACCCTGCTGCCCGGCCCACTTCCTCGGCGGCGCCCTCGCACCCGCCGCCGGTGAACCGCGCACCGTCGTCAACCCGTCGACGCTCGAGACCGTCGGCCGCATCGCCGAGGCGACCGAGGCCGAGATCGAGGCGGCGCTGTCGGCCGCCGAGGCGGCGCGCCCCGGCTGGGCCGGCCTCGACGCCAAGGCCCGCGCCCGCCACCTGCACGCCATCGCCCAGTCGATCGAGACCGCCGACCACACCGAGGTCGCCCGGCTCATGACGCTCGAGATGGGCAAGCCTTACCCTGAAGCCATCGGCGAGATCGCCAATGTTGGCTCGGTTTTCCGCTACTTCGCCGAGATGGCGCGCGACGAGGCCGGCCGGGTCGCTGGCCCGATCCAGCCGGGGTCGTTCCAGTATTCGCGCGAGTTCCCCTACGGCATCAGCGTCCACGTCGTCCCCTACAACTTCCCGATCCTGCTGATGGCGTGGACGGTCGCGGCTTCGCTCGCCGCCGGCAACGTCGCGATCATCAAGCCGGCCGAGGCGACGACGCTCTGCACGCTGGCCTTCATGCGCCACTTCGCCGGCCTGCCGGCGGGCGTTGTCGGCTGCCTCGCCGGCGGGGCCGACGTCGGCCGGGCGCTGGTGGAGAGCGACCGCACCCACGTCGTCGCCTTCACCGGCTCGGTCGGGGTCGCCCGTGCGGTGGCGACCGCCTGCGCGGCGCGGCTGAAGCCGTGCGTCATCGAGGCCGGCGGCAACGACGCCCTGATCGTCACCGACCACGGCCCGCTCGACGTCGCGGTCGCCGGCACGGTGACGGCGGCCTTCCACCTCTCCGGCCAGATCTGCACCTCGGCCGAGCGCATCATCGTCCACGCCGCCGTCCACGACGAATTCGTCGAGAAGCTCGTCACGGCGGCGAAGGCGCTGCGCGTCGGCGACGGCCTCGGCCACAACGAGATCGGCCCGCTGGTCTCGGAGGCGGCGCGCGCGAAGGTGATCCGTCTCGTCGACGACGCCGTCGCCAAGGGTGCCCGCATCGAGACCGGCGGCCGCATCCCCGAGGCCGCCGGCCCCGGCTGGTTCTACGAGCCGACGGTCATCACCGGCGTCACCGACGCGATGGCCATCTCGCGCGAGGAGCTGTTCGGCCCCGTCGCGGCGATCCGCAAGGTGGCGAGCTTCGACGAGGCGATCGCGGTGGCGAACCGGTCGGAGTTCGGCCTCGGTGCCTCCGTCTTCACCACAGAGCTGTCCGAGGCGATGCGGGCGGTGGACGAGATCGAGGCCGGTATGGTGTGGGTGAACAACCCCCTCGTCGACAACGACGCCCTGCCCTTCGGCGGCTGGAAGACCTCCGGCCTCGGCCGGGCGCTCGGCCGCGAGGGCCTTTCCGCCTTCCGCCGCTCCAAGATGGCGATCGTCGATCCGGTGCCGAAGATCCATGACTGGTGGTACCCCTACCCGGACGACGTCTTCTACCGCGGTTGACCGAATGCCCTCGCCGCCCTCCGTTACCTGAGCCTTTCGAAGCGAGACGTCCCATGAACATCCTGATCCTCGGCGGCGCCGGCATGATGAGCGCCGGCACCGCCCGCGACCTGCTCTCCGAGCTGTCGCCCGGCGTCGCCCGCATCGTCGCCGCCGACGCCAGCGCCGACCGCCTCGCCGCGCTGAAGGCCGCGCTGCCCGACCCGCGGCTCGAAACCCGCACCGTCGACGTCACCGACGAGGCCGCCATCGCGGCGCTGCTGGCCGACTGCGACCTCTGCATCAACGGCGTGCCGACCTTCGCCGGCCTGCAGATGGCGATCTTCGAGGCCTGCCTGAAGGCCGGCCGCGCCTATGCCGACTATGGCGGCATGGGCGTCTACACCGTGAAGCAGAAGGCCTGGCACGCCCGCTTCGTCGACGCCGGCGTCACCGCCGTCATCGGCCTCGGCGCCGATCCGGGTCTGTCGAACCTGATCTGCCGCGCCGCCGCCGACCGGCTCGACCAGATCACCTCGATCAACCTCTACTGGACCGCGACCCGTCTCGGCCCGCCCTCGCCGGTGCTGATGCCGCCCTATTCGGTGTCGACGGTGCTCGCCGAGTTCGCCAACACCTCGCAGCAGTTCATCAACGGCCGCCTCGTCGAAGTGCCGCCGCAGTCCGGCGCCGAGACGCTCGACCTGCCCGCCCCGTTCGGCCGCACCACCTTCATCCACACCCAGCATTCGGAGCCGCTGACGGTGCCGTTCGCCAAAGGCATCGCCGAGAAGGGCATCCAGGAGTTCACCTGGAAGCTCGCGCTGCCGGCCGCCGACCAGTCCGCCTGGATCGGCCTCGTGCAGGCCGGCTTCGGCGACTTCGACACGCCGGTCACCGTCCGCGCCGACGGCGCGCCGGGCACGAAGGCAACCGTCAAGCCGCTCGACGTGCTGTCGGCCGTGATCGACCGCAACATCGGCGCCCACGCCGGCCAGATCCCTGACGCTGAGGGCCACGAGCTCCACATGGCCGTCGGCCGGGGCCTGAAGGACGGCAAGCCCACCACCGTCATCGTCACCGTGCTCGGCAAGCCCGACCCGCTCTATGACGGCTACATCGACGCCGGCACCTCGATGAACATGTCGATCGCCGCCCAGCAGATCCTGAAGAATCCGCTGAACCCCGGCGTCTGGGCAGCGGAGGAGTACTTCGACGTCGACGCCTACCTCGCCGAGGTCCGCCGCCGGAAGTTCACGGTCGAGATCGAGACGACGACGCGCGAGGCGTGAGTTCTTGACCCTCCCCCTGTGGGAGGGTCGGGCCGCGTCAGCGGACCGGGGAGGGCCGCCGATGGCGCAGCCGTCGGCGGGCGACGGTTCCGAAAATTCAGGCGCCGCACCGCCGCGCTCGCGCGCGGCGGCCCCCTCCGGCGGGCAAAGCCCGCCACCTCCCCCGCAAGGGGGGGAGGGTTAACACCCCCTTGCACCCACGCTGCCCCCGGCACGATAAGGAGCACCGCCCCCTTCTCCCGCCCGAGGCACCGCTTCGATGACGATTGCCGGCCATACCGAGGACGACGGCCTGACGCGCTACGCCGCGCTCGCCCGCCAGATCCTCGACGCCGCCGAGGCCGAGGGCTGGCCGACCGGCCACCGCCTCGCCGAGCCCAGGCTCGCCGAGCGCTTGTCGGTATCGCGGACGCCGGTGAGGAAGGCGCTCGAGCTGCTCGAACGCTGCGGCCTCGCCCGGCGCTCCGAGAAGGGCGGGCTCGAGCTCGCCGCCGAGCCGGGCTCGCCCGGCTTCGACCGGTCCCGCCTGCCGGGTTCCGCCACCGAGGAGTTCGCCCGCACCCTCGTCGCCGAGCACTTCGCGGGGCTCGTCGGCGAGCAGATCACCCAGGCCGAGCTCGCCGCCCGCTATGGCCTGCCGCGCGCCGCCGCCCTCGAGGTGCTGGAGGCGCTGCGTCGCGACGGCGTGGTCGAGCGCTCCGAGGGCCACCACTGGCTGTTCACGCCCGGCCTCGTCGACGACGCCTCCTTCGCCGAGAGTACGCGCTACCGCATCCTGATCGAGCCCGCGGCGCTGGCCGAGCCGGGCTTTTCCCCCAATCCGAACCGGCTGGAGGCGCTGCGCCGCCAGCACGCCGCTGTCCTCGCCGAGGACCCGTCGGTGCCGCCACGCCTCGGCGAACTGATGGAGCTCGACGCCGAGTTCCACGCCTTCCTCGGCGACTCCTCCGGCAACCGCTTCCTCGCCGCGGCGATCCGCCAGCACACGGAGCTCCGCCGCGTCGGCGAGTATCACCGCCAGGCGATGCGCGACCGTGTGCACGAGGTCTTCGCCGAGCACCTCGCCATCCTCGACGCCATCGCGGCGGGCGACCTCGCCGGCGCGGCGGCCCGCCTCAAGGCCCACCTCGAAGCCGGCCTCGACCGCCGCCCGGCATTCGACAAGGTCCGGGCCCTGGCGTTCCGTCGCCTGACGCGGCGGTAATGGCCTTTCCTGCCTCGGGCAGCGCAAGCCTCTCGAGTTGACGAGGAGCCGGAGCCGATCCGAAGCGCCATCCCGTGCCCGACCCGACGGCGCTACGGGATCGCCCCGCTCACCTGGGCATCGTAGAGACTGCGGGGCGCGCCGGGCGGGAGCGGCAGTACGACGGGCGGGTGGTCTGGGTCTGGGAGGACTTCGCCGGTGGCGCCGATGACCCAGGTGTAGGCGGTCGGGGGGCTGGCGACGTGGAAGCCCCGGTCGGCGGCGCTGTTCCAGACGACGACGTTGGCGCCCGCCCAGCCCTGGCCGCTGCCCATGTTGCCGCGGTCCACGACCGCGATCGACCCGGACACGTCGATGTTGTCGAACAGGATGCCGGCGGCCCAGCGCTGGTGCGGGCCGGCGCCGACGCGCGGCCCCTGCCCTTCGCAGTCCTGGAAGACGATCGGGCCGGCGGCGCGGGATTGCGTCGTCGCGACCAGCATGTTGTCTGCCTCGACGGAGCAGCGACGCACGAGGGTGCGCTGGCCATCGACGCTGAAGGCGAAGGCCGGCACCGGCCACCACGGCGGCAGGTCGTTGCGGCCGTGCACGTCCTCGATGGTGATCTCGCGCGCCAGCGCATCGACGACGACGTAGCTGGAGAGGTTGCGGAACCGCACGTCGCGGACCCAGGCATCCGACACCTTGTCCAAGCGGATGCCGGCCAGCCTAAAGTCCCGGAGTTCCTTGAACGGCACGGGAGCGAGCGGAGCCGCCGGCGTCCCGTCGATCGACAGGTTCTCGAGGCCGACACCGATGATTTCGCCGGGAAACGTGTAGCGCCAGACCGTGCCGCCGTCCGCGGCCTCGATGGCGTCGATGACGGGCGCGTCAAGGCCGATGGTGTCGCCGGTCACCGAGACGATGGTGCGCGCCATCAGGAGGCCGCGCCCGGGCTTCCACTGCACGGTCGTCCGGCCCGCCCGCGGCGGAATCTGGTCCATGCCGATTTCTGCCACGAAGGCCGCGGTGAACGGGCGCTGGACGATGACGCGGTCTCCGACGGAGAGGCCGTCAGCTGAATCGAGCGTTACCGCCTCGGCCCCCACGGGGACGTAGGCGTCGACGATGGCACGTGGTTCCTCCGTGGCGCGCCAGCGGCCGGCCCCTTCGATGCTGATCACCGGGCCCGGCGGCTGCTCGAACGACAGCACGGTGCCGCCATCGCCCGAGCCGGAGCCGCGCAGCACCACGCCGGAGGCGGAGATCTGCAGCGGTCCGTCGAGCCGGTAAGTGCCGGGTGCGAGGACGATGGCGCCGCGCACGCCCGATGACGGCAACGGACGGGCCGACACCGCGTCGATGGCCGCCTGGATCGCGGCGCGGTCGCCAGCGTCGGGCTGCGGGGCGAGGCGGACGGCTTCCGCCACGACGGGCAGCGCCGCCCCGGGGGCACCATAGCCGGCGGCCGAGAAGTCCGGGATGCGGTCGCCGTTCGCCGCCGGCACGATCTCGAGGCGACCGCCGCGGTCCGCGAGCCAGCCCTCGGCCTGTAGCGGGGACGCGACAACCGAAAGGATGGCGGCGAGCCAGACGATCCAGGTGGAGCCGAACGGACGCAAAGGCGGTCTCCCGAGGTTTCAACGAGAGGGGAGGGTAGCACGGCCAAGGTGGGGCCGCGGCAGGGCCCACCTCCGCAACAAGACACCGGAACGACCCCTCCCCCACTGCCCTCGTCTCCTCCCCCGCGCTAGCATCACCGGCATTTCGAGGAGGATTCGACCGTGGCCGAGAAACCCCGCTGCCGCATCGGCATGCACACCAGCCTGTGGGCGTCGTCGTGGACGCGGGAGGCGGCTGAACTCGCCATTCCCGAGGCGGCCGAGCACGGGCTCGAGGTATTGGAGATCGCGCTGCTCGACCCCGGCGTCGTCGACGTCGAGCACTCGCGGCGGCTGTTCGAGAAGCACGGCGTCGAGCCCACCGCCTCGCTCTGCCTGCCGTTCGAGGTGACGGCGCCACTCCTTCCGGAGAAGGCGGAGGCGTTCCTGACGACCGCCCTCGACACCGCCCACGCCCTCGGCTGCGATATCCTCTGCGGCGTCACCTACTCGACGCTCGGCTGGAAGTCCGGCGCGCGGCCGACGGAGGGCGAGTACGACAACATCGTCCGGGCGCTGAAGCCGGTCGCCCGGCGCGCCCGCGGCTACGGCATGGTGATCGGCCTCGAGCCGTGCAACCGCTACGAGACGCACCTCCTCAACACCGGCGCGCAAACGATGGCGCTGATCGAGCGCATCGACGAGCCGAACCTGACGGTGCACCTCGACACCTACCACATGAACATCGAGGAGAAGGGCCTCGGCGCCGCCATCCGCGAGGCCGGCAGCGCCTGCGCCTACATCCACCTGTCGGAGAGCGACCGCGGCGTGCCCGGCACCGGCACCATCGACTGGGACGAGACGTTCCGGGCGCTCGCCGAGGCGGGCTTTGCCGGCGACCTCGTGATGGAGAGCTTCGTGACGCTGCCGCCGGAGATCGCCTCGGCGCTCTGCGTCTGGCGCGACGTGGCGCCGGACCGGCACGCCGTGCTGGAGCGCGGCGTGCCCTATCTGAAGAGCCTCGCGAAGCTGCACGGCCTCGCCTGAGCGACGGCGCAGTACGACCACGCATCGGCTTTGGCGCAAATGATCGGGGGCAGTGCGAGCTGCCCCCGATCGCCGTTCCGGCTGCTGAAACGACCTGTCAGATGCGCTCGACGTAGGCGCCGGGGCGGCCGTTCTCGACGACGAAGCGGGCCGCCTTGTAGGGCGTGCCGTCCGGCGTCTCGACCTTCGTCACCATCCGCAACTCCGCATCGAGACGGTCACGGCCGAGCTTCATCAGGAAGTAGCCGCGACGATCGCCGTCATAGTAGCGGATGTGCTGGTTGTTCGGGATCATCGGCGCGTAGTAGGGCCCATACGGCGTGCCGTCGCCGCCGCTGGTGATCGCCGGCGTGACGAACTCGGTGGCGACGAGCTTCGAGTAGTCCTTCGAGAAGTCGCGCTTGATGTCGTTGACGAAGGTCGAGTGCCAGTCACCGGTGAGGATCACCGGGTTGCGCACCTTGGTGTCGACGATGGTGCCGAGCAGGCGGTCGCGGGCGCCGGGATAGCCGTCCCAGGCGTCGTTCCAGAAGCGGTCGACGGTCGGGCTCGAGTCGTGCTCGAGCTCGGCGACGAGGAGCTGCTGGGCGATGAACGTCCACTCGGCGTCGGATTTGGCGAGCGTCTTCTGCAGCCACGCCTCCTGGCCGGCGCCGAGCATCGTCACCTTCGGGTCGAAGGCGCCCTCGCAGCGGGCGGATTCGCCATCGCCGCAGGGGTTGTCGGAGCGGTACTGGCGGTCGTCGAGCATGATGAACTCGGCCGAGCGGCCATAGCGCAGGCTGCGGTAGATGCGCAGGTGGTTGTTCTTGTCGACCTGCGGCTTGGCGCGGATCGGCATGTGCTCGTAGAAGGCCTGGTAGCCCGCGGCGCGGCGGACGACGAACTCCTGCGGCGACGTCTGGTTGTATTCCGGGTGGCGGCCGGAATAGTCGTTCTGCACCTCGTGATCGTCCCAGATGACGACGAACGGATGGGCGTGGTGAGCCGCCTGCAGGTCGGCGTCCATCTTGTAGAGGGCGTACTGGTCGCGGTAGCGGGCGAGCGTCACCGTCTCGCCGGTGAAGCGGGCGGGGTCGAGGACGACGCCGCGAACGTTCTCGAGCGGGCTGTACTCGTAGAGGTAGTCGCCGAGGTGGAAGACGGCGTCGAGCTTCTGGGCGGCGACGTCGCGCAGCACCGTGTAGTAGCCCTCCTCCCACTTCTGGCAGGTGATCGCCGCGAAGCGCAGCTCGTCGACGAGATCGGTCGCCGCCGGCGCGGTGCGGAAGTGGCCGATCGGGCTCTCCTCCTCGGCGCCGTAGGAGAACTGGTACCAGTAGTGCCGGCGCGGCCGGAGGCCGGTGACCTCCACGTGGACGGAATGGGCGAGCTCGGGCAGCGCCGAGGCCTTGCCCTCCTGCACGACGTTGGTCATGGCCGCATCGGTAGCGATCCGCCAACGGACGCCGACGCCGCGGGCGGGCATGCCGCCGCCGACGAGGGGATCGGGGGCGAGGCGTGTCCACAGCACGATGCCGTCCGGCGTCGGGTCGCCCGATGCGACGCCGAGCGTGAACGGATTGGTGCCGAGCGAGGGCGCGGCGAAGAGGTCGTCGCCGGGGATCAGCGACAGCGCGATGGCGCCGGCGGACGCCTTCCAGGAGATGTCGAGCAGGCGGCGGCGGTCGAGCGGGCGGTCGAGGATGAGGCGGGTCATGCAGGGCTCCGCGGGTTGCGGAGGCGACCGCTGTCACCGCGGCGCACGCATCCCGGGCCGCGGGTCGCGGCGGACCGGCGGGCGGGGTCGGTACGGAGGGTGGGTCTTCGTGCGGCGGCGGGCCTGGGGCGGGACCGCCACCGAATCGGCGGGCGCCTCGGGGACAAGCGAACCCTAGAACCGTTCGATCACAGCTTCTTGACAGTAGGGCCGTCGCGGCGGGCGCTCAGTCGAACGGCAGCCCGACATAGTTCTCGGCAAGCGCGGTGGCGGCGGCGGTCGACGAAGTGACGTAGTCGAGCTCGGCGAGCTGGCGTCGGCGGTCGAAGGCGCTGTCGTCCTCGAACAGATGCAGCATCGACGTCATCCACCAAGAGAACCGCTGTGCCTTCCAGATTCGCCGCAGGCAGGTGTCGGAATAAGTGTCGAGGCCGGCGGTGCCGCCGTCCTGGTAGAAGGCCTCGAGCGCCCGCGACAGCACCAGCACGTCGGCGAGCGCGAGGTTCATGCCCTTCGCCCCGGTCGGCGGCACGATGTGGGCGGCGTCGCCGGCGAGGAACAGCCGCCCGTGCCGCATCGGCTCGACGACGAAGGAGCGCATGGCGGTGATCGACTTCTGCAGCACCGGCCCCTCGGTCAGCGAGAAGCCCGGCGCCGCGAGCCGGCGGTGCAGTTCGTCCCAGATGCGGTCGTCGGACCACGCGGCGACATCGTCGTCGGGCGGGCACTGCACGTAGAGGCGGGTGATCGTCGGCGAGCGCATCGAGGCGAGGGCAAATCCGCGTTCGCTCCAGGCGTAGATCAGTTCCTCGCTCGACGGCGGCGCCTCGGCGAGGATGCCGAGCCAGCCGAACGGGTAGACGCGGTCGTAGGCTGTCAGCACGCCGGCGGGGATCGCGGGCCGGCAGATGCCGTGGAAGCCGTCGCAGCCGGTGATGAAGTCGCAGGAAAGCTCCACCTCCTCGCCCTCGTGGACGAAGCGGATCACCGGACGATCGGTCTCGATCCCCTCGACCCGGGTGTCCGACACCTCGAAGAGCAGCGGCCGGTCGGCGGCGAGGCGGGCGGCAACGACGTCCTTCACCACCTCGTGCTGGCCGTAGACGACGACCTCCTTGCCGCCGGTGAGCGAGGGGAAGTCGATGCGGTGGCCGCGGCCGGCGAAGCGCAGCTCGATGCCGTGGTGGGCGAGGCCCTCGCGGCGCAGGCGGGCGCCGAGGCCGAGCTCGTCGAGGAGGGCTGCCGCCCAATGCTCGATGACGCCGGCGCGGATGCGCTCCTCGATGTAGGGGCGATCGTGGCGCTCGACGATCACCGCCTCGATGCCGGCGCGGGCGAGCAGCTCGCCGAGCACGAGGCCGGCGGGACCGGCGCCGACGATGCCGACCTGGGTGCGCAGCTTGCGCATGGATTTTTGCCTCCCGACACGCGACCCGTCGGGGTCACCATCGAGGCGACTGTGGCGCAAGGGAACGGGCGTCGCCATGCACGAAGCCGGCGCAGACTTGGACTTTTCGAGCGCCCGGACGTCCGGGCCGCCGGTCACCAGATCGCGTCGATGATCATCTTCAGCGCGGTGACGGTCAGAAGCAGGAGGATCGCCTTGTCGAAGGTGGCGTGGTCGACGCGGCGGCCGATCCAGGTGCCGACCGGCATGAACAGCGCCACCGGCAGGAGCGCGAAGGCGCTCTCCAGCCAGCGCTGCGGCGTCAGCACGCCGGCGACCGTCAGCGCCGGCACCTGGGAGACGGCGAACACCATGAACATCGCCGAGACGGCGAAGACGTGCGCGGCCCGCGCGAAGCGCATGGCGTGGATGAAGGTGACGCCGATCGGCGCCGAGATGCCGGTCGCCCCCTGCAGCACGCCGGCGGCGAAGCCGACGGGGGCCGACAGCATGAGGCCGAGGCCCGGCGCGATGCGGAAGTTCGGGCTCGTCAGGCGCAGTGCCACGTAGGCGAGCAGCATGAAGGCGAGGCCGAGCGACAAGAGCGTCTCGTCGATCTCGACCAGCAGCCAGGTGCCGAAGCCGATGCCGATGGCGCCGAGGCCGAGCATCGGCACGAGGAAGCGCATCTGCCCGCGCTCGCAGGCGTGCCGGTAGGACCACAGCTGCCAGGCGTTCGTGACGAGGGTCGGCACCACCAGGATGGCGATGGCGTGCGGCACGCCGATGAAGGTGGCGAGCAGCGTCACGCCGATCAGCGGCAGGCCCATGCCGGTGACGCCCTTGACGATGCCGCCGAGCCCGAGGCCGACGGTGACGATGGCGAGCGTGGTCGGTTCGAGCAAGGCGGAAAGGTCCGGTCGGGGGCGGGCAGCGGCGCTCGGCCGGCGTGCCGCGGAGGGCGGGGCTACCGGCGGCGCATCGGCGCGGTCGTACACGGCAGCGGAACCCTGTCTACGCCTCGCCGCGCGTGTCGACAAGACGGGGCGGCGACACGGCCTCCGGCGTCACAGTCGCCGGCGCCCGCCCCCTCAGGAGCGCGGCGGCGCGAGGCTGTCGACGCGGCCGTCGCGCACCTCGACGATCATGTCGGCGACCGCGGCGGCGTCCTCCGGCGTGTGGATCGACATGACGACGGTGAGACCGCGTTCGCGGCGGACGTCGTCGACCAGCGCGATCATCTCGCGGCGGAGGTCCTGGTCAAGGGCGGAGAACGGCTCGTCCAGCAGCAGCAGCGGCCGGTCGCGCACCAGCGCGCGGGCGAGCGCGACGCGCTGGCGCTGGCCGCCGGAGAGCTGGTTCGGCCGACGTGGGCCGAGGCCTTCGAGGCCGACGCGGGCGAGGCCAGCATCGACGCGCGCCCGGTCGGGGGCCGTCAGCCGCAGGCCTGGATGGATACCGAGGCCGACATTGTCGGCGGCGGTGAGGTGCGGGAAGAGGTTGTGCTCCTGGAAGACCAGCGTCAGCGGCCGCTCGGCCGGCCCGAGGGGCAGGAGATCGCGGCCGTCGAAGGTGAGCGTGCCGGAGGCGGGGCGAACGAAGCCGGCGATGGCGTGCAAGAGCGTCGTCTTGCCGCCGCCGGAGGGGCCGACGACGGCGCAGAGCGCGCCGCGCGGCACGGTGAGGTCGTAGCGGGCGGAGAAACCCGCCATCTCGACCGCAAGTTCAGAGACGATCAGCATCGGGACCTCCGCCGAGCCGGCGGGCGAGCAGGAAGGCGGCGAACGTGACGACGCCGATGAGAAGCGCGATGGCGGCCGCCTCGTCCAGGCGGTAGCTGCCGAGGCGCTGGTAGAGCAGCACCGGCAGCGTGACGAGCCGGCCGGAGCCGAAGAAGGCGGCGACGCCGAGATCGCCGAAGGAGAGCGCCAGCGCGGTGGCGAAGCCCGCCGCGAGCGGCGCCCGCAGCAGCGGCGCGTCGACGATGCGAAGGCGCGCGAGGCCGCCGATGCCGAGGCCGTCGGCAAGCCGCCCCCAGCGTTCGCCGGCGAGCATCAGCGGCGGCTCCACCCGTCGCAGCACGAAGGGCAGCGCGATCAGGCCGTTGACGAGCACGATCAGCGGCGCACCCAGCGCGAACGGGTTGGTGACGGCGCGGGCTGCGACGAACAGGCCGGCGGCGAGCGCGATCGGCGGCACTAGCAGGATGGCGAAGGCGGCGAGGCGCGGCAGCATGGCCCAGCGCGGCGCGGCGCGGTCGAGCTTCAGGTGGCGGGAGAAGGCGGCGAGCGACAGCGCCAGCGCCGAGGCGAGCACGGCCGCCGGCAGCGCGATGACGGCGCTCGTCACGGCGGCGTCGAGCACCTCGCGATCGAGGAGCCGCGGCAGCGCCGGCACGCCGGAGATGGCGACGGCGGCAACCGGCACCGCGACGACGGCGAGACCGGCGAGGCCGGCGAGGGTGTCGATCGCGCGCGGCAGGGCGGCGGCGCGGTCCGGCCGCGGCTGCCGCCAGCCGCCCTCCCCGCCTTCCGCCGGCCGCCGCTCGAGCGCCGCGGCGACGCCGATCAGCGCCAGGCAGCAGAGGATCTGAACGCTCGCCAGCACCGCCGCGCGGCCGAAATCGGCCTCCGACATGATCGCCTCGTAGATCGCGACCTCGAGCGTCGCCGCGCCGGGGCCGCCGCCGAGGGCCAGAACGATCGGGAAGCTCGTGAAGCAGAGCAGGAAGACGAGGCCGCCGGCGCCGGGCGCCTCGCGAAGCAGGATCGGCCGGTCGATCAGCCGGAAGATCGCGCCGGGCTTCATGCCGAGCTGCTCGGCAAGGCGGAAGTGCTCACCGGGCACCGCCTCCAGCGCCGCGAGGAAGACGCGGGCGCAGAACGGCGCGTTGAAGACGGCGTGGGCGATGAGGATGCCCGGCAGGCCGTAGAGCCAGCGGCCGGTGGAAAGGCCGATGGCGTCGCTGATCTCGCGGACGTAGCCGGCATTGCCGTAGACGGCGACGACGCCGAAGATCACCACCACCGGCGGCAGCACAAAGGCGAGGTCGAGCAGCGCCAGCACGGCACCGCGACAGGGAAACGCCGGCCGGCGAGCGAGCGCCAGCGCGAGGCTAGCGCCGAGGATGAGCGAGATCGCCGTCGAAAGCGTCGCCTGCAGCACGGTGAAGGCGAGGATGCCGCGCACATAGGCCCACGGCACCGCCGGCAGGGTGCCGGCGGCCGAAACGAGGCCGACCGCGGCGATCGCGACGACGCCGCCGACGAGGGCGAGCGCCGCGCCGCCGGCGAGCGCCGACGGCGCGAGCGTAAGGGCTCTCACCGGGAGGTCAGTTGCCGTAGGCGGCGAGCCACGCGTCGATCCAGGCGCGGCGGTTCTCCTGCACCACCTTCGGATCGAGCAGGAAGCTCTTCCCCGGCTTCGGCAGCGCCGCAAACGCCGGCGGCAGTTCGCTCTCCGGCAGCGCCGCCGGATACATCCAGTTGCCGGTCGGGATCGCCGACTGGAAGCCGTCGGAGATCATGAAGGCCATGAATTTCTTCGCAAGTTCGGGATCGTCGGTCGCCTTGGTGATGCCGGCGACCTCGATCTGCACGTAGTGGCCCTCGGGGAAGATCGCCGCGTGGAAGCCTTCCTGGTTCTCGGCGATGACGTGGTAGGCGGGCGAGCTCTGGTAGCTCAGCACCATGTCGGCCTCGCCCTCGATGAACATGCCGTAGGCTTCCGACCAGCCCTTCGTCACGGTGACGATCTTCGGCTTCAGCTTCGCCCACGCCTCGCCGGACTTGTCGCCATAGACCTCCTGCAGCCAGAGCAGCAGCCCGAGGCCGGGAGTGGAGGTGCGCGGGTCCTGGATGAGCAGCGTCGGACCGCCCTCGCCGTCGACGAGCTCGGCGAGGCTCTTCGGCGGGTTGGGAAGCTTCTTTTCGTTGTAGACGAAGGCGAACCAGCCCCAGTCGAAGGGCAGGAAGGTCTCGCTCGTCCACTCGACCGGGATGGTGAGGCCGGTCGGCGTGATGCCGTGCGGGGCGAACATCCCGCTCGCCTCCGCCTCGCCCATCAGGTTGGTGTCGAGGCCGAGCACGACGTCGGCCTGGGTGGCGTCGCCCTCGAGCTTCAGGCGGGCGAGCAGCGTGCCGCCGTCGTCGGCCGTGACCCACTCGAGGGTGCAGTCGCACTCCGCCTCGAAGCGCTCCTTGATGGTGCCGCCGGGGCCATATTTCGAGGGGAAGCCGTCATAGGTGTAGACGGTGAGGACGGGCTTGTCCTGGGCCGCCGCCGGGCCGGCCGCGAAGGCACCGAGGGCGAGCGCGGCGGTGAGGGCGGTCGCGACCGAGCGGCGAAGGCTGGGCGTGCGGGAGCGGTCCGGCTGGTTCTTGTCGGGCTGGTTCATAGAGCGGCATCCGGTGCGCGGGGAGCGGGAAACCGGGACGCGGCCATCCAGCGGCGCGGGCGAGCGCCGTCGGACTGAGAACGAGCAAGGGGGTAGCATTCGATTGAAGGCGCAAAGGCCGTCATCTCGATCCCTCCGCCGGCACGACCCGGATCAGGTTCGACGGGTTTACGGCTTGAAGCCGCCTCTCAGCCCGTGGGAACGGGCACCCCGTGAGACGAGTGGGACGTTAGACGACGAAGGGGGTGGGCCGCAAGGGTGGGACCGACGTCCGGATGGAGACCGACGCGGGGTCCGCGAACGGTGAAGGCTCGCAAGCGCGAAGGGCAGCGACGGGAGGTTCGAGCGCTCCCGGTGCCACGGCCTCAGGGCTCGGCGTCCGGCTGGCGCGCCGGAGCGGCGTCGGCGAAGGCGGGGATCTCGGCACAGGCGGCGGCCACCGCCCGCAGCCGCGGCATGGCCGAGGTGTCGACGCCGAAGCGGTCGGCCGAGGCCATTTGCGGCACCAGGCAGACGTCGGCGAGGCCCGGCCTGTCGCCGAAGCAGAACCGCCCGTCGCCGCCGCTCCGCACGACGAGCGCCTCGCAGGCGGCGAGCCCGTCGCCGAGCCAACGCGCACACCAGGCATCGAGCCCGGCCTGTGTCTGGCCGAGCTCCTCACGCAGATATTTCAGCACCCGCAGGTTCTGCAGCGGATGGATGTCGCAGGCGATGACCTGGGCGAATCCTCTGACCAGCGCCCGGTGCTCGGGATCGGCGGGAAGCAGCGGCGGCGCCGGGTGCGTCTCCTCCAGCCACTCGATGATCGCCAGCGACTGGATGAGGGTGGTGCCGTCATCGAGCTCGAGCGCCGGCACCAGGCCTTGCGGACTGAGCGCCAGATAGTCCGGCGCACGCTGCTCGACCCGCCGCAGGTGGACGAAGCGATGGTCCTCGATCGCCACGCCCTTGAGATTGAACGCAATGCGGCACCGCCAGGCGGCGGACGAACGGAAATAGCCGTGGAAGATCATTCGGCCGGTCCTACCCTCAGCTCGATCGGCGGCAGGCCGTCGATGCCCCCGTGGATGACATCGCCAGCTACGACGGCGCCGACCCCTGCCGGCGTACCGGTATAGATCAGGTCGCCCGGCGCCAGGTGGTAGAAGCGCGACAGGTGGGCGACGAGCTCGACCGTCGACCACACGAGGTCGGACAGGTGGGCGTCCTGCTTCACGACGCCGTTGACGCTGAGCCAGATGCGCTGCGGCCCGATGGTGCCGACCTCGGCCGCCGGCACCAGCGATGAGATCACCGCGGACTGCTCGACGTTCTTGCCGAGATCCCACGGGCGCTGCTTGGCGCGGGCGGCGAGCTGCAGGTCGCGCCGGGTCATGTCGAGGCCGCAGCCGTAGCCCCAGATGGCGGCGGTCGCCGCCTCCGGCGAAGCCCGGAAGACGGGCGCCCCGATCGCCAGCACGAGCTCCATCTCGTAGTGGAAGTTCCCGGTGCCCGGCGGATAGGCGATCGTGGCGCCGCTCTGCACGAGCGCCTGCGCATCCTTCAGGAAGTAGAACGGCGCCTCGCGATCGACCTCGACGCCCATCTCGGCGGCGTGCTCTGCGTAGTTGCGCCCGACGCAGAAGATCCGGTGGACCGGATAGTGCGCCGAACCGGCCGGCACCGTCGGATACTGCAGAGGCGGGAACAGATGTCGGGACATGAACGCTCCTTCAGAGCTCGGATGTCGGGTCGACCGCCACGCCGGGCAGCGGTTCCTCGTGCGAAAGGCCTGGTGCCGCCGGTCCGGCCGGCGGACCTCGCCCGGTGATCCAGCGGGCGAGGTCGGCGGCACGGCCGCGGATGGCGGAGCCGCCGGCGCCGAGGCGGATTGGGGACGCGCGATCGGTGGCAATGAGCGTGCGGTCGGGACCCTGCCAGGTCGCCGCCGCCTCGGCGAGGAGACGGTCGAGGAAGCCCTCCGGCGCGTCGCGCAGCGAGCCCCCGGCGTCGAGATCGACGGCGCCGAGCCAGAGCGCGCGGGCGCGAAGCCAGGGCGTGTCGCGGGTGGCGATCACGGACCCGTCCGGCAGCGTCAGGGGGGCGTCCCAGGCGGGGCCGGAGAGATCGCGCCATTCGACGTCGAGATGGGCGGCCGCGTGACTGACGAGGTGGCGCAGCGCCCGCGCCGGCAGCGAGGCGCCGTTCTCGATCTCCACCCTGCGGGCCTCCTCCGAGGCGTGCATCGGCTGCATGGCACCGCTCGCCGCACCCTCCGCCAGACAGGCGAGCGCCCGCGCCTGATAGCCGAGGCGGGCGACGACGTGCGCCCTCGTCCAGCCGGGCACAGCACTCGGCGCGTACAGCGCCGCGTCCGGCAGCTCGTTCAAAAGCCGGGCGACGCAGGCCGTGCCGAGCCGCGCCCAGAGCAAGGCCTCGGCCGGCGCTTCGGGTGCGTCATGGCGCGCGCCGGCGCCCTGCCGGACGCGCAGAGCGGCACGGGCCGCTTCGAGGGGATCCATCTCCGGCCTCCCCGCCTCAGCGGTCGCCACCCTCGACCTGTGTGCGGGCGAAGCTCAGCCGCTCCATGATCGGCGCGTCGGAGAAGCGGAAGAGGTCGAACGATCCTTCGGCGGCCAGCGACCAGGCGCACCAGGACGGCACCACGAACAGGTCGCCCGTCTCTAACGACGTCTCGCCACCGTCGAGCGTCACCACGCCGCGTCCCTCGAAGACCTGGAAAACAGACGAGCCCACCTCGCGGCGCGTCTGCGTCACCGTGCCGGGGCGCAGGCGGTGGAACTCGGCGCGGATGGTCGGCATGACGTCGCCACCGGTGGTCGGGTTGACGTAGCGGACCGCCGCGTGGCCCGGCGCGACAGTGGCCGGCTGGCCCTCCTCCTCGAGGAGGAGCTGCTCGGTCAACGCCCGGTCGGTGACCTCCCAGCGGTAGGCGCCGATCGGCGAGGAGACGGTGTCGCGCAGCCCCGAGAGCGGCCTGAGGCCCGGATGGCACCACAGCCGCTCGCCGCGCGAGAACGCCGGCGTCGCGGCGTCGGTGACGCGTTCCGAGCCGAACTCGAAGAAGCCGACGTCCATCTGCTGGGCGAACGGGATGTCGAGGCCGTCGATCCACGCCATCGGATGGTCAGTGACATTGTGGTGGCCGTGGAAGTTCCAGCCGGGGGTGAGCAGGAAGTCGCCGCGGCTCATCCGCACCGGGTCGCCGTTGACGACCGTCCACACGCCCTCGCCCTCGACGACGAAGCGGAAGGCGTTCTGCGAGTGGCGATGCTCCGGCGCGGTCTCGCGCGGGCCGAGATACTGGATCGCCGCCCACAGCGTCGGGCTGACATAGGCATGGCCGCCGAGCCCCGGATTGGCGAGGCCGATGGCACGGCGCTCCCCGCCACGCCCGACCGGCACCAGCTCGCCCGAGCGCTGCGCCAGCGGATAGAGGTCCTTCCACGCCCAGACGTGCGGCACCGCCTTCGGCTTCGGCGTCAGCGGCATCAGGTCGTTGGTCTGGGTCCACAGCGGCATCAAATGGTGACGCTCGAAGTCGGCATAGAGCCGGGCGAGTTGCGCCTCCTCCTCCGCAGTGGGGGCGGCTGGGGCCATCGTCACGGCGACCGACATCGCGTCCTCCCTCGTCACGCCGGCTCCCCGGCGTCGTACGCGCCGGGTGAAATTTGCCGGTGATTATTGGTAAGTATGCCTATGATGAGTATACCCGTCAATGTAGCGAATGGGGGGTGATGGTGCTATGCGGACGGGGGTGCAGCGCAGCAGCGGGGCGCGGGAGCGATGACCGACATTCACGCCATGCCGGGCTACCTCGTCCGCCGATTCCAGCAGATCGCAGTGGCGATCTTCCTGGAGGAGGTGGCCGGCGTCGGGCTCGAGCTGACGCCGGTGCAGTTCGCCGCCCTGTCGATGGTGGCGGCGCAACCGGGCGTCGACCAGGCGACTCTCGCCGGCCTCATCGCCTACGACCGCAGCACCATCGGCGGCGTCGTCGATCGTCTCGTGCAGAAGGGCTACGTCGCCCGCCATGTCGCCGGGCGCGACCGGCGGGCCCGGGAACTGCGCCTGACGCCCGCCGGCCATCGGGCGCTCGAGGATGTCCTGCCCGCCGTCGCCCGTGCCCAGGAGAGCATCCTGTCCGGCCTCGACGCGGACGAGCGCCGTGTCCTCATCGCGCTGCTGACGAAGGCGACGGACGCGGTGAACGAGCGCAGCCGCGCCCCGCTGCGCGCCGCCGCGTCGAAAGACGCCGACTGACCGGCCGCTAGCGATCGATCACGAGGCGGTTCGAAGCCGCGCGCGAGACGCAGAGGCACATCCGGTCGCCGGCCCTCTGTTCAGCCTCGGTCAGGAAGACGTCGCGGTGGTCGGGCACCCCCTCGATCACGCGGGTGAGACAGGTTCCACAGATGCCCTGCTCGCAGGAGACCTCGACCACCACCCCGATGCGCGCCAGCGCCGCGACGATGGTCTCGTCCGCGGCGACGCGGACGCTGACGCCGCCGCTCGCCGCCAGCACGACCTCGAAGCCCGCGCCGGCCCCCACCGTCGGTGCGGCGCCGAAATACTCGCGGTGGATGCCCGCGTCGGGCCACCCGTTCGCCAGGGCTGCGCCGATCGCGGCCGCCATGAACAGCTCCGGACCGCAGACGTAGAGGTGGGCTCCGTCGCCGCGATCGGCGACGAGGGCGGCGAGCCGGGCCTGCGTCGCCACCGCGTCGAGGCCCGCGTGCACGTGCGCCCGCGGCGCCAGCGCGCCGGCGAACAGGTCGCCGAAGGCGGCGTGCTCCGGCCCGCGCACGAAATGGTGGAGCGCGAACGCGCCACCGTCGCCAGCGAGATGGCGGGCCATCGCCAGCAGCGGCGTCACGCCGATGCCGCCGGCGAGCAGCAGATGGTGCGCCGCCCCGGCCGCGAGGGGAAAGTTGTTGCGCGGCCGGCCGATCTCCAGCCGGTCACCGACGGCGAGGCGGTGCATCGCCGCCGAGCCGCCACGCGAGTGCGGCTCTCGCTTCACCGCGAGGACGTAGACGTCGCGATCGTCGGGGCCGTTGCAGAGCGAATACTGCCGCATGATCGACGCCGCCGGTGCCGCGCCGGCCGTCACGGTCGCCGCGCCGCGCAGGTGAACGTCGACATGGCTGCCGGGCGTCGCGGGCGGCAACAGCGCGCCGTCGGCGCTTTCGAGAACGAAGCGGCGGATCTCGGCCGTCTCGTCGTGCAGCGCGCGCACGCGCACCGTCAGGCGGTCGCCGGCAGGCGCGGCGACGGGTGTGGCGGCCTGCGCGACCGCGGGCATGGTCGTCATCGGATGGGTCTCCGCTGCGGCGGGGCGCGCACTCTTCCGGCGCCCCGGGCGGCGTCGGACGGCCCGGAGCATACGTTGCGCAGGGGCCGGGGGTCAGGCGCCGACGGCGAGACGCTCCGACGGTCGGCGCTCGGCGGCGATCATCTCGTCGATGATGCGGCGCCAGTGCACCACACCGGCGTCGGTCTCGAGCAGCACGCGCTTCAGCTCGTGCGGCGGCGTCAGGTCGATGATGCGCTGCTGGGCGCGGATCATCGGCTCGTCCTGTTCCTCGAAGGCGAAGCGGCGCAGGTCGGAGATCTTCTGCCGCATCTCCTCGGTTTCGGAGCCGGCGCGGATGTTCCAGCGCGTTGCGGCGAACTGATAGTGGGTGGTGCGCTCGGTCTCGGGGGTGAGGATGTGGGTGCCGAAATAGCCGGTACCCTCTTCCTTCGGGCGCCCGGGCGGCGTCACGCCGACATCGAGCAGAAGGCAGCTCGGCGGATCCCAGCGGAAATCGGTCCAGCAATCGACCGGCGCGCCGTCCTGGCGGAAGAGCATGTCGAACATGCCCGGCGGCGGCACGTTGCGGGCGGTGCGGATGACGTTGAGGGTCCGGCCGCTCTGCCGGACTTCGGTCGGCGCCGCGATCATCGGCTGGTTGCCGAGGATGCCCTCGTGCAGGAAGCTCGTATGGCTGCAGTCGAGCAGGTTGTCGACGATGAGGTCATAGGCCGCGTCCATCACCATGTGGTCGCGGCGCGTGACGCTCGGCCCGGTGTCGTCGAGCTTGGAAAAGTCCGGGATCAGGGCCGGATCGGCGGCCTCGTCGCCGAGCCATATCCATAGGCCGGTGTGGCGCTCGACCACCGGATAGCTGCGCACCCGCGCCGCCGCCGGGATGCGCCCCGACGGGTGCGGATTGCGGACGCAGGCGCCGCTGCCGTCGAACTCGAGCCCGTGGTAGCCGCAGACGACGCGGTCGCCGTCGAGGCGCCCCATCGACAGCGGCGCCGCCCGGTGGGCGCAGCGGTCGTCCAGCGCGACGACAGCTCCTCCGGACGGACGGAAGAACACGAGCGGCTTGCCGAGCAACGTCCGCGCAAACAGCTTGCCGGGCTCGATGTCGGCGCCCCAGGCGGCGAAGTACCAGGTGTTCTGTAGAAATTCCAAGGCCGTTCTCCCGGTTGGGACGGTCGGTCGGGCCGGCACCGCGTCACGGTCGATACCGGCAATGCGGGCGCCCCTCTCCGGGGGCCGACCGCGTCGTTCGCCGGCCACGGAGCCGGCGAACGATCGTGGGACCAGCCGCGTGGCGCCGGCGGTGCGGCTCTCAGGAGCCCATCTTGCACTCGGCGGCGTAGGGATCGGCGCCGCGCTCCAGCACCAGGCCCTTGGAGACGACGCCCCAGGTGCCGTCGGCCCCGGCCTCGACGTCGAGGGCGTAGTAGTTGTCGAGCGGCATGTGGTTGGCCCCGAAGACGAGCTTGCCGCGCACGGAGGCGAAGTCGGCCGCCTCGAGGCCCTTGCGGACGGCATCCCGGTCGGCGAGGTCGCCGCCGGCCGCTTCCACCGCGGACTTGATCAGTGGCAGCACGTCGTAGGCCGCGGCGGCATAGTTCGACGGCAGGCGCTCGTACTTCTGCTGGAACGCTGCGACGAAGCGCGTGTTCTCTTCGGTTTCGAGCGCCGGATACCAGTAGTCGACGAGGCTCGAGCCGAGGGCACCGGTGACGTTGCCCTTCTGCAGGTTCGGCAGGGCGATGTTGTCGATGGTATAGACGGTGAAGAGCTTGGTCGTGTCCTTCAACCCGGCCTGCTCGAACTGTGTCATGAAGGCCGAGGCGCGGCCGGGATAGAAGGCGAAGAGTGCCTCGGCGCCACTCGCGCGCACCTTGGCGAACTCGGCCGAGAAGTCGAGCTGCGGGTCGTCACCCCACTTCGTGAAGTCCTGGCCGACAACTTCGCCCTTGTAGGTCCGCAGCAGCCCCGCGACGACGTCCTTGCCGGCGGCATAGTTGGGCGCCATCGTGTAGATCTTCTTGACACCGCGCTTGTTCAGTTCCTCGCCGAGGGCCATCGACATGACGTCGCCCTGGCCGCGCATCGAGAAGAAGTCGGGGTCGCACAGCTTTCCGGCCATGTCCGAGGGCGCCGCATTGGCGCTGATCAGGAAGGTGTCGGCGTCGAGCGCCGCCCGGCGCGAGGCGAGCAGCACATTCGACCAGATGTAGCCGGTGATGAAGTCCACCTCGTCCTGGCGCACCAGCTTTTCCGTCTTCTGGCGGCCGACGACCGGCTTCAGCCCGTCGTCCTCGAAGATCAGGCGCACCGGCTTGCCGGCGATGGTGCCGCCCATCTCTTCGAGGGCGAGGGTCATCGCGTCCTGGACTTCGCGACCGATGACGGATGCCGGGGTGGTGAGCGTCGTGACGACGCCGACCTTGATCTCGTCTTCGGCGGCGCCAGCGGGGATGGTGGCCGCGGCCATGACCACGGTGGACACGGCGGCGGTGGCCGCGAGAAGCGACCGCGAGCGTTTCAGCATTGATCCTCCTGGGCGCCGCGACATCGGGCGCCGGCGTGCCGGACGTCTCAGGGCGCCGGCGAGGCGCCCGGCGCTCGGCCGGCGGGTTCCATCCCGGGTGATTTCTTGGTTTTCGGCCGCCCCCACCCTGGGCTTCTGATATATACCGATTGATCGGTATCTTTTGTCAAGAGGCTCGAACCGTTCTGAAATGTCGATCGCGAGCATGCGGCCGGGATGGTTGGGGTTATGATGGTTAGGAAACGGGGACGCGTGCGTGCTTGAGGAAAAACCGGATCGGCTGCGGCGACGGACGCAGGAGACGCGCAGCCGCGAGACCCGCGAGAAACTGCTCCGCGCCACCATCGACGTGCTGCTCGAGAGCGGCTATGCCGGCCTGACCACCGCCCTCGTTGACGCCCGCGCCGGCGTGACGAGCGGTGCCCGGGTGCATCACTTCCCCACGAAGGCCGACCTCGTGATCGCGGCCACCGCCTATGTCTACGAGCGCTGCGGCGAGCTCGGCCAGCAGCGCGCGGAGGCGGCCAGCTGCTCGCAGGAACCCTTGCGCGACTATGTCGACGACTGCCTGTCGATCTATTTCGACTGGCCGTTCATCGCCGCCCTCGAGGTCGTCCTCGCCGCGCGCAGCGATCCGGCGCTGTTCGCCAAGATCCACCCGGTGCTGCAGCGCTTTCACGACGGCATGCGCCGCACCTGGCTCGAGGCGCTGGTGCGGGCCGGCTACGACCGGACACAGACGGAAATCGATCTGCGACTGACGCTCAACCTCCTGCGCGGCATGGCGACGAACCGCATCTGGCAGAACGATGCCGAGGAATACCGGCGGCTGATCGACGATTGGCTCGGCCGGGTGAAACTCGTCCGCGGCGGCGATGCGACGACAGCGGCTGTCGCCGGGCCGCGGGCGCCGAAGCGGCCGCGCCGGCGCGCCTGACCGCGCGGCGGCCGTTCACTCTTCGCAGCGCGGCACTGACAACCGGCGGGCGAATGCCGACAGGTGGCGGCGTGCGGCACTGTCGGAGGCGAGGATCGCCTCCTCCGTGCCGATGAGGGTGACGACCACCTCCGCTTCGCCCTGCCAGTTGGTCACCGGTGCCGCGACGGCGCGCAACCCCGGCACGAACCGGCCGTCGACGCTGGCGAGACGGCGCGCCCGGGTGTCCGAGATCAGGGCGGCGATGCTGTCTTCCCGCGGCGACACGTCCGGCCACTCGATCCCCGCCGCGAGCGCACGCTCGATCTCGAGGCGCAGGAGGCTCTCGGTCAGCCGGCGCGGCAGGAAGGCGAGGAAGACGCGTCCGCTCGCCGAGGTGAGCAGCGGCAGCGTGCTGCCGAGGCCGAGCGAGGTGACGGTGAAGCTCGGCACGCGCTGCCAGCGCACGACGGTGGCGCCGCGGTTGCCCCACACGGTCAACAGCGAGGTGAGGTCGGTCTCCTGGCTGAGCTCCTCGAGCCCGTCAGCGGCGCGGTTGACGAAGTCGTTGCGGGCGAGGGCGGCGAGGCCGAACTCGCTCGCAAACGGGCCGAGATCATACCGGCCCGAGCGCTCGCGCTGCACCACGAAGCCGGCGTGGATGAAGCTTGCGAGGTAGCGGTGCACCTTGCTCGCCGGCATGCCGGCGGCGCGCGCGATGTCGGTGAGCGTCACGGGGCCGGGAAAGCCGGCGAGCGCCCGCAGGACCGACAGCGCCGCGTCGAGCGACTGGATCCCGCCCCGGGCGTTCGCGTCCCGCGTCTCCTCGCCCTCGTCGACGGCGGTCAGCTCAGCAGGTCCCGCAGCTCCGGCGGGATCGGGGCGCCGCGTGCCCGTCCGTCCGCGTCGATCAGTGCCCATGCCCGAACCTCGAAGGCCTCGGCGACGAGATCGCCGTCGCGGCTCACCCGATAGCACAGCTTGAACCGCCTCTCCTCCCACTCGACGACCTCGGCGCTGATCGCGAGCTCGTCGTCATAGCGCGACGGTCGACGAAAGGTGGCGCCGACGTCGACCAAGGGCGTCACCCCACCGAAGCGGCGGGTGAGCTCGCGCTGGCTCAGCCCGCGGCTGCGCAGGAGGCGCTGGAAGGTGCAGTCCAGCCAGTAGAAGTAGTTGGGATAAAAGACGATTCCGGCTTCGTCGCAATCCCCCCACTCCACCGTCAGGCGGTTCTCGAACATCCTCATCCTCCCGGTTGCGCCGCTTCCGTGCGGATAGTTATTGCGTATCGCGCAATGATTTGTATCATACGCAAAAGTCGCATCCATGGTCAGGCCACCGAAACCGGCCGGCAACGTGGGGCAGAGGAAGCATCAGGAGGCGCCCCATGCGCATCGCGGTTCTCGGCGGCGGTCCCGCCGGGCTCTACTTCGCCTATCTTTGGAAGCGTCGGCATCCCGAGGCCGAGGTGGTGCTGTTCGAGCAGAACGCCGCCGGGTCGACCTTCGGCTTCGGCGTCGTGTTCTCCGACCGCGCCCTCGACTTCCTGCGCCTCGACGATCCCGACACCGCCGACCTCATCGCCGCGGACATGGAGAGCTGGCGCGACATGACGCTCGTCCACCGCGGCGAGACCGTCACCATCGACGGCGTCGGCTTCTCTGCGATCGGCCGGCTGCACCTGCTGCAGCTGCTGCAGAGCCGGCTCGCCACCGTCGGGGTGGTGCCGCGCTTTTCGACACCGCTGCAGTCGCTGGACGGCCTCAAAGACTTCGACCTCATCGTCGCCGCCGATGGCGTCAATTCGCTGGTCCGGCGCAGCTTCGAGGGCGACTTCGGCACCTCCGTCAGCTACCTCGACAACAAGTTCGTCTGGTTCGGCACGACGAAGCGCTTCGAAACGCTGACGCAGACCTTCGTCGAGAGCCCGGACGGCACCTTCAACGCGCACCACTACCGCTATGCGCCGGGGATGAGCACCTTCATCGTCGAGTGCGACCGTGCCACCTGGCTGGGTGCCGGCTTCGACCATCTCGATCCCGAGGCAGCGCGCTCGCGCTGCGAAGCCGTCTTTGCCGAAGTCCTCGACGGCCACCCGCTCGTCGCCAACAAGTCGACCTGGCGCAATTTCCCCTGGATCTGGAACGAGCGCTGGTCGCACCGCAACATGGTGCTGGTCGGCGACGCCCTCCGGACCGCGCACTATTCGATCGGCTCCGGCACGCGGCTCGCCCTCGAGGATGTCATCGCCCTCGTGAAGGCCCTCGACGAGAGCCCGGGCGACGTCAGGGCCGGGCTCGAGCGCTACGAGGCGGAGCGGCGGCCGGTGGTGGAGAAGCTCGTCCGCGCCGCCCGCACTTCGGCCGACTGGTACGAGCACTTCCCGGCGCACATGCGGCTTTCGCCGATCGATCTCGCCCGCAGCTACATCACCCGCTCGGGCCGCATCGACGACCAGCGGCTCCGGCAGATGTCACCCGGGTTCATGGCCCGCTACGACGCGGAACGCCCCGTCGCCGCCGCCTGACGATCGTCGTCGGCCAGACGCGCCGTCGGCGAGCAGTCGTCCTCACGAGCACCCGTCTTCGACAAGAAAACGCCTTCGAACAGAGAGGGATAGAGACGCGATGACGATCGACATCGTCGCCGAGGCGGCGGCGCCGGCCGGGGCGATCCGCGATGCGGTGCCCCGCGACTGTCCGGGCGCGCGCGAGATCGGGTTCTCGGTTCCGGAGCGCTACAACGCGAGCGCCATCCTGTTCGACAACCTCGACCGCGGCCGCGGCGACCGGACGGCCGTCGTCGGACCGGGGGGCGAGCGCACCTATGCCGAACTCGCCGCCGATGCCTGCCGGTTCGGCCACGCTCTGCTGTCGCTCGGCGCCGGCCCCGGCGACCGGATCGTGCTCTTCCTCGACGATACGCCCGTCTATCCCGCCGCCGTCTTCGGCGCGCTCCGCATCGGGGCGGTGCCGATCCTCGTCAACACGCTGACGCCGCCCGATCTGCTGCGCTTCTACCTGCAGGACTCCGGCGCCCGCATCGCCGTGACGGACGCCACCTTCGCCGCCCACTTCGGTGCCGCGACCACGGAGGGCACCGACCTCGCCAAAATCCTCGTCGCCAACGGTCCCTGCCCCGCCGACCTCGCCGGCGCCGAGGCGCTCTCCGACCGGACGGCGGCCCATCCGTCGACGCTTGCCCCCGCCGACACCCACCGGGACGACATGGCGTTCTGGATGTACTCCTCCGGCAGCACCGGCCGGCCAAAGGGCATCGTCCACCTCCACCACGACATGGCCTACACCGTCGCCTCCTACGCCGAGACGATCCTGCGGCTCGGGGAAGACGACGTCTGCTTCTCCGTGCCGAAGATCTTCTTCGCCTATGGCTTCGGAAACGCGATCACCTTCCCCTACGCCGCGGGTGCCGCGACCCTGCTGTTGCCGGGACAGCCGCGACCGGCCGCCGTCTTCGACGCCATCGCCCGCTTCAAGCCGACGGTGCTGTTCGGGCTGCCGACGCTCTACACCGCGCTGACGAAGTCGGCCGAGGCGGCGACGGCGGAGCTCTCGTCGCTGCGGCTCGCCGTCTCGGCCGCCGAGATCCTCTCGGCCGACGTCTTCAACGCCTGGAAGGCGATGACCGGGCTCGAGATCGTCGAGGGCCTCGGCTCGACCGAGGTGCTGCACATCTATCTGTCGAACACGGTCGACGCCAAGAAGCTCGGCGCCGCCGGGCGGCGCGTGCCCGGCTACGAGATCGCGCTGCGCGACCCGGCCGGCGCCGCCGTCGCCGACGGCGAGGAGGGCATCCTCTGGGTGCGCGGAGATTCCAACGCGCCGACCTACTGGAACCGTCCCGACAAGACCGCCGAGACGATGCGCGAGGACGGCTGGATCTACACCGGCGACCGCTTCGTGCGCGATGAGGACGGCTTCTACTTCTTCCGCGGCCGCGCCGACGACCTCGTCAAGGTGTCCGGCCAGTGGGTCTATCCGCTCGAGGTCGAGCTCTGTCTCGCCGAGCACCCGGCGGTGAAGGAATGCGCCGTCGCCGCGATCGAGCTTCCCGACCGCCGCACCACCCTGAAGGCAGTCGTCGTGCTGCGGCAGCCCGGTGCCGACCCCGGCGAATTGACCCGCCTCCTGCAGGACTACGTCAAGACGATGCTGCTTCCCCACAAATATCCGCGGATCGTCACCTTCGTCGACGACCTGCCGAAGACCGGCACCGGCAAGGTCGACCGCCAGGCGATCCTGAAGATGCCGGTCGTACTATCAGGAGATGCGGCGTGAACATCCAGGCGCCGGCCTCGGCCCTGCGCCCTCGCCTTCGCGAAATCTGACACCTTGAGAACCGCCCTCTGAACGGCGGCGCCCAAAACCCCACCAGACGGAGGAACAGCCATGAAGCGCACCCTCATCGCCGCCTCGCTGGCGGCGCTGGCCGCAAGCCCGGCTTTCGCCGGAGATACCGTCAAGATCGGCCTCGTCACCACCCTCACCACCCCTTCGGCGGTGATCGGCCAGGACGTCGTCGACGCGGTGAACCTCGCGGTCGAGCACGTCGGCGGCACCATCGCCGGCAAGCCGATCGAGCTCGTCATCGAGGACGACGGCACCAAGCCCGAGCTCGGCAAGCAGAAGGCCGAGAAGCTCCTCAACCAGGACGAGGTCGACATCATCGCCGGCTTCAACTGGTCGAACGTGCTTCTGGCGGCGCGGCGGCCGATCCTCGATTCCGGCAAGATCTTCATCTCGACGAACGCCGGCCCGTCGGACATCGCCGGCAAGCTCTGCAACGAGAACTTCTTCTCGGTGCGCGGCCAGAACGACATGGTGCCGATGGCCCTCGGCGAGGTGATGAACAAGGACGGCGTCAAGAAGCTCTACGCGATGGCCCCGAACTACGCCGCCGGCAAGGACATGGTCGCCGGCGTCGAGCGCACCTTCGCGGGTGAGATGGTCGGCCGGGACTTCACCAAATGGGGCGAAGATCCGCAGCTCGACTTCTCGGCCGAGCTCGCCAAGGCGCGGGCGAGCGGCGCCGACGCGATCTTCGTCTTCTATCCCGGCCGGGCCGCCGCCGCCTTCACCCGCCAATACGACCAGGCGGGACTGTCGGGCGAGGTGAAGCTCTACAGCGTCTACACCGTCGACCAGCTGTCCTTGCCCCGCCTCCAGGAAGCGGGTGTCAACAGCGTCATCGGCACCGAGGCAGCCGACTACTGGTCGCCCGATCTCGACAACCCGACGAACAAGCGCTTCGTCGCCGACTTCGAGAAGAAGTACGGCCGCCTGCCGTCGAACTACGCCGCCGCCGCCTACGACCTCATCCCCTACATCAAGGCCGCCGTCGAGCAGTCGGGCGGCGACGTCGCCGATACCGCCAAGGTGCGGACGATGCTGAAGGCGGCGAACTACGATTCGGTGCGCGGCCGCTACAGCCTCGGCGCCAACAACTTCCCGATCGACCGCTACTACGCCCAGCAAGTGGTCGTCGACGCGGCCGGCCGCTGGACGCTGAAGGCGGGCGAGGTCGTGCTCGAGAACACCCCCGATCCCTATGTCGGCGACTGCAAGCTCTCGGGCTGAGCAGCCGACCGGGCGCGGCCGCGCGGCGCCCGCGCCGCGCCCATGAACCCGTTCTCGAAATTCGCCGCCGGGACGTTCCGATGGATCTCATCCTCTTCGCCAACCAGGTCCTGAACGGGCTGCAGCTCGGGCTGATCCTGTTCCTGCTCGCCGCGGGCCTGTCGCTCGTCTTCGGCATCATGAACTTCATCAACATCGCCCACGGCGCCTTCTACATGGTCGCCGCCTATGTCTCGGCGACGGTGGCGATCGAGACCGGCTCCTTCCTGCTCGGGCTCCTCGCCGGACTGCCGGCGGCGTTCATCGTCGGGCTGGCGGTCGAATGGGCCGTCGCCGGCCGCCTCTACGCCCGCGACCATCTCGACCAGGTGCTCGCCACCTTCGGCCTGATCCTCTGCTTCGACACGGCCGTGAAGTATCTGTGGGGGCCGGAGGGGCTCTCGGTGCCGCTCCCCGAGATGTTGTCGGGCCAGGTCGGTTTCGGCGGCATCGTGCTGCCGGCCTACCGGTTGTTCGTCGTCGCCGTCGGACTGGCGGTCGCCGCAATCCTCTGGGCGGTCATCTCGTTCACCCGCGCCGGCATGCTGGTCCGCGCGGCGGCCTCGAACGAGCCGATGGCGCGGGCGCTCGGCGTCGAGACGCGGCTCGTCTTCGCCCTCGTCTTCGGCATCGGCGCGGTGCTCGCGGGCCTCGCCGGCATGCTCGTCGCCCCGGTCACCGGCACCTCGATCGGAATGGGCAACCAGATCGTCATCCTCGCCCTCGTCGTCATCATCGTCGGCGGCGTCGGCTCCATCCGCGGCGCCTTCATCGCGGCGCTCGGCGTCGGCCTCGTCGACACCCTCGGCCGGGCCTACCTGCCGACGGCCCTCGGCGCGCTGGTCTCGCCGAGCTTCGCCTCCGCCGCGGGCCCCGCGCTCGCGTCGATCCTCATCTACCTCACGATGACCGTCGTCCTCGTCTTCCGTCCCGCGGGCCTGTTCCCGCCGGCGACGCGATGATGGACGGCGGGCGAGCGACAGGGAACCGAGCCATGTCTGCGCCGATCTCCGCTGCCGTCGCGGCGCCACCGGTCACGCTGCCGGCGCGCCGCATCACCCTCGACACCGGCCTGACGCTGGCCCTGCTGGCCGCCGCCGCCGCCGCACCGACCGTGCTGACCCTCGTCGGCGCACCATTCTGGATCGACGTCATCAACCGCGCCCTGATCCTCGCGCTCGCCGCGAGCTCCCTCAACTTCCTGGTCGGCGCGGCCGGGCTCGTCAGCTTCGGCCACGCGGCCTTCCTCGGCATCGGCAGCTACGCGGTCGGCATCGCCGCCTTCTACGGCGTCGAGGACGGCTTCACCCAGCTCGCCCTCGCCCTCGGCATCAGCGCCCTCTGGGCGCTCGCGAGTGGCCTCGTGGTGCTGCGCACCCGCGGCGTCCACTTCATCATGATCACCATGGCCTTCGCGCAGATGATCTACTTTCTGCTGGTCGGGCTCGAGGAATATGGCGGCGACGACGGCCTGACGATCGACATGCGCAGCCAGTTCCCCGCGCCGCTCGATCTCGACGACCGTCTCGTCCTCTACTACGTCACCCTTGGTGCCCTCGCCCTCGGCCTCGCCGTCCTCGTCCTGCTGCGCGCCTCGCGCTTCGGCCTCGTTCTGACGACGGCCAAGGAGAGCGAGCGCCGCGCTGCCGCCGTCGGTTTCGACCCCTTCCGCTACCGTCTCGTGGCCTACGTCATCGCCGGCACGCTCTGCGGTCTGGCGGGGTTCCTCAATGCCAACTTCTCGACCTTCGTGACACCGGAGATGATGAGCTGGTCGCGATCCGGCGAACTGCTGTTCATGATCATCCTCGGCGGCGTCGGCACGCTCGCCGGCCCGCTGGTGGGGGCGACCGTCTTTCTCCTCATCGAGGAGGTGTTCGGTTCGCTGACCATCTACTGGCATTTCTGGTTCGGCCTGTTCCTGATCGCGGTGGTGCTGTGGGCGCGCGGCGGGCTCGTCGGCCTCATCACCCGGAGGGGCCGATGACCGCCGCGCTCGAAGTCTCCCACCTCGAGAAGTCCTTCGGCGGCCTGCGCGCCACCGCGGACGTCTCGATGACCGTCGCCGAGAACGAGCTCCACGCCGTCATCGGTCCGAACGGCGCCGGCAAGACGACACTGATCTGCCAGCTTTTCGGCGAGCTTGCGCCGGACAAGGGCGCGATCCGAGTCGCCGGCGAGGACATCACCCACCTGCCGCCGCACGCCCGCGCCCGCCGCGGCCTCGCGCGCTCGTTCCAGATCACGACCCTCGCGCGCGACCTTACCGTGCTCGAGAACGTCCTCGTCGGCGCCGCCGCCAAAGAGGGCCACGGCTTCCGCCTCTGGCCACCCGTTCGGCGCGATCCGAGGCTCCTCGCCGTCGCGGGCGCCGCCCTCGCGCGCGCCGGTCTCGAGCGCCGCGCAGACGAGCCAGTCGCCAACCTCAGCCACGGCGAGCAGCGCCAGCTCGAGCTCGCGATCGCCCTCCTCGGCACGCCGAAGCTCGTGCTCCTCGACGAGCCGATGGCGGGCCTCGGCCCGGAGGAGGGCCGCGCCATGACGACGGCGCTGCGTGCCCTCAAGGGGCGCACGACAGTCGTTCTCGTCGAGCATGACATGGAGGCGGTGTTCGGCCTCGCCGACCGCATCACGGTGCTCGTGCGCGGCGCCGTCATCGCCGTCGGCACGCCGGACGAGATCCGCAGCCATCCCGCCGTTCGCGACGCCTATCTCGGGGAGGACGACTGATGCTGGAGGTTCGCGGTCTGTCGGGCGGCTACGGCAAGGCACAGGTGCTGTTCGACCTCTCCTTCGAGATCGGCGCGGGCGAAGCGATCTGCCTGATGGGACGCAACGGCATGGGCAAGACGACGACCATCCGCACGGTGATGGGCCTGTTGCCGGCGTGGGACGGCGAGGTGCGCTTCAAGGGCCAGGCGCTGTCGCGCCGCTCCGCCGCCCGCGTCGCCCGCGCCGGGGTCGGGCTCGTGCCGGAGGGCCGGCAGATCTTCCCCAACCTGACGGCCGAGGAGAATCTCCTGGTGACCGCGGCGAACCGGGCCGGACGGTCGGACCCGTGGACGCTCGAGCGGGTCTACGAGCTCTTCCCCGGCCTCGCCGAGCGTCGGCACGCCCACGGCAACCTCTTGTCCGGCGGCGAACAGCAGATGCTGGCTATCGGCCGGGCGCTGATGACGAACCCGGAGCTCCTCATCCTCGACGAGGCGACCGAGGGCCTCGCCCCGGTGGTGCGCGACCAGATCTGGATCTGCCTCAAGCGCCTGCGCGCCCTCGAGCAGTCGATCCTGATCGTCGACAAGCACGTCCGGCATCTCGCCACCCTGGTCGATCGCTTCTATGTCATCGAAAGGGGCCGGATCGGCTGGTCCGGCACGCTCGCCGACGTCGGTGGCGACCCGCAGCGGCTGACGCAGTACCTGACCGTCTAGCCTGGGACGGCCCACCGGCCGTCTCAGAAATCGCGCTCCACCACGAACATCATGACGAAGGCGTTGCCGTCGCGGCCCTTCGTGCGGTCGATGTACTTGTACTCGCCCTCGGCGGTGAACTTGAGGTCGTCGACCGGGGCGAAGGAGAGGTTGAGCTGGGCGTCGATGTTGCGGAAGTCGTAGCGGCGGCCGGCCTGGTCGACGTCGAGGAAGGAGCCGTTCAGCTCGCTCACCCACTTGTCGCTCCAGTTGTGGTCGAACTCGGCGCCGACCGCCCAGATGTCGGCGAGCACCAGGCGGTTGCCACCGAGCACCCGCGCGTCCGCGCCTTCGAAGCCAGGGCCGGGGCCGATGGGGTTGGTGGCGTTGTAGCTGAGCGCACCCTGGCCGATGGAGGCCTGCAGGGTGAACTGGTCGCCCTTGCCGGTGAACGGCACGTTCAGCGTCGTGCCGGCGGCAAGCGCCCAGCCCATCTGCGACCCGGCCGCGGCGCGACGGGCGCGCACCTCGTGCAGGGCCGCCATCACCTGCGCCTGGCCCCAGGTTCCCTCGGCGGACAGCACGCCGACGAGATCGGGGAAGCGGGCGCCGCCATAGCCGTCGGGACTGCCGCCGCCCCCGATGATGCCGTCGCGGCGGCCGAGATTGTCCTCGAGGGACAGCGTCGCCGCGAGGCCGCCACCGAGGCGGGCGGTGTAGGCGGCGACCATATTCTGCGTGTCCGACCACGCGGGCTCGAAGTAGTCCTCGTAGGTATTGCCGGTGAAGAAGTCGAACATCGACTGCTTGCGGCCGACGGTGAGGCCGCCGAACTCGATGTAGGCCCACTTCAGCGTGCCGATGAGGCCGTATGGCGGCGTCTCGACGAGCTCGACCTTGGCGTAGCTGCGCAGCAGCCCGTACTCGGTGTTGGTGGCGGAGTTCGAGAAGAAGTCATAGCGGATGTAACCGGTATTGGCGTCCTGGTCGCCATACCAGCCGGGCTGTCGCGAGGCCTTGTCGCTGCCGAAGATGTGCCACTCGGCGACGAGGTAACCGTTGAGCTCGAAGCAGGTGTCGGTGCCGGGTATGACGAGGAAGCCCTCGCCGAAGCCGTTGCAGGCGCGCACGTAGGTGATCGGCGCCGGCTCGGCGGGAAGGTCCGTGGCGAAAGCTGCGATGGGAGACGCCAGCGCGCCCGCGATCAAGGTCGCCGCGCCCCAGCCTGCCGGTCGGCTCACCCTTTCACGCACACGACGCCGCATCCGAATCCCCCGCGAGCGGCGAGAGTGGCGGGCGGAGCCGAGAGGGTCAACGCGCGCCGGCGCGGAGACACGCCCCTGCGGCCTTCCTCAGAATCCGCGCTCGACGACGAACATCATGACGAAGGCCTCGCCGTCCTTGCCCTGCGAACGGTCGATGTACTTGTACTCGGCCTCGCTGGTGAACTTCAGCCCGTCGACCGGCGCGAATGACAAATTGAGCTGCGCGTCGATGTTGCGGAAGTCGTATCGGCGGCCGGCCTGGTCGACGTCGAGGAAGGAGCCGTTCAGCTCCGTTACCCATTCGGTTGTCCAGTAGTGGTCGTACACCGCCCCGACCGCCCAGACGTCGGCAAGCACCAGCCGCCGGCCGACAACGCGGGCATCGGCACCGGCGAAGAGGCGGCCGGGGCCGATCGGGTTGGTGGCGTTGTAGTTGAGCGCGCCCTGGCCGATCGAGGCCTGCAGCATCGCCTGGTCGCCCTTGCCGGTGAACGGCACGTCGAAGATCGCGCCGGCAGCCACCGTCCAGCCCATCTCGGCCGCCGTGGCGCGGCGGTTGGCGCGGACCTCGTGCAGCACCGCCATCAGCTTCGCCTGGGTGGTGCCCTGCTCGAAGGCGAGCGCACCGACGATGTCGGGCATGCGGGCGCCCGGGGCATATCCCCAATCGCCACCGCCGACGCCGATGATGCCGGTGCGGCGGGTGACGGCGTCCTCGATCGACAGCGTCGCCGTCAGGCCCTCTCCGAGCGTGCCCGTGTAGGCAAGGACGGTGTTCTGTCTGTCGGACCAGGCGGGCTCGTAGAGATCGGCGTAGGTGGTGCCGGTGATGAAGTCGAACATCGACTGCAGCCGGCCGAAGGTCAGGCCGCCGAACTCCACGTAGGCGGCCTTCAGATTGTAGACGAGGCCGCCGAACGTCGCCGTGTCGACGAGCTCGAGCTTCGCGTAGGTGCGGACGAGGCCGATCTCGGTGTTGGTCGCTGCGTTCCAGGCGAGGTTCGCCTTGATGTAGCCGACGTTGGCATCCTGGTCGCCGTAGAAGCCCGGCTGGCGGGACGCCTTGTCGCCGCCAAAGATGTGCCATTCGGCCACCGTGTAGCCGTTGATCTGGAAGCAGGTGTCGGTGCCGGGGACGACGAGGTATCCGTCGCCGAAGGCCGTGCAGGCGCGCACGTAGGTGATGGCGGCGGGCTCGGCCGGCAGGTCGCCGGCCCGCGCTGCGTCTGTGAACCCGGGAAGGCCGACGCCGAGCATCAGGGCCCAAGTCGCCCAGGCTCGGGACGGTCGATTTTCGTCGGCTTTGCCCATCACCCGTTTCCGCCCATTGGCAAGGTGGCGGAGGGGACGGCGCCGGTCAACGCGGGTGGCGGTGGCGACAGCCGGATGGCCCGCCACCAGCGACATCAGGCGTTCGAGCCTGGCAGCATGCCGAGGGCGGCCATGTAGAGGTCGAGCAGCGTTTCCTGCTCGGAGCGCTCGTCGGCGTCCTGCTTGCGGAGGCGGATGACCTGCCGGAGGATCTTCACGTCGAAGCCGTTCGCCTTCGCCTCGCCGTAGACGTCCTTGATGTCGTCGGAAATCGTCTTCTTCTCCTCCTCGAGCCGCTCGATGCGCTCGACGAAGGACTTCAGCTGGCCGGCGGCGAAACCGCCGGGACCGGAATCGGTGGGTTCCATACGTGGCTCCTCAGGGAAGGTCGGCGGGAAAGGTGGGTCGGACGGGGAACGGAAGCGGGCCGGAGGGATGGCGCGAAACGGCCTTTCGGGTCAAGCCGGCCAGAGGCGGCTCACCGTCTCGCTGACGAGAAGCCCGAGCAGCAGGTCGAGCACCACCACCCCGATCGCGAGGCTGATGGTCGCGCCGAGGGTCTGGCGGGCGATGCGGTAGAGGTAGTGCAGGGCGACGAAGAGCACGGGAAGGCTGATGAAGGCGGCGACGTCGCTGTCGATGAAGCCGGCGGCGTAGAACAGCGCCGGCACGGCATAGAACGCCGAAACCACCGGCTCGGCCCAGTTGCGGGCGACGATGAACGGCACGTAGCGCCCGCTGAGCCCGAGCCGGCCGGCGATGAGCGCCAGCACCAGCGGCAGCGCCACCCAGGCGAGTCCGAGGGAGACGACACGCTCCAGCACAAAGCCCAGCCACGGCACATCGACCGCCTCGGCCGGCAACTGCTCCATCTGGCCGCGCCACACCGCCATCAGCGAGATCGCGAAGCTCGGCAGCACCAGCACGATCGCGGCAAACGAACGCCAGAAGCCTTCCAGCGACACGTCGAAGCGGCCGAGTGCCCCCGGCTTGCCGAAGAGCAGCGCCACCGCCGCCTCGATACCGGCGCGGAAGTCGGCCGTCGTCACCGCGCGCCCGCCCCGTCGACGGCGAAGAAGCGCGCCAGGAAGCGGCCGTAGATGTCGGTGAGCGCCTCGAGCTCGGCCACCGGCACGCGCTCGTCGAGTTGGTGCATGGTGGTGCCGACGAGGCCGAACTCGACCACCGGGCAGAGGTCCTTGAGGAAGCGCGCGTCCGACGTGCCACCGCCGGTGCCGAGTTCCGGCGTCAGGCCGGTGACCTCGGCGATCGCCGCCGTCAGACCCTCGACGAACGGGCCGGGCTCGGTGAGGAAGACGTCGCCGTAGCCGGGCTCGATCGCCAGCGTGGCCGATATCCCCGCCGGCAGCGCCACGGCGGCGACGCGGCGGGCGAGTTCGTCCGGCAGCGTGTCGCGGCTGTAGGTGTCGTTGTAGCGGACGTTGAAGCGCAGCCGCGCCTCGCCGGGGATGACGTTCCACGAGGGATTGCCGACGTCGACCGAGACGATCTCGAGGTTCGATGGCGCAAAGTGGGCTGTGCCGGCATCGAGCGGTGGGTGGTTCAGGGCCGCGGCGATGGCGAGCAGCGGCGGCACCGGGTTGGCGGCGCGCTCAGGGTAGGCGGCGTGGCCCTGCACGCCGGTGACGGTGACGGTGCCCGACAGCGAGCCGCGCCGGCCGATCTTGAGGTTGTCGCCGAGGCGGGCGATCGAGGTCGGCTCGCCGACGATCGCCGCGTCGAAGGCGGCACCCTCGGCCGCGCACCAGTCGACGATCTTGCGGGTGCCGTTGACGGCCGGCCCCTCCTCGTCACCAGTGAGCAGGATCGAAAGGTGGCCGCTCCGGTTCGCGGTGACGTAGGCGATGGCTGCGGCGAGGAAGGCGGCGACGCCGCCCTTCATGTCGACGGCGCCGCGGCCCCAGAGCTCGCCGCCGGCGAGGTCGCCGGAGAACGGGCCGTGGCGCCAGCGCGCCTCCGGCCCGGGCGGCACCACGTCGAGGTGGCCGTTGAAGGCGAGGTGCGGCCGGCCTTCGCCGATCTCGGCCCAGAGATTGATCGTGTCGGTGGTGCCGGGCTCGGAGAAGACGCGGCGGCGGACGGTGAAGCCGGCGGCCTTAAGCCAGGCCTCGACGATGTCGAAGGCGTCCGGGCCGGCCGGCGTCAGGCTCGGCACGCGCAGGAGATCACGGGCGATCTCGACGACGCCGGGGGCCTCGCTCGGCGCGCTCATCGCCGCCGCCTCACCCGAATCGCCCGCGGCTGTCGGTGTGCGGCCCGAAGCGGTTCGGCCCTGGGTCGCCCGGCATCAGCCCGACGAAGATCACGACACCGATGTTGACGAGCGGGACGAGCAGGAGCAGCGCGAACAGGCCCGACAGTCCGCGATCGTGCAGCCGCTTCATCACCAGCGCCACCTCCATCCACAGGCCGATGCCGGCGAGGACCAGGAAGTAGAGGTCCGGCTCCTGTGGCAGGCCGGCGCGGTAGGGCGTGAAGGCGATGCTCATCAGCGCGATGGTGAGCAGGAACGCCAGCCAGTAGGCCTGCCGGCCGATGCGGCCGTCGAGGCCGAACAGAACCCACGGGACGGTGGCGGCACGGGGGGCAGTCGGGCTCGGCGGCGCCATCTGGGCTCGTTCCGGGTTTTTCGGGTTCGGGTCCCTCAGCTAGGCGCGCGCAGGCGCCTTGCCAATGGGACGGGCGCATCAGTCGCGCAAGAGCTCGTTGATCGAGGTCTTGGCGCGGGTGCGCTCGTCGACGCGCTTGACGATGACGGCGCACGACAGCGACGGGCCGGGCGAGCCGTCCGGCAGCGGCTTGCCAGGCAGCGCGCCGGGCACAACCACCGAATAGGGCGGCACCTTGCCCATGAACACCTCGCCCGTCTCGCGGTCGACGATCTTCGTCGAGGCGGAGATGAACACGCCCATCGACAAGACCGAGCCCTTGCCGACGACGACGCCCTCGACGACCTCCGAGCGGGCGCCGACGAAGCAGTCGTCCTCGATGATGACGGGGCCGGCCTGCAGCGGCTCGAGCACGCCGCCGAGGCCGACGCCGCCGGAGATGTGGCAGTTGCGGCCGACCTGCGCACACGAGCCGACGGTCGACCAGGTGTCGATCATCGTGCCCTCGCCGACGCGGGCGCCGAGGTTGACGAAGCACGGCATCAGCACGACGCCCGGCGCGATGTAGGCGGAGCGGCGGACGATCGCGCCCGGCACCGCGCGGAAGGCGGCCGCCTCGAACTCCGCCTGCCCCCAGCCGAGAAACTTCGAGGGCACCTTGTCCCACCACGGCGCGCCGCCCGGGCCGCCGGAGATCGCCTCCATCGCGGCGAGGCGGAAGGACAGCAGCACCGCCTTCTTCGCCCACTGGTTGACCATCCAGCCGTCGCCGTCCGGCTCGGCGACGCGGATCTCGCCGGAATCGAGCAGCAACAGCGTCGTCTCGACCGCCTCGCGCACCGGGCCGGTCGTCTGCGGACCGACGTTGGCGCGGTCCTCGAATGCGGCGTCGACGGTGGCGGCGAGCGTGACGAGGTCGGTCATCGGGCGGTTTCCTGAGGGCCCCAGCGGGCGTCGTTCGTGTCGGCGGGCCAAAAAGGCCGCGCAACCCGCACGCGCGGCGGGCCGGCGGACCATATCGGCGGAGGGGCCGCTGTCAACGCGCCACGGCGGCGGAGGCCGGTGCCGGGGCGCCGATCACGTCGAGCACGGCCTCGAGGAAACCGGCGAGGTCGTCGGTGACGTGCTCGATATGGGCGGCCGTGCGCCCCGCGCGCTCCCAGTCCGGAAGCTCCGGGTCCTCGTGGCCGCCCTCCTCCGGCGGCACGACGAGGACGGTGCGCATGCCGAAGGCGTGCGGCGTCTCGAGGTTGCGGGCGAGGTCCTCGAACATCGCCGCCCGCTCCGGCCGGATGCCGGTCGCCTTCCAGAAGCGGTCGTAGGTCTCGGCCGCCGGCTTCGGGATGTAGTCGGCGGCGATGATGTCGAAGACGTCGTCGAAGTGGTGCTCGATGGCGAGCCGGCTCGCGACTGCGCTCGCGTGCGACCGCGACCCGCTCGTCATGATGTAGCGCTTGCCCGGCAGGCGGGCGAGCGCCTCGGCGAGGCGGTGGTCCGGCGTGAGCGCGCTGTGGTCGATGTCGTGGACGAAGGAGAGGAAGTCCTCCGGCTTGACGCCGTGCTCGGTCATCAGCCCGCGCAGCGTCGTGCCGTAGCGGCGGTAGTACTGCTTCTGCAGCGCCCGCGCCTCGGCCTCGTCGAGATCGAGCAGGCGCCCGACGAAAGTGCGCATCTTCACCTCGATCTGCGGGAAGAGCGCCGTCGACGGCGGATAGAGCGTGTTGTCGAGGTCAAAGATCCAGGTATCGACCCCGGCGAAGCGCGAGAGATCGGACCGCACGGGAGCTGCGACCGTCACGGCGTGATCAGCGTGCCGGCGCCGCCCTCGGTGAAGAGCTCGAGCAGCACGGCGTGCGGCACCTTGCCGTCGAGGATGACGACGCCCTCGACGCCACGCTCGATCGCCTCGATGCAGGTCTCGACCTTCGGGATCATGCCCCCCGACACGGTGCCGTCGGCGATCAGCCGGCGCGCCTCGGCGACGGTGAGCTCCTTGATGAGGGTCTTGTCCTTGTCGAGCACGCCGGCGACGTCGGTGAGGAACAGGAGCCGCTTGGCGTTGAGCGCGCCAGCCACCGCACCGGCGAAGGTGTCGGCGTTGACGTTGTAGGTCTCGCCGTCCTCGCCGGGGGCGACGGGGGCGAGCACCGGGATGATCTCGCTCTTCGCCAAAACGTCGAGCACCTCGCGGCGGACGGTGGCCGGTTCGCCGACGAAGCCGAGGTCGAGGATCTTCTCGATGTTGGAATCCGGGTCGATGGTGGTGCGCGTCAGCTTGCGCGCCGTCACCATCCGCCCGTCCTTGCCGCACAGGCCGACGGCGCGGCCGCCGACGGCGTTGATCGAGGCGACGATCTCCTTGTTGATGGAACCGGCGAGGACCATCTCGACGATGTCCACCGTCGCCTTGTCGGTAACGCGCAGGCCGCCGCGGAACTCGCTCTTGATGCCGAGCCGCTCGAGCATGGCGCCGATCTGCGGCCCGCCGCCGTGGACGACGACCGGGTTGATCCCGGCGAGCTTCAGCAGCGTCACGTCCTCGGCGAAGGCACGGCCGAGCGCCGCGTCGCCCATGGCGTGACCGCCATACTTCACGACGACGGTCTCCTCGTCGTAGCGCAGCATGTAGGGCAGGGATTCGGCGATGATGCGCGCCCGCGACACCGCGTCGTCGCTGCTGCCGTTCGTCTCTGCCGCCATGCCGCTCTCCCGTGCCTCGCGCCCGCCGCGGCTCTCCATAGCCGCTCCGTGCGACGGACAGAAGAGCCCGCTTCGGGCGAAAGACGCAGCCGATGCGGTGGCTGGCAGCCGGGCGCGGCGGCTCAGCCTCCAACGACGCGGAAGAGCCGCACCGGCGGCTTCGGCGCGCGGGCGATGACGCCCTTTGCCTCGAGATCGAGCTGCGCCGCCTTCATCCACCAGCCGGCCTTGGCACCGCCGGGGAAGTGGTCGGCGGGCAGATGCGGCAGGAGCGCCCGCTGCGCCTCGGCCGGGGTCATCCCGGGCGGCCCGGCCGGCAGTACGGCGAGGAGCGCGGCCCGCATCGCCTCGTACTTGGCGCGGTCGACGCGATAGGTCCGGCCGGGCGAGACGACGTTCTCGATGGCGATCCTGTCGGCTTCAGGCATCGAGCGTTCCCCCCGCGACGGTCACCTTCGGGACGCGAAACCCCATCGCCACCCACGCGGCGAGCAGCCTCAGCATGAAGGACGCCGTGTGGCGACGGGCGTTCGGCACGCTGGCGTCGAGGACGGTTCCCGAGGGCCGGTCGCCCGTCATGGTGCGGATCTCCGGCGCGGGCCGCGTCCCGCCTGGCCAGAGCGACGAGAACAGGCTGAGCCAGTGGCCGCTCTCGAACTCGGTGAAGATCGGCGTGGCGCAGCAGCCGGCGACGACGCGGCGGGTCTTCGATCCCGGCGTCAGCCGGAACTCCTGCAGCCGCTCCGCGCCGGCGAGGAAGCGGACGCGGTCCTTGCGCCAGAGCACGTAGGGTACCCCGCCATTCGCCGCCCGCACGTCCGGCGCGCCGGGGAGTCCGCCAAGCCGCCGGGCGGCCTCCCGGCAGCTGTCGCAATGGCATTCGGCGGCAACGATCGGCTGCCCGTGCACGGCGAGACGAACGGTCCCGCAGCGGCAGGCGAGCGGCGTGCCCGCCCCGGCGGCGACGGCGGTCATGCCGGCACCCCGGCCGCGACGGTCGCGGGCGTGTGGGCCTCCCCGGTCCTGTCGGGCCCGGGCGCCGCCACGCCGAACAGCAGGCGGATGTAGCGGTCGAGGTGGTCGAGGCTGTCGCGGGCGAGCACCGGGTCGTCGCCGGCCTTGGCGAGAACCAGTGCCCCCTGCACCACCGCCTGGGTCTGGCGGGCGAGGCTCTCGGCCGTCCAGTCGGCGACGATGCCGCGCTCAGCCATCGCCTGGCGGATGTCGGCCTCGAGTGTCCCGGCGTGGCCGAAAATGCTGGCGGCGCAGGCATCGCGGATCGCCGGGGCGCTCTGATGCACCTCCTGCACCATCGTGCCGACGAGGCAGCTCGAGTCCGTGATGTCGTCCGAGACGATCGCCTTGCGGAAGGCGACATAGGCGAGCACGCGGTCGAGCGGGTCGGCGGGTTCGTGGTAGGGCGCCGCCGCGAAGAAGGCCGTCGTCGTCTCCGCCCAGTGCTCGGCCGCCGCCACGCCGAGCGCCTCCTTGCTCGCGAAGTGATGGAAGAAGGCGCCCTTCGTCACCCCGGCGGCGCGACAGAGATCGTCGACCGAGGTCGCGGCGAAGCCCTTGGCGCGGATGACGTCGACGGCCTCTTCGAGAAGGCGCCGGCGGGCATCGCCGCGGTCGGGATGGAGCTTGGTGGGGCGCGACATGGGGCAAGCATACCGGATGGTCGGTATAATGGGAAGACAGTTTCTGGAGCGGTCCCTGCGGGCGCGTCCGTCAACATCCCGTCCGTCCTCGGCGATCTCTCGTTGGCAATCGCTGCCGGAGACCGGTGCTGGAGAGCCCGCGAGCGCCCGTCCTGGCGCCCTCCCCCTCCGCAGTCATTCCCGGGCGTGTCCCGGGAACCCATCCCTCTCGGCGAGCGCCGACCTCAGCATGGCGCCTCGTGCGCGGCGGCGCTGCATGGGTTCCCGGCACAAGGCCGGGAATGACCTCGAGAGGGCGGGAAGGTCGGGAGCGAACGGTCGCGGGGAAGGGACCGGTCGCGGAAAAGGAAACGGGCGAAGCCGGGCGGCGCAAGTCGCCCCCCGCCCCTCCTACTCCGACGCCGTCGTGGCGATCGCCGCGCGCAGGAGGTCCAGCCCGAGGCCGGTCTCGCTCGAGGTCGCGATGATGCCGGGATAGGCGGCCGGACGGCGCGCCACGGCAGCGGCGGTGGCGGCGACGACGGCCTCCAGGCCGCCCTTCTTGGGCTTGTCGGCCTTGGTCAGCACGATCTGGTAGGACACCGCCGCCCGGTCGAGCATCGACAGCACCTCGCCGTCGTTCTCCTTCAGGCCATGGCGGGAATCGATCAGGAGATAGACGCGCTTCAGGGTCTGGCGGCCGCGCAGGTAGCCGAAGACGAACCGCGTCCAGGCGTCGACCCGGTCCTTTGGCGCCGCCGCATAGCCGTAGCCCGGCATGTCGACCAGCGTCAGGTCGGCCTCGGTATCCTCCGGGCGGAAGAAGTTGAGTTCCTGCGTCCGTCCCGGCGTGTTCGAGGTGCGGGCGAGGTCCTTCTGGCCGACGAGCGCGTTGATCAGGCTTGACTTGCCGACGTTGGAGCGGCCGGCAAACGCGATCTCCGGCCCCTCCAGCGGCGGCAGGAACTTCAGCGACGGCGCCCCCATCACGAACCGCCACGGCCGGGCGAACAGGAGCCGCCCCGCCTCCAGCGCCTCGGCGCTCGGCGCCGGGGCGTCGGGCGGCAGGTGCACCTCGTCCGGTGGACGGCTCATGTCGCCCGGCTCATTTGCTGGGAGTCGTCGGCGTCGTCGACGTCGGCTTCGGCTTCTTCTTGAACAGCGCCGTGATGTTGTCCCACAGCTCGATCTTCACGCCCTGGCGCTTCATGATGAAGGCCTGCTGCATCACCGACAGCGTGTTGTTCCAGGCCCAGTAGATGACGAGGCCGGCCGGGAACGACGCCAGCATGAAGGTGAAGATCACCGGCATCCAGTTGAAGATCATCGCCTGCGCCGGGTCCGGCGGCGTCGGGTTGAGCTTCATCTGCAGGAACATCGTGATGCCCATGATGATCGGCCAGATGCCGAGCATCAGCAGCTGCGGCGGATCCCACGGGATCAGCCCGAACAGGTTGAAGATCGTCGTCGGATCGGGCGCCGCGAGATCCCGGATCCAGCCGAAGAACGGCGCGTGCCGCATCTCGATGGTGACGAACAGCACCTTGTAGAGCGCGAAGAACACCGGGATCTGCACAACGATCGGCAGGCAGCCCGACAGCGGGTTGATCTTCTGGTCCTTGTAGAGCTGCATCAAGGCCTGCTGCTGCTTGACCTTGTCGTCCTTGAAGCGCTCGCGGATCTCCAGCATCTGCGGCTGCACGAGCTTCATGCGGCTCATCGAGACGTAGGACTTGTTGGCGAGCGGGAAGAACGCCAGCTTGATCAGCACCGTGACCAGCAGGATCGCCACGCCGAAGTTGCCCACCAGCCGGTAGAAGAAGTCGATCAGGAAGAACATCGGCTTGGTGATGAAGTAGAACCATCCCCAATCGATCAGAAGCTCGAAATTGTGAATGCCGAGGTTGTCCTGGTAGCCGTCGACGATCGACACCTCCTTGGCACCGGCGAAGACGCGGGTGTCGAGGCTGGCGGTAGCGCCGGGGGCGACGGCGAGGCCGTCGGTCAGGTAGTCGGCCTGGAAGCGGTCGCCGCCACCGGTCGGCACGTCGTGGCGGAAGGCGGGATTGAAGGTGCGGTCGCCCTCCGGGATCAGCGTCGCCGCCCAGTACTTGTCGGTGAAGCCGAGCCAGCCGGAGGTGACGGTCGGCTGCTTCAGCGCGCCGTCGTCCTGCACGTCCGAATAGGAAAGCTCGGTGACGCCGGCATCGCCGAAGACGCCGATCGGGCCCTCGTGCAGCACGAAGAAGCCGGAGGTGTGGGGCACGCCGTCGCGGACGATGCGGCCGTAGCCATAGAGCGTCACCGGCGTCTCGCCGCGGTTCTCCACCGACTGGCTGACGTTGAACATGTAGTCCGGATCGACCGAGAAGGTGCGGCGGAAGACGAGGCCGGCGCCGTTGTCCCAGGCGAGCGTGACCGGGGTCTCGGCGGTCAGCGTCGAGCCGCTCTCCACCGTCCACTCGGTGTCGGCGGCCGGCAGCGCCACGTTGGCGCCGGCGTCGGCCACCATGCCGAAGTCGGAATAGTACGCGTCGGCCGCGCCGGCAGGCGAGAACAGCACGATCGTCGGGCTCTGCGGGTCGACGGTCTCGCGATACTTCTTCAGCCGAACGTCATCGAGGCGGGCGCCGCGCAGGTTGATCGAGCCGGAAAGCGAGGGGGTGTCGATCGGCACGCGCGGCGTCGCGGCCAGGACGGCGGCACGGTTGGCGGGGGCACCGGGGACCGCACCGGCGGCCGGCGCGGCGCCGGGCACGGCGGGGGCACCGCCAGCACCGGGCGGCACCGGCACGCCGTCGGCGCCGGGTGCGGCCGTCGTCGGCTGCGGCGCGGTTGCCTGCTGCTGCGCCTGCTGCTGCGCCAGTTGCGCCCGCTGCTGCTCCATCTGCGGCGACACGTAGAAATACTGCCAGCCCAGCAGCACCGCGATCGACAGCGCGATCGCGAGCAGCATGTTCTTGTTTTCCATCATGACGTCGTCTCGCGGGTCGGATCGGGGGTCGCTCGCCCGCCACCGGAGCGTCGGCGCGGAGACGGCACTTCGCCCCGTGGCCGGGCGAGCCGGTCGAAGCCGGCCGCGAGTTCGGCAACGAGGGCCTCGAAAGACATAGTGATCGCCGGGCGCCGCGCCACGAGCACGTAGTCGCAGCCCGGCGTCGCGGCGGCGGCGCAGCGCTCGACGGCGGCGCGCAGCCGGCGGCGGATGCGGTTGCGCTCGACCGCGTTGCCGACCTTCTTCGTCACCGTGAAGCCGACGCGGGGGGGGGCACCGTCGCCGCGCGGCCGGGCCTGCATCATCACGCCGCGGCCGCCCGTGCGGGCACCGCCGGCAGCGGCGAGAAACTCGGCGCGCTTCTTCAGCCGCGCCAGCCGCTCCGCCGGTGAGCCAGCGGCCCGTTCGCCCGCCCCGCCCGCCGTCGCCTCGCCCGTCATCGGGCCACGACCGCCGGCCGGGGCCGATGCGTCAGGCCGACAGGCGCGCGCGGCCCTTGGCGCGGCGGCGGTTCAGCACCAGCCGGCCGTTCTTGGTGGCCATGCGGGCCCGGAAGCCGTGGCGGCGCTTGCGGACGAGCTTGCTCGGCTGATAGGTGCGCTTGGTCATGGATCTCTTCCGCTCCCGGGCGGCGTGCCGTGAGGCCCGCTCGGAGCCCGATTGAAACGATGAGAGGCGCCGCCGGGAGCCGTGGAGCCGCCGCGGAGCGCCGAACCTCTCCGGCCCGCGCGCTGTGCGAGCGCAGGCCGACGGCCGGACGTTTAGGGGATGGGGGGGTGCAAGTCAACGCGCGCGGCCGACCGCGGCACCGCTGGAGCCGCCGCGCGGCCACCCGCTCTCAGCGCCCGTTTGAAAGCCCCGGCGGCCTCAGCCCGCCGCCGCCCGCCAGAGCCGCTCGACTCCCTCCGCAAACGACACCTCCGGCCGCCAGCCGGAGGCGGTGCGCAGGCGCTCCGTGTCGAGCACGATCGCCGGCACGTCGAAGCCGCGCGCCGGCCGGTGCACGAGCCGCAAGGGCCGCCCGGCCACCGCGCCGACGGTCGCCGCCACCTCGGCGAGGCTGGTGCCCTGTCCGCTGCCGACATTGTAGAGCCCCGGCGGCAGCCGGTCCGGGTCGGCGGCCAGCGCCAGAGCACGGGCGGCGTCGCCGATCTCGAGATAGTCGCGCACCGTCGAGCCGTCGCCGAAGATCTCGATCGCCTCGCCGGCCGCGAGCTTCTGCACCATGCGGGCGACGACGCCGACCGGCGTGCCGGCGAGCTGGTAGGCCCCGAATGGGTTCGACAGGCGGAGCGTCACGCCCGGCAGGCCGTAGGCGGTGGAAAACAGCGCGACGTACTTCTCCACGGCGAGCTTGCCGACGCCGTAGGCGCTGATCGGCTCGGTCGGGTCGTCCTCGCGCGCCGGCAGGCGGGCGGCGCGGCCATAGACGGCGCCGCCGCTCGAGACGAAGACGAATCGCCCGACGCCCGCCTCGACGGAGGCCTGCAGCACCTCGATGGTGGCGACGACATTGTCGCGGGCGTCCTCGGCGATCGCCGCCATCGAGGAGGCCGGCACGCTCGTCCAGGCGAGATGGATGACCGCCTCGGCGCCTTTCAGCGCAGCGGCGAGCGCGGCGGCGTCGCCCGGTTCGACGACGTGGGTGGCGACGCCGCTGGTCGCGTCGAGCCGCGGCGCGGCGCGGGCAAGCCGGCGGGCGCCATCGGCGATAAGCGGCCGCGCGCCGGCCGCCACCAACGCCTCCGCCGCGGCAAGGCCGATGAAGCCGGCACCGCCGAGCAGCACCACCGTCATGCGCCCTCCCCTCCCCTCACCCAGAGGGTGACGGGGTTGTGGTGTGTCTGGAGGGCGTTTGAGGGGGCGGTTGGGGCGGCCTGGGGGGGCGCGAGGGGCTGGAGGCCGGCGGCGGTCGCTGTGGCACCGTCGAGCGGCGGCAGCGTTGTGTCGTGGAGGAGGATGGGGGCGCCGTGGGCGGCGAGGCGGGCGAGCTCGGCGAGAACGGCGGCGTCGGCCCGCGAGGGGCCTCCGGCGTGACCCGGCGCGGCACTGCGGGCGCCGTCGCCGGTTCGCGTGTCCATGGCGAGAATGAGCTGTCGGCTTGCGTCCTTCAGGGGCAGGCGGCGGCCGGTGGCGAGCGTCTCGCGGAGCTCTTCGGCGGTCATCTGCGGGCCCTGGAAGGCGCGGGCGAGGGTCTCGGCGAGCTTCGTGCCGGCGCCGGCGACGAGCGCCGGCAGGCGCCGGTTCAGCCACGGCGAGGCGGCGAGCACGGCGTAGACCGCGCGATCGGCGGGCGAGGACCCGCAGCCCGGGCAGCGGGCGTGGAAGGGGGCGGCGTGACCGGTGGTGATGGAGGCGGCGCGGCCGCTCGCCTGCGCCTCACGGGTGCCTGCGGCGGGGGCGGTGCCGTGCCCGCGGCCGCCGTTGAGTTCGCCACCGTGCCCGTGTCCACTGTGCCCCGCCCCCTCGGCGAGGAAGGCGGGTCCTGTCCAGCCGCAGAGGTTGCAGTGGCGGGCGTGGCCTTGCGCGATGGCGTCCAGCGCCGGCAGGTCGGCGAGCGTCGGCGGGTGGGCGGCGAGGATACGCTCGTCGATCCGCTCCATCAGCCCCGGCCGGGTCTTGCGGTAGAGCGACAGGATGCCGGGCACCTCGGCGAGCCTCCAGCCGCAGCTCTCGGCGTAGTAGCTGAACTCGACGTCGGTGTAGTCGTGCGCGACGGCGTCACTGTAGCCGCCGATCGCCTCCACCATCGCCCGCCGGATCGCGAACAGCCCGCCCTGCACGTGCTCGAACGGCCGGTCGGGGTTCTCAGCCGCGAAGGCGGGGTTGCGGAACTGGTCGAACAGCCGGACGCCGGTCGGATAGTCCTTGCCGGTGAGGTAGCTCGGCGCGTGGCAGAGCGTGCCGGCGAGCCCGACGGAGGGGTCCTCGGCGAGCGCGTGCACGAACGGCAGCTCCCAGCCCGGGGCGAGGGCAAAGCCCTCCTTGCCGCAGACGTAGATGACGACGTCCGACGACCCCTCCGCCATCGCCCGGTTGGTGCCGGGGCCGACGAAGGCGTTCTCGTCGTTCAGGACGAGCGTCATCGACGGCCGCCTAAGCTGCTCGGCCACCAGGATGCGCCGGGTGTCGTCGCCGCTGAGGTTGTCCACCACGATCAGGTGGAACGGGCTCGCGGTGAAGCGGTAGAGCCTGTCGATCACCTCGACGAGCTCGGCCGGGTTGTTCCAGGCGACGATGACGAGGTCGACGCCGCGGTTCTCCCAGGTGCGCGTCAGCACCCGCATCAGCCGGTCGATGCGGTAGCGCTCCGACACCGTGGCGATGCCGGTGCGGCCCATCGCTGCCACCTGCTCGGGAGGAAGCGCGAAGTACCGGAGGATGGCGTCTGCGAGCGCGTCGGGCTCGGCTGCCGGCACGGTGACGCCGGTGAGGCCGTCCACCACCAGTTCACCGAGGCCGCCGATCTCGGTGGCGAGCACGGGCAGCCCGGCGGCCATCGCCTCCAGCACCACCGTCGGGATGCCGTCCATGTCGCCGTCGGCCGCCCGCACCGACGGGCAGGCGAACAGGTCGGCGTCGCGCAGGACGTCCACCAGCGCGTCGCGGCCCTTCACCGGGCCGGCGAGCCGGACGTTGGTGAGCGGCCCGTCTCCGGTTCCGTTCCCAGTCCCCTGGGCGATCAGCGCGGCGAAGCGCTCTTCCAGCTCGCCGTAGCCGTAGAGGTCGAGGGTGATGCCGGCGGCCGCCGCGTCGCCGACCTCCGCCCGCCGCTGCAACAGCGCCATCGCCGCGATCAAGGGCTCGAGCCCCTTCTTCTCCGTAAAGCGATGCACCGCGACGATGCGCTTCGTCGTCCCCGCCCGGTCGTCCCGCCGCGCCGCCGCGTAGGCGTCGACGTCGACCCCGTTCGGGTTGATCGCGAGCTTGCCCTCCGGCACGCCGCGCTGGGCGAGATACGCCCGGTGGAAGCGCGCCGGCACGAACACCTTGCGGCAGAAGGCCGAGCGGCCGATCTCGCCGACGCGGTTCTTCGCGTCGTTCTCGTGGCGGAAGATGTCCTGCGAGTGGGCGATGAAGGTGAACGGCACGCCGGCGATCTCGCAGGCCGGCCACACCATGTCGGTCACCGTCGGATAGGTGAAGTGGGCGTGCACCGCCGTCCGGCCCGTCGCGACGAGCCGCTCGGCGAACGCCTCCGGCGTCGCCACCCGCTCCCATTCGATGGGGAAGTCCGGCACGAAATCCCTGTGCGGGCTCTGCCGGCACCAGACCTTCACGTCGTACCCGGCCTCGACCAGATGGCGGAGCTCGTTCAGCACGAACGTCTCCGACGGCACCGGGAAGTGCCAGAGGAAGTAGGCGATCCGGGGGGGAGGATCGCTCCGCGATCCGGCAGTCGGCAGTGGGCAGTCGGCAGTCGGGGCCTCGGGCTCGGAACTGGCGGCCGAGGGGACGTCGGAGGCAGGGGCAGCGTCGGACCTTGTGCCGTCGGTCATCGTGGCAGTGCCGGGGCGCTGGCGCGCCGGCAGCACCACCGCGCCTTCGCCGGCCTGTGGCAGCGGCACCGCCAAGGCCTCCGCCGTGATCGCCGGCGCCACCGCCTGCGCGCCGAGACGCACGCCGCCGGAGCCACCGTCGGAGGCGCCGTTGCCGGGGCCGCCGCCAGGTCCGCCGCCGCCACCGTGCGGCGGCGTCGCCAGGATCTCCCGGTAGGCCGCCTCCATCGACGCCCGGTAGGCCGGCTTGTCGTAGCGCGCCGTCACCGACGCCCGACCCGCCTCGCCCATCCGCCCGATCAGCGACCGGTCGGCGAGCAGCGCCGCCACCGCCGCGACCGCCGCCTCCGCCTCGCCATAGGGCACCAGGAAGCCCGTCACGCCGTCGTCGACCAGCTCCGGCAGCGCGCCCCAGCGGTAGGCGATCACCGGACGCCGCGCCGCCATCGCCTCCGCCACCGTGCGCCCGAAACTCTCGGCGAAGCGCGACAGGTTCAACACCACCTGTACCCCGGCGAGCGCCTCCGCCGGGCCCTCGGCATAGCCCGCGAACGTGATCGAGGCCGGCACCTCGCCCGCCGCCTGGCCGGCCTTCAGCGCCTTCACCGTCTCCGTCTCCGGACCGACCACGACGAATGCCGCGTCCGAAAGCCCCGCCGCCGCGCATGCCCGCGCCAGCCGGACGAGGTCCTCGAGGCCCTTCTTCGCCACGTTCGACGAGATCAGCCCGAACCGCACCGGACCGGTCGCCGTCACCGGGTTCGCCATGTCCAGCGCCGAGGCGTCCACCGCGTTCGCCACCACCAGCACCCGCCGGCCATCCGGACCAACCGCCGCAACGACCGCCGGGGCGGAGGGCGATCCGTCCGGGGAGGATGTGTCGGAGGCAGATGTGTCGGAGAAGGATGCGACCGAGCCCGCCGCCACAGGGCCCTCACCGCCGGCTGCGGCCACACCTTCGACCACCGCGCCCGGCCCGAGCGCCGCCGCGTAGGCCGAGGCGCACGCCGCCGAGTTGGCGATCACGACGTCCGACCGCGACCACACCGCCGCGACGATCTCCCCCGCCGACAGCCCGATCCGCTCGCAGAGCGCCGGGTCGTGCACGAGGATCTCGCGGGCGTGCACCACCCCCCGCACCCCCGCCCGCCGCGCCGCAACCAGAGGTTCCAGCAGCATCACGGTGTTGACGTGGACCACCTGCGCCCGGTAGCGCGCGATCAGGCCCGAAAAGGCCGACACGACCCCATGAGACGCCGCCTCGTCCCCCCGCCACCACCCGTAAGGCAGCACCACCACCTTCGACGATCGCTCGCGGACGGCGGCCGTGTACTCCGCTTCGTCCCGCGGAAGCACCGCCACGATGTTGAGGCCGACGCCGGTCAGTCCCTCGAGCATGTCGAGGAACGACCGCTCCCCGCCGTAACGCTCCCGACCAACGACGTGGGCGACGACCAGGACGCTGCCGAGCGCCGGGTCGAAGGGGTGGGCACCGTCCGATTCCTGCGGCACCGCTGCCCGGACGACGGGAAGCGCCGGCCGTCCGCCGAGGGTGGGCGCCCCCCGGCCACCGCTGCTGCCGGGCACGTCGAGGTCGTGGCCGAAGCGCAGATAGTGGACGAACGGATCGATCGAGGGCGGCAGGCCCAGTTCCCGCCGATAGAAGCCGGGATCGAAATCGGCCCTCGGTGAGTGGCCCTCCCGCCAGCCGCGGGCGAGATAGTGCAGGAGCGGGTTGAGGCCGCGCCGCGCCAGCTCAGGATGTTGCCGCAGATAGTAGTCGACGTCGAACAGCGGATGGGGTGCCGCCGTGAGCCGTGAGGGCACCTTGGCGAGGTAGTCGGCGACCGGCGGTCCGGCGAAGGCCTCGCTCAGCCGCCGCTGCGCCTTGTAGAAGGCTGGATCGAAGGCCGGGTGGGGTGCCACGTCGCCGCTGCCGCGCCCGGCGACGAGGTCGATCAGCGGATGCAGGCCGCCGGTCTCTCCCTCGACGGCGACGAGATAGTGATCGACGTCGAAGGCCGGCGACGGCGAGAGCAGGCGGTCCATCCCGACGCGGAAGAAGTGCTCCAGCGGGTGCGGAGCGGCGTCGCGGCCATGACGCGCGACCGACCGGTAGTGCGCCACAGAGAACAGCGGATGCGGATCGCCGAGGTCCGGCCCCTCCGGTTCCGCCCGGCGCGCCAGCGCCACCTGCAGCGGGGCCTCGCCCTCCCCCTCCGTCCGGCGCAGGAAGCCCGGCCAGAACAGCGGGTTCGGCTCGCGGCCCTCGCGATGGCCGTGCAGCAGATAGTGCATCAGCGGCGACAGGCCGGCGCCGGCGACGTCGCGCCCGCGGTTGAGGTAGTGGACCGTCGAGAAGGCCGGGTGTGGGTCGAGGCCGCTTCGCCAGCCGATCGTGTCGTAGTGGAGCAGGAGGTCGACGGCGCCGCGGACCGCCGGCGGCAGCTGCCCGGCATAGAAGGCGGCGTCGAACAGCGGGTGGGGAGAGAGGCCGGCGACGACACCGGTCGAGAGGTAGTGCAGCAGCGGCGGCACGCTCGTGTCGCCGCCGAGGTGGGCGTCGCGATAGTGGCGCGTGGAAAACAGCGGCGACGGATCGAAGCCGGCGCGATGGCCCTCGGTCAGGTAGTGCTCGACGAGGGCCGTCCGCCCGAGCCCGGACAGCCCCGCCTGCTCGGCATAGAAGGCGGGGAGGAAGTGGACGGGCGCCAGCCGGTGCGCGAGGCGCGCGGCACGGCTGCGGGCAAAGCCGCGCGGCCGGGGCAGCGGACGCGCGAGGCCGGCACTGCGCAACTGTTCCGCTTCGGGCGGGAGCGGCGCGAGCGGCTGGTCGAGACGGGCGGCGAGCGCGATCCCGTAGGTGCGCCGGATGCCGTCGGCGGGCTGCCAGGCGGCCTGGGCGGCGCGCAAGGTCTGGCGGGCCCGCTCCGCCCGCACCTGCCAGTCGGCCTCGATCAGCCGGACGGCGGCGCGCGTCATCGTGCGACTGCGATCGGCGGCGGCCTTCAGATCCTCCGCGGCGCTGGCGAGCCGCCGGTTGTCGGTGGCGAGGCGCTCGCGCTCCTCCGCGTCGCGCCGCCGCTCGGGCCAAAGACGCTCGAGCTCGAGGTGCAGCCCGTCGACCTCCCGGCGGAGCCCGTCGCGCTCGCGCCGCGCCTGGTCGCGCTCCCGGCGTGCCGTCTCGCGCTCGCGGGCGACGCGGTCCCGTTCCGCCCGGAGCGCCCCGACGCGCTCCTGCAGTTCTCCCGCCAGCGTCTCGGCGCGGGTCCGCTCGGTCTGGATGCGCGCGAGCTCCGCCTCCAGCCCCGCCACTTCCGCGGCATCGGCGGCCTTGCCGCCGCCGGCCCCGATCACGCCATCGCGCAGCAGCGTCGCCGTCAGGGCGGCCAGACGGTCGGCCGTCAGCGCCGCGCGAGCGACCGGGTCGTCGCTGCCGACCGGGGCCGCCCCCGCCGACAGGGTGACGAGCGCCGCCTCGATGCGGGCGGCGGCATCGGGGACCGCGGTCTCGGGCGGGCCGGCCGCGGCCTCGCCGCCCGAGGAGCCCGAACCATGGCCGACGATCGCGGCGCAGCGCTCCGCGAGGGCTGCGAGCGTGTCGAGACGGGCCGCGGCCTCCGCCTCGCGATCGCGCACCCGCCGGCGCTCGGCGCGCAGGTCCTCGGCGATCGCCTGGGCGGCGTCGCCGTCGATGCGCCGGCGCACCTCGTCGAGGACCGACAGCGCCGAGGCGTCCGACGGCTCGCGCACGAGGCGCCGAAAGGCCTCATAGACGGCGAGCACGTCGGGCGGGACGTCGGTGCGGCCGGCGAGCGGAATGCGGTGGTGTCGCTGGCCCTCCGAAAGGAAGGCGCCGATCTCGGCCGCAGCGGCATCCGGTCCGACGGGCCAGGTCACCGCGAGGTGCTCGCCGACGCGGCCTGCGACCGCCCGCCAGTCGGCCAGGAGATCGTCATAGGGGACGAAGAGGCGCGGCACCGCCCGGGTGTTCGCCTCGCCCTCCAGCATGTAGCGCAGCCACAGCTGCAGCCCGCGCGCGAGGTCCATGCCGTCGCGGGCGCGCAGCGATTCGGCCACCTCGAGCGGATTGCGCACGGGGTGCACGGCGACCGGCTGCGCCGCGAGCGGCCGCAGCCGCTTCAGCCACAGCGGCAGCGTGCGGCTGAGCCTCGGGTCCTTCAGGAGCCAGAGCGGCCGGCCGACATAGTTGCGCCGCAGCGCGCTCGTCACCGGCTTCTCGAGCGCCAGCGCCTCCGACGTGTCGAACCAGCCGGGGGGGAACGGCAACAGGCTGTCCCACGACAGGTCCGCCGCCGCCAGGATGCGGTCGTTGACGCGCACCACGTCCGACGGCTCCCAGTGGCCGAGAGCGTTCGCCTTGGTGGCGCCGAGCAGGCGATCCGGAAGGCTGGCGCCGAGCAGGTTGAGGACGCGGGCGAAGGCGGAGGAGCCGCTGCGGTGCATCGGCACGACGAACAGGCAGTGGGTGGCATCCGTCATCGTACGGCAGCACCTCGCACTGGCCACGTCCGGCCGGCAATCCCCGCTCGCCGGCCGCGCGCCCGATCGAGCGGGCGCCGGAAGGGCCGCGGGGCGTGGAACGGGTGGCGTGGGAATCGCACCGGGCAGCCGATTTCGGCTACTCGATTAGCCCAGCCGCGGCCGGGAGGATACCCCCCGCCGCCAGTCACTCCGCGGCCGTCGCCGCCACGGCCCGGTCGATCGCCGCAGCCACGCCCGGGGCGAGCCCGGGATAGGGCTCGAAGGCCGCCTCGATCACATTGTCGTGGAACAAGACGCCTTCGCTCCCGGGTAGAAAACGGCGGGCGACGGCGGCGTTGGTAGCCTTGCAGCGCCTCAGGATGTCGGCGCGTTCGGCGGGCGAGAAGAAATATCGCCAGGCGGGCGGATCGGGGTTCTCCTGCGACCACTGCTCGAGCGCCCGCCGCAACCGCTGGCGCTGCGGCCCGGAGATGTCGTTGCGGGGCACGCGGCGAAGGTAGGCGAGAGCGTCGCGCGACAGCCGCTCGTTGCGGGCCGACGGCTCGTCGAGGTCCGGCGGCACCGGCAGCCCGGCGGTGCGGAAGAAGAAGGCCATCAGCCCCCCGGCGAGGTTCGCCGGTTCGAAGACGCCGATGCGCACGCGCGCGTCGCCGAAGACGTCGGCCCAGCGGCCGACGCGGGTGGCATAGTCGAGGGTCGAGACCCGGGCCGCGAGCCACGGCTGCGGCTCGAGTTCGGTCTCGCCGACTTTGAGCTGGTGCTGGTAGAGCGAATCGAGCCAGCGGTCCTGGCGGCGCAGGATGACGAGGATCTCGACGGTGAAGCCGTCGAAGAACGATCGCACGTCGTCGATCGAGCGCGCATTGAACAGCGCCTCGGAACTGACCACCACCGTGCTGGTGGGGGCCTGCGCGACTTCCTGGTCGAGGCTCGCCCTGAGGCTCGCGGCGTCCTCGCGGCGGATCCAGGCGGCGTTGCCGGCAGGCAGGAACAGGGCGGCGATGCGGTGATGCGCCGCGCCCTGACGACCGGCCTGCGGATAGAGCACCCCCGCCTCACGCCAGAGACGTCGCCGGTTGTGGGCGAGGAAGTCCTGGATGGTCGACGTGCCGGTCTTCGATTGCCCGACGTGCAGGATCAGCCGCTTCGTCATCCACCCCTCGTCGCCGCAGGCCTGCCGGCGCCGCGTCCGGTCGTCGCCAGCGTCGTGGCGGATCGCATGAACGGCGGGGCAGCGCAACCCGGATCGATAGACGGCTCGGCATCGGATGGTGACCGCACCGACGCGGTGAGCTGCCGTCAGCACTCGCCTTGCGCCGTCGGGTTCGATCTGCGAGGGTCCGTCGCCTTCAGGCTCGCGGCCGGTTACCGGTCGCCACCTCCCGTCCACGACCGTCGATCGAGCATGACCTATTCAGGCCGCGTCCCGAATTTCTTCGTTCCCGGTGTGCAGAAGGCCGGAACGACCTACCTCTGCCGCCAGATCGCCCGGCATCCGGACATCTTCTTCTCGAAGATGAAGGAGCCTCACTTCTTCCACCAGAAGCACTTCACGGAAGAGGCGATCGAGGACTATCTGACGACGCACTTCACCGACGCCGGCGACGAACGCTGGGTGGGCGAGGGCTCGACGCGCTATTTCCAGTCGGACGAGGCGGCGGCGCGAATCGCGAAGCGCTTCGGCACGGACCTGCGCTTCATCGTGGCGTTCCGGCAGCCGACCGAGAAGGCCGTTTCTCTCTATCTGCATAATTTCAAGCGCGGCCGGCTGACCGGTCGCGAGAGCATCCTGCAGATGAAGGCCGGCGGCGTCGCCGTGGTGCCGTTCAGCCTGTTCGCGCACGGCTGCCGCACCTACATCGATACCTTCGGGCGCGAGCGCATCCACTTCATGCGCTACGACGACCTCGTCGCCGACCCGCTCGGCTTCGTCAATTCGGCCCTCGGCTTCCTCGATCTCGCCCCGATCGAGCGGACCAGCGAGAAGCTCGCGAACGCCGGCTACAACCTCGCCTGGGAGGGAGACGACCTCGTCGCCGAGATCCCGCCCGAGAGTCTCGCCGCCGGCCAGGTGCGTCCGCGGTTTCCGCGCGCCGAGCTCGAGGAACTGCACGCCATGTTCCTGAAGGACATCGCCGAGACGGCGGCCCTCAGCGGGCTCGACCTCGGTCACTGGTGGGACTTCCCGACCTTCCTCAACAAGCCGACGATCGACCCGGCCGAGGCGATGCGGCGTGGGCCCGGGCGGCAGCGGCAAGGCGGCAAGGGGCCTGGTGGCAAGGGACAAGGTGCCCGGGCCCGCGACGCGGAGGGCGGCGACGGGCCGGCGGCGGCCTCCCGCTCCTGATCCTCGGCGGGCGAACGCTCGTGCCGCTCGCGCGGCGTCAGCGATACTGACGCGGCACGCCGCCGATGTTCTCCGTGCGCGACCAGACGATGTCCTCGCGCAGCTTGCGGGCCGGCACGCCGGCGTAGATGCAGTTGGCGTCGAGATCGCCGCTGGCGATGGCCATCTGGCCGACCACCGCCCCCGACCCGACCCGCGTCCCCTTGTTGATCCGGCAGCCATTGCCGAGCCAGACGTGCGCCCCGACGACGACGTCGGCGGACGGGTTGAGCCGCTGGCCGGTGCTCCGCTCGAAGATGCCGTGGTGATCGCTGGTGCGCACGACGACGCTGTTCGACACCATGCAGTCATCGCCGAGGAGGAGCGAGCGGCCGTGGCGCTCGCACAACAGGGTGCCCGACTCGAATGTCACGTCGCTGCCGACGGCGATGGTGTTGCCCTCGCCGACCGTCTTGATGACGACGTTGCTCAGCCGCGTGTCGGGACCGATATAGACGAGGTTGCCGCTGCCGCGCAGCGTGATGGTGACTTTGCTCAGCCGCACGTTGGGCGCCAGCACGATGAAGTTGTCGTCGCCGCTGCGCTCGATGCTGCAGCCGCGCGACAGCGACACCCCCTCGCCGATGAAGACGCGGCGCACGTCCGGATTGTCGGTGAGCATCATCTCTGCGACGTCGGCACGGCGCATCGGCCGCAGCGCCGACACCTCGCACCGTTCCACCTCGCCTGCGAGAGCGGCGACCGAGTGCGCCATCGCTTCCAGCCGGGCGGCGACGGCCGCGAGCGCCGCCGCCTCGTCGTCCTCGTCCGTCTCGATCGCCGCGAGGCGTGCCGCAGCGGCGAGCTGGGCCGCACTCGGCGGCGGTGGAGTGTTGGGGAAAAGTCTGCGGTGGACGATCCGCCATCCCTGCCGGGTCCGCCGCCGCAGGTATTCGCCTGCTCTTGCCGCGATGCCGGGCCGCTCCTCGGGGACTTCCATTACGCCTCCACGCACCCGTCGCCGGTGTGACCGGCCGGTCGCACCCTTCCAGGCTCGACCGTCCGGTCCCCCGCCAGCGGTCGGCCCGTGCTTAGCGGCTCGTCGCCGGTCCGTCGAGCGCCGCGGCGCTTCGCGCCTGTACACGTGCGCCGCGGCTGCGCTATCTCCTCGCCGGTGCCGGGCGTGCGGCAAGATCGTGCGGCGAGAGTGCGTGGCGCACAGCGCCTGGCGGGATCACACAGCGAGGGACGGCCATGGCGGGACCGTTGAACGGCAAGCTCGTGACGGTGTTCGGCGGCTCGGGCTTCGTCGGGCGGCACACGGTCAGGGCGCTGGCGAGAGCCGGCTGGCGGGTGCGCGTCGCGGTGCGGCGGCCCGATCTCGCCGGCTTCCTGCAGCCGCTCGGCTCGGTCGGGCAGATCCAGGCGGTGCAGGCGAACCTGCGCTACCGCTGGTCGATCGAGCGGGCGCTCGACGAGGCAGACGCGGTCGCGAACCTCGTCGGCATCCTCGCCCCCTCCGGCCGGCAGAGCTTCGAGGCGGTGCAGGCCTTCGGTGCGCGGGCGATCGCCGAGGCGGCCCAAGCCGCCGGCATCACCAATCTCACCCATGTCTCGGCGATCGGCGCCGATCCCGCGTCCCCGGCGCTCTATGCGCGCAGCAAGGCCCAGGGCGAGGCCGGCGTTCTGGCCGCCGTGCCCGAAGCCGTCGTGCTGCGCCCCTCGATCGTGTTCGGCCCCGAGGACGAATTCTTCAACCGCTTCGCCAAGATGGCGCAGATCTCGCCGGTGCTGCCGGTGATCGGGCCCGACACGCGCTTCCAGCCGGTCTTCGTCGGCGATGTCGCCGCTGCCATCGTCGCGGCCCTGGACGGGCGCGCAGAGCGGGGCACGGTCTACGAGCTCGGCGGTCCGGAGGTGCTCACCTTCCGGGAGTGCCTCGAGCTGCTGCTCGCCGAGATCTACCGCAAGCGGTCGATCGTGCCGGTGCCGTTCTGGGCGGCGAAGCTGCAGGGACGCATCCTGCAGATGCTGCCGGGCGCGCCGCTGACGCTCGACCAGGTGCTGATGCTGCAGCGCGACAATGTCGTCTCCGACGCAGCCGAGGCGGAGGGCCGCACCCTCGCCGGTCTCGGTATCCAGCCGACCAGCCTCGAGGCGATCCTCCCGACCTACCTCGCGCAGTACCGCGTGCAGGGCCAGTTCGCCGACCGCCGCTCGGCCTGAGGCCGGCCGCGCGCCTCGACGCTGCCGGACCTCAGCGCTGCGGCGTCACCGAGAAGCGGTTCTCGAAGCCGTCCGGGTCGAGCGGGTCGCCCGGCTGGCGTTCCGGCGCGGCCGGCGCCGCGGGCGAGACGTCGGTCGCAGCGGGCATCGGAATGGCGGCGGGAGCCTCCGCCGGTAGGGCTTCCCCGTTGATCGGCAGGTCGACCGGGTCCTTCACTTTCACCGTCGTGGTGGTGACGAGTCGGGCGCCGTCGTCGGCCGGCAGTGCTGCCGGGCCGAAACCGGGCAGCGCCAGGGCGCCGGTCATCCACAGGCCCGTGAGGCCGGCGAGCCCGACGCCGATCCGCCACCAGGCGAACGGTGCGAAGCCCGAGCGGGCGACGAAATCGAGCAGCTTGCGCACGACGAACAGCGCCGCCAGGAAGGCGGCGACGAAGCCGACGGCGATCGTCACCGCCTCGTTCGGGTCGATGCGGTCGAAGTTCTTGTAGAGGTCGTAGGCGAAGGCGCCGGCCATCGTCGGCAGCGCCAGGAAGAACGAGAACTCGGCCGCCGCGCGCTTCTCGGCCCCGAGCAGCAGGGCGCCGACGATGGTGGCGCCGGAACGGGAAACGCCGGGGATCAGCGCGACCATCTGGCAGATGCCGATACCGAAGGCGAGCCGGGGCGGAAAGTCGTAGGCGCTCGCATAGCGCGCCTTGAGGGGGATGCGGTCGACCACGAGCAGCACGAGCCCGCCGACCACCAGCATGATGCAGATGAGTGCCGGTGATTCGAACAGCACCGTCTTGATGATGCCGTGCAGAGCCACGCCGGCGAAGGCCGCCGGCAGGAAGGCGAGCACGATGCCGATGACGAAGTTGCGGGCCCGGCGGCTCGACGGCAGCGCCAGCGCGATCTTCCAGAAGCGCTGGAAATAGACCACCAGGATGGCCAGTACGGCCCCGAGCTGGATCAGCACCTCGAATGCCTTGCCGGCGCTCTCGAAGCCCAGGAAGTGGCCGAGCAGCAGCAGGTGGCCGGTGGAGGACACCGGGATGAACTCGGTTAATCCCTCGACGAGGCCGAGCAGCAGGGCGTCGGCGAGGCTGGCGGGGTCCATGCGGTCTCCTCGGCGGGGCCCGATCTGTGTGGCGGCGCGGCCGAATCGGCGTTCCGTGCGGCAGGTTTAGCAGTTGTTCAAGGCAGGCGTCGGCACTATACCCGAGCGCCGACGCACCGCATCACGGGAGAGCGGGGCGCCCTCCTCCCCCCTGCGCGCGCGATGCTGACCCTCTACCACCATCCCTTTTCCCCTGCCTGTCGCTTCGTCCGCCTGGTGCTCGCCGAGTACGGCGTCCGCCATGAGCTGGTCATCGAGCGGCCATGGGAGCGCCGGCGGGAATTTCTGGCGCTCAATCCCGGCGGCTTCGTGCCCGTGATCCGCGAGAACGACGGGCCGCCGGTGGTGGGGGCCGGCCCCATCCTCGAATATCTCGACGAGACCCGCGGCTACTCCCAGGGCGACCGCCGGCTGATGCCGGACCACCCCGATGCCCGCGCCGAGATGCGGCGTCTGAACGACTGGTTCCTGCACAAGTTCGAGGACGAGGTCGTCGGCCATCTCGTGCACGAGCGCATCCTGAAGCTCGAGATTCCCGCCAAGCAGGGCGGCGGCTCGCCGGAATCGGCGGTGCTCCGCGCGGCGCGGGCGAACCTTCGCCACCACATGCGCTACATCGACTATCTTTCCGTGACGCGGAAATGGCTGTCGGGCGAGCGCCTGAGCTTCGCCGACCTCGCCGCCGCCGCGGAACTGTCGTGTGCCGACTATCTGGGCGAGGTGCCGTGGAGCGAGACCGAGCACGCCAAGGCCTGGTACGCCCGGGTGAAGTCGCGGCCGTCGTTCCGGCCGCTGCTCACCGAGGTGGTGCGCGGGCTGCCGGCGGCGGCGACCTACGACGACCTCGACTTCTGACCCCTGAGGCGGCCGCGGACTGGCTTCGCGCCGCCGCCGCCGGGCACGGCTTCGCGGCCGTGGGGATCGCCCGCCCGGACGCGATCGTAGACGCCGGCGCCCGCCTCGCCATCGCGCTCTCCGACGGCCACCACGGCTCCATGGACTGGCTCGCCGAGACCGCCGCCCGCCGCGCCGATCCGCGCGTGCTGTGGCCCGAGGCGCAGGCCGTGGCGATGCTCGCCTTCAACTACGGCCCACGCGAGGGCGCCTTCGCGGCACTGTCGCAGCCGGACCGCGGCGCCATCTCCGTCTATGCCCGCCACCGCGACTATCACGACGTCCTGAAGGGTCGCCTGAAGCTGATCGCCGGTGGCCTCGTGTCACGGGCGGGCGGCGACATGAAGGTGTTCGTCGACACCGCGCCGGTGATGGAGAAACCGCTCGCCGCCGCCGCCGGGCTCGGCTGGCAGGGCAAGCACACCAACCTCGTCTCGCGCCGCGCCGGCTCGTGGCTGTTCCTCGCCTCGATCTTCACGACGCTGCCGCTGCCGCCGGACGAGGCCGAGATCGACCACTGCGGCTCCTGCCGCGCCTGCCTCGACGCCTGCCCGACCAACGCCTTCCCCGCCCCCTACCGGCTCGACGCGCGGCGCTGCATCTCCTACCTCACCATCGAGCACGCCGGGCCGATCCCGCGCGACCTGCGCGCCGGCATCGGCAACCGCATCTACGGCTGCGACGACTGCCTGATGGTCTGCCCGTGGAACAAGTTCGCGGAGCAAGGCCGGGAGGCGAAGCTCTCCGCCCGCGCCGACCTCGACGCACCGCCGCTGTCGGTGCTGGCGGGGCTCGACGACGCGGCCTTCCGGGCCCATTTCGCGGGGTCGCCGATCAAACGCACGGGGCGAGACCGCTTCGTGCGCAACGTGCTGGTGGCGATCGGCAACTCCGCCGACGCGGCGCTTGCACCGGTGGCCGAGGCGCGACTCGCAGATGCCTCGCCGCTGGTGCGGGGCGCAGCGGTTTGGGCGCTGTCGCGGCTGTGGCCGGCGGAGCGATTCGAGGGTGCGGCGGCGACGGCGCTCGCCGGCGAGGACGATGCCGAGGTCGCCGCCGAGTGGCGGGCGGGTCTCGGACAACACGAGGAGGTGTGAGGCGTGGCGGATGAAGCGAACGGCGGGCCGGCGATCGGTGCGCTGACGGTTGTCGGGCTCGGCTTCTCGGCTCGGGCGATCGTGCGGCGGCTGCGGCCGCGGGCCGGTTCGATCGTCGCGACGGTGCGCGATCCGGCGCGGGCGGCGGCGCTGGCGTCAGCCGGCATCGCAGGCCTCGCCTTCGACGGCGCCGCTGCCGCCCCGGCCCTGGCCGAGCGGCTGGCGCGCACCACCCATCTCATCGTCTCGGCGCCACCGGACGACGCTGGCGACCCGTTCCTGCGCCACCATGCCGAAGACCTCGCGAACACGCGCGATCTCGCCTTCATCGCCTATCTCTCGACCGTCGGCGTCTACGGCGACCATGGCGGTGCCTGGATCGACGAGACGGCGGAATGCCGGGCGACGACCCGGCGCAACCGCGAGCGCATCGAGGTCGAGAAGGCGTGGCTGGCACTGGGGGAACGCATCGGCGTGCCGGTGGCGGTGCTGCGCCTCGCCGGCATCTACGGCCCCGGCCGCAATGCCTTCGTCAACCTCGCCCAGGGGTCGGCGCGGCGGATCGTCAAGCCGGGACAGGTGTTCAACCGCATCCATGTCGACGACATCGCCGGCGCCACCGCGGCGGCGCTGGAGCATCGGGCGGGTGGCGTCTTCAACGTCAGCGACGACGAGCCGGCGCCGCCGCAGGACGTCATCACGCTCGCTGCGGAGATGATGGGGGTGGAGCCGCCGCCCGAGCAGCCTTTCGAGACGGCGGAGCTGTCGCCGATGGCGCGCTCGTTCTATGGCGACGTGAAGCGCGTCTCGAACGCCAGGGTGAAGCGCGAACTCGGCCTCGCCTTCGTCTGCCCGACCTACCGCGAGGGCCTCGCGTCCTTGTGGCGGGATGGCCGCTGGCGCAGCGAGGAGAGCCTGTCCGGCTGAGTGGCCCAAGAAATCTGGCTGCCGGGCGGGCGGGGGCCCGCCCGGCATCGTGGCGTCAGCCCTTGGCGAGCGCGCCGGCGATCTTGCCCGAGATCCACCCGAGCAGCGTGCCAACGATGATCGACAGCGCCACGGTGGTGAAGACGCCGGTGCCGAGGTTGAAGCCGAGCGCGGCGGCATCCGCCTTGAGCAGGCCGAAGGCGGCGGCGCAGGCATAGCCGTAGACGCCGGCGGGAATGGCCGCGAGCAGCGGCAGGTGGGCACCGAGGATCAGGATGATCACGGTTATGCCGACCACCGCGGAGACGCCGAACAGGCCGCCGGCACCGCCAAGCGAGCCGATCACCGCGAGCGCGATGGTGCCCATGATGGCGCCCCACAGCATCGCCGGCAGCGACGCCTTGGCGCCGGCCTCGCCGCCGCCGCAGTGGAAGTAGCTCGCCCAGGCGATGAAGATGATCCAGATCTGCAGGCCGAGCATGGCCAGCGGCCCGAGTACCAGCCACGTCGCGATGCCGCCCATCACGCCGATGACGATCGCCAATGCCGTCACGAGATTCATGTCGTCCCTCCCGATGACCGGGCCGCCTGGATTGGCCGGCCCGACACGGCGCGTCTCTCCCGGACGCTCGCCGCGGCAGGGCGATGGGACCGTCGCGGAGACGTCCGTCATCGACCGGGAATCGGTGCCCGTCAGCCCTGCGACGAAAGTATGGACAGTGTTTTTCCCAAAGTCATCGTAGTCGAGACGAGTCTCTGTGACGATAATTCAGTGAAAAGCCAAGTTTATCGGCATCAATGTGCTTATTATTATTTTGGACCAGCGGCGAATATCTTATTATTAGAATCCCGCGCCCGATCGGCCGCGCAGGGGCAGCGCCCCGGCCAGCGAGCGGGCCGGTGGCCGATCGCGGCGACGTGTTCCGACGGGACGATTCCGCCCGCCGCCGTTCTGCGCTAGAAGGCGGCGGGGGACGGGGATCGGAGCCGGCGGAGCCGCGATGGGCGAGCTGTGGGTGTTCGGGTACGGCTCGCTGATCTGGCGGCCGGGGTTTCCGTTCCTGGAGGCGGTGCCGGCGCGTCTCGCCGGCTTCCATCGCTCGCTCTGCATCTACTCGCACGTCCACCGCGGCACGCCCGAACAGCCGGGCCTCGTGCTCGGCCTCGATCGCGGCGGCTCCTGCCTCGGGCGCGTCTTCCGGGTCGACGCCCAGCACCGCGATCCGACGATCGCCTATCTGCGCGAGCGCGAGCAGGCCACCGCCGTCTATCTCGAGCGCCATCTGCCGGTGACGCTGCTCGACGGCTCGGCGCGCCGCGTCGAGGCGGTCGCCTACGTCGCCGACCGCCGCCACCCGCAATATGCCGGCCGGCTCGATCCCGAGCGCCAGATCGCCCTCGTCTCCACCGGCATCGGCCAGTCCGGCATCAACCGCGACTACGTGCTCTCGACGGTGGCGGCGCTCACCGACCTCGGCATCCGCGACGCCGCGCTCGCTCGCATCGCCGCGGCACTCGCCGAGACCGCCACCGACCGTACCGCGGCGGAGTGATCGACGGCGGCCGCCCGGAAGGCGGCGGCCCGGCCGCAGATGCAGGGCGGACCCACGGCCTCGCGATCACTCGATCGTGCCGCTGAAGGTGCACTGCCCGCCTGCGGGAGTGTTGGTGGTGGTGACCAGGACCAGAAACCTGTCGCCGGGCGGCACCTGGAACGGTTTCGTGAAGGTGAAGGTCGCCGTCTCGTTGCCGAGGTCCGCCGACCGCGCCGTTACGTCCATGTAGCCGACCAGGCCGGACGTGTTGTTGAGCAGTGGCGCGCCGATGCGCATGATGCCGCCGATGGTCGAGACGGCGCAGGTGATCCAGGCGATGGTGCGCGTCTTGCCGTTCTTCCTGCCGAAGTCAGCGGTGCAGCTGGCTGCATCGCAGCTCATGGCGGCGCGGGCGAAGATCGGCTTCACCGGGCCCGCGGCCGGGCCGATCCTCTCGCCCTGCGCGCGCGCCGGCAGGTCGAGCAGGTTCTCGCGCGGGTTCTCGCTCGCAAGAGCCGGACCAGCGGCGAGCAAGGCGGCGATGGCGGCAGTCATCATCTTTCTCACGGGCGTCCTCCCTGGTGCGGCTTTGCGGACGGACGGGGCCGTGCGCGCCCCGAGGGTAGCCGAACCCGCGCCAGAGGCGGTGACGGGCGTCACGTTCGTGCCGGCGAGAGGGGAGATGGGCCACGTCCGGCTGGTCACCCCGCCAGCGGGTAGGCCTCCTCAACGACATAGGGGCCGCCGCCGACGTTGGAGCGGGCGGAGAACAGCACGAAGCGCGGGGCGACGAAGGCGGGGGCGGTGAAGCCGGCGCGCAGGTCGAGCCAGTGCGCCACCTCGCCGGCGCGGGCGCCGCGCAGGTAGGCGAGCGTCACATGCGGCGTGAATTTCCGCCCCTCGGAGGGGAGGCCGATGCGCTGCAGCAGGCGCTCGTGCTCGGCCTGCAGCTCGGCGAGCTCGGGCGCCGGCGCGATGCCCGCATAGAGCGCGTGCGGCCGGGTTCCGCCGAAGGCGCCGACGCCGGAGAAGCGCACCGGCACTGCCGGGCGGTGCACGCGTGAGAGCGCGTCGGCGATCTCGTCGGCGGTGCGCTCGTCGATGTCGCCGATGAAGCGCAGTGTCAGGTGGTAGTTCTCGGGGTCGACCCAGCGGGCGCCGGAGAGGCCGCCGCGCAGGATCGAGAGCATGAGGCCGGCGCTCGCGGGCACCTCGAGGCCGGTGAACAGTCGGAGCATCGCCGTGTCTCGCAGCGGATTCGAGCCGGGCAGAGAGTGCGGCGCGGCGGGGCGGCGAGGCAAGCCCGGCCTTCTGATGGACGCGGCGCCGCCCGATTGGCCAGGGGTCTCGGCGGCAGCGGCCCCAGCTCCGCGGTGCGGATCAGGAGCGGCGCATCGGCCCAACGAGAAAGGGCGCGGCCTCTGCGGCCGCGCCCCCTTGTCTCGTCAGCGATGATCGGCATCAGCTCAGTTGCGGTTGCCGAACAGCGACAGCAGCATCGTAAACAGGTTGATGAAGTCGAGGTACAGGCGCAGCGCGCCCATGATCGCCTTCTGGCCCATCACGGTGCTGTCGTCGCTCGCGAGATACATCTCCTTGATCTGCTGCGTGTCGTAGGCGGTCAGGCCGGCGAACACGAGCACGCCGATGACCGAGATGGCGAACTGCAGCGCGGTCGAGCCGATGAAGATGTTCACCAGCGAGGCGATGACGATGCCGATCAGGCCCATGAACAGGAAGGAGCCCCATCCCGACAGGCTCTTCGACGTCGTGTAGCCGTAGAGGCTGAGGGCGCCGAACGAGGCCGCGGTGATGAAGAACACCCGCGAGATGCTGGCCCCCGTGTAGACGAGGAAGATCGACGACAGTGACAGGCCCATCAGCGCGGCGAACAGCCAGAACACCGCCTGTGCCGTGCCGACGCTCATCGACTGCAGCTTGAACGAGAACAGGAACACCACCGCCAGCGGCGACAGCATGATCACCCACTTGAGCGGGCTGAGATAGATCGCCTCGCCGAAGGCGGTCAGGCCGCCACCCGGCGCGATCGCCATCGAGAACGCGCCGTAGGCGACCAGGCCGGTGATGGCCAGGCCCAGGGCCATGTAGTTGTAGACCTTGAGCATGTAGGACCGGAGGCCCTGGTCGATGGCGGCCCCGGCCCGCGCAGATGGGACCGTGCCCACGCCGTAGCGCGCGGAAGAATTGCGGTCGAAGGTCGACATCGAGAACTCCATCTCCTCTCGGATGCCCGCCGGGACGGCGGGCAGGCGTGAAGGCGGAAGCTCCGCCCATGTGTCCGAGGTCGAATATGGGCGCAAGCGCTGCGGCGGACAAGTCCGGCGGCATGAACACTTGGTCATGTGGTGCGGGCGCCCGGCCGCGGTCCCGCCCCAGGACGGGCCGGCGGCATCAGCCGAAGGCGGCGTCGAAGACCACCCGGTCGCGGCCACGGGATTTCGCTGCGTAGAGCGCCCGGTCGGCCCGCTCGAACAGCACGTCGATGCCGGTCTCGGCGGTGGCGTAGGCCCCGCCGACGCAGGCGCGCACCTCCAGCCGGTGCGGATCCAGCGCGTAAGGCGCCCTTCGGATGGCGTCGTGCAGGCGATCGGCGACCATGCGGGCGCCGTCCAGGCTGGTGGAGGGCAGGAGGACCGCGAACTCCTCGCCGCCGATGCGGGCGATCTGGTCGTCGTCGCGCAGCACCCGACGGCAGCGCCCCGCCGTCTCCTGCAGGGCGCGGTCGCCGACGGCGTGGCCGAAGCGGTCGTTGATCGACTTGAAGTGGTCGAGGTCGAGCAGCAGCAGCGCCCGCGGGTCGCCGGGGGCCGCGCCGACGCGGGTCGCCGCCTGCATGAAGGCGCGGCGGTTCGGCAGCCCGGTCAGCGCGTCGGTGGCGGCGCTGCGCCTCAGCTCCGCCTCGAGCTGGCGCTGCTCCGTCACGTCCCAGAACACGACGATGTAGTAGTCGCCGAGGAAGCGGTAGCGGAACTGCATCGTCCGGTCGCTGCCGTCGCTGCAGCGCACCGTCCATTCCGACACCTGCACCGCGCCCTCCTGCCGGCGGGCCACCTCCACCTTCGCCTGCCATTCGGCCATTGCGGCGGCGCGCGCCGCCGGGTCGGGAAAGCCGAGCGCCCACCAGTCGGAATGGTGGCCGAAATAGGTGCCGGCATAGTCGAACACCCGGTAGGAGTGGGTGTTGGAGAACAGTTCCCGCAAATCGCGGTCGTAGATCTCGACGCCGACCGGCAGCCAGTTGGCGAGCGCCTCGATGTTCTCCCCCCAGGTGATGCGTGAGCCTTCGTGCAGGCCGGCGGGCGTGCGGTCCTTCAGCGTCGCGAGCCAGCCGCCTTCCGGCAACCGCCGGAGGCTGAAGGCGATCAGCCGCGGACCCGCGGTCGTCCGGAAGCGCAGCGCCAGCCAGTCGTCAGGCCCGCCGACCGGATCGGCGCGCAGATGCTGCCGGACCGCGACGGTCGCGTCCCGGCCGATGACGCTGAAGAGCCACCAGGGCGCGCCGGTGTCCGACCGGACTCCCGCAGGCAGGGCGAGGAGCCGGCGGGCTGCCGCGTTGGCGGCGAGGATCTGGCGTCCGTCCTGCGACAGCACTGCGAGCGGTACGGAAAGGCCGCCGAGCCAGGCAGTGAGCCAAGGGGGGAGCGTCTGCTCCCCGTACGCCCGCGGCGCCCGGCTCATGACGGATCGCCGAAGAAGACGACGCGGTTGCGGCCGGTGCGCTTGGCGGCGTAGAGCGCCTGATCGGCACGCTCGAGCAGGGTGTCGACGCTGTCGGTCTCGCCCGGCGACTGCGTGCCGCCGATGCTGGCGTGCACCGGCAGGCGTTCGCCGGCCACCTCGAACGGCGCACCGGACAAGGCGGTGCGCAGCCGCTCCGCCACCTCCCGCGCCGGGACACCGTGCAGCCGGGGCAGGAGCACCGCGAACTCCTCGCCGCCGAGCCGGCCGACGATGTCGTCGATGCGGACCCCCTCGGCGAGGCGCCGGCCGACGGTCCGCAGCACCTCGTCGCCGCCGGAATGGCCGAGGGTGTCGTTGATCACCTTGAAGTGGTCGATGTCGATCATCAGCAGCGTCAGCGGCTCGCCGCCCGCCGCCGCCTCGCCGAGCGCCGCCGCGACGGCGGCGAGGAAGCGCCGCCGCTCGTACACGCCGGTCAGGACGTCGGTTTCGGCGACCCGCCGCAGCTCCGTTTCCAGGCTGCGGCGCTCGGTCATGTCCCAGAACAGCAGGGCGTGCTGCTCGCCGATCGCGCGATAGCGGAACGCGACGAGCTTGCGGCTCCCGTCCTTGCAGGTGACTTCCCAGTCCTGCATGCGCACGTCGGCGCGCGTCGTGCGCGACAGCGCCACCGCGTCGTACCAGGCCTGGCGGGCCTTGCGGCGGTATTCGGGGTCTGGGTAGCCCACCACCCACCAGTCGTCGAGACGGCCGACGTCCTCGGTGCTGTAGCCGAACATCGCCGACGATTCGGTGTTGGCGAACACTTCCGACATGTCCTGGTCGTAGAGTTCGAGGCCGACCGGCAGGGATTGCAGCACGTCGGCGAGCGTCGCCCGCCAGGCGTTCTCGGCACTTCCGTCGAGCACGTCGTCGCTGTGGTCCTCGACCGAGACGAGAACTCCCTCGGCGCCGGCCGGAAGATCGCCGACCGTCAGTTCCAGCCGGCGCGGACCGGCCGGCGTGGTGCAGTCGATCGTCAGGCGGCAGAACGGCTCCGGTGCGCCGGGGCCGGCGAGCCATGCGCCGACAGCGGGCGCGGCAGCGCCGAACACGGCCGCGGCCGGCACGGGCGGATGCACCGTCGCGAAGACGCGCCGGGCAGCCGTGTTCAGGGCCAGAACGGTGTCCCGCGACCCCGACAGCCAGACCAGCGGTTTGGCGACGAGATCGAGAATCGCTGTGTTGAAAGTCGTCATTTCCGCCAAGCGGCCCGGCCGCCGCCGACCGGTCGGTTCAGGTCACTCCCCCCGAACCAGCTTTGCTCGAATCTCCGAGACCTGCAACCGCGGTGGGGCGGCCGCTCTCAGAGGTCGCGGAGCGCCGGGGCGAGCTTGTGGCCGAGAACGCGCCAGGTGCCGACGAGGCCGAGACCGACGGTGACCACCAGCGCCGCCACCGCCGCCGCCACCGCCGTCAGCGGGTCGAAGGCAAACGGGATGTCCATGACGAGGGTGAGCACGGCCCAGGCGGCCGCACTGCCGGCGGCAATGGCGAAGACCGCCGTCGACAGGCCGAGCAGCAGGTATTCGAGCGCAAAGGCCGTCACCAGCCGGCCGCGCGTCGCCCCGAGCGTCTGCAGGATCGCCGCCTCGCGGATACGGGCGGCGTGGCTCGCCGCGAGCGCGCCGGCGAGCACCAGAACGCTGGACGCCAGCGCCACGCCGGCGGCCGCCCTGACCGCCAGCGCGAGATCCTCGACGAGGCCGCTGACGGCGTCCAGCGCATCCTTGACGCGGATCGCCGTGACGGTCGGGAATGCCTGGGTGATGGTCGCGAGGATCTCCTGCTCGCGCGCGCCGGTCGCCTCGTCCGGCAGCGTCAACGTCGCGAGATGGGTGTGGGGCGCACCGGCGAAGGTGTTCGGCGAGAACACCAGCACGAAGTTGATGCCGAGGCTCTGCCAGTCCACCGTCCTGAGGTTGGCGATCTTCGCGTCGATCTCGCGGCCGAGGACATTGACGCGGATGTCGTCGCCGATCTTCAGGCCGAGCTCGCGTGCCGGTTCCTCGGCGAAGGAGACGAGCGGCGGCCCGTCATAATCGGCTGGCCACCAGTCCCCCGCCACCAGCGTCGAGCCACCCGGCAGTGTCGGCGAGTAGGTGATGCCGCGGTCGCCGCGCAGCACCCACTCGGCTTCCGGCGGTGCCGGATAGTCGGTGGCGGCGATGCCCTTCAGCGCCACGAAACGGCCGCGCAGCATCGCCTCTCGCCGCGTCGTCGCCTCCGGCGCGGCCTGTGCCAGCAGAGTGTCGAAGGCCGGCGCCTCCGCGTCCTGGATGTCGAGGAAGAAGAAGCTTGGCGCCCGGTCCGGCAGGCGGCCGGTGAGTTCGTTGCGCAGCGAGCCGTCGATCAGGGCGAGCGTCACCAGCAGCGTCAGCCCGAGGCCGAGCGACAGCACCACCGTCGGCGTCAGCGCGCCCGGACGGTGGATGGCGGCGACGGCGAGGCGCAGCTCCGGCGCGCCCTTGCGCGGCACCCGGCGCGCCAGGGCCATCACGCCGGCGGCAACGCCGCGCAGGAGCGCGAAGGCGGCGGCGGCACCGCCGACGAAGGCCAGCGCGACGATGCGGTCGCCGGCGAGGAGAACCGCGATGCCGGCGAGCGCCAGCGCGGCGGCGGCCGTGGCGATCATGTAGCGCCGGCGGGGCCGCGTCGCAGCAGTGCCGGAGCGGTCGCGATAGAGGGTCGTCGGCGGCACGTCGTGGGCGCGACCGAGTGGCCACAGCGAGAAGGCGAGCGCCGTCAGCAGACCGTAGACGACGGCCAGCGACAGTTGCTGCGGGAACACGCCGTTCAGCGCCGGGATCGGCAGGATGCCGGCGAGCAGCGTGCCGGCGATCGGCGGGATCACCGCGCCGACGACGACGCCGATGGCGATGCCGATGCCGGCGATCGCCATCACCTCGATGAGGTGGATCATCACGACGAGGTCGCCGGAGGCGCCCAGCGTCCTCAGCGTCGCGATCACCGGCCGCTTGCGGTCGACGAAGGAGGCGACCGCGTTCGCCACGCCGACGCCGCCGACGACGAGCGCGGTGAGGCCCACCAGCGTCAGGAATTGCGCGAAGCGCTCGATGTTGCGCGTCAGGCCCGGGGCGGCCTCGGTGCGCGCCTGCACGCGCCAGCCGGCCTTCGGGAAGGTCGTCTCGATCTCCTTGACGACCGCCGCGACGCGCTCGTCAGAGGCTTCGCCGGCGAAGGCAATTCGGGTGTGCCAGCGCACCAGGCTGCCCGGCTGGACGAGGCCCGAGGCGGCAAGCGCTTCGCGGGAGGCGAGCAGGCGCGGGCCGAAGTCGATGCCGCCGGAGAGGCGGTCGGGCTCGGTCTCAAGCGTATCGGTGATGGTGAGGCGGGCGCGGCCGAGCTCGACGACATCGCCGACCGCGATGCCGAGGCGCGACAACAGCTCCGGGTCGGCGACTGCGCCGAAGCCGTCGCCCTCAGGGACGATCGCATCGGCGAGCGACCCGCCGCCAGTGAGCGTTACCGCGCCGACCAGCGGATAGGCGGCGTCGACCGCCTTCGCCTCGACCAGCGCCTGACCGGCGCCGTCCGGCAGCCGCGCCATCGCCCGCAGCGTCGCGATCGTCGAGTGGGTGCCGAGGCCCTGCAGGAAGGCGGCCTCCTCCGGGCTCGCCTCGCGGTGGATCAGCGACACGTCGATGTCGCCGCCCAGAATGGTTCGGCCCTCTGCGGCGATGCCGTCGGTCAGCGCCCGGGCGAGCGAGCCGACGCCGCCGATGGTGGCGACGCCGAGCGCGATGCAGGCGATGAAGATGCGGAAGCCGGCAAGCCCGCCGCGCAGTTCGCGGAGCGCCAGCCGCGTCGCAAGGCCGAGGCGCGCGAACGCGCCTTCGCCGGTGGCGAGCCCGCCGGCCGGGGCCGCCTCGCTGGGTGCGACGGTCATCGCCGATCCCCCGCCGTCGTCACGCGGGCACCGCGAGGCCGGCGTCGGCGATGACGCCCGAATTGACGCGCACCGTGCGCCCGCAGCGGGCCGCCAATGCGCCGTCATGCGTCACCAGCACCAGCGTCGTGCCGCGCGCCGCCTGCATGCGGAAGAGGAGGTCGACGATGGCGCCGCCGGTGGCGGCGTCGAGGTTGCCGGTCGGCTCGTCGGCGAGCAGCAGCGCCGGGGCGGGCGCGAGCGCGCGGGCGATGGCGACGCGCTGCTGCTCGCCGCCGGACATCTCGCTCGGCAGATGGTCGAGGCGGTGCGACAGCCCGACGGCCGAGAGCTCTGCGGTGGCGACCTGGAAGGCATCGGCGCGGCCGGCGAGCTCCAGCGGCACAGCGACGTTTTCCAGCGCCGTCATCGTCGGGATGAGGTGGAAGGACTGGAAGACGATGCCGATCGAGCGGCCGCGGACGCGGGCGAGGCCATCCTCCGACAGCGTGCCGAAGTCCTCGCCGGCGACGACGACGTGGCCGCGGTCGGGGCGCTCGAGGCCCGCCATCACCATCAGGAGCGTCGACTTGCCGGAGCCCGATGGCCCGACGATGCCGACGGAGGAGCCGCGCTCGATCGTCAGGTCGACGCCCTTCAGGACGTCGACGCGGGCGGCGCCGTTGCCGAGGGACAGGTGCAGGCCCTCGAGTTCGACCGCCGGGCGGTGAGCGTCGCGCGTCATCGTCGGGATCGTCTCCAGAGGCGGGAAAATCGGGGCGACGGCGGCGGGGAGGTCGCCGGCGGCGCTGCGGTGGCCTACATACCGCCCCGGTGATATGGGCTCTAGCGTGGCGGCTTCCAGACCGTCGGGCTTCGCCTTTGGTCGCGGGGAAGAGTTGGAGAGACCATGAGACGCCTTGCCGCCCTCTTCGCGGTGCTCTTTGCCCTTGCCGCCGCTCCCGTCGTCACACCCGCCGCCGCGGAGCCGATCCGGCTGGTCGTGCTGGGCGACAGCCTCACGGCGGGTTACGGCCTGCCGCCGGGCGCAGGCTTCCCGGCGCGGCTCGAGGCGGCGCTGAAGAAGCGCGGCCGCGACGTCACGGTCATCGACGCCGGCGTGTCGGGCGACACCACCGCCGGCGGACTGTCGCGGCTCGACTGGTCGGTCGGCACCGACGCGCAGGCGGTGATCGTCGAGCTCGGCGGCAACGACATGCTGCGTGGCACCGATCCGGCGCGGACGGCGGAAAACCTGAACCAGATCGTCGCGCGACTGACGGACCGCGGCCTGCCGGTGCTGGTCGCCGGCATGCGCGCCCCGCGCAATCTCGGCGAAGCCTACGGCGAAGCGTTCGACGCGGTGTTTGCCACCGTCGCCGAGCGCCATGGCGCGCTGTTCTATCCGTTCTTCCTCGACGGCGTCGCCGCCGACCCGGCGCTCAACCTGCCGGACGGCATCCACCCGAACGAAGCCGGCGTCGCCATCATCGTCGAGCGCATCCTGCCGGCGGTCGAACAGCTCCTCGACCGCGTCGGCGCCTCCTGACGCCGCTCGCCCGACCTCCCTCCTGAAACGGAATTTCCATGCAATACCGCCCTCTCGGTGGCACCGACGTGCGTGTCAGCGCACTCTCGCTCGGCACCATGACCTTCGGCGAGCAGAACACCGAGGCCGAGGGCCACGCCCAGATGGACCGGGCGGTGGCGGCGGGCGTCAACCTGTTCGACGCCGCCGAGCTCTACCCGATCCCGCCGAAGCCGGAAACGCAGGGGCGGACGGAGGAGATCATCGGCTCGTGGCTGAAGAGCCGCGGCGGCCGCGACCGCGTGCTCGTCGCCACCAAAGCGGTCGGCCGCACCGGCATGGGCTGGTTCCGCGGCGGTCCCGCGAAACTCGATCGGGCGAACCTGACGGCGGCGCTGGAGCGCTCCCTCCGCCTGCTCGGCACCGACTATGTCGATCTCTACCAGATGCACTGGCCGGACCGGAACGTCAGCGGCTTCGGCTCCAACCCGACGGTCTGGCGCAGCTCCGACCGCGCCGCCGACGAGGTGCCGATCGAAGAGACGCTCCAGGTGCTGGCCGACTTCGTGACGGCCGGCAAGGTGCGCCACATCGGCGTCTCCAACGAGAGCGCCTGGGGCGTGATGACGTGGCTCGCTGCGGCAGAACGAGCGGGCCTGCCGCGCATCGTCTCGGTGCAGAACGCCTATTCGCTGGTGAACCGCACCTTCGAGGGCTCGCTCGCCGAGGTGGCGGAGCGGGAGAAGGTCGGCCTCGTCGTCTATTCGGCGCTGGCCCAGGGCTTCCTCACCGGCAAGTATCGAAACGGCGCCCGGCCGGTGGGCTCGCGTGTCGCCCTGTTCGACCGCCAGCAGCGCTACCAGGGCCCGCACGCCGACGAGGCCTATGACGCTTACTGCGACCTCGCCGCCGAGGCCGGCCTCGACCCGTCGCAGATGGCGCTGGCGTTCGCGATGTCGCGCCCGTTCACGACGACGGTGCTGGTCGGTGCAACGACGCCGGCGCAGCTCGAGGCCGCCCTTGGCGCCGCCGACGTGACGATCACGCCCGAGCTCGAGGCGAAGATCGACGCGATCCACCGGCGGCACATGAACCCGTGCCCGTGAGGAGCGCTCAGCGACCCCGGTTCGAAGTCGTCGTCCAAATCGCACCCCGCTCTCATTGGAGCGATCGAAGCGTGGCGGGGAGATCACGTGCCGCATGCATGACGCGGATGATGACCGGCGGCGTCAATCCGGCGTCGTACAGCAGTAGATAGGGATACCGGGTCAGCGTCAGAAAACGAAAGCGATCCGGCAAGAGTTCTGGCCGCGGCCTCCCTGCCCGCGGGAACTCGCTGATCTGTAGCGTTGCCTGGCGAACGGCCGCCATGAAGCCTCTCGCAGCGGACGGGTTGTCGCGCATGATCCATTGGGCAGCCGCGACGGCCTCCCGGCGCGCACGGGGTGAGAGGCGGGCCCTCAAGCGGCGCGCTCGCGCTCAGCCTCCGCGATGATCGCCTCGACCTCCTCCATCACCTCGTCGATGGTGAAGGTCCCATCCCGCTCTGCCTCCTCCGAGGCTTCGATGATCGAGCGCTCGAACCCTGCTCGTTCCACCTCGACAGCGGCGAACACCCGAAGCGCCGTCGCGACGACGGCCTCGGCGTTCTCGTATCGCCCGCTTTCGACACACACGCGGACGAGTTCGTCCTGCTCTGGCGTCAATTCGATCGCGACCTTCATGGGGCGGTCCTCTCTGCGACACGAACAAATGTAGTCCACCCGCCCACCCTCGGCAAACGAGGCTCCCCTTCCGCTTGCGTCCCGGCCGCGCGCGACTAGAGTGCGGCCGCCCGCGGGGTGGCCCCGCGACCGACACGGAGAGCCGCGCGTGAGCCGCGACGTCAAGAAGGTCGTCCTCGCCTATTCCGGCGGGCTCGACACCTCGATCATCCTGAAATGGCTGCAGACGACCTACGGCTGCGAGGTCGTCACCTTCACGGCCGACCTCGGCCAGGGCGAGGAGCTCGAGCCGGCCCGCCGCAAGGCGGAGCTTCTCGGCGTGAAGCCTGAGAACATCCACGTCGAGGACCTGCGCGAGGAGTTCGTCCGCGACTTCGTCTTCCCGATGATGCGGGCGAACGCGCTCTACGAGGGCGTCTACCTGCTCGGCACCTCGATCGCCCGGCCGCTGATCGCCCAGCGCCAGATCGAGATCGCCCGAAAGGTCGGCGCCGACGCCGTCTGCCACGGCGCCACCGGCAAGGGCAACGACCAGGTCCGCTTCGAGCTCAGCTACTATGCGCTCGAGCCGGAGATCCGGGTGATCGCGCCGTGGCGCGACTGGGAGTTCAAGTCGCGCACCGACCTGCTAGACTTCGCCGAGAAGCACCAGATCCCGATCGCCAAGGACAAGCGCGGCGAGGCGCCGTTCTCCGTCGACGCCAACCTCCTGCACTCGTCCTCCGAGGGCAAGGTGCTCGAGGACCCGGCGGAGGAGCCGCCGCACTACGTCTTCCAGCGGACGCTGTCGCCCGAGGACGCGCCGGACAAGGCGACGATCGTCGAGATCGGCTTCGAGAAGGGCGACGCCGTGTCGATCGACGGCAAGGCGCTGTCGCCGGCGACACTGCTGACGCAGCTGAACGAGCTCGGCCGGGCGAACGGCATCGGCCGCCTCGACCTCGTCGAGAACCGCTTCGTCGGCATGAAGTCGCGCGGCGTCTACGAGACCCCCGGCGGCACCATCCTGCACGTCGCCCACCGGGCGATGGAGAGCCTGACGCTCGACCGCGGCGCCGCCCACCTGAAGGACGAGATGATGCCCCGCTATGCGGAGCTCATCTACTACGGCTTCTGGTTCTCGCCGGAGCGCGAGATGCTGCAGGCGGCGATCGACAAGAGCCAGGAGATGGTCACCGGCACGGTGCGGCTGAAGCTCTACAAGGGCAACGTCATCGTCATCGGCCGCGACAGCCCCTACTCGCTCTATTCCTCGAAGATCGTCACCTTCGAGGACGATGCGGGCGCCTACGACCAGAAGGACGCCGCGGGCTTCATCAAGCTGAACGCGCTCCGCCTGCGCCTGCTCGGCGCCCGCCGCAAGGCGCACGGCGGCTGAGCCGGGTGCTGCGAACCGCGACGGCGGCCCTCGCCGTCGCACTCGCCGCGGCGTCGGCGGTCGCGGCCGCCGACGAGCCGATCGTCCTGCGCGCCGCGCCGATCGCCGCCTTCGACCCGTCGCGCCCGGAGGTGACCCGCTTCGGCGCGCTGGAGTGGCTCGGCGGCGTCTCGCTGACCTCGGCGGACGCCCGCCTCGGCGGATTGTCCGGCGTCGTCACCGAGGACGGCGGCCGGCGGCTCCTGGCCGTCACCGACTATGGCGACTGGATCACGGCGACAGTCGCCCTCGACGACGGCGGAGCGCCGGTGGCGCTCGCCGACGCCCGCGTCGGCCGTCTCGCCGGACCGGACGGACAGCCGATCCGCGGCAAGCGGCCGGGTGATGCCGAGGCGGTGGCCGTGCGGATGCGGGCCGACGGCGGCCGCGAGGTGCTCGTCTCCTTCGAGACACCCGGCCACATCGCCGTCTATCGCGACGCGCCACCTTTCGACACCACCCCGCGCATCACCGCCTATCCGCCGGCGCTGGCGAAGGCGCCGCGCAACAGCCGCGGCGAGGCGCTCGCCGTCGTGCCGGCCGGGCGGCCGCTCGCCGGCGCGGTGCTGGTGTTCGCCGAGGGGCCGTCAGCGGACGGGGAGACCATCCCCGGCGGCCTCATCCACGGCGGCCGGTGGCAGTCGATCGCGCTTGCCGGCGCCGGCAACTACGCGCTGACGGATGCCGCCTTCCTGCCGGACGGCGACCTTCTCGTGCTGGAGCGGCGATTCGGCTTCGGCGACGGTATCGGCATGCGCATCCGCCGCATCGCCGCCGACACCATAGCGGCCGGCGCGGTGCTGGACGGGGAGGTGCTGATCGAGGCCGGGTTCTCCCAGCAGATCGACAATATGGAGGGGATGGCGGTCGACACCGACGCCGGCGGCACGGTGTTCACCCTCGTCTCCGACGACAACCGCTCGTTCCTGCAGCGGACGCTGCTCCTGCGCTTCCGGCTGGTGGACTAGCCGGAGCGGCAGGCCGCGTCAGGCGCGTGTCGGCTCGTAGGGGGCGGCGAACACCAGTGCCATCGCGGCCCGGTAGGGCGCCAGCAGCAGGAGCGCGGCGGCGAGCTTCACCGCGAGATCACCGAGCGCCCAGGAAACCCAGCGCGGCAACTCGGTGGCGAAGATCCCGAACAGCGGCGCGAACTCCACCGCGAACGGATCGTCCGGTCCGATGATGATGCCGAAGGGGCCGAAGGCGGTGCCGAAGAAGATCGCCGTGTCGACGATCGAGCCGAGCACGGATGCGATCAGCGGCGCCTGCCACCAGGCGGCGCGGCGCAGCGTGTTGAAGACGGAGATGTCGAGGAGTTGCGCCACCAGGAAGGCGGTGCCGGAGGCGACCGCGATGCGCGGCGTCGCCAGATAGATCGACAGCGCCACCGCCACCGCGAAGCCGACATAGACGACGCGGCGGGCGACGGTCGGCCCGAGCCAGCGGTTCGTCAGGTCGGTGACCAGGAAAGCGACCGGGTAGGTGAAGGCGCCCCAGGTGAGGAGGTCGGCCAGCACAAGCGGGCCGAGGGTGCCGTCGACCGGGTACTGCACGAGCACGTTCGAGGCCACCACCACCGCCACCATGGCGGCGACGGCGGCGATCGCCGCACCGGACCGGGAGACGGGCGTGGCGGGTCGCGAGGACACCGTCCGCACCCGCGTCTGCCTCAGGCCGCCAGCGCCTTGCGGGCAATCTGCTTCTTGACGAGCAGCGCGCGCGGGCCGAGCTCGCTGTCCTTCGCCTTGGCGAGGAAAGCGTCGAGGCCGCCACGGTGCTCGACCGAGCGCAGCGCGTAGGCGCTGATGCGCAGCCGCACCTTCTCGCCGAGCGCGTCGGAGATCAGCGTCACGTTGACGAGATTCGGCAGATAGCGCCGACGCGTCTTGTTGTTCGCGTGGCTGACATTGTTGCCGGTCATCACGGCCTTGCCGGTCAGTTCGCAGCGCCGGGCCATCGGTCTTAACCTTCTTGTCTCTTCGGTCGACGGTCAGTTCGGGATATCGTGCCGTCCGCAGCGAGCGGCCGGCGCCCTGACGTCGCCAGATCCTGGTCGGAAGTCGCGCTTCTATAGGCACCGCGCCCGGAGGCGTCAAGAACCAAGGCCGTTGCGGCCCGGACGGTCCTCAGCCATACGCTCCTCGCTTCGTTCCGCGTCCCGCGCCTTGAGGAACTCTCCTCTGCGGCACGTCTGGCTTAAGCGTGGGCTTCGGGTTCGAGGGAGGTGCAAGTGATCGTTCGGCGAGGCGTTTTCAGAAGCGGGGAGTACGCGGGCTGGCGCGCTGAGATCGACGACGACCGGGCGGACACCGGAGGCTTCTATCTCTACCTCATCGGACCGGAGAGGCAGGGATTCAACACTTGGTGCGAAACCGAAGCTGACCTTCGAGCCAATCTAGCGCCCTACGACATCGACTGGACGGAAGGCGCTTGGGAGCCGGCTAGCGGTCCGTATGGATTGACGTGATGACCCGCACCCTCACCACCATCGGCTTCGATGCCGACGACACGCTCTGGCAGAACGAGCAGTTCTTCCGCCTGACGGAGGATCGCTTCGCCGCCCTTCTGGCCGAGCACGCCGAGCGCGACCACCTGACGGAGCGCCTGATCGCCGCCGAGCGCCGCAACGTCGGCCACTACGGCTTCGGCATCAAGGGCTTCACGCTGTCGATGATCGAAACCGCGATCGAGGTGACGGAGGGCCGCGTGCCGGCGGCCGTCATCGGCGAGATCCTCGCCGCCGGCCGCGAGATGCTGCGCCACCCGATCGAGACGCTGCCGCACGTCACCGAGACGCTTCAGGCGCTTTCCGGCGACTACCGGCTGGTGCTCGTTACCAAGGGCGACCTGTTCGACCAGGAGCGCAAGCTCGCCCAGTCGGGCCTCGGCGAGCTGTTCGACGCGGTGGAGATCGTCAGCGACAAGACGGCCGCGACCTATGCCCGCGTCTTCTCCCGCCACGGTGACGGGGCGGAGCGGGCGATGATGGTGGGCAACTCGCTGAAATCCGACGTCGTGCCGGCAATCGAGGCGGGTGGGTGGGGCGTCTTCGTCCCGCACGCCTTGACGTGGGTGCTGGAGCACGCCGAGGTGCCGGTTGAGTCGCCGCGCTTCCGCGAGGTCGAGCACCTCGGCCAGGTGCTGCCGCTGGTGCGCGAGATCGGCTGAGCCTCAGCTCTCCGGGTCGATCGCCGCCCACGCCTCGGCCTCGAGACCGACGGCGGCGGCGATCGACGGCAGCCGCCGGCGGTCGAGCTCGCGGCCGAGATGGCGCAGGATGTCGCCGACGAGCGCCGGCCCCTCGTAGACGAGGCCGGTATAGAGCTGCACGAGGCTCGCTCCGGCGAGGATCTTGGCGAACGCGGCCGGTCCCGAATCGACCCCGCCGACGCCGACGAGCGGCATCCGGTCGCCGAACTTCAGCCGGAAGCGGGCGAGCATGACGGTCGAGCGCCGGAACAGCGGCCGCCCCGATAGCCCGCCCGCCTCGCCGGCCGCCGCGGAGGCGAGCTTCGGCGGCCGCGCCAGCGTGGTGTTGGAGACGATCAGCCCGTCGAGGGCGCTCGCCTCCACCACGGCCACGATGTCGTCGACGGCGGCCTCGTCGAGATCCGGCGCCACCTTGAGGAGCAGCGGCACGCGCCGGCCGTGGCGCGCGGCCGCGGCGTCGCGGGCGGTGGCGACGCGGGCGAGGAGTTCCTCCAGCGCACCGCGCTCCTGCAGGCCGCGCAGGCCCGGCGTGTTCGGCGACGAGACGTTGATGGTGAAGTAGGAGGCGAGGTCGGCGAAGCGCTCGATGCCGGCCACGTAGTCCGCGACGCGGTCGGCGCTGTCCTTGTTGGCCCCGACGTTGACGCCGACGATGCCGCCGCGTCCCTGCCGGGCGACCAGGCGGGCGCGGCCGGCGTGGCCGCCATTGTTGAAGCCGAGGCGGTTGATCAGGGCGTGGTCGTCGGCGAGGCGAAACACCCGCGGCTTCGGGTTGCCCTCCTGCGCCTTCGGCGTCAGCGTGCCGACCTCGGTGAAGCCGAAGCCGAGGCGCAGCAGCGCGTCCGGCACCTCGGCGTCCTTGTCGAAGCCGGCGGCCATGCCGAGCGGGTTGGGGAAGCGCAGCCCGAAGGCGTCCACCGTGAGCCGCGGGTCGGCCGGCACGCCGCAGGGTGGCACGAGGCCACCGGCGAGCGCGCGGATCGTCATCCGGTGGGCGGCCTCCGGCTCGGTGAGCGAGAACAACGCCGGCCGCGCCAGCTTGTAGCCGAGGCCGATCATGCGGCGCCTCCAGCTGCCGCAATCACGTCCGCCGGGAAGATATGCCGCCCGTCGGAGCCGAGCGGCAGCGGCCGCACGGCGGTGACGGCGGTGAGCCCCAGCGGTGCGTAGAGGTGCGGGAACAGAGCGCCGCCGCGCGACGGCTCGTAGATCAGCGCTGCGCCCAGGGCGGCCGCATCGACGGAGACGAGGAGCAGGTCGGCCTGGCCGGCGAAGTGGCGGGCGGCGGTCTCAGCGACCTGGGCGGCGGTGGAGAAATGGATGAAGCCGTCGGCGGTATCCACTGGCGCGCCGTCGAGGCGGCCGGCCGCCTCGGCCTCTGCCCAAAGGCCCGCCGGCACGATCTTGTAGACGGTGGGCGGCGGCGTGTCGGTCATCGGTCGGGTCCTGCTTTCGTGCGCCCGTCCTATCGGCGGCGGCGGCCGGCGACAAGCGATCCGCCGGCGGATCGACGCCGGATTGCTGGACAAGTGGCGCCGGGGGCATTAACTGAAAGGGCGTGAGGCATAAATTCCTCGCATTGTGAGGCTCGAGCCGTCGCCACGCGCCAAGGCGCCCGCCCGCGACGGCCGGAGACACGCCGATGCTCGGCCAGCCGATGCTCACCCACGACCGTGTCTGGTCGGCGATCGACGCTCTCGCCGTCCGCCACGGCATGTCGCCCTCCGGGCTCGCCAAGCGCGCCGGGCTGGACCCGACCACCTTCAACCGCTCGAAGCGTGTCGGCGGCGACGGGCGCCCCCGCTGGCCCTCGACCGAATCGATCGCCAAGGTGCTCGACGCCACCGGCGAGGACCTCGGCGGGTTCTTCTCCCTCGGCCGACCCGCCCAGGATGCCCTGCCGGTGCAGCGGCCGGCGGTGCCGCTGCTCGGCCTCGCCCAGGCTGGCGCCGGCGGCTTCTTCGACGAGGGCGGCTTTCCCGTCGGCACCGGCTGGGACGCCATCGCGTTTCCGAGCGGCGAGGGCGAGATGATCTTCGCCCTCGAGGTCAGTGGTGAATCGATGCTGCCGGCCTATCGCGACGGCGACGTGCTGATCGTCTCGCGCTCCGCCGCCGTACGCCGGGACGACCGTGTCGTCGTGCGCACCACCGACGGCGAGGTGATGGTGAAGATCCTGCACCGCCAGACGCTGAAAGCGGTCGAGCTGCACTCCTTCAACCCCGACCACCCGCCGCGCTCCGTACCGATGCGCCAGGTCGACTGGATGGCCCGCATCCTCTGGGCGAGCCAGTGACGGTGCCCGGGCCGGGGCCGGTGTGATGCGGGGGCTGATCGAGATCCTCGCGACGATCCTCGCGGGCGTCGCCATCCTCGCCGTCGCCGGCTACTTCTTCCTCGGCGACGCTCCGCCGCCAGGTGGCGAGACCATCGTGCCACTCGGTCCCGGCGCGCCGGAGGCCGGCCGGGCGCCGCCGTCTGCCACCTCGCCTTCGACCGGCGCGCCCGCAACAGTGCCGTCGTCGCCGAGCCCTTCACGCGTTCTGGTGCCCGCCGATCCCGCCGCTGCGCCGGCCGGATCGGCGACGCCCCCGGCGAACGCCCCCTCGCGGACCCTCGCCGCACCAGGCGCGGCCCCGCCGCTCGAGGCGCCCGAGGGCTACATCGCCGTCGAGGATCAGCTGGCGCCGGCGCGTGACGTCGGCGGTGGCGTCGTCAGCGGCGCTGCGCCCGTGCGCGTCGGCCCGATCGTGCGGCTGCAGAAGGCGCCGGAAGTGGTGCCGGTGATCCCCGAGCCGGCACCGGTCGAGCCGCGCCGCTTCTTCCGCGTCGTCGTCACCGATGCGGGCACCCTCATTGCCGGTGATCGCACGCTGCGCCTCGCCGACGTCGACGTGCCCGCCGCGGATGCCGAGTGCGGCGACGCGGCCGGCAATCGCTGGTCCTGCGGCACGCGGGCGCGCACGGCGCTGCGCCGCTTCGTCCGCCACCGCGCGGTGGAATGCCTGCCGCTCGGCGAGGTGGGGTTCGGCAGCGCCGAAGCGGAGGTCAGCGTGGTGCGCTGCCGGGTCGGCCGCACCGACATCGCCACCTGGCTCGTGGAGAACGGCTGGGCAGCGCCGGCGGATGCCGCCGCCCCGACGCTCGCCGCCCTCGGCGAGACGGCGCGCGACGAGAACCGCGGCCTCTGGCAGACCGAACCGAAGGGCCTCGACGAGCCGGACGATGACGGGGCGATCGATGGCGCGGCGACGGACGCCGCCCCGACCGAGGGCACCCTCCCCGCCGACGATCCCGCCGAGGCGACGCCCGGCCAGTAGGCCGGACGCCGTCGCCCGCTCGCGATCAGCCGTCGGTGCGGGCGAGCGCCGTGGCGATCAGGGCGCACGTCTCCGGCACGCCGTAGATCGCCGCGAACGAGCCGAACCTCGGCCCGCGTTCCTGGCCGAGCAGCAGCTGGTAGAGCGTCGCGAACCAGGCGAGCGAGACCCCCGGCCGTCCGTCCGGCCCGGGCTTCGCCGTATCCGGGAAGACGGCGCGGCCGACCTCGTAGACCGCCGCCTGGATCGCCTCCGCGTCGGCGCCCGCCGGCAGGGCGGCGAGGGCCGCATCGAGCGCGGTCAGTGCCTGCCGCTCCGTTTCGTCCGGCACGCGGAAGCGCTTCGTCGGCGCGACGCGGTCGTGGAAGTAGCGGATGGCGTAGCCGACCAGGCGGTCGAGCTCCGGGTGGTTCTCCGGCGACAGGCTCGCGTCCTGGCGCTTCAGGAAGCCCCACAGCACGGCGCGGTCGTCGGCGTTCGAGGCGCTGGCGAGGTTCAGCAGCAACGAGAACGACACCGGCAGGTCGAGGGTCGGCGGCGTGCCGGTATGGATGTGCCAGACCGGGTTCTCGAGCTGCTGCGCCGGGCTCTCCTGATGGTACTTGGCCAGGAACGTGTAGTAGTCGTCGACATTGCGCGGGATGACGTCGAAGAACAGCTTCTTGCCCGACCGCGGCTTCTGGAACATGAACAGCGACAGGCTCTCCGGAGAGGCATAGGCCAGCCAGTCGTCGATGGTGAGCCCGTTGCCCTTCGACTTCGAGATCTTCTCGCCGTTCTCGTCGAGGAAGAGCTCGTAGTTGAAGCCCTCGGGCGGCGGGGCGCCGAGCGCCGCGCAGATCCGCGCCGACAGCTTCACCGAATCGATCAGGTCCTTGCCGGCCATCTCGTAGTCGACGCCGAGCGCCGCCCAGCGCATCGCCCAGTCGGGCTTCCACTGCAGCTTGCAGTGGCCGCCGGTGACCGGCACCTCAACGAGCGCGCCGGTATCGGGATCGCGGTAGACGATCGTCCCCGCCTCCACCTTGCGCTCGACCAGCGGCACCTGCAGCACCGCGCCCGTCGTCGGCGAGATCGGCAGGAAGGGCGAGTAGCTCGCCTGCCGTTCCGCCCTGAGCGACGGCAGCATGATCGCCATCACCTCGTCGTAGGCGGCGAGCACCTTGAGCAGCGTCGCGTCGAAGCGGCCGGAGCGATAGTAATCGGTCGCGCTGGCGAACTCGTATTCGAAGCCGAAGGCGTCGAGGAACGAGCGCAGGCGCGCGTTGTTGTGGGCGCCGAAGCTCGCGTGCTCGCCGAACGGGTCCGGCACCTCGGTGAGCGGCTTGCCGAGGAAGCCCGCCAGCATCTCCCGGTTCGGCACGTTGTCCGGCACCTTGCGCAGGCCGTCCATGTCGTCGGAGAAGCAAAGCAGCCGCGTCGGGATGCGGTCTTGCGTGAGCACGCGGAAGGCGTGGCGCACCATCGTCGTGCGCGCCACCTCGCCGAAGGTGCCGATGTGCGGCAGGCCCGAGGGGCCGTAGCCGGTCTCGAACAGCACCGTGCCGCCGCCACCGCGTTTCTCCACCCGCGCGACGAGCTTCTTCGCCTCCTCGAACGGCCAGGCGCGGGCCGTTGTGGCGAGGTCGGAAAGGGCTGCGGCGGCGGTGGTCGGCACGGAGGACGACATCGGATGAAGGGCTCCGGTTGCGGGTAGGCGCCCGTGGGCGCGGGCGACGTGTAGCCGGGAAAGCGGGGGATGGCGAGGGTGGACGGCGTGGCGCGGGCCGACGGCGGGCCGGCTCAGCGGCCGGCGGCGCGGCGCACGGCGGCGAGGTCGACCGGGCGGTCCGGCAGGGTGATCTCGAAAACGGCGCCGGGCGGACCGCCGACGAGGGCGATGGTGCCGCCGTGGGCGCGCACGAGCTCGGCGGCGATGCAGAGGCCGAGGCCGGTGCCGCCGGCCCGGGTCGAGCCCTGGAAGGGCTGGAACATGTGCTCCCGCGCCCGCGCCGGCACGCCCGGACCGGTATCGACGACGGTGACGACGCTGACCGTTCCGACGCGCTCCGCCGAGATGGTGAGCCGCCGCACCAGGCTCGGCTCGCTGTCGCGCTCGAGCGCGTCGATGGCGTTGCGGACGAGGTTGAGCAGCACCCGGAAGAGCTGGTCGGGATCGGCGTCGACCTCGAGGTCGCGCGGCACCAGGAGCGAGAACTCGATGTTGGAATGCTGCGCGAGGCCGGTCACCTCGGCGACGTCCTCGACGAGGCCGCGCAGGCGGATCAGCCGGCGCTCGGGCGGCGCCTCCTTGACGGCGCCGTAGGAGAGCACCGTCTGGGTGTAGCCGACCGCCCGGTCGAGGGCGCGGACGATCTTCGGCGCGAGGCGCTGCACAGTCGGGTCGGGCAGGCCGGCGAGGCGGTCGGAGAACAGCTGCGCCGAGGCGAGCAGGTTGCGCAGGTCGTGGTTGATCTTCGAGACCGCGAGGCCGAGCTGCGCGAGGTGGCGCTGCTGATGCAGGGTGCGGCGCATCTCGTCCTGCATGCAGCGCAGGTGCCGCTCGGCGTCGCCCACCTCGTCGCGGCGGTCCGAGGGCACGATCAGCCGGTCGGCGTCGGAGGGGTCCTCGGCGAAGCGGTTCATGGCGAAGGCGAGCCGCTGCAGCGGCCGCACGGTGAGGCGGCGGAGGCTCCAGTAGACGAAGCAGGCCGTCACCAGCGAGATCACCAGCGAGATCACCAGCACGGAGCGCGAGTAGGCGAGCATCGCTTCGACGAGCTCGTCCTCCGGCGCCACCACCTCGATGAGATCGGCGGAGCCGGCGAGGCGGCCGGTGACGCGCAGGATGCGGCCACTGCCGAACAGCAGGCTGTCGAAGGCGTCGAGCACGGCGCCGGTGGCGGTGATGTGGTCGAGGTCGGCGTGGACGTCGACGGGCCGCGGGACGGCGTCGCGCGTCAGCATCAGCCGCCGGCGGCCGTCCTTGAGGGCGATGGCGATGGCGCCGGTGGAGGTGAGCAGCCGCTCCTCGAGCGCAGCCGGAAGCCGCTCGGTGGAGGCGAGCGCCAGCGCGGCGACGCCGGCGGTGGCGTGGATGTCGCGCAGCCAGGTGATCCGGTAGTTGGCGATCGAGGGGACGTAGACGAGCACCTGCGCGATCATCACGAACAGCGCGGTGAGAACGACGAGCTTGCCGGAAAGGCCGACGTTCAGGCGCGGGCGTCCATCGCCAGCTCCCGATGCCGCCCCGCCGTCCCCCGTCATCACTCCGTCCCCGCCAGCGCGCGGCACCTTTCCACGCCGATCCCCGCGTGCCGTGGTCCGACCATAGCACGAAGCCAGAGGATTGAGATGTTGCCGCACTGCGACACGGCGCAATTTGCGACGCCGCTTTTCATCCCGGCGCGGTCACCGACAAGGCCGCGATTGACAACCGCCCGGTGCCCCCGTATCTCAACCGCCGTTGCCCAGGTGGCGGAATTGGTAGACGCGCTGGTTTCAGGTACCAGTGGTGCAAGCCGTGGAGGTTCGAGTCCTCTCCTGGGCACCATCGACCCCTCTCGGGGGGCTCGGTGGGAGCCGCAAGCAGCTGATATTTGAGGGTTGTTCCCCGGCGACGCTGGCTCTGCCCGTCCCGGCTTGCCCCCTTGAAGCTCCCAACTGCGTTGGCACGCATGTTTGCATCCGTGCCGCCACGCGGCGGTGATCCCAACACGGGTTGCCCATGCCGATCTCACGATCCGCTCTGCCAAAGCCACGAGCAAACCGGTGACGATTTCCGACGGCGGCGGACTTCAGCTCCGCGTCGGGTGATCCCGCCGCGTCGGCAAGCGATCTGTCTTTGGCGCTTCCAGAAAGCGCAGGTCAGCGGCCCGGTCCGTTCCGCATGTCAGCGGACGATTCTCAAGGCGGGAGCGCGGTCCTTCAGGAAGCCCGGCACGTCGTCCGCTTTCATGGGTTTGGCGTAGAAGTAGCCTTGGCCGAAATCGCAGCCGCTCGAGAGGAGAAAGTCGGCCTCGGAGGGCTCCTCTATGCCCTCGGCAGTGGTGGCGATCCCAAGGCTGCGGCTCAGCGCCAGGATCCCGGAGATCAGCTTCGTCGAGTTCTCGTCGGTGGTCATGGACCGAACGAAGGACTTGTCGATCTTCAGCTTGGTTACCGGGAACATGCGCAAATTGTGAAGGCTGGAGTAGCCGGTGCCGAAATCGTCGAGCGCGATGTCGATGCCCGCGGCCCGCAGGCGCGTCAGGATCGCGCTGGCGGCCTTGTCGTCATCCACCAGCGCGGTCTCCGTGATCTCGATCTCCAGCCGCTTGGGCAGGAAATCGAGGGTCCTCAGCATGCTCAGAAGCTGATCGGGCAGCGCGACATCCTTGAGCTGAACCGGGGACAGATTGACGGAGATCTTGATCTTGTCGGGCCATTGGGCCGCATCACGGCAGGCCTGTCTCAGGATGGACTGGGTCAGCTGACCGATGAGGCCGGTCTCCTCGGCGAGGGAGATGAAGACCTCCGGGGAGATGAAGCCCCGGGAGGGATGGTTCCAGCGGGCCAGCACCTCGAAGCCCGCCACCGTGCCGTCCTTGAGGCGTATCAGCGGCTGGTAGTGCGGAACGATCGCATTCGCGGCAATGGCACTCTGCAGGTCGCGCTGCAGCCGCCGCGACTGCCTCTGCTCCACGTCCATCGCCGGCTCGAAGAAACGAAAGCTGCCGCCACTGCGCTTGGCACGGTAGAGCGCGGCTTCCGCCGAGCGCATCACCTCGCCCTCATCGGTGCCGTTCTCCGGCGTCACGGCGATGCCGATGGCGGCGCCAAGGCGCAGGTCCAGGTCGTCGACCTGATAGTGCGCGGAGAGCTGGGAGATGATCTGCTGGGCCAGTTTTCCAAGTGCCGCCAGCGCGTTCGGGCGCGGCAGGAAGACCGCGAACTCCTCCCCGCCAACGCGCGACGCGATGGCGTCGGGCGGCAGCGGGCGCTTGATGCGGCTGGCAATCTCGAGCAGCAGCCTGTCGCCCATATGGAGACCGTGCAGATCGGTTACGGCCTTGAACCGCTCGATATCGATGAGCAGCACGGCGTAGCCGCCCGTCCCCGTCGCCACGGCGAGGCGGTTGCGCATATGGTCGCGCAGCATGCGGCGGCTGGGAAGCCCGGTCAGCGGGTCGTAACGGGCGAGTGCGTCGGCCTCCTCGCGGGCCTTGATGACGTCGATCCGCGCCCGGTCCAGGCGGCGCATGGCGCGGAACAGCAGCAGGGCCGGCCCCAGCTGGCTCAAGGCGGCGAACGCCACGGCGGTGATGATGAAGCGCCAGCGCCCGGGATCGTCGAAACCGGCACTGGTGGCGATGCCGAGCTGCGGGAGCACCTCGTCCCGGAGCGAGAACTCCCACCACGTGGACATGAGGCCCATGATCGCCAGCATGGCGGCGAAGGAGAGCAGCGCCGACAACGGCGTGACGAGAGGACGTGGACGGTTACTGCTCACGGCGTCCTCCCTCCTTCGATCTGGCCTGTCGGATCCGCATCCTGTTCATATCACCAGATTCCGCCGGGCACGTAGCCAAGCCTGGAGCCGGGAACGGGCGACGCCGGGCCGCAAGGCCGGTGGGATCCATCGACCTGATATGGCGCTGCCGCGCAATCGCACCCGCATGACGCCCGGCCGTGGACGGCAGGCAGGGGCCGCGGGCCCGGCGGCGGCTTGGCGCCAGGCGCGGCGACCGGCTTCAGCCCCTCAAACCGTCGGGATCGTGCCGCCGTCGATGACGAACTCGGCGCCGGTGATGCTCGCCGCCCGGTCGGAGGCGAGGAAGGCGATGAGGTTCGCGACCTCGGCGGGCGTCGAGGGCCGGCCGAGCGGGATGCCACCGAGCGAGCGCATGATGACCTCCCGGCCTGCATCGAGGCTGACCCCGGCGTCGGCCGCGACCCGTTCGACCAGCCGGTCGGCCGCCTCGGTGGCGATCCAGCCCGGCGACACGCGCACCACCCGCACCCCGTTCGGCGAGACCTCCTTCGAGAGGCTCTTGCTGTAGGTGGAGAGCGCCGCCTTCGCCGCCGCGTAGGCCGTCGTCGCCTCCGGCAGCGGCAGGGTGGCCTGGATCGAGGTGACGTGGACGACGACGCCGCTGCCGCGCGACACCATGGCCGGCAGCAGCGCACGGTCGAGCCGCACCGCGGGCATGAGATTGAGATCGAGCTCCCGCGCCCATTCGGCATCGCCCAGCGCGGCGAAGCCGCCGGCCGGGGCCGACGAGCCGCCCAGGATGTGGACGAGGATGTCGAGGTCGCCGAGCCGCTCGCGCGCGGCGGCGGCGAGACTTTCGCAGCCCTCGGCGGTGGTGAGGTCGGCGGCGACGAAGAGGTCGTCGGCCACATCGGCCGGCCGCGACCGGGCCGACGTCAGCACGCGCGCGCCGAGGTCGCGCAGGAGCGCGACGGTCGCAGCACCAGCACCGCGGGTGCCCGAGGTGACGAGCGCGGTCTTGCCGTCGAGTTGGAGGAAGCCGGTCATGCGCCGATCTCCAGGCCGGTGATCAGGCCGTCCTCGACCCGGAAGGCGAAGGTGAGATCGGCGGGGCTGCCGGGAAAGTCGCCGGTGACGCGGGCGCGGACGAGGGCGCGGCCGTGGTCCTCGGTGGCTTCGAGCGGCTCTGCGGTGTGCCGGTACTCGGCCTTGGCGGCCCGCCACCACGCCGCGATGGCGTCGTGGCCGACGTGGGTCCTGCCCTCGTCGCGGACGACGGCCTGCGGCGCGAAGGCGCCGAGGGGGGCGGCACCAGTGCTGTCGGCATCGGCGTCGAAGAAGGCTCGAATGGGGGCTGGCAAAATCATGGCGTTTCTCCTGGCTCAGTCTCTCGCTCCCCCGATTTAGCCTTCGACATCCATCACGATAAGCGCGACAAAGCGGGATGTATCATTGCGTATAGAGGGATAATCCCGAATGTACCGGCCCGGCCTCGCCGAGCTGGATGCCGTCGTCGCCATCGCCCGCGCAGGCTCGTTCCGCGGCGCGGCGCTCACGCTCGGCATGTCGACGACGGCGCTCAGCAACGCCGTGGCGAAGCTCGAAGCGAAGCTCGGCGTGCGGCTGTTCAACCGGACGACCCGCAGCGTCGCCCTGACCGACGCTGGCCGTGCCTTCGTCGAGCAGGTGGCGCCGGCCCTTCAGGACATCCATGGCGCCATGGACGCCGTCCGCTCCCACCAGGCGACGCCGTCGGGCACGCTGCGCATCAACGCGTTTGCCGCCGGCGGGCGGGAGATCATCTCGCCGCTCGTCGTCACGTTCCTGCGCCGGCATCCGACCGTGCATGTCGACCTCGTGACCGAAGGCCGCCTGGTTGACATCGTCGCCGATGGCTTCGATCTCGGCGTGCGCCGGGCGGACCTCGTGCCCGCCGACATGATCGCCGTGCCGCTCGGGCGGCCGCAGCGCTACGCCGTCGTCGCCTCTCCGGACTATCTCCGACGACAGGGCGCACCGGTCACGCCCGCCGATCTCATGGCCCATCCGTGCATTCGCGTCCGGCTGCCGAACGGGGCGCTGCTCCGGTGGCATTTCGAGAAGAGCGGGGAGACGGTGCAGGTCGACGTGACCGGCCCCATCACGCTGGACGAGGCTAGCCTGGCGCGTGCCGTCGTTCTCGACGGCCTCTGCATCGGGCTCTTCCTCGAGCAGAACGTCCGGGACGACATCGCCGAGGGACGGCTCGTCCGCGTCCTCGATGACTGGACGCCGCCGTTCGCGGACCTCTGCCTTTACTACCCCGGCCGCCGCAATCCGTCGGCCGCCCTGAAGGCCTTCATCGGGCTTGCCCGCGAGCTCGGCCGGAAGGCGAAGTCCTGACGGCCGGGGCGGGACTGATAGGTGGGTCCGCGGGGGGAACGTCCCCCCGCGGGAGGCGCGCCCCCGCCAGTGGCGGAGGCGCACGGTCGGCGGCCCTGTCAGAGGCCGTGCGTGCTGCGGACCATCGCCGCCGCCCGCTCGCCGATGATCGCGCACGGTGCCTGGGTGTTGCCCGTGGCGACGCGCGGCATGATCGAGCCGTCGGCGATGCGCAGGCCCTCGATGCCGTAGACGCGCAGCGCCCCGTCGACGACCGACATCTCGTCCCGCCCCATCTTGGCGGTGCCGCACTGGTGCCAGTAGGTCACCGCGGCGTCGCGGATGAACCACTCGAGCGTCGCGCCCTTGAGGTTGCCCGGCATCGCCTCGCCGCGGACGAGCGGCCGGAACGCCTGGGCGTTGCCGAGCTCGCGGCAGAGCTCGACGCAGGCGATGGCGGTCCGCATGTCGACGGGCTCCGACAACATGTTGGCGTCGATGGCGAGCGGCGCCAGCGGGTCGGTGCCCGTCAGGCGCAGCCGGCCGCGGCTCGCGGGCTGGGCGAGACCCGCAAACATCGTCCAGCCGTGCTCCGGCACGCCGCGCGCCGCCGTGCGGTCGCTCGGGACGGGGAACTCGACCTGGCAGAACAGCAGGTCGGGCGCCTCGAGGTCGGCCCGGCTCTTCCAGTAGAGCGTCGCCTCGCTGCCCGAGTTGCGCGGCGCCAGCGGCTCCGCATACTCCCAGATGCAGCCGAAGGAGACGTGGTCCTGCAGGTTCCGCCCGACGCCGGGCAGGTGCTGCAGGACGGGGATGCCGACGCGGCCGAGCTCGGCCTCGTCGCCGATGCCGGAATGCATCAGCACCTTCGGGGTCTGCATCGCGCCCATCGACAGCACGACCTCGCAGCGCGCGCCGATCGCCAGCACCTCACCCTTGCGGACGACCTCGACACCGGTCGCCCGGTGACCCTCGAAGACGACGCGGCGCACCAGCGTGTCGGTCAGCACCGTCAGGTTCGGCCGGTCGAGCACGGGCCGGACATAGGCGCGGTAGAGCGAGTGGCGACGGCCGTCGCGGACCAGCATGTCGGTGATCGCCGCCCCGCCCGGTCCTTCCATCATCCGGCCGTTCGGATGGTCGAAGGTCGGGATGCCGAGCTCGCGGGCGGCGTCGAGCATCGCATGCGCGACCGGGCTCGGATCGGCCGCCGGCTGCACCCAGACCGGGCCATTGATGCCGCGATAATGCGGATCGGGTGCGCCCTGCCAGTTCTCGATGCGGCGGTAGATGTCGAGGACGGCATCGTAGCCCCAGGCCGCGTCGCCGGCTTCCGCGGCGTAGAAGTCCCAGTCGCGGCGGTGGCCGCGCGCCCACACCATGACGTTGATGCTGGAGCCGCCGCCGAGACCCTTGCCCATCGACATCGGCAGCGCGCGGCCGTTGAGATGCGGGTTCGGCTGGGCGTGGAAGCCCCAGTCGCGGCTGCTGCCGAGATTGGCCGGCCACTGCGTCGGATCGAGCACGCTCTCGGCCTCGTCGCTGCCACCGGCTTCGATCAGCAGCACCTGGACGGCCGGGTTCTCCGACAGCCGCGCGGCGACCACCGAGCCGGCCGCGCCGGCGCCGCAGACGATGAAGTCGTACTGGGCCTGAAGGCCGGCGGCGGGCCGCTGCTGGCCTTCGCCGGCGCGCCGACGGGCGTCGGCCTCATCGGGGGATGTGAACTCACGGGTCATCTGAAACGTCCTTCTCGCAATCGGCTCCGGCCGCACCGGGTCGGTCCCGGCCTGCCTGTGCAGAGCGGGTCGGGTGGGTCCGACGATCGGGTTGCGGGAGCGCGGGTTGCCGGCCCGGCGAGCGGGTCGGCGGTCGTGCTGCCGGCGGGGCTGCCCGCCGGTGTTGCCAAGTCCGGCAGGAGCCGGACCCTCAGCAGCTCGGTGTCAGGCCGGAGCCGGACCTTCGGTGGCTCGGTGTTCGGCTAGAGCCGGACCATCACTGGCCGGCGCTGCGGGCGGCGCGGTCGATCACGTCGGCCACGGCTTCCGGCTGGGTCAGGAAGACGACGTGGCTGCCCTCGATCTCGTAGGTCGCGGCGCCGATGCGCTCCGCCGTGGCGCGCAGGAGCTTCGGGTCGATGGCGCCGTCCTCCGTCGCCACCACGAACCAGCTCGGCTTCGTCCGCCACGCCGCCTGGGTGACCTTGGCGCCGAAGCTCTCCATGGCGATCGGCACCTGCGAGTCGCGCAGGAAGGCGGCGTCGGCGTCGCTGGTGTCACCCGCAAAGCCCGCCTTGAACATCGGCCCGTTGATGAAGCCGAAGCCGTCGGCCTGCGGCTCGATGATGAACTCCGGCGGCGGCGGGATCTCGGCGAGCTGGTCGCCGGTCGACTGGCCGACGTCGGGCGCGAACGCCGCGACATAGACGAGGCCGGCAACCTTCGGGTGGGTGCCTGTCTCCGTGATCACGGTGCCGCCGTAGGAGTGGCCGACGAGGATGGTCGGGCCGTCCTGGCGCTCGAGCACCCGCCGCGTCGCGGCGACGTCGTCGGCGAAGGAGGTGAGCGGGTTCTGGACGACGCTCACCCGGTAACCCTTCGCGGTGAGGACGTCGTAGACGCCGCGCCATCCCGAGCCGTCGGCGAAGGCGCCGTGCACCAGCACGACATTGTTGGCGCGCCCGGGCTGTCCGGTGGCACCGGTGTCCTGCGCGGAGGCGGCGGTGGCGAAAGCCGTCGCGGCGAGGGCGGCGGCGGCGAGGGTGCGAAGGCTCTTGGACATCGTCATGGCTCCTCGGTCGATGGGAACGCCGGTGGCGTTCCGCGGGGGTGGGACGATCGGCGACCGGAGCGGGCGTCTGAAGCGCTCGCCTGGTGACGGGTCGCCGGTAGTTCGATAGCGCGATATTTATTATCGCGATATATGAACTAGCGGACCACGCGAGGCTTGTCGAGAGGAAAGTTATCGCGATATGTATTTCGTCGCCGCGACGGGCGGCGCCATGCCGGCGAGCTCCGGCTTTTGGGCTCCGGGCCCTGGGACCTGCGATGGACGATGAACGGACGGGGCCGCTGCCCCTCGATGACCAGCTCTGCTACGCCGTCTACTCGGCCGGCATGGCGATCCAGCGCACCTACAAGCCGCTGCTCGACGAGCTCGGCGTCACCTACCCGCAGTACCTCGTGCTCAACGTGCTGTGGCGGGAGGACAAGCAGACCGTCGGCGGCATCGCCGAGGAACTAGCGCTCGAATCGAGCACGCTGACGCCTCTCCTGAAGCGCCTCGAGACGGCCGGGCTGGTGCGGCGGACGCGCAACCCCGACGATGAGCGCCAGGTGATCATTGCCCTCACCACCGAGGGCCGCGCGCTGCGGGCCAGGGGCGGCTGCCTCGCCGACGCGCTGCTGGCGGCGTCCGGCATGTCCGCCGCGGAGCTTGGCGAGATCAACCGGCGGCTGAAGCGGCTCCGAGACGCTCTCGCCCTTCAGGCAGGATGATAAAAAGTCCGCGGCAGGCCAGATGGCACGGCGAGCTATTTCCGGACAACGGTGCTTATCCCGGCCAGCAGGACCTCCCCCGCCTTCCAGTTTGATCGCATTGACCGCGGCCACTTCACCTTGAAGAACAACGACGACGCGATCATGCCGTTGATCGGGACCTTTCCCGATCGGACGCTTGCAGGACACTAATCGCGCTCCAGTGGACGTTCGTCGACTTCAGCCCGGCGTCGGGCTCAGCCCCCGATGCCTGGTTATCAGGAGTCACTTTGTGACCGATCTTCGTTCGCGTCAGGCAAGGTATTCACCAATATATCGGAACCTTTTTGTCTCCTGATCGTTGTTATACAACGTTGGCTGGTGTTCCACGCGCGTTTGTCGATGCGGGTTCGAATATTATTACAGCGCATCCCGGCTCGCCGATCGGAACAATTCATGAATAGTCTCAGGATATCAGTGGCTCTGGCGTTCGTGTTCGCACTCGGAGCCACTCCGGCCTTTGCCACGTGCAACATTTCGGATGCACAGCTCGAAGAGGCGGTCCTCGAGAACCCTGTGCTGCGCGACCCGCAGAACCGCCACCTCGTCCGCGATCTGCGGACCCTGCGCGACGCCGCCTTCCTGCTCTGGTCCTACGGCCTGCACGACGACTGCGAGCGGGTGCTCGGCAACATCCGGCAGCTCATCGCCGCCCCGGCCATGGGACAGCTCGGCGGCAACGATGAGGACGAGGCGAACGAACAGCTCGCCGCCGGCGAACCCCAGACGCGACAGGGGGGCGAGATCCTCGGCAACCGCGACGCGCCCGGCGCCCGTCCGCTGATCGACATCAACGAGCTCGGCCCCGGCCTTCGTGTCGACGAGATCGTCGGCTCGGAGGTCCGCAGCGCCGACGACAAGATCGTCGGCGAAGTCCGCAACGTCATCATCGGCACCCGGGACCGCTGGGACTACGTCATCATCGCCTCGGGCGGGTTCTTCATTCCGGGCAAGGACAGCATCGTCGTGCCGCTGCGCTACCTGCAGGTCAACGAGGAGCGCAACAGCTTCTTCCTGCGCATCCCGAGCGCCGAGGTGAAGACCGTGCCGCTGATGCCGGACCAGGACTATCTGTGGCTGGCGGACGAGACGTGGCGGGCGACCAACGACGCCATCTTCCAGAGCCTCATTCCCGACCCCGTCCCGACGGCACCGGCTACTGCCACCCCGGCGGCCCAGTAGAGATCGTCGCGGATTGCTTGCCGGTCGCTGTTGCGCCGAGCAATCGCGAACGCGGCGGGGTGACGGCAGGGCGCCGGGATGCGATGAGACAGAGGGAGGCGCGTGCCGCCTCTGCTCATCTCACCGGATACCCCCGCCATGACCGAGACGCTCAGCGCCCTTTCCGCAGCCCTCGCGGCCGGCCGCACCACCGCCCAGGCGCTCAGCGAGGCGGCGGTGGCCCGCGCCCGCGATCCCGACGGCGAAGGCGCCCGCGTCTTCATCGCCCACGCCGGCGACAGGGCGATCGCCGCCGCTCGCGCCTCCGACGCGCTCCGGGCCGCCGGGGCGGCGCGCTCGCCGCTGGAAGGGCTGCCCATCTCGGTGAAGGATCTGTTCGACATCGCCGGCGAGACGACGCGGGCGGGCAGCGTCGTGCTGGCCGAGGCGCCGCCGGCGCAGCGGCACGCCACTATCGTCACCCGCCTGCTGGCCGCCGGCGCGGTGCTGGTCGGGCGCACCAACATGACCGAGTTTGCCTACTCCGGCCTTGGCCTCAACCCGCACTACGGCACACCGCGGAACCCCTACGACCGCGCTACCGGCCGCATTCCCGGCGGGTCCTCGTCCGGAGCGGCCATCTCGGTCACCGACGGCATGGCGGCCGCCGCCATCGGCACCGACACCGGCGGCTCCGTGCGCATCCCGGCGGCGCTCTGCGGTCTCGCCGGCTTCAAGCCGACGGCGCGGCGGGTGCCGGCGCGCGGCACGCTGCCGCTGTCGACCAGCCTCGATTCGATCGGCCCGCTGGCGCCGAGCGTGGCGTGCTGCGCGCTGCTCGACGCCGTGCTCGCCGGCGAGGACGCCGACGTGCCGGTGCCGGCGGAGCTGCGCGGCCTCAGGCTCGCCGTGCCGACGACCCTGGTGCTGGAGGGGGTCGACGAGACGGTGGCGAGCGCCTTCCAGGCGGCCTTGTCGGCACTGTCGGCGGCGGGGGCGGTGGTGACCGAGATCGCCGTACCGGAGTTCGCCGCCCTCGCCGCGATCAACGCCAAGGGTGGCCTTCCGGGGGCGGAGGCGTGGGCGTATCACCGGGCGCTGATCGCCCGCGACGGCGACCGCTACGACCCTCGCGTGCGCCTGCGCATCGAGCGCGGCATGGCGATGTCGGCGGCCGACTATGTCGACGTACTGCATGCGCGCACGGCCTGGATCGCCGCCGTGGAGGCGCGGATCGCGCCGTTCGACGCACTGGTGCTGCCGACGGTGCCGGTGGTGGCGCCGCTGATCGCGCCGCTCGTCGCCGACGATGCCCTCTATGGCGCGGCGAATGTCCTGATCCTGCGCAACCCGACCCTGATCAACTTCCTCGACGGCTGCGCCCTGTCGGTGCCCTGCCACGCGCCCGGAACGGCGCCGGTCGGACTGATGATCGCCGGCGCCGGCGGCAGCGACCGGCGCATCCTGTCGATCGGCATGGCGGTGGAAGCGGCGCTCGCAGCGACGCGGTAGCGGCAGTCCGGCCGAACCCGGGCCTCAGTTTCGAGCGTCGGCGGCGAAGGCGGTGGCGCTGAGGCCGATGCGGCCGAGGCCGGGCAGCTTCAGGGCGGGCCGGCGCAGGTCGAGGCCGACGACGCTGCCGAGCACGACGATCTCGATGCCCTCCAGCCAGCCGACATTGAGGCCGGCATAGCCGCCGAGGCGGAGCTTCGCCCCGGTGCCGCCCGCCGCCGGCACTAGCCAGCGGCCGTCGTGGGGGAAGTCCTTGCCGATCGCCGTCGGCGGCAGCGTCGCCTCGATCTCGGGCACGGCGTCGAGAACCGCGGCGACGAAGGTGTTGGAGTTCGGCCCCGGCCAGGCGCGGTAGTCGCCGAGCGTGCGGTGGGCATAGCCGTCGATGGCGGCGCGGATCTGTGGGATCAACCGCTCGGCCGCCGGCCCGTCGGCGGCGAAGACGAGCTCCGGCGTCTGGCCGAACCAGCGACCGTCGGCGACGAAGCCGTTGCGGCGGATCGGCTCGCCCCAGGCGGTGTAGTCCCAGCGCTCGTAGGCGTCCGCCCCGGCGTCCTTGACGACGATCCAGCTGTGGACGGCGAAGATGCCGCGCCAGCGCACGGTGCGGGCGGCGAACACCCGCACCACCGCCTCGGGCTTGGCCTCCGCCGGCGGCAGCAGCCCGGCGCTCGAGCGATCGGCGGCACGCCAGTCGGCCGGCCCGTCACCGAAGGCGTAGAGCGCCGCGGACACCGCAACGGGCGCGGCGACGAGCAGGACGAGGGCGCCCGCGAGGGCCTTCAGGATCATCGACATCGCCGTGCAGAAAGCCGGTGATCGCGGCGAAATCGCGTCGCCGCCGCCCGCTGTCGGCTCATGCCTTGGGTGATCGTCGAAACCACCGGCGACCGCTTCGCGTTGCAGCGCAGCGGATCGGGGCTAAGGTAGGGGCGGCAGGTGCCGCGGCGGCGGCCCACGGAGGACGCATGGACTGGCAGACTGGTCTCGGGCTCGCGGGTTTCGTCCTCGCCAACTTCGTGGTGGCGACGAGCGGCGGCTTCTTCCGCCCGGGCGACTGGTACGAGCGCCTGGCGAAGCCGCCGTGGCGGCCGCCGAACTGGCTCTTCGGGCCGGCGTGGGCGGTGCTCTACGTGACGATCGCGGTCTCGGGCTGGCTCGTCTGGCGCGAGGCCGGCTTCGCGGGCGCCGGGCTGGCGCTCGCCATCTACGGCGTGCAGCTGCTGCTCAATGCGGCCTGGTCGGCGATCTTCTTCGGCCTGCGGCGCATCGACCTTGCGCTCGGCGAACTCGTGCTTTTGTGGCTGTCGATCGCCGCGACCATCGCCGCCTTCCACCCGATCCACGCGGGCGCGGCCTGGCTGCTCGTCCCCTATCTCTGCTGGGTGACGTTCGCCGGCTTGCTCAACCTCGCCATCCTGCGCCGCAATCCGGCGCGCGGCGTCGACGTTCGGGCCTAAGCGGAGGGACCACCCGGCGGTCCCGCAGACGGCGCTCGGTTCGCCGCCCGCGGCTGCGGGCGGCCATCAAGCGGCGCGGGCGCTTCTACCAGAGCCGCTGCGGCAGGCGACGCTTCCAGCGCTCTCCGGGCAGCAGTGCGGCCGCCACCGGATTGCGCGCGACGCGGGCGCGACCCGTGCGCTGGCCGGCCGTTCCGTCCGTCTCACCGGCCACCTTCGTGGACGGCACGACCGGCTCCGACGGGGTCTGCGACGCTGGGGGCGTCACACGGACCACCGCTGCTTCGGCTTTCGGCGCCCGCAGTCCGGCCTGCTTGCGGGACCGGGCCTCCACCTCCCGGGGCGCCTTGGCCGCCGGCGGGGAGACGGCCCCGGCGGGCTCGGCCTCCACCGGCGCGGCAGCGCGGCGCGGACGACCGCGGCGAGAGGGGGCTGCGCCGCCCCCCGCGTCGTCGGTGCGCTCGGCGCGGCGCTGCTGCGCCTCGGCCTCCCGGGCCTCCTCGCTCTCGAGCGCCTCGATCACCGGCGACGGCGCCTCGACGAGCAGGCTTTGCAGGATGCGGCGCACGGGTTCCGCGACACGCTCCTTCAGCCGCTCGGTGAAGATCGCATCGGCTTGCGGCTCAGGCTCCGAGGCGGCGGCCAGTTCCTGCTGCAGCAACGGGGTCGAGGCCCACAGGTTTGTCGGTGCCTTGCGGCTCCGCTTTGTCTCGACCACGAACGGCCGCGCTTGTCGCTTCATGAGTCCTCTCGAAAGGCTCTTCTATGTGTGTTGGGGTCGAAGTGTGCGGGATCGAATGTTCCGGATCGGCGGCGTTCCCCGCCAGGCCTGGACGCCGGCGCCGCACACCGGCATCGGCGCATCGGCGTCGGAACGCCCGCACCCGCGGTGCGACCGATGGCGAAGCACGCCTTCCGGGGAAACACACGACAGGGCATAGCGGTTCCGGAAAGCAGAGCCAAGCACAAATTCCGCATCGGCCCGCGGATGTTCCTGCTGCAGCGCCCACTCAGCAGTTGATCGCCGCCGCTGCTTGCGCGCGATTCGGTCTATCGACGAGATGGTCCCGCACGATCACGACCACGGTGTGACGGTGCCGCGGCGGGACCGAGCCGCCACCCGCGGCGCACCGTTTCCCCGTCAGAACAGGAAGCGACTCTCGACGTTGCTGTCCTCGTAGAAATCATAGGCAAAGATGCTGACGAGCAGTTCGTCATCCAGGTAGATTTCCGTCGTGTAGCTTTCTCCGACAACGACGATCTCCGCAATCTCGACCATCTGCTCGAACGACTTGAAGTAGGCACCCATGTCGATCTGGTCGGAATCGTCGCTACTCAGGAAATCGTTGATGTAATCCGGACCCGTTCCCTTAATGACGAAGATGTCGTCGCCGATACCGCCGTAGAGATCGTCGACCCCGTTGCCACCGGTGATCACGTCGTCGCCGGCCCCGCCGTCGATGACGTCGTCCCCGGCATTGCCGCTGAGGACGTCGTCGTCGGCGCCGCCGATGAGGTAGTCCGCACCGGTGCCGCCCGACAGGGTATCCATGCCCTCGCCGCCGGCGAGCGTGTCGTTGCCGTCGCCACCTGAGAGCTTGTCGTCGCCTGGCACGTACTCGACCGGGCCGTCGCCCCGCCGGCCGGCGTAGAGGGCGTCGCCGCCCGATGGCGGATCGTCCGAATCGCCGTCGATGTAGTCATCGCCGTCGCCACCTTTGATGGTGTCGTCACCGCCGTCGCCGGCGAGCGTATCGGCTCCACCGCCGCCCTCCAGCAGATCGTTGCCGTCGTCGCCCTCGAGCACGTCGGCACCGGCATTGCCGAGCAGCGTGTCGTTGCCGAGATCGCCGCAGATGATGTCCGCACCGGCACCACCCGACAGCAAATCGTCGCCGTCCTCGCCACACAGAAAGTCCGCGCCACTACCCCCGGCGATCACATCGTTGCCGTCACCGCCGAAGAGGTCGTCGTCGCCGGCGCCGCCGGCCAGCGTATCGTCGCCGCCGCGACCCTCGATGATGTCGTTGCCCGCGCCCCCCGAAAGGCGGTCGTCACCGGGCTCGCTCGCGGCGCGACCCCGGCCGCGTCCGCCATTCGACGATGTGTCGGAATCGCCGTCGATGAGGTCGTCGCCGTCGCCGCCGAAGATGGTATCGTTGCCGCCCCCACCCACGAGGACGTCGTCACCGGCGTCACCCGAAAGGCGGTCGCGGCCGTCGCCGCCGAACACTGCGTCGTCGCCGTCACCGCCTGAGAGGCGGTCCTTGTCGGCACCGCCGTCGAGGAGGTCGTCGTCGGCACCACCATCGAGGACGTCGTTGCCGATGCCTCCGATGAGGATGTCGATGCCGTCGCCGCCCGACAGCGTATCGCTGCAGACCCCGCCATCGAGCCTGTCGTTGCCCTTGCCGCCGTCGATCAGATCGTTGCCGGCATCGCCCTGAAGCGTGTCATCGCCACCGCCGCCGTTCAGCGTGTCGTCGCCGAGGAAGCCGAAGACCTTGTCGGCCCCGCCGCCGCCGGCAAGCTCGTCGTTGCCGTTGCCGCCGCGCAGGTGATCGTCGCCGCCGCCACCCGAAAGGCTGTCGTCGCCATCGCCGCCGACGAGGCGATCGTTGCCGTCGTCGCCGTGCAGGTCGTCGTTGCCGGCGCCGCCGTCGAGGCTGTCGTCGTCCAGTCCGCCATTGAGGGTGTCGTCGCCGGACCCGCCCTCTAGGCGATCGTCACCGGCATCGCCCGAAGCGCGGTCGTTGCCACTGCCGCCATCCATGCGGTCGTTGCCGTCGCCCCCCTCGAGGCGGTCGTCACCGGCGTCGCCCGTCAGACGATCGTCGCCACCGAGCCCGCGCAGAGTGTCGTGGCCACTGCCGCCGGAGAGCTGGTCGTCGCCGCCGCGGCCGCTCAGCTGGTCGTCGCCGCCGAGCCCGCGCACGCGGTCGGCGAACTCGGTGCCGACAAACACGTCGTCGCGCTCGGACAGATCGATGCGGATCGGGAACGGCAGGGCCGCCGGCGGCATCAGATCGCCCGCCCGGCCGAGGTCGTGCGCCGCACGCCCGCCGCTGGGTGCGTCGCCGAACAGGAAATGATCGGCGGCGTTCTCGTCCTCGAAGAGGTCGTAGTCGAGGATACGCAGCGACTGCGTCGGCCGGCCGCTGTCGTTTGCCTCGATGATCACCCAGGTGATCGTCTGGCCGTCGACGAGCCAGGTGACGGACTGGCTCTCCATCTCCTGCAGCGAGGAGAAGAAGGCGGAGACGTCGATGATGTCGGCGTTCTTGCCCGACGTGGTGAAGTCGCGAATGATGTCGGTACCGCCGGAGGCGACGAACAGGTCGCGACCCTGGCCGCCGGTCAGCGTGTCGTCGCCCTCGCCACCATCGAGGGTGTCGTCGCCCTTGCCCCCCTCGAGGACGTCGTTGCCGGTATAGCCGCTGAGACGGTCGTTGCCGTCGCCGCCGTCGAGCGTGTCCTTGCCACTGCCGCCGTCGAGGACATCGTCTCCCTTGCCGCCGTCGAGGCTGTCGTTGCCGTCGCCGCCCGACAGGGAGTCCCGGCCGTCGCCGCCGTCGAGCGTGTCCTTGCCACTGCCGCCGTCGAGGACATCGTCTCCCTTGCCGCCGTCGAGGCTGTCGTTGCCGTCGCCACCCGACAGCGAGTCCCGGCCGGCGCCACCGTCGAGAGTGTCGCGGCCGGCGCCGCCGTCCAGTCGGTCGCGCCCCTTGCCACCGTCGAGCAGATCGTCGCCTTCGCCGCCGGAGAGGGAATCGTTGCCGTCGCCGCCGTCGACGGTGTCGTCGCCATAGCCGCCGTCGAGGACGTCGTTGCCCTCGAAACCGAGTACCTGATCGTCATCGCCGCCGCCGTAGAGCGTGTCCGCGCCCTCGTTGCCGCACAGCGTGTCCTCGCCGTCGCCGCCGTCGAGGATGTCGTTGCCTTCGTTGCCGATCAGCAGGTCGTCGCCGTCGAGGCCGCGAAGCGTGTCGTCGCCCTTCAGCCCCTTCATGCGGTCGTCGAACTTGGTGCCCGAACGCTTGTCGTCCCGGTCCGTCCCGATCCAATCGGCCATGCGACGTCTCCTCGCCCGAGCGACGGCCCCGGGGATCGTCTACCGAACTGCGACACTAGTCGCTAGTACCGCGCGCGTCACGCACGCAGAGGTGAAGCGCCGGCGCAGGCGTCGCGCAACCCCTGCACTCGAATCACACAAATTCTTGAGCCCGTTAGTTCGAAAAGCCGTTAGTCTTTCATCGCCGTTGCGGCAGTCGCCGGCGCGTCGGACGACGGGACCGGCGAAAATGCGAAAGGGAAATCACCCCCATGTGCAATGTTTGTGGATCCTGGCTTCACCACGCACCGTCCCGCCGCGGCTTCCTCACCGGAACCGCAGCCGCCGTCGCTGCCGGAGGCCTCCTCACGGCCAACCTGCCTTTCGCGCCGGCCGCCTATGCACAGGCGCCGAACGAGATCCCCCCGGACGAGGCCCTGCAGCGTCTGGTCGACGGCAATGGCCGCTATGTCGCCGGCTCCAGCAAGATGGAGGACTTCGCAGCCGGGCGCGCGGCCCGCGCCGAGGCACAGTTCCCGTTCGCCAGCATCCTGAGCTGCGCCGATTCACGCGTCGCTCCGGAACTCGCCTTCGACCAGGGCCCGGGTGAGCTGTTCGTCGTGCGCGTCGCCGGCAACGTCGCCAACGACGACGCCGTCGCGAGCCTGCAGTTCGGTTCGGCTGTGCTCGGCTCCCGGCTGATCATGGTCCTCGGCCACACCGCCTGCGGCGCCATCTCCGCTGCAATCGGCGTCGTGAAGGACAACACGGAACTGCCGGGCAGTCTGCCGGGCCTGATCGGCCAGATCACCCCGGCGGTCGAGACGGCGATGAAGGACAACCCGAGCGACCTGATGGCCGCCGCGACGTTGCAGAACGTCCGCGATGGCGTCGCCCGTCTGACGACGTCGGACATGCTCGCCGAGCGGATCAGCGAGGGCAAGCTGAAGGTCGTGGGCGGCATGTACGAGCTCGCCACCGGCAAGATTTCGCTGCTCGCCTGATCCTGGCGACGCTCGCGGCCGCCCCCCGCAGGGGCAGCCTCAGTCTTGAGCCTTCGCCAGTGCGTCCAGGAAGCTGCTGGCGAAGGCATGCGCATCGTGTTCCCGGATGCGCTCGAACAGGACGCGCCAGCGGTGCTGGCGCTCATCGAGCGGCATCGCGAGAGCCTTGTGCAGCGTCTCGGCGACCCCGACCGTCGAGTAGGGGTTGACGATCAGCGCTTCCTTCAGCTGCTCGGCCGCACCGGCGAAGCGCGACAGCACCAGCACGCCGGGATCCTCCGGGTCCTGGGCGGCGATGTACTCCTTGGCGACGAGGTTCATGCCGTCGCGCAGCGGCGTCACCAGCCCGACGCGGCTCGATCGGTAGAGGCCGGCCAGCGCCCGCCGCGGCATCCCCCGCGTGAGAAAGCGAATCGGCGTCCAGTCGATATCGGCGAAGCGGCCGTTGACGTGGCCGGCGACGCGCTCGAGCTGGCGGCGCATGTCGCTGTAGGCCTCGAGCTCGCCGCGCGACGGCGGCGCGATCTGCAGGAGGCTCACCGTCGAGCGGTGCTCGGGGAAATCGACGAGCAGGCGCTCGAAGGCACGGAAGCGCTCGTTCAGTCCCTTCGAATAGTCGATGCGGTCGACGCCGATGATCTGGCGGCGGCCGACCAGAGCCTTCTCCATGCGCTTGCGGTTGATGCGCGCCTCCGGCGACACGGCATATTCGGCGAACGAATCGGCATCGATGCCGATCGGGAAGGCGCCGACCCGCGTCCGCCGGCCCTCGAGCTCCAGAACGCCGTCGCCGAGGTTGCGGGCGCCCACCTCCTCGACGGCGCAGCGCACGAAGTTGTCGCGGTCGCGCTCGGTCTGGAAGCCGAGGAGGTCGTAGGCGAGCATCGCTCTCAGCAGGTCGTTGTGATGCGGCAGCGCCGCCAGAATGTCCGGGCCGGGGAACGGCACGTGCAGGAAGAAGCCGATCGGATTCTGCAGCCCGGCGGCGCGCAGTCCCTCGGCCAGGCGGAAGAAGTGGTAGTCGTGCACCCACAGCGTGTCACCCGGCTCCACCATCGGCGCGAGGCGGGCGGCGAAGCGCTCGTTGACGCGGCGGTAGCCGTCCTCCGAGCGGCGGTCGAAGTCGGCAATGTCGAGCCGGTAGTGCAGAAGCGGCCAGAGCATTCGGTTGGCGAAGCCGGCGTAGTACTCGTCATGGTCGTTCTGCGAGAGGTCGAGGGTGGCGAGGCGGACGTTGCGGCTGTGCTCGGACTTCAGCGGCCCGAACGTGCCCTGCTCGGAGACATCGCCAGACCAGCCGAACCACAGCCCGCCGGTGCGCCTCAGCGTGTCGACGAGGGCGACGGCAAGGCCTCCGGCGCGGCCGGTGTCCTTCAGAGGGCCGACGCGGTTCGAGACGACGATCAGCCGCCCGCCATGGGCCTTGGCCGTTGCGGCCATCTTCGTGCCTGCGGGAGCCTTCGTGTTCGAAGGGACCCTGGCGACCGACACCGAGGGAGCCTCGGCGGTCGCGGGGGGCTTCGTGGTCGCGGGGGGCTTCGCTCGCGGCTTCCCCGCGCTCTTCGCCGGCCCGACCGACCCGTCGGCCACGGTCATATCGCCTGCTCCCAGCCGCGGCTGAGGCGCATGGCGCCGTTGATGATGCCGACCATCGAGTAGGTCTGCGGGAAGTTTCCCCAGAGTTCGCCGGACGTTGGATCGACGTCCTCCGACAAAAGGCCGACGTGGTTGCGACAGGCGATCAGCGTGTCGTAGTGCTCGCGCGCCTCGTCGGTGCGCCCCATGCGGGCGAGCGCATCGATGTACCAGAAGGTGCAGACGGTGAAGGCGGTGTGCGGCACGCCGAAATCGTCGGCGGCGGCGTAGCGGTACATGTGATGGCCGCGCTTCAGCTCGCGGGCGATCGCGTCGACGGTCGAGACGAAACGCGGGTCGCGCGGATCGATGATGCCGATCTCCGCCATCAGAAGCAGGCTGGCGTCGAGGTCCTTGCCCTCGAAGCTCTCGGCGAAGGCGCCGATCTTGTCGTTCCACGAGCGCTCGAGGATGGTGGCGCGCACCTGGTCGGCGCGCGTCTGCCACTTCGTCGCGTCGAGACCGACGTGGCGGGCGATCTTGGCCAGCCGATCGAGGGCGGCCCACGACATCAGGCTCGACGAGGTGTGCACCCGGGAGCGGGTCCTGAGCTCCCACATGCCGGCGTCCGGCTCGGCGTGGACGGCGAAGGCGCGTTCGCCGATCGCCGCGAAGCGCGGGAAGTCCTCGACGCCGAGTGGCCGGAGCAGCCGGCGGTCGAAGAAGGCCTGGGCGGCGCCCAGGATGATGTTGCCGTAGACGTCGTGCTGGAAGTGCTCGTAGGCCTGGTTGCCGACGCGCACCGGCCCCATGCCGCGATAGCCGGGCAGAGAGGCCGTGCGCTCGACGAGGTCGCGCTCGAGCGACACGCCCCACACCGGCTGCACGTGGCCACCGGCCGTCAGCGTGACGATCTCGTTCAGGTAGCCGAGATAGAGCTCCATCGTCTCGACCGACGACAGCGCGTTCAGTGCCCGCACGACGAAGAAGGCGTCGCGCAGCCAGCAGTAGCGGTAGTCCCAGTTGCGGCCCGAGCCGGCCGCCTCCGGCAGCGAGGTGGTGACGGCGGCGACGATCGCACCAGTCTCCTCCACCGTGCAGAGCTTCAGGGTGATCGCCGCGCGGATCACGGCGTCCTGATAGTCGAGCGGAACCGCGAGACGGCGCGACCACTGGCGCCAGTAATGCTGCGTCTCCTCGATCAGCGTCCGCGCCACCACGAACGGCCGGTCGGAGAGCGTCTCGTCGGGGCCGAGGATGAAGGACAGCGTCTTCTCGAGATGGAAGGGTGTCTCGGCCATCACGTAGGGGATCGGCGCGTCCGTCGACAGGCGCACCGTGATGGCGTCGGCGGTGTAGCGGACGTGGTTCGAGCCGGTGGTGATCTGCGGCCGTGTCTGCCCCCACTCGAAGCGCGGGCGCAGGCGCACGCGGATGCGGGGGGCGCCAGAGAGCGGGCGGACCTGCCGCACCAGCATCGCCGGCCGGAACATGCGGCCGAGCCGCTCGTAGCGCGGCGCGTGATCGACGATCTCGATCGACGCACCATCGGCCGCGGTCAGCCGGGTGCGCAGGATGGCGGTGTTTTCCAGATAGGTCTGTTCGGCGGAGACCTGGCCCTCGAGCTCGATGGCGAAGGCGCCGTCGTGCGGATCGTCCTCGGGCGACCCGAGCAGGGCGTGGAAGACGGGGTCGCCGTCGAGACGCGGCAGGCACCACCAGACGACGCGCCCGTTGAGATCGACCAGGGCCGCGACGGAGCAGTTGCCGACGAGGCCCATGGCGAGCGACGACTGCGCCAGCGACGGGCGTGCGGGAGACTGGCCAGCGGTGTCCGGGCCGGCGGATCGGATGATGTCTGTCATTCCCCCTCGCGAAGCAAGAAAGCCCGCCGACGGCGCATGCCGTCAGCCGGCCAGCGTGGCGACCAGTGCGTGCACGGCGGCGACGTCGGCGAGACGCTCCGGCGCGAGGCTGTCGCCGGGTCCGACCTTGATTGCGCGTCCCCCTGCCGCGAGCGCGGCGCGGAAGGCGTCCTCGTCGGTCACGTCGTCGCCGATCATCACCGGCACGCGGTGCAGGAACGGCGGACGGGCGAGAAAGTTCACCAGCGCCGTGCCCTTGTCGGTGCCGCGCGGCTTCACCTCGACCACCATCTTGCCGGTGACGAGGTGCAGGGCGGGGTGGGCTGAGGTCACCGCCACCATCAGCGCGCGGACCTCCTCGCCCCGCCCCGGCGCGTCGCGGTAGTGGACGGCGAGCGCCAGCCGCTTATCCTCGATGCGCACACCCGCCCCCGGCAGGCCGGCCGCGGCGAGCGCCTCGCGAACGGCCGCCAGCGCCCCTGTCGCCGCAGCGGCGACGATCACCGGTGCGGCCGGATCGGCGCGCACCTCGAGGCCGTGCACGCCGGCGGCGGTGAGCCTCAGCGGCGACAGCATGGCGTCGATGTCGGCGATCGGCCGGCCGCTGACGACGGCCAGCGCGCCTCCCAGCCTGTCGCGGGCCGCCGCGAGCCGGGCCGGCAGGGCGGCATCGACCCGGACGGCTTCCGGCCGGGCGGCGATGTCGACGAGCGTGCCGTCGAAATCGAGGAACAGCGCCACCGTCGGAGCGAGGGGAGGAACCTGCATCACCGCCCGTTATAACCGCCTCGGCCGCGATGGCCACCCCGGCGCGCCCGTGAGGCTATAACGGGGGGCGATGTTGGCTGGCCTTGCCTGCCGCCGTCGCGGCGTTTAACCCGGAGCGCCGCCGTCGTCGCCGCCGCCCGTCACCGGCGGCCTCCCGGCCGGGGCGGTGCCGCCGACGGCGGCCGACCGGAGACGTCCATGACCGACACCGCCACCCCGCCCCGCCTCGCCGGCCCGCTGCGCCGGCGGCTGCGGGCGTGGGTGATGCGCCGGCTGTTTCCGCGCCACTATTTCCTCGTCGCCGCCCATTTCGACGCGGACTACTACCGGCTGGCCAATCCGGACGTCGACCCAGCCCTAGACCCGATCGAGCACTTCCTCGCGGTCGGCTGGCGGGAGGGCCGCGATCCGAGCGCCGCCTTCTCGACGCGCCGCTACCTCGCCGCCTATCCCGACGTCGGCGACGTCGGGGTCAACCCGCTCATCCATTTCCTCCAGCACGGCCGCCAGGAGGAGCGCCGCGCCTTTCCCGTCGAGGGGCTCGCGAGCCGCAGCCTCGGCGTCTCAGTGCGCGAGCACGCGGGCGCGCTGCCCTTCGATCCGCTCACCGGCACCGTCCTCGTCGTCGCCCACGTCGTCGGTCGCGAGCGGTTCGGCGGGGAGCGGTCGTTCCTCGACATGCTGGAAGGTCTGGCCGGTGTGGGCCTCAACATCGTCGCGGTGCTTCCGCGCGAGGAGGCGGAGTACACGGCCGCCGTCCGGGAACGATCGTCGAAGGTCGTGGTGTTCCCCTATGTGTGGTGGCGCGGCGGCGCGGCACCGTCGGAGCGCATCGTCGAGGCGTTTTCGGGCCTGATCGCGCGCTACCGGGCATCGGTCGTGCACGTCAACACGGTGACGCTGCTGGAGCCTCTGGTGGCGGCGCGGCGGGCGGGGGTGCGGGGGGTGGTGCACGCCCGCGAGATCCTCGTGCACGACCCGGCGCTCTGCGAGCGGATCGGGCTGTCGGCGGAGGAGATCGTCGCGGCGGTGTGGTCGCGGTCGGACGTGGTGATCGCGAACTCGGCGGCGTGTGCGTCGGCCTACGCGGCGGCGCTCGGGCCGGGGGCGGTGGTCGAAGGTGTGGCCGCAGCCGGCGGCGAGGGCCCTGTGGCGGCGGCCTCGCTCGCATCCTTCTCCGACACATCTGCGGCAGACACATCCTCCCCGGACGGCACGTCCTCCGCCCCGGCGGTTGTTGCGGCGGTTGGTCCGGACGGTCGTCGTGTTGTGGTGGTGGCGAACGCGGTGGACGCTTCGGCGCTGGACATGGCGAACCCGGTCGCGGCGACCGGTCCGGTGCGGTTCGGGCTGATCTCGTCGAACGTCGCCAAGAAGGGTCTCGAGGACCTCGTCCGGCTGGCGCGGGCTTGCGCGGCGGCGGGGCTTTCGGACGCGGCGTTCGTCGTGGTCGGTCCGGAGACGGAGACGGTGAAGGCGCTGAAGGCCGGCCAGGCGGCGGGCGAGGTGCCGGCGTCGATCACGTTCGCGGGCTATGCCGAGGGCCCGGCGGAGGCACTTGCGGGCGTGCAGGTGGTGCTCAACCTGTCGCGCTTCGCCGAGAGCTTCGGGCGCACGGTGGCGGAGGCGATGGCGGCGCGGCGTCCGGTGATCGCCTACCGCTGGGGGGCGCTGCCGGAGCTGGTCGAGGACGGCGTGACGGGCTTCCTGGTGCCCTATGGCGAGGCGGAGGCGGCGGTCGCGGCGGTCAAGGCGCTGCTGGCGGACCGGTCGCTGATCGCGGCGATGGGCGAGGCGGGTCGGGCGTCGGTGACGGCGCGCTACGACAAGCCGGCCTACCGGGCGGCGATGGAGGCGGCCTACCGGGAGATCCTGGCGACACCGCCGCACGGCGGCGGTGGTGGTAGCGGCGGGCCTGGCGGCGGCCCGAGCGGCGGCCTCGCCAACGGTCTCTCCGACGGTGGCTTCGGCTCCGGCCGTTCGCCCCGCCTCGGCGCACAGGCGGTGGCGCCGGCGATCACGGCGGAGGCGCTCGCCGTGCCGCTGCCGCAGGCCGGCGAAGGCGCGGTGGTGCTGCCCGCGCGGACCCGCCCCGGCGGTGTCCCGGCGACCGGTGGCGCAAGGTCCGACGTCCCCCCCGCGTCCGACGTCCCCCCCGCGTCCGACGTCCCCCCTGCGGCCGGGTCGGCCCCTGCCGCGAGCCCCGAGCCCGGGTCCCCGACTGCCGACTGCCCACTGCCGACTGCCGGCGCGCAAGGCGCGCCTTTGCCGACTGCCGGCTCGCGCAGCGAGCCCCCCCGGATCGCCTACTTCCTCTGGCACTTCCCGGTGCCGTCGGAGACGTTCGTGCTGAACGAGCTCCGGTATCTTGTGGAAGCCGGCTATGACGTGAAGGTCTGGTGCCGGCAGAGCCCGCACAAGGATTTTGTGCCGGACTTCCCCGTAGAATGGGAGCGGGTGGCGACGCCGGACGCCTTCGCCGAGCGGCTGGTGGCGACGGGCCGGACGGCCGTGCACGCCCACTTCACCTATCCGACGGTGACCGACATGGTGTGGCCGGCCTGCGAGATCGCGCAGGTGCCGTTCACCTTCATCGCCCATTCCCAGGACATCTTCCGCCACGAGAACGACGCCCGGAACCGGGTCGGCGAGATCGGCCGCTCGGCCCTGTGCCGCAAGGTGTTCGTGCCGGCGCGCTTCCACCGGGAGTACCTCGCCCAGCGCGGCGTGCCGGAGGGCAAGCTCGCGATCAACCCGAACGGGGTCGACGTCGACGCCTATGCCGGCGCACGGCGGGAAGGCCGGGCGGTGGCGACGAAGCGCATCGTCGCGGTGCATCGCTTCACCGAGAAGAAGGGCCTCGAGCCGCTGATCGCGGCGATGGCGCTACTCGAGCGGCGGGCCGCGTCCGGCGAGGCGGCGGCGGCCGGCATCACCCTCGACCTCTACGGCTACGGCGAACTCGAGGAGCGCTTCGCGGCGCTGATCGCCCAGGGGACTGGGGACGGGCCGCTCACCAACGTCCGGCTCGCCGGCCCGGTGAAGGGCCGTGACGCGCTGGTGGAAGTCTTACGCGACGCCGACCTGTTCGCCTGCCCGTCGGTGCGGGCGGCGGACGGCGACATGGACGGCATCCCGACAGTCGTGCTGGAGGCGATGGCCGCCGGGCTGCCCGTGCTCGCCACCACCGTCGGCGGCCTCGGCGAGCTCGTCGTCGACGGCATCACCGGCGTCACCGTGCCGGCGGCCGAGCCCGAAGCGCTGGCAGAAGCCATCCTGGGGTACTTCGGCCTTGCCCCCACGCAGGTGGCGGCGATGGGGCGGGCGGGCATCGCCACGGTGTCGGAGCGCTACCGCATCGACCGGCTGATGCGGGTCTTGACCCGCACCTGGGAGAACCGCGGCGTCGACCTCGTCATCGTCGCCTGGAACAACCCGGCCGAGCTCGTCGAGGTGATCGACAGGCTCTACCGCTTCACCGCGAGCCCGTTCCACCTGATCGTGGTGGACAACCTCAGCGGCGACGAGACGCGGCGCATCCTGGTGGCCGAGCAGCAGCGCCGGCCGTCGATGACGCTGGTGCTGAACGACGAGAACGCCTTCGTCGGCCCCGGCACCAACCGGGCGATGGCCGAGGGGTCGTCGGACGTGGTGATCTACGTCTGCGGCAAGGAGGGCTTTGCGCTCGCGCCGGGCTGGGAGCTGCCGTTCGTGCACGCGCTCGCCGAGGACGAAGGCGTGGGCCTCGCCGGCACGCTCTGCCATGCCCCGACCTACATGACCGGCAAGGACTATCCGACCGGCGTCCGGCTGTTCGACAAGTTCCGCAACCAGGCCTTCGCGGCTGAGAACCCCGACCGGCCGTTCGAGCACGTGCAGGGCGGGCTGTTCGCAATCCGGCGGGCGATGGTCGACGCCATCGGCGGCTTCAGCGACGCCGTCGCGCACGACTACACCGACGTCGAGTTCAGCTACTTCGCCGAGAGTGAGGGGTGGAAGCTCGCCGAGGTGCCCGGCATCCTGTCGCTCTACCGCAAGACGCGCCCCGGCCTGATGGAGCGCATCGACGAGCGCGTGCTCGCCGCCCACCCGCCGACGCTCGCCGACCTGCCGGCGCTCGACGCCATCGCGCAAGGCCACGCCCGCCACTGCAACCTCTGCGGCTGGACCGGACCGGCGTTCCTCGCCGAGGGGGCGGGGCACAGTGGACACGGGCACGGTGGCGAACTCAACGGCGGCCGCGGGCACGGCACCGCCCCCGCCGCAGGCACCCGTGAGGCGCAGGCGAGCGGCCGCGCCGCCGCCATCACCACCGGTCACGCCGCCCCCTTCCGAGCCCGCTGCCCGGGCTGCGGGTCCTCGCCCGCCGATCGCGCGGTCTACGCCGTGCTCGCCGCCTCGCCGTGGCTGAACCGGCGCCTGCCGGCGCTTGTTGTCGGCGCCGGCACGAAGCTCGCCGAGATCTGCGCCCGCGCCTTCCAGGGCCCGCAGATGACCGCCGAAGAGCTCCGCGAGGCGCTCGCCACCGGCCGCCGCCTGCCGCTCGCCGACGGCAGCCGACAGCTCATCCTCGCCCTGGACGCCCGCACCGCCGACGGCGCCCGCAGTGCCGCGCCGGGCCACGCCGGAGGCCCCTCGCGGGCCGACGCCGCCGTTCTCGCCGAACTCGCCCGCCTCGCCGCCCCCGGCGCCCCCATCCTCCTCCACGACACAACGCAGCCGCCGCTCGACCCCGCCGAAGCCACCGCCGCCGGCCTCGCCCCCCACGCCCCACCCCAGGCCGCCCCGAACGCCCCCTCCAACGCCCTCCAGACACACCACAGCCCCGTCACCCTGTGGGTGAAGGCCGGCGGCTGAACCCGGGCGGCGGATCGGGCGGCCCCCGCCCGTGCCAGAAGTGTCCACCATGTCCCCGAACGCCTGTCCGCCATCTCCACGGTCTGTACACCTGGCCGGGGGCCCATGGCCGGCGACGCCCCTTCGCCCTCCCCCGACCGCTCCACTCCGCTGCCCCGCGGCCTCTGACGCGCCGCTTGCGCCCCGGCCTCGCCGCTGCGACCATGCGGACCGGGAGGAGCGGTCGGCTCCGGTCGCGACAACGACGACACCGGGGCATGGCCGTCATCGAACGAAACGGGAACGGTAAAACCGGAACAACGGGAGGCGGCCGCCATGGCGAGCGACAGGAGAGGCGACGGCGATACGGCGACGATCAACCGCCCGGCGGGCGTGAGCGGCCCGCGGCCGGTCGGCACCGATGCCGCGGCGGCCCGCTGCATCGTCCTCGTCGGGCCGCTCGCGAGCGGCAAGACCTCGCTCATGGAGGCGATCCTCGCCCGCACCGGCGCCATCCCGCGTCCCGGCTCGGTGCTGCACGGCACCACCGTCGGCGACGCCAGCCCCGAGGCGCGCGCCCACCGCATGAGCGTCGAGCTCAACGTCGCCGAGACCGAGTTCCTCGGCGACCGCTACACCTTCCTTGACTGCCCGGGATCGCTTGAGTTCCAGTGCGAGGCGGCCGGGGCGCTGGCCGCCGCCGACGTGGCGGTGGTGGTCTGCGAGGCCGACGAGCGCAAGGTGCCGGCGCTGCAAGTCATCCTGAAGGACCTCGAGGAGCGCGGCATCCCGCGCATCCTCTTCCTCAACAAGATCGACAAGGCGGAAGGCGGCGTGCGCGGCGCCCTCGGCGTCCTGCAGGGGGCGAGCCGGGTGCCGCTGGTGCTGCGCCAGGTGCCAATCTGGGCCGATGGCATCGCCACCGGCTTCATCGACCTCGCGCTCGAGCGCGCCTTCGTCTACCGCGAGCACGCGGCCTCCGAGACGATCGACATCCCCGACGCCGAGCGGGCGGCGGAGGTCGAGGCGCGCTTCCAGATGCTGGAGCGCATCGCCGACTATGACGACGCGCTGATGGAGGAGCTCCTCTCCGACATCGAGCCGCCGCGCGATCGCATCTTCGACGACCTCGCCCGCGAGATGCGCGAGGGCCTGATCTGCCCGGTCTTCCTCGGCTCGGCCGAGCGCGGCAACGGCATCCTCCGCCTCCTGAAGGCGCTCCGCCACGAGGCCCCGACGATCGCCGCGACGCGCGACCGCCTCGGCCTGTCCGCCGGCGGCGAGACGGTGGTGCAGGTGGTGAAGACGCTGCACACCGCCCACGGCGGCAAGATCGCGGTGGCGCGCGTGCTGTCCGGCAGCATCCAGGAGGGCACGCAGCTCACCCGCTCGACCGGCGACAGCGGCCGCGTCGCCGGCGTCATGAAGATGATGGGGACCGAACTCGGCAAGCGCGGCCCGGCCACCGCCGGCGAGACGGTGGCGCTCGCCCGCCTCGAGGTGGCGCGGACGGGGGCCACCCTGACGAGCGGGCGCGAGGTCATCGACCTCGTCGAGATCCGGCCGCCGCCGCCGGTGATCGCCCGCGCCATCCAGCCGACCGAGCGCAAGGACGAGGTGAAGCTCGCCGCCGCCGTCGCCAAGCTCCTCGATGAGGACCTCGGGCTCGCCCTCGAGATCGACCGCGACACCGGCGAGACGCGCCTCGCCGGCCAGGGCGAGATGCACCTGCGCGTCGCGCTGGAGCGGCTCGCCGCCAAGTACGGCATCGCCGTGACGAGCCGGCCGCCGCGCATCGCCTACAGGGAGACGATCCGCACGGCCGCGACCGTCCGGGGTCGCCACAAGAAGCAGTCCGGCGGTCACGGCCAGTTCGCCGACGTGACGCTGGAGATCGCGCCGCGGCCGCGCGGGGCGGGCTTCTCCTTCGTCGACCGCATCACCGGCGGCGTCGTGCCGCGCCAGTACATCCCGGCGGTGGAGGCGGGCGCCCGCGAGACGCTGTCGGCCGGGCCGCTCGGCTTTCCCGTCGTCGACATCGAGGTGACCCTGACCGACGGCAGCTACCACAGCGTCGACTCGTCCGAGATGGCCTTCAAGCAGGCGACGCACCACGCCATGCGCGAGGGGCTCGAGAAGGGCGGGCCGGTGCTGCTCGAGCCGATCCTCGCCGTCGAGGTGGTCTGCCCGAACGAGGCGACGGCGCGCATCAACGCCATCGTGTCGGCCCGCCGCGGCCAGATCACCGGCTTCGAGCCGCGCCCCGGCTGGCCCGGCTGGGACTGCGTGGCGACGCTGATCCCGGCGGCCGAGATCGGCGACCTCATCGTCGAGGTGCGCTCGGCGACCGCCGGCGCCGGCACCTTCACCTGCCGGCCGGACCACCTCGCCGAGGTCACCGGGCGGCTTGCGACCGATGTCGTCGAGCGCCACCGGCGCGACGCAGCGTAACGGCGGGGCGATTCGCGGCGAAGAAGAGACGAGGCGTGGTCGTCACCGGCGCCGGGCCGGCCTCACGGCCGTCCCGAGTGGACGGCCCGGTCCGAGACGCTACATCTCCTCCCGGGAGACCGGGCGACACGCTGAACCGCACCGCGAGGACGACACCCATGCTGATCCGCCGCCGCCGCCCCTGGGACATGCCGGAGGCGTCCGTCACCCCCGAGGCGCTGTTCCTCGACCGCCGCCGCGTGCTGGCCGGCCTCGCCGCCGGCTCGGCCCTCGTCGCAGGCGCGACGCCGGCGTCTGCGGACGGCCTGTTCGGGGGGCTGTTCTCGTCGGAGAAGAAGGCGCCCCCCGCCCCGCCGGAGCCGGACCCGACGGCCGACCTCTACCCGGCGACGCGCAACCCCGCCTTCACCCTCGACCGCGAGATCACGCCCGAGAGCGTCACGTCGACCTACAACAACTTCTACGAGTTCGGGTGGACCAAGGGCATCTGGCAGACGGCCCAGAACCTGAAGATCCGCCCGTGGCAGGTGCGCTTCGATGGCCTCGTCGAACAGGAGAAGACGGTCGACATCGACACGCTGATCCGCGCCATGACGCTGGAGGAGCGGCTCTACCGCCACCGCTGCGTCGAGGCGTGGGCGATGGCGGTGCCGTGGACGGGCTTCCCGATGGGCAAGCTCGTCGACTACGCCCGCCCGCTCGGCTCGGCCAAGTACGTGCGCATGGAGACCTTCCTCGACCCCGACGTGGCTCCGGGGCAGAAGGACACCCGCTGGCCGTGGCCCTATGTGGAGGGTCTGACGATGGCCGAGGCGACCAACGAGCTCGCCTTCATGGTCACCGGCATCTACGGCAAGCCGATCCTGAAGCAGTACGGCGCGCCGCTCAGGCTCGCGGTGCCGTGGAAGTACGGCTTCAAGTCGGTGAAGTCGATCGTCCGCTTCTCCTTCGTCGAGGAGCGGCCGCGCAGCTTCTGGGAGGACCTGCAGCCCTCCGAGTACGGCTTCTGGGCGAACGTCAACCCGGAGGTGGCGCACCCGCGCTGGAGCCAGGCGACCGAGGAACTGATCGGCACCGGCACGCGCGTGCCGACGCAGCTCTACAACGGCTACGGCGACAGCGTCGCGAGCCTCTACACCGGGCTCGAGAGCGAGACGCTCTACCGCTAATCCTCGCCGCGACTTCGCCGGCAATTCCTCAGGCGCGGAAACTGCTGTAGCGATCGTCCCGGGCGGGGAGGATCGCGGGCGTGGCCATCGGTCAGTTTCTGACGCGAAGCGTGCGAGTGGGCATTGCCGGCGCGGGCCTCGCCATGCTCGCCGTCCTGCTGTTCGGCGTCACCGGCATGGTGACGACGGCGTGGGCCGCTCAGCAGGCCGCATCGGCCGAAACAGTGGTTCGCCTGCAGCTGAAGTGGACGCACCAGTTCCAGTTCGCCGGCATCTACGCCGCGCTGGCGCAGGGCTACTACCGCGACGCCGGCATCGACCTGCAGATCCTCGAGGGCGGGCCCGCGATCGACCCGGTCGGCGTCGTAACGGGCGGTGCCGCCGAGTTCGGCATCGGCAACTCCTCGCTGATCATCGACCGTACCGCCGGCGCGCCGATCATGGTGGTGGCGCCGATCTTCCAGCACTCGCCGTTCGTCATCCTGGCGCGCACCGAGGCCGGCCTCAACGTGCCGCGCGACCTCGCCGGCCGGCGGCTGGCGCTGGAGGCCCACTCGGCCGAGGTGGAGGCCTATCTCAAGACGTCCGGCGTGCCGCTCGCATCGATCGACGTCGTCCCGCACACCGGTGACGCCGTCGGGCTGTTCGCGTCCGGCGTCGACGCGATCTCGGCCTACACCACCACCGAGCCCTTCGATCTCCTGGTCGCCGGCGTGCCGTTCCAGATGTGGAGCCCGCGCGAGATCGGCATCGACTTCTACGGCGACACGCTGTTCGTCGACGCGCGCTTTGCCGCCGCGCACCCCGAGACGGTTCGGGCGGTCCGCGAGGCGACGCTGCGCGGCTGGGACTACGCGCTCCGCCACACGGGCGAGATCATCGAGCTGATCCAGAGCCAGTACGCGCCGGGCATGTCCCGCCAGAAGCTCGAGTTCGAGGCGAACGACATCCGCCGGCTGATGCTCTCCGACATCGTCGACATCGGTTACGGCAGCGGCGCCCGCTGGCGCCACATCGCCGATGTGTTCGCCGAGACCGGCATGATGCCGCGGGATGCGTCGCTTGCCGGGTTCGTCTTCGAGGAGCGGGCACCGGCCGAGCCGGTGTGGCCCTACATCGCCCTGACGGCGGCGGTGACCCTGCTTGCCGCCGTCGCCCTCGTGGCGCACCGGTTCTACCGGATCAGCCACGAGCTCCGGGCGCAGATCGAGGCGCGACGGCGGCTCGAGGAGGAACTGACCCAGCTCGCCCGCACCGACGAGCTGACCCGCCTGCCGAACCGGCGGCACTTCCTGTCGGTGGCGGCGGCGCAGCTCGAGCACTGCCGCGCCGAGGGGGCGGGCCTTGCCGTCCTCGTCTTCGACATCGACCACTTCAAGGCGATCAACGACACCTACGGCCACGCCGTCGGCGATCGGGTGCTGGTGGCGGTGGCCGCCGCCAGCCGGGACGCCGCGCCGCCCGACGTCGTGCTCGCCCGCATCGGCGGCGAGGAGTTCGCCGCTGCCCTGCCGACGGCGGGACCGGCCACGCCGATGGAGGTCGCGGAGCGGCTGCGGGATGCGGTCAAGGGCGTCGCGATCCCCGTCGGCGAGGGTGACGAGGTCGCCGGAGTGACCGCGAGCTTTGGCCTCGCCGAGGGCGGCGAGGCGTCGCTCGACACGCTGCTGTCGCGAGCCGACCACGCCATGTACGTCGCCAAGCGCTCCGGCGGCGACCGCATCGAGGCGCCGCCGGTGGGAGAGTCGGCCGCGCGATGACACCCGGCCCCGGCACTGACACCGGGGTAAGGACGCCTCAGGAGCCGATGAAGGCGATGAGCTGGCTCATCGACCAGATGTCGTCCGGGCCGGACGGCATCCGCCCGTAGCCGCGGAGCCCGGTCTCGATCTCGTCCCACGGCGGGACGCCGGCCGCAGCGAACTCGCCAGCGATCGGGCTGCGCTCCCGCTGCAGCAGGATGACCGCATCGGTGAGGCTCAGAGGCGTGCCGCCGTCGCGCGGTGCGACCAGCCCCTCCACCATCGCTCCAAGGATCGTCTCGGCGACGATGTAGCCGCCGACGGGGCCCAGGTGCGGGGCGCTCGTCACCTGCTCGGCCTCGCGGATGATGTAGTACCAGAGCGGTGTCGCCCACTGCAGCTTGGGCTCCCGGACGAGGACTTCCTTGAAGTTGTCGAAGACCGTGCCTGGGAACAGCTCGTCGCGGCTCGTCGGCCGGATGTAGCCGTAGATCTCCGCCAGCGCCGCAGCCGCCTGCTGGCCGCTCGGCAGGCCGAAGTCGACGCCGCGGCGCAGGTTGCGTTCGGCCAGCGCGATCGGTGGCTCGCCGACGGAGGGCGGCGGCAGGCGGAAGATCGAGGGCGGCAATTCGCCGTCGATCGGCTCGCCGGGCTGCGGCGGCTGGAACGCCGCCCCGGGCACCGGCGGCAGCGTGAAGAACAGATCCCAGTGGACGCGGAAGTCGAACGGTGTCGCCGGGGCCGTCTGTACCAGCGGACTTCCACCGCGCAGGTCGACGCCGGTGCGAGTGGTATCGAACAGCGGAGCGCCTGGTCCTCCGCGGCGGAGCAGGTAGCCGTCGCGCAACTGGGTGTGGCCGAGGCGGAAAGCGGCATGGGAGAACTCCACCGGCATCGCCGGCGCCGGCGAGATGGCGAGTCGCTGCAGAATCGCCGCGTTGCGCTGGTTCATTTGCTGATAGGCCGTCTTCCCGCGCCCAAGCTTGCGCAGCACCTTGTCGATCTGTTTCGGCGCGACGATACGCGGCAGGTAGTCGTGCAGGACGATGCGCCGGTAGGCCACCTGCACCGCCCGCTTGGTCTCCAGGAACATGCGCCCGGTCGGCCCCTTCTCGTCGACGGAGCCCGTCTTCGCGGCGTGGATCTTGTTGTGCAGCTTCTCGAACAGGAGGTGGACCTGCACGATGAGCTTGTTCTCATCGTTGCGCGGATCGGCGATCAGTCGGCGTTCACGGAAGAAGTCGCCGCGCAGGATGTCGCCGTCGGCCTCGATGCGGAACTGCCCGTCCTCGGTGAAGAGGTCCGGCTGGGCGGTGCCGAGCAGGCCGTAGACGGCGTCGAGGTCCAGCGCGCCGGTGCGCCCGTTGGTTGTCGTCGGCGTCTCCCGGTCGGGATGCCGGAGGTCCTCGAGGACGCGCTGGCGCTGGCCGATCTGCGGGTTCTGCGGGATCAGCGCGAGTCCGTCGGAGACGACGCGGAACTCGGTCAGGTCGTGGTCGATGAACTGGCCGAGGAAGGTGAAGCCCGCCGGATTGGGCGGCTTGCCAACAGACGGCGAAGCCGGCGGCTTCTGCAGCGGTCCGAGCGCGCCGCCGAGCAGCGACAGCGCCAGGCTATCGTAGGTGTGATCCGCCGCCGGGAAGAGCCGGCCGAACGGCGATTTCAGACTGTCCGGCGTGAGCGTCGCCGGATCCAGCACCGTCACCCAACCATGATGCGCCATCTTCCCCCCCTCGGCGCCGCGCGGGCGCACGACCGTGTTCCCTCGAACAGCATCAGGGTGGCGCTATCTCTTTTAGGTTGCAATAACTGCAATATATAACTTTTACGCGAATTCGACCGTGGCCCTCACTGCAGCGCCGGGTCGGCGCGCAGGCCTGCGACAACGATGTCGACGAAGGCGCGGACGCGGGCGCTTCCCGTGCGGCCCTGCGGAAACACCACGTGGACGGGCAGCGGCTCCGGCTCGTGGTCGGCGAGCAGCCGCACGAGGCGGCCGTCGCCGATCTCGCCGCGCACCTGGTAGGACAGCATCCGCGTCAGGCCAACGCCGGCGAGTGCCGCCTGGATGGCGAGGTCGGAGGTGCTGGCGACGAGGCGGGCCGGCGGCGGCGCGACCGTCACACCGCCGCGGAAGCCCCAGGGCGTGACCGCCGTGGACGGCGAAAAGACGACAGCGAGGTGGCCGGCGAGATCGGCGGGCGTCTCCGGCACGCCGTGGGCTTCGAGATAGGACGGCGAGGCGCAGACGACGCGGCGGACCGCGCCGACCCGCACCGCGGTCAGCGACGAGTCCGGCAGGTGGGCGATGCGGACGGCGACGTCGACGCCCTCCTCGACCAGGTCGACCATGCGGTCGACGAACAGCGCCCGCACGCTCGCCGCGGGGTGGCGGCCGACGAAGGCGATGACGTGCGGGGCGACATGGCGGCGGCCGAACATCGACGGTGCCGTCATCGACAGCGTGCCGCGCGGCTCCGCCTCGGCGCCGGCGGCGGTCGCCTCCGCTTCCTCGAGTTCGGCGAGGATGCGCCTCGCGTCAACGAGGTAGCGGGTGCCCACCTCGGTGAGGCGGACGGCCCGGGTGGTGCGCACGAACAGGCGGGCGCCGAGGCGGCCTTCGAGGCCGGCGACGGCCCGTGTCACGGCCGGCGGCGACAGCGCCAGGCGCCGGCTCGCGGCCGCGAAGCTGCCCTCCTGGGCGACTGTCACGAACACCCGCATGGCGTCGATGCGATCCACGGGATTATTCCTTGAACTGGAATGATCCCGTGTCTCTATCCCATATTCTTGCGGACATCCATTGGAGCGATGGTGACGGCACCGACACGCCGACCTGAAGGAGAGTCCGATGACCGCCGCCGTTCCCCCTCCCCCCGCGCCGTCCCCGGCCGCCCCCTTGCCTCTAGAGACGGCCGAGCGCATCCGGCTGTTCTGGCATCCGCTGTCGGGCCACTGCCACCGCGTCCAGCTGATGCTGTCGCTGCTCGGCCGCCCGAGCGAACTCGTCGAGGTCGACGTCCTCGCCGGCGAGAATCGCGCGCCGTCCTTTCTCGCCCGCAACCCGCTCGGACAGGTGCCCGTCATCGAGGACGGCGGGCTGACGCTCGCCGACAGCAACGCCATCCTCGTCTACCTCGCCCTCACCTACGACCCGGCCCGCCGCTGGCTGCCGGCGGATGCGGCGAGCGCCGCCGCCGTGCAGGCCTGGCTGTCGCTCGCCGCCGGCCCCCTGGTGCAGGGCCCCTCGACGGCGCGCCTCGTCCGGCTGCTCGACTGGCCGGGCGACTACGAGCGGGCGGTGGCCACGGCAGAGCACCTGCTCGCCCATCTCGACCGTCACCTCGAGGACCGCACGTTCCTCGTCGGCGGCGGCGCGACCGTCGCGGACGTGGCGCTCTACGCCTACGTGGCGCTGGCGCCCGAGGGCGGCGTGCCGCTCGACCCCTATCCGGCGGTGTGCGCCTGGCTCGCCCGCATCGAGGACCTGCCCCGCTTCGTGCCGATGCGCCGCACTCCCGCGGCCGTGGCGGCGTGAGGCGGCGATGAGCGACTTCATGGCCGAGCTGGAGGCTCGCGAGGGCTTCCGCTTCCACGCCGGCGAGCAGGTGCTGCAGACTCGTGCCGGGGTTCGCGAGCGCATGGAACTCGTCGGGCGGCGCGCCATCCGCGCCACCATGCCCGACGAGCACCGGGAGCTGTTCGAGCGCCTGCCGCTCCTCTTCCTCGGGGCGCGGGACGCCGAGGGCCGGCCATGGGCCGGCGTCGTCACCGGGCCGCCCGGCTTCGTGCGCACGCCGGACGCCCGCACGCTGGCGGTGCGTGCCCTCCCCTCGCCGGACGACCCGTTCGCGGCGGCCCTCGCCGCCGACGCGCCGATCGGCGTGCTCGGGATCGAGTTCGCGACGCGGCGGCGCAATCGGGCGAACGGGCGCGTCGCGGCCGTCGGCCACGGCGGATTCCTGGTCGCCGTGGAGGAGAGCTTCGGCAACTGCCCGAAATACATCGTGCCGCGCGAACTCGCCCCGGCCGACCGCAGCGCGGCCGGCGGCGATGCCGTGCTGTCGGAAGGGCCGCGTCTGTCGGCGCGGGCGCGGTCGATGGTGACGGCGGCCGACACCCTCTTCCTCGCCACCGTGGCGAGGCCCGGTATCGGCGGCGCCGACGTCTCGCACCGCGGCGGGCCGGCCGGCTTCGTTGCCGTCGACAATGTCGGCGGCGAGAGCGTGCTGTCGCTGCCCGACTATCCCGGCAACGCCTTCTTCAACTCGTTCGGCAACCTCGTGACGGACCCGCGCGCCGGGTTGCTGATCGTCGACTTCGCGACGGGCGACACGCTGTCGCTGACGGGGCGAGCGACGGTCAGCTGGGGCGCCGCGAGCCGCGGCGGTGGTACGGGCCGCACCCTCGCCTTCACCGTCGAGCGCGGCCGGCTGCGGCCGGGCGCGACGGCGCTGCGGGCGTGGCCCATGGCGGACTGAGGGCGCGACGGTCGGCGCGTGCGCCGCCCCAACCCCGGTCGCGGCGGGACGCCCCGTCGCGTTTCGCGGCGCAGCGACGCGTGCTACAGGGGAAACTCGAACGGGGAGCGGATTTCCAGCGATGGTCGAGTGGCGGCGCGAGCGGCGACGGTGGGTGGCGATCCTCGCCGCCTATGCGCTCGTGCTGCAGGCGCTGCTCGCCGGCTTCGGCGCCGGCACGGCCGCGGCCGCTCCGGCACCTCTCCTCGACGCCTTCGGCGGCGTCATCTGCTCCTTCGACGGCGCCGGTCACGGCACGTCCGACCAGTCGCCAGCGCACCATCGCGACCTCGACTGCCTCGCCCACTGCGCACTGTCGCTCCACGCGGCGGTGCCGGCGGCCAGCGCGCCGGGCGTCCACGCTCCCCTCACCTGGCACTTCAGCGCTCCGGAGCGACCGCGATTCGCCGCCGCTCCCGGCGCGCCCGCCATCGGCCCGCTCGGGCCACGCGGCCCACCCGCCTGACCGTTCGTTGACGCTGCCTCCCGTTGCCGCGCGCATCGGGACCGGCATCCCCGAAGGTCCGGATCCCGTCCGAGCGGCAGAGGCCGCGGCGCGGGTCCCAGCGGAGCCAGCATCCCATGTCCATCACCCACCGCCCGGCGGGGGGCGCCCGCGTGGCGCGTCTCGCCTCTGTCTTCCATGACGTCGAGGCGAAGCTCGCCATGACCGCCCTCGCCGTCGCCCTCACGCTGGCCGCCCTGCAGCCGGTGTTCGCGCACGACACCACGTCGGCAAGCGCGGGCGCGGTGCATGTCGAACAGCCCTGGGCGCGGGCGACGCCGCCGGGGGCGAGGGTCGCCGGTGCGTTCGCCGTCATCGAGAACCACGGCTCGACGCCCGACCGGCTCGTCTCGGCCACCGCCGAGATCGCCGGCCGGGTCGAAATCCACGAGATGGCGGTGACCGACGGCGTCATGACGATGCGGCCGCTGCCGGACGGGCTTCCCGTACCGGCGGACGGCTCGGTCGAGCTGAAGCCGGGGTCCTATCACCTGATGCTGATGGACCTCGCCGGACCGCTGAAGGACGGCGAGCACATCGCCGGCACGTTCACCTTCGAGAAGGCGGGCACCGTGCCGGTGGAGTTCGTCGTCGCGCCGATCGGTGCCAAGGCGCCGATGGTTCACACACCCCAGTAAACCGCCGGCGGCCTCGCGCCGCCGACGCTGCTTTCGTCGTGAACGAACCGGCCGACGGCGATGCCCTCGGCCGAACCCTTGCGGCCGTCCGCCGGACGGCCGTCCTCCCCGCACGACGCCGTCCACCGGGCGGCAGAACTCCCACTCGCCGTCCGCTGGACGGACGGCTCGTCACGTCTGGAGAACCCCCATGTCGAAGACCCTGCTCGCCGCCGCCTTCCTGTTTGCCGGCACCGCCACAGCCTTCGCCCACGCCACCCTCGAGGTGCAGGAGGCCAAGGTCGGCTCGACCTACAAGGCCGTCATGCGCATCGGCCACGGCTGCGAGGGCGAGGCGACCCTGAAGGTCCGCGTCAAGATCCCCGAGGGCGTCATCGCCGTGAAGCCGATGCCGAAGGCCGGCTGGACGCTGGAGACGGTGAAGGCACCCTATGCCAAGACCTACGACTACTACGGCACGCCGCTGAGCGAGGGCGTCACCGAGATCGTCTGGACCGGCGAGCTCCTCGACGAGCACTATGACGAGTTCGTCTTCCGCGCGCGCCTCACCGACGGCCTGCCCGTCGACCAGGTCCTCTACTTCCCGACGGTGCAGGAATGCGCCACCAAGGCCGACCGCTGGATCGAGATCCCCGAGGCCGGCAAGAGCGCCGACGACTACGAGTCGCCGGCGCCCGGCGTTATGCTGAAGCCGAAGAGCTGAGCCACCGTCCCGCCCTCCGGGGAGGCGCCACGGCGCCTCCCCGCCCCCGTCCGATCTCGTGCCGGCCTGTCGAGGCTTCCCGCCAGCCACCGCTGACGGCGACCGGCGGCATCCCCTCGATGAAGTCCACGGATGACCATCCCGATGAAGCTCCGGTACGCATGACCACGGCCCGCATCCCGGCGGCCATGCTGGTGAGCCTGCTCCTCACCGTCATCCTGGCCGTGATCGGGCTCGCCCTGTCTCCCGCGCCGCCGGCCGCGGCGCACGCCGCGTTGTCGCGGAGCGAGCCCGCCGACGGCGGCATGGTCGCGACCGCGCCCGCGTCGGCGCGGCTGACCTTCAGCGAGCCGGTGGCGCCGCTGGTGCTGCGGCTGCTCGGCCCCGACGGGGCGACGCAGGAGCTCTCCGGCGCGAGCCTCGAAGGCGACACCCTCGTCGTGCCGCTGCCGCCGATGGCTGCCGAGGGCACCTATGTGCTGAGCTACCGTGTCGTCTCGCAGGACGGCCATCCCGTCGGCGGCTCGCTGGTCTACGCCGTCGGCGACGCACCGCCCGATCCTACCGCCGCCCAGCTGCGGCCCGCCGCCGACCCGGCCCGCGAGGCCGCCGTGTGGGCGAGCCGCGCGGCGCTGACGGCGGGAATCCTGTTCGGCGTCGGCGGCGCGCTGTTCCTCGCCTTCGCCGGCGGGCCGCCACTGCCGCCCGCCCGCCGTGTCGTCGGCGGCGCCCTTGGCCTCGCCGCCGTCGCCGCGCCGTTCGCGATCGCCCTGCAAGGGCTCGATGCGCTCGGCCTGCCCCTGTCGGCGCTCCCGCAGGGTGCGACGCTCGCCGCCGGCCTCGCCTCGCCCTACACGCTCACCGTCGCCGGCGCGGTGCTCGCGGCAGGCCTCGCCGCGGTGTCACTGGCGGCACCGTCGCTGGTGATGCGACGGCTCACCGGGCTGATCGCGCTCGCCGTGCTCGCCTTCGCGGTGTCGCTCAGCGGCCACGCCTCGACGGCACCACCGGAGGCGATCACCCACCGGGCGGTGTCGGTGCACGTCGCCGCGGCCGCCGTCTGGATCGGCGCGCTGGTGCCGCTGGCGCTGCTGCTCGCCGCCGGCGCGAGCGAGACGGCGACGCGGGCGCTCGCGAGCTTCTCCCGCATCGTCCCCTGGGCGGTGGTGGCCCTGGCGCTGACGGGCGGCTTCCTCGCTGCGGTGCAGGTGCGCACCCCCGCCGCCCTGTGGGAGACCGCCTACGGCCGCGTGCTCCTCGCCAAGCTCGCGCTGGTGGCGGCGATGCTGGCGCTCGCCGCCGTCAACCGCTGGCGGCTGACGAAGCCGGCGCTCGCCGGCGACGTGGCCGCGCGCCGCCGGCTGGTGCGGGTGATCGCGGTCGAGGCCGTGCTCGCCGTCGCCGTCGTCGGCACGCTGTCGCTCTGGCGCTTCACGCCGCCACCGCGGGCCCTCGCCGCCGCTGCCGCAGCGCCGGTCGAGGTGCACATCCACACCGACGCCGGCATGGCGACGCTGACGCTGACGCCGGGCCGGGCCGGGCCGCTCGCCGTCGAGATCGCGCTCGCCACCGCCGATTTCGGCGCGCTGCCGGCGAAGGAGGTGCGGGCGACGTTCGCCAACGAGGCCGCCGGCATCGAGCCGATCCGGCGGCCGGCCACCGAGGCGGACGGCGTCTGGCGGATCGATGGCCTGACGCTGCCGGTGGCGGGCGTCTGGACGGTGCGGCTCGACGTGCTCGTCAGCGACTTCGAGACGCTCCGCCTCGACGGCGCGGTGACGCTCGCCCCGTGAGGCGGGCGTGGCGTTCCTGGGCCAACGCCTGCCTCGAAGGGCGAGCGTCTCGATGGATCACGCCGCCGAACGGCTCCAGAGCGGAAACGGGTCGGGCAGTTCGCGCCAGCGGGTGGAATCGAACGCCTCGCCGTCTGCCGGCCCGACCAGGCACTCGTCGAGGGCGGCGCGGATCGCCCTTTCGTCCATGCCGCGGCCGATGAAGACGAGTTCCTGCCGGCGGTCGCCCCAGCCGGGCTGCCAGCGGCGATCGAGGAGGGCCCGCCACTCGGCGTCGTCCGGCCAGCGCTCCTGCGGCACCGCCACCCACCAGTAGCCCATGCCATTGGTGCGGCCGATGGCGCCGGCGATGCTCATGTCGCCGACCCACGACGGCCGCGTCGCCAGCCAGAACAAGCCCTTGGCGCGCACGAGGCCCGGCCACGTCCGCGCCAGGAACTGCTGGAAGCGGGCGGGATGAAACGGCCGGCGGGCGCGGTAGACGAAGCTCGCGATGCCGTACTCCTCGGTTTCCGGCGTGTGGGCGCCGGGCTCGTAGAGCTCCTTGAACCACATCGGGTGCTCGTGGGCGCGCTCGAAGTCGAACAGCCCGGTTTCGACTACCGCGGACAGCGGCACGCGGGCGAAGTCGGCCTCGAGGATCTTGGCGTCGCGATTCAGGGCGCGCACGACGCCGCGCACCATGTCGCGCTCGCTCGCGCCGACCAGCGAGACCTTGTTCAGGACGACGACGTCGGCGAACTCGATCTGCTCGACGAGGAGGTCGACGAGCGTGCGCGCGTCGCCCTCGCCGGCCGTCTCGCCACGATCGCGCAGGAAATCCTGGCTGGAATAGTCCTTCAGCAGGTTCGCCGCGTCGACCACCGTCACCATCGCGTCGAGGCGGGCGACGTCGGAGAGAGAGCGGCCCTCCTCGTCGCGGAACTCGAAGGTTGCGGCGATCGGCAGCGGCTCGGCGACGCCGGTGCCCTCGATGACGAGGGCGTCGAAGCGCCCTTCGGCGGCCAGCCGGCGCACCTCGGTGAGGAGGTCCTCGCGCAGCGTGCAGCAGATGCAGCCGTTGGTCATCTCGACGAGGCGCTCGTCGGTCCGCGACAGGTCGCCGGAGCCGTTGCGCACCAGTTCCGCGTCGATGTTGACCTCCGACATGTCGTTGACGATGACGGCGATCCGCCGCCCCTCGCGGTTGGCGAGGATGTGGTTGAGCAGCGTCGTCTTGCCGGCCCCGAGGAAGCCGGAGAGGACGGTCACGGGCAATCGGGCATCGGTCATGGCGGCTGGTCCCGGAGTGGAAAGGGGGTGCCCGCGACCGGGAGGGGACCGGTCGCGGGCTGCCGCTGCGGCAGGGGGATGCGGCGCAGCGGCGGGGGTCTGCGCTCAGCTGCCGGCGAGCGCCTTCGTCAGGGCGGCGGCGTTGAACTCGAACATCTTGACGTAGGTCGGCGCCGGGCCGTCGGGTCCGGACAACGCGTCGGAATAGAGCTCGCCGCCCACCACCGCGCCGGTCTCGCGCGCGATCTGCTCGACGAGGCGCGGGTCGGTGATGTTCTCGACGAACACCGCCGGGATCTTCTCCGCGCGGATCTGCTCGATGATCGCGGCGACGTCGCCGGCCGAGGCCTCGGCCTCGGTGCTGACGCCCTGCGGCGCGATGAATTCGATGCCGTAGGCGGCGCCGAAATAGCCGAAGGCATCGTGCGAGGTGACGACCTTGCGGCGCGCCTCGGGGATGGCGGCGATCTCGGCGCGGATGCGCTCGTCGAGGCTCTTCAGCGTCGCCGCATAGGCCTCGCCGGCGGCCTGGTACTCGGCGGCGTGGTCGGGATCTGCCTCGCCGAGGGCGCGGGCGATGTTGCCGACATAGACGATGCCGTTGCCGAGGTTCTGCCAGGCGTGCGGGTCGAACTCGCCATGGTCGTGGGCATCGGCGTGCTCGTGGGCGTGATCGTGCCCGGCCTCGGCGGGCTCGGCGGTGCCGTGAGCGTGGTCGTGATCCTCGTCCTCGCCGTCCCACTCGCGCGGGGTGATGCCGTCGGAGACGACGACCATCTTGCCCTTGAAGCCTGAGGCCTCGAGCAGGCGCGGCATCCAGCCCTCGAAGGCGAGGCCGTTGACGAAGACGATGTCGGCGCCGGCGACCGCCTTCACGTCGGCGGGCGTCGGCTCGTAGACGTGGGCGTCACCGTCGGGGCCGACGAGGGTGGTCAGCGCCACGTCGTTGCCGGCGACCTCGCGGACCATGTCGCCGAGGATCGAGAAGCTCGCGACGACCTTCAGATCCTCGTGGGCGAAGGCACCGTTCGGCATCGCGGCGCCGGCGAGGAGACCGAGGGTGGCGGCGGCCGCGAGGAAATGCCTGCGGGTCAGCATGGGAAAGGTCCTTCTAGGGGAGGAGCGCCGGGCGCGGGCGCAGCGCCGGGCGACGCAGGAGCCCGCCGTGCGGGCCGACGATGAGGGAGGCGACGTAGAGGAGCCCCGCCGACAGCACGATCGCCGGGGAGGCTGCGAGATGCGCGTGGTAGGAGGCGAGCAGCCCCGCCGCCGACGAGATTGCGCCGATGAGCACCGCCACGCCGATCTGGCCGGCGAGGGTCGGCGACCAGAAGCTCGCGGCCGCCGCCGGCAGCATCATCAGCCCGACCACCATGAGGGTGCCGAGCGCCTGGAAGCCGGCGACGAGGTTCAGGACGACGAGGGCGAGGAAGACGATGTGGGCGAGGCCGCCGCGGCCGCCGACCGAGGCCATGAAGCCGCGGTCGAAGCATTCGCCGACGAGCATCCGGTAGCCGAGCGCCAGGGCGAACAGGGTCGTCGAGGCGACGCCGGCGACGAGCAGGATCGCCGCGTCATCGAGGGCGAGCACCGAGCCGAAGAGGACGCGCAGGAGGTCGATGTTCGAGCCCTTCAGCGAGATGAGGAGCACGCCGAGGCCGAGCGAGACGAGATAGAAGGCAGCGAAGCTCGCGTCCTCGCGCAAGGGTGTCGTGCGGGAGACGAGGCCGGCGAGCAGCGCCACCGCCAGCCCGGCGACGAGGCCGCCGACCGTCATCGCAAAGAGGGAAAGACCGGCGACGAGGTAGCCGACGGCGGCGCCGGGCAGGATGGCGTGGGCCATCGCGTCGCCCATCAGGCTCATCCGCCGCTGGATCAGGAAGACGCCGAGCGGTGCCGAGCCGAGCGACAGCGCGAAGCAGCCGACGAGGGCCCGGCGCATGAAGCCGTAGCTCGCGAACGGACCGACGAGGGCGTCCATCACGGTCATGCCGCGCGGCCTCGCCATCGTGGCCAGCGGGCCGCGGCCGGTCGCGCCGCCGCCACCGCCCGCGGGCGCTCGGCAGCGATCCGCAACGCCGTATCGGTGTCGTCCCAGACGATGGGCCGGCCGGACAGCACCAGCGTGCGTGGCGCCACCGCCCGCACCAGCGCGAGGTCGTGCAGGGCGACGACGAGGGTGCGGCCTTCGGCGTGCCAGGTCCGCATCAGGGCGAGCAGGTCCTCGATGGTGCGGGCATCGACGCCGGTGAACGGCTCGTCGAGCAGCAGGATCGGCGCGTCCTGCAGGATCAGCCGGGCGAACAGCGCCCGCTGCAGCTGGCCCCCCGAGAGCGCACCGACCGGTCGCTGCTCGAGACCGGTGAGCCCGACGGCGGCGATTGCCGCGCCGATCGCCGCCTGGCTCTCGTGGCCCATGCGCCGGAACGGCCCCTTCCGCCGCCACAGCCCGAGGGCGACGACGTCGGCGACGGTGATCGGGAAACCGACGTCGATGTCGGCGCGCTGCGGCAGGTAGGCGATGTCGCGGCGAACCGCCCCCTCGACCGTGATCCGGCCGGCGGCCAGCGGCACGGCGCCGACGATCGCCTTGACGAGGCTCGACTTGCCGCCGCCGTTCGGGCCGACGAGGGCGGTGAAGCTGCCGGCCTCGAAGCGCCCGGTGACGCCCTCGACGGCGAAGCCCTGGCGATAGGCGACCCCGACGTCGTCGAGGAGGACGGAAGCGGGGGTCACCATGCCACCACTCCGAACCAGTCGAGCGCCCAGGCGACGGCGAGCCAGACGACGGCATTGAGACCGACGGCGAGGAGGAGCCGGCTCCAGACGGAGGAGGCGATCAGGGCGGAGGTGCTCATGGCGAGGATCCGGTCGACGGGGCCGGCCGGCGCCCGGCGGCGGGAAGCGCCGCTTGCTCGGCTGCTCATTCGGCGTGGATCCGCCCGGTCCACACCGGGGTGCGGCCCTCGCCGACGAAGCGCACTGCGCCGCTGTCGAGATCGACGACGTGGATGCCACCGGTGGCGACGCGGCGGTCGGACTGGAAGACCAGCATGGCGCCGTCCGGCGACCAGTCGGGCGACAGGTCCGAGGCCTTGCCGCGCGTCGCCCGCTTCAGGCGGTTCGAGGACGGCGTGAAGACGTAGAGGTCACCGCCCGCGGCGAAGGCGATCTGCCGGCCGTCCGGCGACCAGCGCGGCCCGTCGATGCTCGCCGGCGCCGCCGGGCCGAAGTCGTGGGGCTGCCTGCGGCCCTCGGCGAGGCGGGCGAGGCGGAACGGGAACAGCGACCCGACGCGGCGATTGGTCTGCAGCACGATGGTGCCGTTGATGGGCGACGGATCAGGCGCCACATCGAAGGAGCCGGCGCGGTCCGGCTTGGTCAGCTGCGTCTCGGTGCGGTCGTCGACGCGGACGCTCCAGAGGCCGAAGCCGGCGGTGAAGTCGCCGCGCTGGAAGACGATGGTCTTGCCGTCGGCCGTGAAGGCCGGCCGCTGGTCCTCGGCCGGGTTGCGGGTCAGCCGGCGCACCTTCAGCTTGTCCGGCCGGATGATGTAGATTTCCGGGTCCTCGTGCGGCGGCCGGCGGCTGTTGAAGGCGATCCAGCGCCCGTCCGGCGACCATGACGGCGCCCGGTCCGGCCCTGCGTTCTCGGTGACGCGGCGCTCGACACCGCTGGCGAGATCGCGGATGTAGATCTCGTCCTGGCCGCTGCGGTCGGAGACGAAGGCGAGGGTGCCGGAAAGGTCGTCCGCCGCCGCGGGACCCCCGACCGCCGCCAGAGCGACCGCCGCCGCCATCATCCGCACGCAAGGCCCCAGGCCTGCGAACCACCGAACCGACACCGAACTGACCACCACCGCCTCACTGATTGCAACGTTATAACATAACATCGCGTAGCAGGCGGAGGAGCGGGGCGCAAGATTGGCGGACGCGGTTCCGGGGGATGACTGCGGCCCTGCGTGCCGGTGTTTTCTGGCAGGGACCGGGGCCACTCCGCGCGCCGACGGGCGGGGATTCCGGCGGCATCTCACGGGTGGGCGATCAGTCGTCCCGCTCCCGCCCTGGTCGCAGTGCGACGATGCGCCGTTCTGCGGCCGGCGCATCGTGCTGGGTGGGGCGAGTCGATGATCACGACGGGCGGGGCGCTCCCGCCACGGCGAGAGAGCGCCCCGCCGATCTGAGCCGACGGCGCGGACCTTCAGGCGCGGGGCGTCGCCCGCGGGTCGTCAGGTTGCCGGCTTGGCCTCTTCGGCATGATCGTGGTCGCCCTCGTGGCCGTGCGGCTCCTCGATCTCGACCTCGACTTCGACCGTCCCGGCCTTGGCGAACTCCAGCACCATGTCGAAGTGCTGGCCTCCCTCGAGAGGACGCTGAACGTTGTCGAGCACGAGGGTGATGCCGCCGCGCTGGAAGGTCAGCGTCTGGCCGGCGGCGATCTCCACCGCCGGGATCTCGCGCACCGACAGCGCGCCATCGGCGCCAAGCACCGGCGCCTCGAACTTGCCGGCGTCGGAGAACGTCGTCTTCACGCCGACGAGGCGGTCGGCTTCGGTGCCGGTGTTGCGGATGGTCAGGTAGACCGGCACCGCGTCGGCGGTCTTGCCCACTTCCTCGGTCCACAGGTGGCTCACCTGCAGCGCCCCGGCGGAGAAGATCTCGCCGTCGTGGTGGGCGAGGGCGGGCACGGCAAACAGCAAAGCGGCGAGCGCCGCCGACTTCAGGACACGCATGGTCACTCCTTGCGGGGGCACTCCCGCCCCCTTTCGGGTTGCACGTGCGTGACGGCAGGTCTCCTGGCTCGCGGGTCATCGCCCTCGGTGTCCAGCCTTCCCGGGCCTTGCGGCCCAGTGGCTCTGGACGGGCTCACCGCTGACAGTTGCGGGAACAGCGCCGGACTCTCACCGGCTTCCCTCTTGGCCCCGAATCCGGGGACCGCCACGCCCCCAGAGCCTACAACCGCTCGCCTGGTGGCGACAATGCCAGGCACTTTTGCCTGCTCTGACATAAAAACGGCCGGCGGGTCGCCCCGCCGGCCGTCGGTCTCGAAGCTCGTGAGAAAGGGAGGGGCGGCTCCCGCCGGTCCCCTCCCCGCCCCCGCAAATCAGGCGCTGCGCAGATCAGGCGCTGCGATAGAGCTTGGTCATCACGAACTCGCGGTGGCCGAGGGCCTCCGCGGCGGTGAGGCGGCCATTCGCCGTGCGGATGACCATGTCGATCAGCTTGTCGCCGGCCGCCTCGATCGTCAGTTCCCGGCGCAGGATGCCGGAGACGTCGACGTCCATGTGCTCGGGCATCGTGCGGATCGTGCGCGGGTTGCCGGTGATCTTCACCACCGGCACGATCGGGTTGCCGATGACGTTGCCCTGGCCGGTCGGGAAGGTGTGGACGACGTAGCCCGCGGCGCCCATCAGGGTCACGCATTCGGCAGCCGCCGACGACGTGTCCATGAAATAGAGGCCCGGGCCCTTCGCCGGCTCTTCCGCCGGGCCGAGGGCGTCGAGATAGGTGCAGGTGCGGCCGATCTTCTCGAGGTTGCCGAGCGCCTTCTCCTCGATGGTGGTCAGGCCACCCTCGATGTTGCCCTTGGTCGGCTGCGAGTCCGACAGGTCATCGGTCTTATGGGCCTCGATGACGTCGTCCTGGTAGGACTTCCACATCTTGTACCACTTCTCCGCGATCTCGGGCGACGCCGCCCGCTTCTTGCAGAGATGCTCGGCACCGGTGATCTCGGAGGTCTCGCCGAAGACGCCGTAGATGCCGTGCGGGATCAGCTTGTCGTACATGTTGCCGACCGTCGGGCACGAGGCGAGGCCGGTCGTCGTGTCGGACTCGCCGCACTTCGTCGACACCCACAGGTCGGCGATCGGGCACTCCTCGCGCTGCAGCTCGGACGCCCACTGCACGTATTCCTTCGCGCGGTAGGAGGCCGAGGCGATGGTGGCGATGTCGCCGTGCTGCTCGATCCAGAAGCCCGACACCGGCTTGCCGGTCTTGGCGATGCCCTCGACGACGCGGTTCGTCCAGTTCGGCTCGATGCCGATGACGATGACGGCGGCGACGTTCGGGTTCGAGCCGGTGCCGATGAGGGTGCGGAAGTGCAGATCGAGGTCGGCGCCGAACTGCAGACGCCCGTAGGCGTGCGGCAGGGCCATCGTCCCCTTGATGTTGTTGGCCACCGCCTCGCAGGCGGCGTTCGACAGGTCGTCGAGGGGGAGCAGGATCACGTGGTTGCGGACGCCGACGCGCCCGTTCTCGCGGCGCCAGCCCTGGAACGTCAGATTGCCGTAGTCGGCCATGGCCGTTCTCCTCACCAGCGCTTGGTCTTGAGATTGTGGGTGTGGACGTGACCGCCCTTGGCGACATCCGCGACGATCTTGCCGACGTCCTCGCCGTACTTCACCGCCGTATCGCCGGCGACGAGGTCCTTCAGCGCCACCTTGTGGCCGATCGGGATGTCGGCGTTGACGGTCATCGTGAAGGAGGTGTCGTTCTCGGTGATGACGCAGAAGGCTTCCGTGCCGGCCTTCAGGCCCTCGACCACCACCACGCCGACATTGTCGTGCGGGCCGTGGACGAGAAGTTGGGGAATGCTCATGGTCCGTTCGCTCCCGGATGTGCGGGCCGGCCGGTCGTAACGACGGGCTCGACGTAAAGGTCTTATATAAGATACATGACGCGTGTCCACTGCTAACGGTGGGGCGTGCTCCGCTTCGTCGCGGGGCGACACGGAGGTCGAGGTCGGGCATGGCGGACGGGCGGGACGGCGGCGGCGCGGGGACGGCGGGGAGCATCGGCTTCCGCCCGCTCTACCAGCAGATCCGCGACGTGCTGGTGCAGCGCATCGCCGACGGCCGCCTGCAGCCGGGCGAGATGCTGCCGAGCGAGATGCAGCTCGCCTCCGAGCTCGGCGTCAGCCAGGGCACCGTCCGCAAGGCGCTCGACGCGATGACGGCGGAGCGCCTCCTGGTGCGCCGCCAGGGCCGCGGCACCTTCGTCGCCGAGCACGACGAGACGCGCATCCTCTTCCAGTTCTTCAAGCTGGTGCCGGACGACGGCGCCCGCTCCTTCCCCGACAGCGAGGTGCTGTCGGTGGTGTCCGCCATGGCCGAGCCCGCGGAGCGCGAGCGCCTGGCGCTCGAAGAGAGCGCGACGGTGGTGCGCATCCGCCGCCTGCGCCGGCTCGCCGGGGTGCCGGTGATCGTCGAGGACGTGGTCGTGCCGGAGGCGATGGTCGAGGGCCTCGCGGCGATGGAGCCGCCTAACAACCTCTACGGCCTCTATGCCGGCCGCTTCGGCGTCACCATCGGCCGCGCCCAGGAGCGGCTGAAGGCGGTGGCGCTGACGGCGGAGGATGCCGCGCTGCTCGGCGTGGCGACGGGCACGCCGGCGCTGGAGATCGACCGCCTCGCCATCGCCCTCGACGACCGCCGCGCCGAATGGCGCCTGTCGCGCTGCCTGACGGAGCACGTGCACTATCTGAGCGATCTGCGGTGAGGGTTGGTCTGCGGGGGTGAGGGCCCTTGGGGAAAGCGACGGCGGTGAGAGGCGTTGGGGAGGCTGCCCGACCCCACAAGCCAGCCCCATGCTCGTCGCGGAAGCGGCCAAAACCACAAGCCAACCCCCAACCTCGTCATGGCCCGGCTTGACCGGGCCATCCATCCACCCGGAGACGGCGGAGGTCTGCGCTCGCGATGGATCGCCCGGTCAAGCCGGGCGATGACGGAGTGAAAGGTTGGAGGGCGTGTTCTCGCCGCCGCCTGCCGGCGGCGTCACCCCGCCCCGGCGACCTGCGGTCGCCGACCCGCCCCCTCAAGGGGCAGGTGGTTGGTAGTGCCAAACCGAGAGGGATTGCTCCGCCCCTCACCGCCCGTAGTAGAGCGTCACCGTGTGCTTCGCCTCGGCGAAGAACAGCCAGCGCTCGACGAGCATGCCGGCGAGTTGCACGACGGCCGCCACCAACGCCGCCACCATCGCCGCGGGACCCCCGACAAGCGCCGCCAGCGCGAAGAGAACCAGCGGCAACGCGAAGGCGAGGGCTTGCGCGATGCGGCGGAGCTTCAGCGCGTGCTTGCGGGCGATGCGGTAGCCCATCTCCTTGAGGATGTAGTTCTCTTCCGTGTGCGGCCACTCGAGCGACCGGACGGTGCCGCCCTTCAGGCCGGTGGCGCTGTTGAGGGTCGAGACGCCCGGATGGTCGGCGTTGCGGTGCCAGACCGCGCGCTTCAGGAGCCAGCCGGCCAGCGCCAGCGCGGCGGCGGCGGCAGCGAGCCCGCGCACGTCGAGGCCGAAAACGGCGAGGACCGCCGTCAAGAGCCCCGCCCCGGTCATCACCGAGAACAAGAGGTAAGCCGGCAGCGTCAGCGGCGAGTGCCAGGCGGCGATCGGCTTCAGCGAGGCGTAGATCATCGCCGTCGTGCAGACGGTGGCGACCGACAGCACGGCGGTCGCGAGCCCCGCGGCGGCGAAGGCGCCGTCGGTGCGGCCGAGGAAGACCCAGCCGGCGGCGAGCGCCACCGCCGCGAAGATGGTGGCGACGGCCGCCACGCCCTCGCGCGACAGCCAGGACGAGCGCCACTGCGAGAACGCCCGCCACGCCCGCTCCGGCCGGCCGAGGTGGGCGGTGGACGACAAGAGACCGCCGCAGGCGAGCGCGAGCCCGAGCCCCATGGCGACGAAGCCGAGGAGCCGGTCGGCCGGGATCAGGCCGAGCGCCGCCCCGGCGGAGACGAGCGCCAGCAGGCCGAAGCCGGCGCCGGAGCAGACCGTGAAGGCGATGACGGAGAAGGCGGGATGCATGGCTCGTCTCGTCAGCGCGACAGGATGCGGTCGACCCAGCCGAGCAGGCCGCCGACGCCGTCGGTCGCCGTCAGCGCCGGCGCCGGCGCGGCCGCCTTGCGTGTCCGCGGCGGCAGGTACTTGTTGGTCGGGCGGTAGCCGAGCTCGGGCATCAGGTCGACGCCGCCGCGCTCGGCGACGAGCTGCGACACCGGCGAGGCGGGGTCGCCGAGGTCGCCGAAGTGGCGGGCGCCGGTCGGGCACGAGGCGACGCAGGCGGGCACGCGGTCGGCCTCGGGCAGGTTCTCGTTGTAGATGCGGTCGACGCAGAGCGTGCACTTCTTCATCACGCCAACGTCGGTGTCGAACTCGCGGGCGCCGTAGGGGCACGCCCAGCTGCAGAGCTTGCAGCCGATGCACTTGTCCTCGTCGACCAGCACGATGCCGTCCGAGGCGCGCTTGTAGGAGGCGCCGGTCGGGCAGACGGTGACGCAGGCCGGTGTCTCGCAGTGCAGGCACGAGCGCGGGAAGTGCACGGTCTCGCCGCAGCCGTCGGCCTTGGTGTGCTCGTAGGAGTGGACGCGGTTGAACCACACCCCGTCCGGCGCCTCGCCATAGGGGTCGTAGTCGGTGAGCGGCGCCATGTGGCCGCCGGTGTTCCATTCCTTGCACGCCGTCACGCATGCCTGGCAGCCGACGCAGGTGTCGAGGTCGATGACGAGGCCGAGGCGGACGTCGCTGGTCGGCTGCGGGAGGCAGGTCATCGCGCGCCCTCCTCGCGCTCGCGTTCGCGCCGGAAGCCCTCGCCGAAGTGCGAGCAGTCGGTGACGGGCGGCATGTTCGGCGGACACGGCAGCTTTTCGAACTGCGGCTCGGCACACTCGGAGCCCGAGGTGCAGCGGATCAGCCGGACCTTGAGGTCGAACCACGCCGCCTGCCCCGTCACCGGGTCGGAGTTCGAGTAGCGGCGGCCCTTCGCGTCGGGCGGCGTCAGCTCGGAGATCGCGTGGTTGAGCAGGAAGCCGCGCTCGCCCTCCGGCGCGCCGTCCTTCAGCCGCCAGGCGCCCTTGCGCTTGCCGATGGCGTTCCACGTCCACACCGTGTTCGGGTTGACGCCGTCGACGAGCTTCACCTGGCCGCGGACGCGGCCGTGGCGGCTCTCGATCCACACCCAGTCGTCGTCGGAGATGCCGAGGCCGGTGGCGGTGCCGCGGTGGACGAACAGCCGGTTCTGGTTGGTGATCTGCCTCAGCCAGGCGTTCTGCGATCCCCACGAATGGTACATGTGCATCGGCCGCTGGGTGATGGCGTGCAGCGGATAGTCGGCGTCGCCCTCGGCCGCCTCCTCGAACGGCACGTACCAGATCGGCAGCGGGTCGAAGTGCGCCTCGATGCGGGCGCGCTCGCCCTCCGGCGGCTGCACCGCCCCGTGGCCGCGGGCGGCGAGGCGGAACTTCTGCAGCACCTCGGAATAGAGCTGGAAGACGATCGGCTCCGCCTTGGCGATGAAGCCCATCTGCACGGCGGTCTCGAGATAGTCGCGGTTCGCCATCTTGTAGTAGCGCTGGTTCGGCTCGAAGTCGTGGTGCCAGAAGCCGCCGTGCTCGATGTAGCGGTCGAGCTGCTCGGGGTTCGGCGCGCCGCGGCCGTGCTTGCTGCCGTCCTCGCCGCGCCAGCCGGCGAGCGGGCCGATGCCGGGCGCGCGCTCGTGGTGGACGATGTAGTCGGCATAGTCGCGGTAGCGCGGGCTGCCGTCCTCTTTCACCAGCCCCGGCAGGCCGATGCGAGCGCCGAGGTCGATCAGCACCGTCTGGAACGGCCGGACGTCGCGATCGGGCTCAACCACCGGCCAGCGGATGGCGTCGCCCGGGCCGTCGGCATGGCTGATCGGCCGGTCGAGCAGGCTGATGCAGTCGTGGCGCTCGAGATAGGTGGTGTCGGGCAGCACCAGGTCGGCATACGACACCGTCTCCGACGCATAGGCGTCGGCGTAGATGATGAAGGGGATCTTGTAGCCGCCGTCCTCGTCCTTCGCCGTCAGCATGGCCATCGTACCGGCCGTGTTCATCGACGAGTTCCAGGCCATGTTGGCCATGTAGAGGAACAGTGTGTCGATGCGGTACGGGTCGCCCTTGGCGGCGTTGGCGATCACCATGTGCATCAGCCCGTGGGCGGCGATCGGTGCCTCCCACGAATAGGCCTTGTCGATGCGCACCGGGCCGCCGTCGGCGTCCACCAGCAGGTCCTCCGGCCCGGTGACGAAGCCGAGCGGCATGCCGGCAAGCGGCGTGTTCGGCTTGCCGCCGTCCTTGCCGGCGGGCTTCGGGCCAGGAGGCGCGGGCTTCGGGAACGGCGGCTTGAAGCGGAAGCCGCCGGGCACATCGACGGTGCCGAGCAGCACCTGCAGGAGGTGGATCGCCCGGCAGGTGTGGAAGCCGTTCGAATGGGCGGAGATGCCGCGCATGGCGTGCATCGCGACGGGCCGCCCGCGCATCGTCTCGTGGCGGCGGCCGGCCCAGTCGGTCCACGGGATCGGGAGTTCGAAGGACTGCTCGAAGGCAGCCTCGGCGAGCTCGGCGGCGATGCGGCGGATGGTGTCGGCCGGCAGGCCGCAGCGTTCGGCGACCGCATCCGGCGCATAGGACGGGTCGAGATAGCGCTCGGCGAGGAGCTGGAACACCGGCACGCACCGCCGGCCCTCGACGGTGAAGTCGCCGACCAAGGCGGGGTGGATGTCCGGGGACATCGCGTCGACGGGGCGCTTCTCGACGCTGTCGAAGGCGAGGAGCTTGCCCTCAGTGTCGCGCAGGAACAGGCCGTCGTCGGCCGCACCGGGATCCCGGATGACGAGCACGTGGGCGTTGGTGAACTTCGCGAGATAGTCGAGGTCGACGCGGCCGGCCTTCAGGAGCTCGTGGATCAGCGCCATGACGAACAGGCCGTCGGTGCCCGGCCGGATGCCGATCCACTCGTCGGCCACCGCGTTGTAGCCGGTGCGGCAGGGATTGACCGAGACGACCTTGGCGCCGCGCGCCTTCAGGCGGCCGATGCCGATCTTGATCGGGTTGGAATCGTGGTCCTCGGCGACGCCGAACATCAGGAAGTAGCGGGCGCGCTCCCAGTCCGGCTCGCCGAACTCCCAGAACGCGCCGCCGATGGTGTAGAGCCCGGCCGCCGCCATGTTGACCGAACAGAAGCCGCCGTGCGCCGCGAAGTTCGGCGTGCCGAACTGCGAGGCCCACCAGCCGGTGAGCGACTGCGACTGGTCGCGGCCGGTGAAGAAGGCGAGCTTCTTCGGGTCGGTGGCGCGGATGTGCTTGAGGCGGTCGGCGGCGATGGTCAGCGCCTCCTCCCACTCGATCTCCTTGAACTCGCCCTTGCCGCGCTCGCCGACGCGCAGCAGCGGCTTCCTCAGCCGCGACGGGCTGTAGTGCTGCATGATGCCGGCGCTGCCCTTGCCGCAGAGCACGCCGCGGTTGACCGGGTGGTCGCGGTTGCCGGCGATGTAGCGGACGACGCCGTCCTTGATGTGCACGTCGATGCCGCAGCGGCAGGCGCACATGTAGCAGGTGGTCTTGCGCACCTCGTCGGAGACCGTCGGCGACGTCTCGACGCCGTCGCCCTCGTTCGGCGCGCGATTGTCGGCGAGCGGGCGCTGCGACGGCAGCGAGTTGGCGCCGCGCGGCGCATGCTGCCCGGGAACGGGCCGTGTCGGGGCGTTCATGAGAAGGCCGTCACCGCGGTCGGAGGAAGGGGAGCGCCGGCGTCGGCGCTCACGCGCGCTCCGCCCCGCCGGACTTCGCGCGGCACTTCGGGCCGGGGCCGCGCATGTAGTGGCGCTCGGGCCGGTAGCGCTCCGCCTGCGGACGCCCGATCAGCGCGGCGAGCGCGCGCACGATGGCGTCGGTGAGGTGGCGGGCGGGGCTGAGCAACTGGCCGGTGCGCGGCATGGGTCGACGATCCTTCGGTCGGCCCGCACTATGCCTACCGTAATACCATCCATCAAATCGATTGTTCTTCTGATTTTGAAAGGCTCAGTCTATGAATTGGCGATGACCCTCGAGCAGCTCCGCATCTTCGTCGCCGTCGCCGAGCGCCGCCACGTGACGCGCGCCGCCGCCGATCTCGGCCTGACGCAGCCGGCCGCCTCGGCGGCGATCGCGGCGCTGGAGAGCCGCTATGGCGTCCAGCTGTTCGACCGCGTCGGCCGCGGCATCGAGCTGACCGAGGCGGGACGGCGCTTCCTCCACGAGGCCCACGCCGTGCTCGACCGGGCGGCGGCGGCGCGCGCCTCGCTGGAGGACCTCTCGGGCCTGTCGACCGGCTCGCTCTCGGTGGCGGCGAGCCAGACGATCGCCAACTACTGGCTGCCGCGCCGCCTCACCCGCTTCCACGACGCCCATCCCGGCGTTCGGCTGGACGTGTCGATCGGCAACACGCGCCAGGTGGAACAGGCGGTGGTGGCGGGCGAGGCGGACCTCGGCCTCGTCGAGGGGCCGACAGAGCATGGCGGGCTCGTCCGTCGCCACATCGGCGAGGACCGGCTCGTCTTCGTCGTCGCCGCCGGCCGCCCCGCCCCGCCGCAGGTGGCGCCGGGCCGGCCCGACGTGCGGGCGGTGTCGTGGGTGGTGCGCGAGGCGGGATCCGGCACGCGCGTCGTTCTGGAGGAGTTGGCCCGCCTCGAAGGCCTGCGCTTCGACGACCTGCGCGTCGACCTCGTGCTGCCGAGCAACGAGGCCGTGCGCGAGGCGGTGGAGAGCGGCACCGGCGCGACGCTGATCTCCGAGCACGTCGTCGCGACTGCCGTGGCGGCCGGGCGGCTGACGGCGGTGGAGGTCGACCTGCCGCCGCGCGAGTTCGCCCTCGTCTACCACCGCGACCGGGTCGGCTCGGTGGCGCAGCGGGCGCTGATCGCCCTGCTCGAGCCCGCCGGCTGAACCTTTCAGGCCGCGGCGCCAACGCAAGGCTCAGGCCGTGATCTAGGCTCTATGATCGGCCGCAGGCGAGGCGGCCCTCGGCTGTGCCATCGCCGTGGAGGTCGTCGTGAAGCAGTCCCGGTTCCGTGCCCCGTCCGTCGCCGCATCCGCGGCCCTCGCCTTCCTCGGCCTCGCCGCTCCGGCGGCACCCGCCCGCGCCGACGAGCCAGTGGTGACGGTCGCCGGCGGCATCTCCTACCAGGCGATCGGCCGCTGGGACGCCGACCGGCTGAACCAGATTCTGACGAAGGACACGCCCGCCTTCGCCGGCATCACCGAGACCTACACGCCGGCGACCAACGCCGTGTTGCTCTACCGCGTCACCTTTCCCTCGGTGATCCCGGAGCAGGGCAACCGGCCGATCGTCACGACGGGACTGATCGCGGTGCCGGAGGGGACGGCGGCCAGCCTGCCGCTCGTCTCCTACCAGCACGGCACGGTCTACCTGAACGAGGAGGTGCCCTCCTATCCGGAGCAGTCGCCGGAGACGCAGCTGATGATCGCCCAGTTCGCCGGCCAGGGTTACCTCCTGATCGGCGCCGACTATTTCGGCCTCGGCGGCTCCAGCGAGCCCGAGGGCTACATGGTCAAGGCGAGCCAGCAGCAGGCGACGAGCGACATGCTGGTCGCCGGCCGCGCCGTGATGTCGGCGATGGGGCTCTCCGACACCGGCCTCCACCTCGCCGGCTGGTCGCAGGGCGGCTTCGTCACCATGGCGATGCTGGAAAAGCTCGAACGCGACGGCGTGGCGGTGAAGGCCGCCGCCACCGCCAGCGCGCCGCTCGACGTCTTCGCGGCGCTGAACGGCTTCCTCAACTTCCCCCGGCCGAACGACGCCGTCTGGGTCAACAGCCTGTTCATCCTCTCGGCCTTCGCCTTCGAGAACTACTATGCGGTGCCGGGCCTCGCCCGCTCGCTGTTCACCGAGGAGACCTACGACACCCTCGCGAAGGCCTACCGGCGCGAGCCGATCGACGTCGCGACGATCCCGACCGATCTCCACAAGCTCATCCGGCCGGAGTACTTCGACCCGCAGTTCTTCGCCGCCTCCGCCTATGGCCGGCTGATCGCCGCCACCTCGGCCTATCGCTGGGTCATCCGGACGCCCGTGCGCAACTACTACGGCGAGGCGGACGAGGCGATAACGGTCGGCGTCGCGCGCATGGCGGCGACCTATCAGGCGGCGATCGGCACCGGCAATCCGACGGTGGAGGCGGTCTCGACCGGCGACACCACCCACCGCGGCACCTTCGCCCGCGCCGTGCCGCTGTGGAAGGCGTGGTTCGACGGTCTCTGAAGCCGCTGCCGCGGGGCGACCCTCACGCCGCCGGCATCGCCCTCGCCGCCGCATACGGCTCGCCGCCGCCCCAGCCGTTGAGGGTGGCGCCGACCAGGCCGAGGTGATGGCGCATCGCCTGTTCGGCGCGCGCGCCGTCCCGCTCGGCGATCGCCTCGAGGATCTCGGCATGCTGAGCCGCCAGCGCGATGAGGCGCGCCTCGGAGAACGTGCTCTCGCGCAGCCGTGACCAGCGGGTGTCGCGCCGCACTGCGTTCACCGCATCGAACATCGCCAGGAAAAGCTTGTTGCCGGCCGCCTCGGCGATGCGGCGGTGGAAGGCACTGTCCCAGGTCTCGTAGTCGGCGGCCGTGCGGGCGTCGGCCGCCTTCGCCGCGGCGCGCCTCAGCGTCTCGACCTGCGCCCCGGTGGCGCGCAGCGCGCAGAAGCGGGCGAGCACCGGCTCGAGCTCGAAACGCACCTCCATCAGGTCGAGCGGGCTCGTGTGCTCCGACAGCGGCGACAGCCTTCGGGCGCGCGGCAGCGGCGGCACGCCGACGAAGGTGCCCTGTCCCTGCCGGCGCCAGAGCAGGCCCTCCGCCTCCAGCCGGTCGAGGGCGCGGCGCACCGTGCGGCGGCCGACGCCGAGTTCGGCGGCGAGCATCCGCTCCGGCGCGAGGCGGCCCTGATCGGTCTGGCCGTTGCCGATCCGCCGCCGGATGGCGTCGACGATGTGGTCGAACAACGGTTCGTCGGCGCTCTTCATCTCGGCGGCTCGCTCGATCTTCGGAAGGATCGCCCGGGGGCGTTCGTGGGTGTCTCCGCGAAGCACCCCGCCCGGGCTCGGGCGAAGGGCGGAGCGAAACAGACGCGATCTGTACCAATGGCGACCCAAGCCTTCAATTGGTACTCGACCCAACCGCGGCCATGCCACAGTCGCAGGCTCGATACACCGTAATGCAATCGATTGCGTCACGCTAGTCTGTATGCATAATGCCACTTCTCCATGCACGGAGAGCCGGGAAACGATCCAATTGTCTTATTGGTTCGCCATGTGCGCTGCTCGAACAGGCCGCCAGGAGGCCGCTCCGCAGACCCGCGGGATGGAAAGGCGGGGGGTTTCGAGGAGGCAACACACGAAGAACGCAGTCGAGATGGCGCCACGCACCGTCCCGTCGTGTTCTGCCATCGCCCGCCGGCGCACAGCTCACCGGCGACAATCCCTGCGGGGAGTGCTACCGTAATACGACCGCCGGCGCGGGGCGCCGGCCCTGTCACCTGGCACACGAACACCGACCCGCCAGCCGGGTCCGCCGGCCTTCGATCCCTCGCCACCGGCCCGCAGAAACGGGGTCGGACCGAGCCGCCAAGAGGAAACCCCTGATGACCGTCATGCCCCGGACCGACATACCCGTCGCCCGCAATTTCAAGCTGCTCTCCCACCACGAGCTCGACGGCTTCGGCGGCATCGGCGAGGGCATGTCCATCTCGCTGACGAAGGATGGCCGCCGCATCCTCTGGCTCGCCCACGAGAGCGCGCCGAAGAACTTCACCGGCGTCGACGTCACCGACCCGAAGAACCCGAAGATGGTGGTGCAGACCGCCCTGCCGCAGCCCTACATGCGCTCCAACTCGCTCGAGGTCTGCGGCGACATCCTCGCCGTCGCCTACCAGTGCAAGGAGAAGGGCCAGACGCCGGCCGGCATGGAGCTCTTCGACATCTCGGTGCCGGAGACCCCACGCTCGATCGCCTTCTTCGACGCCTCGGGCCCGACCTCGCGCGGCGTCCACCAGCTGTGGTTCTGCGACGGCGAGTACGTCCACATGGCCGCCGGCGCCGCCGACTTCGAGAGCCACTACAAGGGCGACGACCAGTTCTACCGCATCATCGATGTGCGCAATCCCTCGAAGCCCGAGGAGGTCGGCCGCTGGTGGATGCCCGGCACCCGCGTCGGTGACAGCGTGCCGCCGCCGGAGCGCCTGCCCGGCAAGCACGCCGGTTGCCGCGCCCACAACACCAACGTCTACCCGGACCGCCCCGACCGCGCCTATGTCTGCTACGTCGACGGCGGCATGTTCATCCTCGACATCTCCGACAAGGCGAACCCGAAGCCGGTCGGCCACTGGGCGAACTCGCCGCCCTATCACGGCTTCATGCACACGGCGATGCCGCTGTTCGACCGTGGCCTGATGATCGTCACCGACGAATCGACGTCGGACGCCGCCGCCGACTGGCCGAAGCTGATCTGGGTGCTCGACATCCGCGACGAGAGCCGGCCGGTGCCGATCTCGACCCTGCCGCTGCCGCCGGTCGAGGCCTTCGCCAACCGTGGCGGCCGCTATGGCTCGCACAACATCCACGAGAACACGCCGCACCCGACGTCGTGGAAGTCCGACAAGATCGTGCTCGGCACCTTCTACAGCGCCGGCGTGCGCGCCTTCGACATCTCCAACCCCTACCAGCCGCAGGAAGTCGGCTACTACATCCCGGAAACGCCGGCGGGCTCGCCGAAGGGCGCGATCCAGCTCAACGACGTCTTCGTCGACGAGCGCGGCATCGTCTACACCGTCGACCGCTTCGTCGGGGGGCTCTATGTCCTCGAGATGGACTTCTGAGGCCCTCACCGACCGGCTGTTCCCGTCCGCCCGGCCAGCACCGTTCGGGCGGGCGCAGAAGCGCCCGCGCGGTGCCCGCACGCCCGTCATCGTCGTCACCGGCTTCCTCGGGGCCGGCAAGACGACGCTGGTGAAGCGCTTCCTCGCCTCCCCCGAGGGGGCGGGGACGGCGGTCATCGTCAATGAGTTCGGCGAGATCGGCATCGACGACGCGCTCCTGCGCGGCGCCACCGACAAGACCGTCCTGCTCGGCAACGGCTGCCTCTGCTGCGCCTCCCGCAGCGATCTCGAGACGGCGCTGCAGGAACTCCTCGCCGACGCCCGCCTCGGACGCGTGCCCTCGATGGCGCGCGTCTTGATCGAGACTAGTGGCCTCGCCGACCCGCTGCCGATCCTGCAGACTTTCGTGTCGGACCGCGGCATCGGCCGCGAGATGGCGGTCGACCTCGTCGTCGCGGTCGTCGATGCGATCGGCGGCGCGGCGATGCTGGCGAGCGCACCGGAGGCGCGCCGCCAGGTGGCCGTTGCCGACCGGGTGGTGATCTCGAAGCGCGACCTCGCCGACACGGACGCCGAAAACGCGGTGCGGGCGGCGATCGCCGCCATCAACCCGCAGGCCGAGATCGTCGTCGCGCAGGGCGGCGAGATCCCCGCCTCGGCCTGGGCCGCCTCGGAGCTGCCGCGCTCCGACTTCGTCGCCAGCGGCGCCCTGCACTCCGAGGGCGTGTCGAGCTTCGTGCTGCCGTTTCCGCAGCCCCTCGCCTGGCCGGCCTTCGCCCAGGCGATCGACGCGCTGGTGGCGCTGCGCGGCGAGGACATCCTGCGCATGAAGGGGCTGATCGCGGTCGACGGTCTGGCGGGCCCGCTGGTCGTCCAGGTCGTGCGCCACCTCGTGCATCCGCCGGTGGAACTCGTCGAGTGGCCGGACGGCGACCGTGCTGGCCGGCTCGTCGTGATCGGCCGCGGCCTCGATCGTGACCGCGTCGCGGCGGTGTTCGACGCGCTGCTGGCGCTTTGAACGCAAACGGCCGCCCCGGAGGGCGGCCGTCGTCGCGGTCGATGGGCCGTTCGCTGCGGAAGCGAGCCCTACTTGATCGATTCCAGCGCCGCCTTGAGGATCGGCGTCAGGCTGGCGCTCGTCTCCGTCAGCGAGGCGACGGTCGCCTGCTGCTCGGTGCCGGGCGCGTAGTTGATGGGCATCTTGTTCTTCTCGGTCAGCGCGAGGAGCTCCGGATCCTTCAGCGTCGCCTCGATCGCCGCGCGCATCTCGGCGGTCGCCGCCTCGTCCATCTCCGGCGGGCCGAAGAAGCCGCGGCTCATGTCGAGGATCTGCGCGATCGCGGCGATGCCGGCCTTCTTCGCCGGGTCCGTCACGACCTCGATGGCGGTCGGAACATCCGGCGCCTCGGGGATGCGGTTCGAGGAGACGATCAGGAGGGGCGACATGTCGCCGGCCTCGACCGGGCCGCGCGACGACGACCACGACGTCATGTGCACGTCGGCCTCGCCCTTGATGACCGCCAGCGCCGTATCGGCATTGCCCTCGAAGCCGGTGACGACCTTGATCGGCGCGCCGAGCGAGTCGGCCAGCACCGCCATCGAGTAGAAGTCCTCGTCGGTGCCCTGCGACGGGTAGACGAACGGCCGGCCGAGCGCCTTCAGGCCCTCGACGTCCTTGAAGCCCGCCTCCTTGCCGACGACGACGACGCGCGGATCGTCGACGACCCGGCCGAGATAGGTGAACTTGGCGGAATCGAACTGCACGCCCGGGCTCTCGGCGAGCTGCGCCATGATCAGCGTCGGGATGTTGGTGAAGGCGATCGTCATGCCGTCGGGGTCGGAGTGCCAGAGCAGGTTGGTGCCCTTCAGGCTGCCGGCGCCCTGGTGGTTCTCCACCCGAACGTCGCTGGCACCGAGGTGCTTGGCCAGGAACGGCGCGATGGTGCGCGCGTACTGGGTCATCATGCCGGCCGGCGAGTTCGGCACGATCAGGATCACAGTCTGGCCGTCATAGACGGGCCCGGCCTGCGCCGTCGTGATGCCGAAGCCGGCAGCGGCGGAAAGCGTCGCCGCCGCCAGCGTCGCCAGGAATGTCCTCTTCCTCATGGTCGCGTCCCTCCTTCTTGAGATGCCGACGCCTTGTTTCGCGTCGTTATGTGAACAGCTGCGTGATCCACTTGCCGATGGTGTCGAAGCGGATGCCGAGCAGGTTGCGGTCGAGCTGCACCTTCAGGCCCGTCGTGAACACCAGATAGACGAGGATCGTCCAGAACGCCGAGTAGGCGAGGCCCTTCCACGGCGCGTGGTGGCGGGAGACGATGAAGTAGCCAGCCGTGAAGATGAACATCGCCGGGATCGGCCCGAGCACCAGGAAGATCGCGACGAGCAGGGCGACGATGCCGAACGCCTGCAACTCGCTCTTCGGCGTCGCCCTGCGCTTGGTCGCCACGGGCGGCGCGGCGGCGGCGGCCAGCACCGGATCGGCCTTGTCGCCCTTCTTGGTCAGGAAATCGAGAAGATCGACCTGCAGGCTGTCTTCCGACTTGATGTTCTGCAGGATGATCTGTCCCACCATGAACAGGATGCCGATCACGGCGATCGGGATCGGCACGAGGCGGGCGCGCGGGCCGTAGTCGAGGCTCGCCACGATCGCCGCGACGAAGATGCCGAGAATGATGAAGGCGATGAGGTTTTCCTGCATGCGCCGGGTCATGACGCGCTCCTCACGCTGCCGGCGGCGGCGGCCTCGGCCGCCTTCTTCTTCCGCCAGTTCTTCCAGAACGGCATCGCCGTCGTCAGCACGATCAGCACCAGCATGAGCAGAGCGAACGGCCGATCGAACAGGAACCAGTCGCCATAGAGGGTGAGTGACACGTGCAGGTTCCGCTCGATCATCACGGCGAGCACCATGCCGATGACGAAGTTCGCCCGCGAGTAGTTGTACTTGTCCATCAGGTAGCCGACGGCGCCGAAGGCCGCCGCGACCACCACGTCCGACAGCTGGCCGCGGGTCGCGTACGCGCCGATGAAGCAGACGCTCAGCACAAGCGGGATGATGACGTTGGGGTTGAGGCTCGGCAGCCGCGCCAGCGTCGGCGAGATGATCAGCCCGATGATCGACACCATCACGCTCGCCAGAACGATGATCCACACCATGGCGAAGACGACGTCGAGGTGCTCGGTCAGCATCTGCGGGCCGGGCGTGATGCCGAGACCGATGAAGGCGACGAGCAGGATCGCCATGCTCTCGCCGCCGGGGATGCCGAAGGCGAGCGTCGGCAGCAGGCCGCCGCCCTCGTTGGCGCCGACCGTCGCGTCAGGGGCGATGACGCCTTCGACGTTGCCGGTGCCGAAGGTCTCGGGATGCTTGGAGGTCTGCACCGCATGGGCATAGGCGGCGATGCCGCCGACACTCGCGCCGATGCCCGGCAAAACGCCGATCCACAGGCCGAGGAGGCTCGCCCGGAAGACCAGCCACTTGTGTTCGAAGACGTCGCGCACGCCCTGCCAGACGGTGCTCGTCTCGGCGCCGACCTCGCGCTCGATCAGCGCCCCGCCCTTGGCATAGAGCTTCATCATCTCGGAGACGGCGAACAGGCCGATCATCGCGACCGGGAAGGAGAAGCCGTCGAGCAGGTAGAAGGAACCGAACGTGAAGCGCGGCGTCGCCGTCACCATGTCCATGCCGACGAAGGCAACGAGGATGCCGAGGCAGGCGGCGGCGAGGCCCTTCAGAAGAGAGCCCTCGCTGAAGGTCGCGATGATGGTGAGGCCCCAGAGCGCCATCATCAGGTATTCGGCCGGGCCGAACATCAGCATCAGCGGCCGGGCGATCGGGATCGACAAAGCGAGGAAGACCGCACCGATGATGCCGCCGAGCAGGGCGGCGGTCGCCGAGGCGCCGAGCGCCCGGCTCGCCTGCCCCTTCAGCGTCATCGGATAGCCATCGAAGATCAGCGCCAGGCTCTTGGCCGCCCCCGGCACGCGGAACAGGATGCTCGTCACCGACGAGCCCCAGATCGTCGCGATGTGGGCGCCGAGCAGCAGCGCCAGCGAGGCGGCCGGGTCGTAACCGTAGGTGAACGGCAACAGCAGGGCCATCGCGACGATGCCGCCCAGCCCCGGTAGGATGCCGACGATGATGCCGTAGACGACACCAATGAACATGAACAGCATCGCCTGCACGGTGAGCAGCGACACCAGGCCCGCGCCGATGGCTTCAAACATCGCTTCGACGTCCTCCCGTCGGGTTCGGTCCGCCGGGCGGTTGCTCCGCCTCGGCCCGTCACCGCACTCTCATTCGACTACACGGCGCGACTGGCTCCCGCTCTCATGGCACCCGGCGCGGCTGGCCGACGCCGCCCCGGCCTCCGTCAGTCGACGATCTTGCCGAGCAGCCGGACGACGTCGCTCTTGTTGTTGATCATCACCTCCGGGAAGACGATCGTGATCGCCTCCGTCGGGCACGTCGACTGGCACAGCCCGCAATACCAGCATTCGTCGGGATAGACGACTTCCGGCATCGTCGTCTTGTCGTTTTCGATCTTGTAGATGATGTCGCCGGGGCAGATCCAGTCGCAGAGATTGCAACGGATACACAGCGCCTCGTCGATGACGATGGGATTGTGCACGGATGCGTCGGCCCGGGTCTCAGTTGACATGCTCGATCCTCCCGGCGCTGGCGGTGGGGGTGCGGGCGAAGGCGGCCGACAGCGGCTTCGTCGCGTCGAGCGTGCGCACCGTCGGATTGCCGTCGCCGCCCTGCTCGACGATGACGAACTTGCGCCAGTTCGCCTCGTCGGTTTCGGGATAGTCGAGGCGACGGTGCGCCGAGCGGGTCCGCGTCTCGGTGCGGGCGAGCGCCGCCGTCGTCATGATCTCGGCGTTGAGGCGGATGTTGCGCGCCTCCTGGAATCGCATGACGCCGTGGAGGTTGTCCGTCTTCACGGTGTCCTCCTTCTTCGCCAGCGCCTGCAACGTGTCGAGAGCGAGCCTCAGGCCCTTCCCGGTGCGGCGGACGCCGGCATAGTCGGTGACGGTCGCGCGGATCTCGTCCTCGTAGGCCTTCCAGCCGAGGTCGCTGTCGCGCCTCAGCGAGGCCTCGGCACCGGCGCGCAGGCGGTTGGCGCTCTCCCAGTCGACATCCGGCAGCGCCGCGTTGCCACGCTGGTTGATGCGGCGCACCGCACCCTCGCCGGCGATGTGGCCGAGCACGGCCGCTCCGGCGATGCCGCCGGAGACGGTCGAGCAGTCGCCGGCCGAGAACAGAGCCTCCACCGAGGTCTCGCCGGAGGTGTCGACCGACAGGCCGCTGCCGCGGAAATAGAGCCCGGAGCGGCGGATCGTCAGTTCCGAGATCGACACCTCGATCGGGGTGTCGCGGAAGTGCACGCCCTTCTGCTGGTAGAAAGCCGGCAGGGTGTAGCGATCGACCTGCAGGGTCGATTCCATGTGGTCGAGCTCGTCTGCCGGCAGATGCCGGCAGTCGACGTAGATCGGGCCGTTGCCGAGCAGGTACTCGTTGACGACGGCGTCGGCCAGCACCGCTCGGCGGGCGTTCTCGCCCTTCTTGTCGTAGCGGAACATGAACCGCTCGCCGGTCTTGTTGAGGAAATAGGCGCCCATGCTGACGAGGGCGTTGAGGCCCTGGGCGGAGAAGCCCTTCGGCGTCAGCGTCGCCTCGGTGAACTCCATGTTGGCGAGCTGCGCGCCGACCTTGTAGCCCATCGCCTGGGCGTCGCCGGTGTTGAAGGGGAAGTGCCAGCTGTCGAACGCCAGGCCCGAAGCGTTCATCGACAGCCGGTTGACGTCGCCGGTGGTCACCGCGATCGCCTTCGCCCTGACCGCCACCCACTCGCCGGTGCGGAAGCAGAAGGCGAGCGCGCCATAGCAGACGTTGTCCTCGACGAGCAGCTGCAGCGCCATCGTCCGCATCAGGAGCGTCGCCTTGCCGGCGCGCACGTGTTTGCCGATGCGGCGCTTGAAGTCGGTGCCCTCGAAGTTGATGTGGTAGGCGCCGGGCAGTCCGAAGGAGGGATGGCGCGAGTAGTCGCCGGTGCGCGGGTCCTTGAAGTCGACGCCCATGCCCTCGATCTTGCGCAGGATACGCGGCATTTCCTCGAGCACGCGGCGGGTCACGTCGAGATCGACGATGCCGTCGGTGAGCGTCGGGATGTGCTTCATCAGGAACTCGGCGGTGTCCCACTCGGCACCGCTTTCCATGACGGTGAGGTAGTGGTCGACGCCGCAGCCGACGCTGCCGCAGTTGTCGAGCACCCGCCCCTTCTCGCAGATCGTCACGTCGAGCCCGGCTTCCAGCGCCGGGATCGCGAGCATCGAGCCCGCCACGCCGCCGCCGATCACCAGCAAGTCGGTGTCGATCGTCCGCCACTCCGTCATGCACGCTCCTCCGGTTCGTCGTCCGCGCGAGGCCGGCCCGGCGCCACGCGCCGGCCGGCTCGACGAGCCGCCGATGATCCGAGGGCAGCGGCCGAGGCCGCGCCCGACAACGTTTCCAACCCTTGTCGCCGCGTTAGCGGCGGGTGGCGTTTTGCCTACCGTTGGTCATATTGTGTGATCGTATTACGGTAGTGTCAACGCGAATTGTACGAGTTCCAAACGGCAGCTGGCCCGACGCAGCGGGCCGATCGTGCTGCCTCTGCAACAACGAGACGCTGGCATTTGGCGGGCGAATCGCATCCACAGGGCGAACCAATCCATGATGGGCCCGCGTCAGGAGACTTGCCGTCTTCCTGTGATATAGTCATATGATTGGATAGCGGTCAGTCGATGCTGGATTCGGGGCGCACCAATGGCCTTCTGGGCCGGCGGCCCAGCCCCCCCGCATCGGCAGCACCGCCGGCTTTCCGACGACACCCACCGCTGCATGTCGGCAGCGTACCCGGTCCGTCGCGCGCAAGGCCGGCGGAGACGGCGGCGAGGGGCGGAAGGAATGGTGGCGTAGATGGCCGAAGCGAACCAGAGCGCGCTCTTCGCAGAGCGACCGTCGGTGCCGACGATCCGCAAGTCGGCGGCCCCGCTGCGCCATCACGTCGTCGATGCCCTGCGCACCGCCATCATCGAGGGCCGCATCGCCCCCGGCGAGCGCCTGGTCGAACGCGAGCTCATCGAGATGACCGGCGTCTCGCGCACCGTCATCCGCGAGGCGCTGCGCCAGCTCGAGACGGAAGGCATCGTCGACATCATCCCCAACAAGGGACCCGTTGTCCGCAAACTGACCATCGGCGAGGCGAAGGATCTCTACCTCATCCGCTCGGTGCTCGAGGGGCTGGCGGCGCGGATGTTCGTGTCGAACCACGCGCCGAAGGACATCGCGGCGCTGCGCCTCGCCCTCGACAGCACCATCCACGCCTACCAGCACGATTCGCCCGAGGCGATCCTCGCCGCCAAGAACCGCTTCTACGACACCCTGTTCGCCGGTGCCGGCAGCGAGGCGCTGTCGTCGATGATCGCGGCGCTGCACGCCCGCATCTGGCGCTGGCGGGCACTCGGCCTCGCCCACCCGAAGCGTTCGCCGGATCGCTCCAGCGAGAGCATCCAGGGCCTGCGCGACATCCTCACCGCGATCGAGCGTGGCGATGCCGACGCCGCCGAGCGCATCACCCGGCGCGAGGTCGAGAACGCCGCCCACGAGGTGATGACGCTGCTCTCCGCCGAGGCGGTCAACGCCTGAGCGGGCCGGCGCCGCACCGCGCCCACCCGCTCTTCGCGACCTGGTTCGGCCTACTTGGCCGGACCGATCGTCAGGCTGAGGTCGCCGTAGCCCTCAACGCCGCCGGCGATCACGTCGCCCGGCTTGACCGGGCCGATGCCGGCCGGCGTGCCGCTGTAGATGAGGTCGCCCGGCTTCAGCTCGAACGAGTGCGACAGGATCGCGATGATCTCGGGCAGCTTCCAGATCATCTCCGACAGGTCGCCGTCCTGCTTCACGACGCCGTTCACCGACAGCCAGATGCGGCCCGTCGCCGGGTCCTCGCCGGGCTTCGCCGGCCGCAGCGGACCGCAGGGGGCGGACTCGTCGAAGCCCTTGCCGAGGTCCCACGGCCGGCCGCTGTCGCGCGCCTTGAACTGATGGTCGCGGCGGGTGAAGTCGATGCCGGCGGCATAGCCCCACACGTACGAGAGCGCGTCGGCCGCCGACACGTCGATCGCCTCGCGGCCGATGGCGGCGACGAGCTCGATCTCGTGGTGGAGTTCGGTGGTGTCGCGCGAGTAGGCCATGACGCGACCGGAATCGATCACCGCATCGGCCGGCTTGGAGAAGAAGAACGGCGGCTCGCGCTCCGGCTCGAAGCCCATCTCGCGGGTGTGGGCGGCATAGTTGCGGCCGACGCAGAAGATGCGGCGGACGGGAAAGCGCGCGGTGCTGCCGGCGACGGCGACGCTCGGCACGGTCGGCGGAGCGATGACGTAGTCTGTCATGGGAAAGTCCGGGCCTCGTTTGCAGGGGGGAAGGCGCACGCGGGGCTCCGTCCGGGAGGGACGGGCGACCGGCCGGCGGGCGGGACGAGGCGGGGCGGTGACGCCGTCCCGCGATCTCAGGCGGCTTCGTCGAGGGCGCGCGGGCCACGACGGCCGGCTCGCCGGTCGAGCAGCAACCGCACGATCGGCCAGACCAGGCAGGCGATGACGACGGCGACGAGGATGACCGTCAGCGGGTGGTGGAGGAAGATCTTCAGCGAGCCCTGCGACAGGATCAGCGACTGGCGCAGGGACGATTCCATGATCGGCGTCAGCACCAGCGCCAGGATCAGCGGAGCCCGCGGCAGGTCGGCCTTGATCATGAAGTAGCCGAGCACGCCGAAGAACACCGTCAGCCCGACGGTGAACAGGTTCAGCGTCGCCCCGAAGGCCCCGATCAGGCAGAACAGCAGGATGCCCGGCGCCATCAGTGCGTAGGGGATGCGCAGCATCGAGGCGAACAGCGGCGCGAGCGGCAGGTTCATCACGAGCAGCATCAGGTTGCCGATGAACATCGAGGCGATCAGGCCCCAGATCAGCTCGGGCTGATCGGTCATCAAGAGCGGGCCGGGGCGGATGCCCTGCAGCGTGAAGGCGGCGAGCAGCACCGCGGTCAGGCCGGAGCCGGGGATGCCGAGCGTGAGCATCGGCACCATCGAGCCGGTGACGGCGGCATTGTTGGCGCTCTCGACGCTGGCGACGGCGTCGAGCGCGCCGTTGCCGAACTTCTCCGGCTGCTTGCTGTATTTCTTCTCGACAGCATAGGCGATGAACGTCGAGGCCGTCGGTCCGGCGCCCGGCAGCACGCCGAGGATGAAGCCGATCGTCGAGCCGCGGATGATCGCCATGCGGCACGAGACCCAGTCCGCCCACTTCGGCCACATGTCGCGCAGCGGCAGCCGCATCGGATCGAGGTGGACGAGGCGCTCCAGCGAGACCAGCACCTCGGCGATGCCGAAGACGCCGATCGCCACCGGCAGGAAGTCGATGCCGTCGACGAGACCGAGCATGCCGAAGGTCAGGCGCTCGGTGCCGACGATCGGGTCCGTGCCGATCAGCGCCAGCATGACGCCGAACACCGCCATCAAAAGCGCCTTTGTCGCCGAACCCGAGCCGAGGGCGGCGGTGGCGATGATGCCGAGGGCGGCGAGCAGGAACATCTCCGGCGGGCCAAACAGCAGCGCCGCCTCGCTGATCGCCAGCGCCGCGGCGATCAGCACGAAGATGCTGCAGGTGCCGCCGATGAAGGATCCCACGGCGGCGACGCTGAGCGCCGAACCCGCCTTGCCCTGGCGGGCGAGCTTGTATCCCTCGATCGTCGTCATCACCCCCGAGGATTCCCCGGGGACGTTGATCAGCACCGAGGTCAGCGTGCCGCCGTACATGGCGCCGTACATGATGCCCGACAGCATGACGATCGCCGTCACCGGCTCCATGCCGAAGGAGACGGGCAGCAGCAGCGCCATCCCGAGCGACGGGCCGATGCCCGGCAGCGCGCCGATCACCTGGCCGAGCAGCACGCCGACGAAGACGGCGAGGAGGTTGCCCGGCGTCGCCGCCGTTGCAAAACCGTCCGCCAGCAACCCGAGGGATTCGAACACCTGAAGCCTCTCCCCACAGCAGCCGCGGCGGCGATGGGCGAGCCCGCGCCGGCGGTTGCCGAAATCTGTCCGGCCGCGACGCTGCGGCCGCCTGTCGAGGCGCGACGACGCCCGGCCCGGTGGGCACGATCGCGGCGCGGCGAGAAGCGGACGCGGTCCCTGGGAAACCGCGTCCGCGAGGGTCGTCGGATGAGCCCGAGCTCAGATCCCGGTGAGGATGCCGCGAGGGAAGCCGACGCCAAGCCAGATGTCGAACACGACCTCGATCAGCCCGACCGTCAGCACGGTGGTGATGATCGATGCCACCAGCTTCTGCCGCTGCACGACGAGCAGCAGCACGAGCATGAAGGCCGTCGCCGTGATCGCCGTGCCGAACAGCGGCACCACCATGATGAAGGCGACGAGCGCGATGATGCCGGCGAGCACCCGCATCGCCCCGCCCCCCGTCGGCCAGTCGACCGCACGTGTCGGTGCGCGGATCGCCTGCACCAGCAGCACCAGCCCGAGGATCGCCCCCACCCCCGCCACCCACCGCACGATGAAGGCGGCGCCGGGCGCGTATTCGTCCCAGTAGGTCAGGTGAGCCGTGGAGTAGACCATGATCACCGCGAGGGCGATCATGATCAGGGCCGTCACGATGTCGATCGCCTTCACGGAGCCGACCTTACTTCTTGGCGAGCTGCAGTTCGCGCAGCACGGTCAGGAAGCGGTTGTAGAGCTGCTCGAGGACAGGGCCCATCTCGCTCGACGGAACATAGTCCGTGACGAGGAAGTTGGCGGCCATTTCCTTCTTCCACTCTTCCGTCTCGATCATCTTGGCGAACTTGTCGTCCCACCAGGCGACGATCTCCGGCTTCATGCCCGGCGCGCCGGCGATGCCGTACCAGGCACCCCAGGTGACGTCGATGCCCTGCTCCTTGGCGGTCGGTACGTCCTTGTAGATGCCGATGTCGACGCGCTCGTCGGAGAGCACCGCGAGGGGCTTCGCCTTCTTGCCCTCGAGCAGCGGGAAGGCCTCGTCGAGCGTCAGCACCAGCACCTCGACGCTGCCGCCGAGGAAGGCCGACATCAGCGGCCCGCCACCGCCATCGAAGGGCACGTAGTTGAACTTGATGCCCGCCGCCTTGTCGATCAGCGATGCGACGATGTGGTCGGTCGTGCCGACATTGGCGCCGCCGAAGGCGACCGAGCGCTCGCCGCCCTCCTTGACGCGCTTCACCAGCGCGGCGAGGTCGGCGTCCGGCCCGTCGACCCGCTCGACGACGACGAGGTTCATCCGCAGCAGCATCGCCACCGGGGTGAGCTTCTCGTAGGTGTTCGGCAGGTTCTGCACGATCGGCGTCGTCATGATGGTCGGATTGATCGTGACCATCAGGTTCTGGTTGCCCTCCTGGCCGAGGACGTAGTTCGACACCACCGTCCAGCTGCCGCCGGGGCGGTTGGTGACGACGATCGGCTGGGTGACGATGCCGGTCTCGTTGAGCACCTTGGCGACGCGGCGCATCATCACGTCGGGGGTGGCGCCGGCGCCGGAGCCGACGGTGATCTCGATGTCGCCCTGCGGGCCTTCCTGGGCGATCGCGCCGGCGGGCGCGAAGGCGACGGCCGCGGCAAGCGCCGCGGCACAGGTCAGTCTGCTCAACATGCTGCAATCTCCCTATCGGTTTCTTGTCATGCCTTCGCCAGCCGGCTGAATGGAACCGGCGCGGCCGTCACTCTGCCAACCGGGCCGTTGCCCGGGGCGGGGACCTCAGTAGACGCGGTGCTTCGGCGCCTCGCCGCGCAACACGCGCTCGACGTTCTCCCACGACGCCCGGAACAGCGTCGCGGCCGACTGGCGGGTGACGCCGGCGATGTGCGGCGTCAGGAGCAGGCGGGCGGCGCCGGCCTCGCCGATCGCCACCAGTGGGTTGTCCGCGGGCGGCGGCTCGACGGAGTAGACGTCGACCGCTGCGCCAGCAATGTCGCCGGCCTCGAGTGCCGCTGCAAGCGCCGCCTCGTCGACGATGCCGCCGCGGGCGGCCTGGATCAGCACCGCCGTCTTCTTCATCGACGAAAGCTCGCGCGCGCCGATCAGGCCGGTGGTCGCCGGCAACAGCGGCACGTGCAGCGTCACGACGTCGGATTCCGCGAGCAGCCGGTCGAGCGGCAGCGCCTCGGCGCCGAGCGCTTGCGCCGCCGACGGGTCGGCCGGGGCCGGGTCGTAGAAGACGATGCGGCTGCCCATCGCGTGAAAGGCCTTCGCCACCGCGGCGCCGATGACTCCGAAGCCGACGACACCGACCGTCAGCCCGCCGAGACCGCCGAGGTTCTCGGCAAGCTGCTTCGCCCGCGATTCCACATAGCGACCAGCGCGGATCTCGGCGTGACCCCACGAGAGGCGCCTGAGCAGCACGAGCGCGGTCGACACCGCGTACTCGGCGAGCGCGGCGTTGCTGCCGCCCGGCACGTTGGCGACCGGGATGCCGAAGCCCTGCATCGCCGCCCTGTCGAGGCGGTCGAGGCCGGCGCCGGTCACCTGCACCAGCGACAGCTTGGCGCCGTCGAACAGGTCCGGGGCGAGCTTCGGGCCGACGGCGGGGATGACGAGTGCCTTCGCCGCCGCGATCCGCGCCTTCAGCTCCGGATCGGCGGGTCCGGTATAGGCGACGTCGAGGCCGGCGGGCGGCATCGCGCCGACGCGGGCGAAATCGGCCTCGGGGCGCAGGACGAGAACGTCGGCAGCGGCGGAAGCGCCGGCCGACGAGGAGACGGAAGCATTCATGCGACTTATCCGGAATGGCTCTCGGGCGGGAATTCGCGCGTGCCGGCGGCGACGTCGACGACCGGGAAGAAGCAGAGCATCACCAGCGGCTCGCTGCCGGTGTTGCGGGTGGCGTGGCGCTCGCCGGCGGGCATCAGGATGGTGTCGCCCGGCTTCACCGGCAGACGGCCGCTGTCGCACTCGGTGACGCCCTCGCCGGAGACGATGATCATCACCTCCTCGAAGCCGTCGTGGACGTGCTTGCCGCGGCCGGGGCCGCCGGGGCCCTCGGGCTCGATGGTGACGTGGCGCACCGCCACCGAGCGCGCGCCGGTGCTCGCGCCCACGATCTCGCGCGACACCCGCCCCGGCAATGACAGCAGGCGGGCGTCGGCGAGCGGGACGACGACGGCCATCAGACCGCCTGCCGGAAGCTGCGGACCTCCGCGGTGCCGCCGCCGAGCACGGTATCGAGCTGCTTGAAGATCTCCGTCGCCTCGGTGGTGATCGAGTCGGCCACGGTGGCGACGAGCTCCTCGCCGCGGTCGGCGGTGGCGTTCTTCGGATCGCCGTACCAGCCGGTCGGCGCGATGCAGCGGATGTCGGTCAGCACCGGCTGGTAGCTGTGGGTGCGCCGGAGCTTGTCCATGTGGTGGCCGTGCGAGTGGTCGGACGAGTAGTCCACCCGGTCGAGGTGGACGAGGTCCGGCCGGTTCGCCATCACCGCCAGCGCCTCGATCTCGCCGCCGTGGGTGAGGCCGCCGCACTGGTGGCCGAACAGCTCGTTCGCGACGTAGCAGGCCTGCACGGTCAGCACCGTCATGCCGTGCTGGCGATGCAGCGTCTCGGCCGCGATGGCGAGCGAGGGGATGTTGCCCTCGTGCCAGTTGAGGATGAGCAGGTACTTGGCGCCATGCTTGGCGGTCGACGAGCAGGTCTCGATGACGAGCCGCATGTAGGTGTCGGGCGTCAGCGTGATGGTGCCGGCGAAGGGGGCGTGCATCGGCGTCACGCCGAGCTGCGTGCCCGGCAGGACGATGCCGTCCATGCGCTCGGCGACGGCGTGGGCGATGACGTTGGCGGCGATCGAGTCGGTGCCGGTCGGCAGGTGCGGACCATGCTGCTCGACGCTTCCCGCCGGCATGATGACGAGACCGGACCGCTTGAAGTGCTCGGCGATCTCCGGCTGCGTCAGGTCGTAGAAGTAGCGGCTCGGCAGCATCGGTGCATCCGTTTCTGGGCCGGACCGGTCGCTGCCGGCCCGTGCTTGGCGCGCAATGTCGGCGGGGCGCTGGCTTGCGCAGCGCCCCGCGTTTGGCGTGTCAGGCGACCTTCTGGCCCTGAGCGGCGAGCTTCTGGTTGGACGCCTGGTAGATGTCGGCGAGCGGCACGTGCTTGCCGCCTTCCGAAAGCGACTTCAGCGCCGCATAGCAGCACGCCACGGCGACGTTGCCGTTGTGCGCCGACAGCTCGCTCGGCTTGCCCGAGCGGCAGCTCTCGGCGAACAGCTCGAGCTCCGCCTTGAACATGTCGGACTCGGGCTCCTGCAGCACTTCGCGCTTGGCGAAGCCGTCCTTGCCGCGCTGGATGTAGAGCGACGACGACTTGTGGATCTGGTCCGGATCGTCCCACACCCCGAAGTCGATCTCGTAGTGCATCAGCCCCTTCGAGCCGAACACGCGCACCGCGAAGATGCCCGGCGACGTCCAGCAGGTGCCGACATAGGCGATCTTGCCGTCGGCGAACTTGAGCAGCGTCATCGACTGGTCGTCGACCTCGGCACCGACCGGCGACAGCTTCGACGAGGTCGAGGAGGCCGAGACGATGTCGCCGCCGAGATAGTGGACGAGGTCGAACATGTGGATGCCGAGCTGCGACAGCGGGCCACCCGGGGCGCGGTGGTTGTACCAGCGCCAGGTCTGCGGGGTGAGCTCGAGGGCGCGCTCGTTGGAGAAGTTCGCCTCGATGAAGCCGACCGTGCCGAGCTCGCCGGAATCGATCGCCGCGCGGATCTGGCGGATGCCGGCGAGAAGACGGGCGCTGTGGCCGACCGTCACCGTCACGCCGTGCTGGCGCTCGAGCGCCGCGATCTGCAGGCCTTCCTCGAGCGTCGAGGCGATCGGCTTTTCGGTGTAGACGTGCTTGCCGGCCGCCGCGACCTCGGCCGCCACCGGGAGATGCTGCTCGTTCGGCACCGTCAGGATGACGCCTTCGATCGACGGATCGGCGAGCATCACCTTGAGGTCGTCATAGACGGCGATGCCGGTGTCGCGATGATAGCTCTCGCGCTTCTCGGCCGAGCGGTTGAAGCCCGCGACGATCTCGAGCTTGTCCGACTTCTTGGCAGCGCGGGTGAGCACACGGGCCCAGCGGCCAAGGCCGATGATCCCAAGCTTGACGGGTCCGGAAGACACAGGCGACCTCCATTTCTTAGCGACCGTCGTACTGTATTACGGTCTGATGGGGTCGTCAAATAGCGGCATCAGATCGCTGTGGCAAGGCCGAATTGCCCGCGGCGATCGCGGTCCGACAGGCGGGCGGGAAGCTGGTTTCAGGACGCCACCGGCGCCCACAGCACGTCGTCGATGCGACGCGCCCCGGTCGCCAGCATCACCAGCCGGTCGAGCCCGAGCGCGATGCCGCTGGTCGGTGGCATCGCCGACACCGCCGCCAAAAGGTCCTCGTCGATCGGGTAGCGCTCGCCGTAGCGGCGCTGCTTCTCGTCCATGTCGGCCATGAAGCGGCGGCGCTGTTCCGCGGCGTCGGTGAGTTCGCCGAAGGCATTGGCGAGCTCGACGCCGCAGGCGAACAGCTCGAAGCGCTCCGCCACGCGCGGGTCGCCCGGCTTGCGGCGGGCGAGCGCGGCCTCCGGTGCCGGATACTCCATCAGCGCCGAGGCACGGCCGCCGCCGAGCGCCGGCTCGACCCTTTCCACGAGGATGCGGGTGAACACGTCCGACCAGGCGTCGTCGTCGGCGACGCGCACGCCCGCCGCCCGCGCCATCGCCGCGAGCGCCGCGCGGTCGGGCCGGTCGGGATCGGCGAGCGTCGCCAGCACGTCGATGCCGTGGCGCAGGCACGCCTCGGCGACGGTGATGCGCTCGACAGGTGCTGCCGGATCCACGGTCGACCCGTCGAAGCGCAGCTCGTCCGTGCCCGCCGCCGCGGCCGCCAGCCGCATCAGATCCGAACAGTCCTCGATCAGCGTCTCGTAGGGCTCGTTCGCCCGGTACCACTCCAGCATCGTGAACTCGGGGTGGTGCAGGCGGCTGCGCTCGCCGTTGCGGAAAACGCGGGCCAGCGTGAACAGCCGCGGCATTCCGCCGGCGACTAGCTTCTTGCAGGCGAACTCAGGCGAGGTGTGCAGGTAGAGGCGGTCGCGGCTGCCGTCCGGCGCGATCCGCTCGGTGGCGAAGGCCGCGAGATGCACCTCGTTGCCGGGCGAGCGCTGCAGGATCGGCGTCTCGACCTCGACGAAGTCGCGCTCCGCGAAGAAGCCGCGGATCGCCGCAACGATGCGCCCGCGCGCCGCCAGGAACGGCCGGCGGTCGGCCAGCACGTCCGGCCGCCACCACGGCGTCTCAGCGTTCTCCAACTGGGAAATCCCTCGTCGCCCCGCCGTCATTGCGGCGGACGGCGGAAAAAACTATAGAAACCGCGCGCTTCTTAGACTGAAGGGAAACTCTCGTGAAGGTGCAGGCGAGCTCGCTCCGGCAGGGCAACGTCATTGAGGTCGACGGTCGGCTCTACGCCGTGCTGCGGGCCGAAAACATCCACCCCGGCAAGGGCACGCCGGTGACGCAGCTCGACATGCGCCGCATCAGCGACGGCGTGAAGGTGTCGGAACGCTATCGCACCACCGAGCAGGTCGAGCGCGCCTTCATCGAGGCCGCCGATTTCCAGTATCTCTACAAGGACGGCGACGGCCACACCTTCATGAACGGCGAGACGTTCGACCAGGTGGTGGTGCCAGCCGACGTGATCGGCGAGCTCGACGTCTATCTCCAGGAGAACATGACGGTGAAGCTCAGCCTGCACGAAGGCGTGCCGGTGGCGATCGAGCTTCCCCAGCGCGTCACGCTCGAAATCGTCGATACCGAGCCGACGATGAAGGGGCAGACGGCGTCGTCGTCCTACAAGCCGGCGATGCTGTCGAACGGCGTGCGCACCGCGGTGCCGCCGCACATCTCGACCGGCACCCGCATCGTCGTGCTGACCGCCGACGGCTCCTACGTCGAGCGTGCCAAGGACTGATCCGTCGGTCCCTCCGGCTGCGGCCGTCGTGCCGCAGCGGCGTCAGCCTTGAAACCGGCCGCATGGCGCGCCATCCTGCCGTCATGATGCCCATTCGCACCGATCGGGCCCTCGGCCCGCGCTCCGCCCCGGCCCCCCGCCGGATCGTCCTCCGGTCCTGCGCGCCGGGGGTGGCGCTGGCGATGGTGCTCGCCGCCCTCACCCCGGCGGCGGCCACCGCCGAGGCCGACCCGGCCGCGATCCGTATCGTGCTGCCGGGATCGACCTCGCTGTCGGGCAACTATCTCGCCGCCCGGCTGGCGGGCTCCGCCCGCGACATGGCCGCCGGCGCGGAGTTCTACAAGGAAGCGCTGGCGGACGACCCCGACAATCCGCAGCTGATCGAGCGCGCCTTCACGCTGGCGCTGGCGAGCGGCGACATCGAGGAGGCTGCAGCGCTCGCCGAGCGGCTGCCGCCGCGCGCCGACACCAACCGCCTCGCCGGCCTCGCGCAGGCGGTGCTCGACCTGCAGCGCGGCGACAACGCCGCCGCCCGCAAGGTCGTCGGCGAACACGCCCGCGGTCCGCTCGCCGATCTCACCGCCGCCCTCGTCGGCGCCTGGACCTACGCCGCCGAGAGCGACCGCGCCGCCGCGCTGAACCGGCTCGACACGCTGCGCGGGCCCGACCTCTACACCGCCTTCACCACCTTCCACGGCGGCATCATCGCCGACTATCTCGGCGATCACGCCGAGGCGCGCCGCCGGCTCGCCGTCGCCTACGACAACGAACCGTCGATGCTGCGCATCGTCGACGCCTATGCCCGGGCGCTCGCCCGCGACGGTGCCGCGAAGGAGGCGTCAGGCGTCCTCGACCGCTACACCGCCACCGTCGGCACCCATCCGATCATCACCACGCTGAAGGACGAGATCGCCGCCGGCCGGACGCCGCCGCCGCTGGTCGAGAACCCGCAGGCGGGCGTGGCGGAAGCCCTGTTCGCGCTGGGCTCGGCGATTTCGCGGGAAGGCAGCGAGGAGCTCGCCGCCGCCTACCTGCAGCTCGCGCTAACGCTCGAGCCCAATTCCGGCCTTGCCGCGATGGCGCTCGCCGGCCTGCACGAGCGGCTCGAGCAGTCCGCCGAGGCGGTCGAGATCCTCGAGAAGATCCCGCCGACCTCGCCGCTGTCGCGCGATGCGCGCACACAGCTCGGCCTCAACCTCAATGCCCTCGAGCGCGCTGACGAGGCGCGCGCCGTGCTCGACGCGCTGGTCAAGGAAGATCCGAGCGATCTCGAGGCGGTGGTGGCGCTCGGCAGCGTCTTGCGCTCGCGCGATCTCTTCGCCGAGGCGGCGGCGGCCTACAGCCTCGGTATCGACAGCGTCAAGGCGCCGGACCGCCGCCACTGGACGCTGTTCTACCAGCGCGGCATCTCCTACGAGCGCTCGAAGCAGTGGGAGAAGGCCGAGGCCGACTTCAAGCGCGCCCTCGTGCTCTATCCCGACCAGCCGCTGGTGCTGAACTATCTCGGCTACAGCTGGATCGACATGGGCCGCAACCTCGACCAGGCCCTGGAGATGGTTCAGAAGGCCGTCGATCTGCGTCCGACCGACGGCTACATCATCGACAGCCTCGGCTGGGCCTATTACCGCCTCGGCCGCTACGAGGAGGCCGTGGCCGAGCTCGAGCGCGCGGTCGAGATGATGCCGGACGACCCGGTCATCAACGACCACCTCGGCGACGCCTACTGGATGGTCGGCCGCCGCCTCGAGGCCCGCTTCCAGTGGTCGCACGCCCGCGACAGCAAGCCGGAGCCGGCCGATCTCGAGAAGATCCTCGCCAAGCTCGACAAGGGCCTGCCGCCCCCGACGCCGGCCACCGCCGCCGATGCCGGCGGCCAGCAGCCGGCGCCCACCGCCGCGCCGAACTGAGGTGGACGACCCGGCACGGGACGGCGGGCCGGGTCGCTTCGCGCCGGGTGCCGGGCCAACCATCTCTCCACACGGCGCCCGTCTCGCCGGGTCGTGCACGGAGCCGGCGCGCGCGAAGGTCAACCTCGCCCTCCACGTCACCGGCCGGCGCGGCGACGGCTTCCACACCCTCGACACCCTTGTCGCCTTCCCGCCGATCGCCGACACCGTCACGGTGACGGCGGCCGGTGATGGCGGGGGCTTCGGCCTCACCGTCGATGGTCCGTTCGCCGCCGCCGTCCCGACCGGTCCCGACAACCTCGTTCTGCGCGCCGCCGCCCGTCTCGCCGCCGGTTACGGTGCGGCCGCGGACGCGCCAGCAATCGCCCTGGCCGCCGGACCGGATGCGTCGGTCGGTGCGCCGCCGACCGCGAACCGGCTCGCCGCCGCCCATATCCGGCTCACCAAGGCCCTGCCCGTCGCCGCCGGCCTCGGCGGCGGCTCGTCGGATGCCGCCGCGACGCTGCGCGCCCTCGACCGGCTGTGGAGCCTCGGCCTCGACCCCGGCCGCCTCGCCGATCTCGGCCGCCCGCTCGGCGCCGACGTCGCCATGTGCGTGCACGCCCGGCCGCTGCGCGCCACCGGCATCGGCGACGTCGTCGACCGCTTCGTCGCCCTGCCCGCCGCCGGCATCGTGCTGGTGAACCCCGGCGTCGCGGTACCGACGCCGGCGGTGTTCTCGATCCTCGCGCGCCGGGACAATCCGCCCCTGCCACCGCTGCCCGACCGCTTCACCGACGCCGCCGACCTGGCGGCCTGGCTGAGGCTTGGCCGCAATGACCTCGAAGCCGCCGCCCGCACCGTCGCGCCGGCAATCGGCGACGTCCTCGCCGCGCTTTCGTCCGACCCCGAGGTGTTGCTCGCGCGGCTGTCCGGCTCAGGTGCGACGGTGTTCGCGCTGACCGCCGACGCAGCGTCGGCCGACCGCATCGGCGCCCGCATCACCGGCCTCGGCCGGCCGTGGTGGGTGGCCGCCGCCGCGCTCGACGCGCCCGGCTGAGGCGCCGCCCTAGGCGGGCGGCATCGCAAGCCATTGGTGAGACCCCGCGGGTCCAGTTCAGGCGAACGCCAGCGGCGCCGCGTCGCGAAAAATCGCGTCCGCCTCCGCCGTCCACGCCGACCCCGTGCCGGCATGCAGAACCAGCCGGTCGCAGAGCCGCATCGGCCCGCGGCTGCCGAGCCCGGCCCGCACGACGACGCGGATCGCCGGCGTCCCGGCACGGGGATGCACCGGCCGGATCGCCACCGCCCCGAACCGTCCCTCCAGCGCCGAAAGCAGCCGGTCGAGCCCGTCGGCGGGAAAGATCACCGCGACGACGCCGCCCGGTGCCAGCGCCCACGCCGCCGTCCTGAGCCAGCGCTCCAGCCCGTCGGCGGCGAGCACGTGAGCCGCGGCCCGTCCGGCCGCCGGCGAGGCCCGCACGGCTTCGGGTGCGTGAAAGGGCGGGTTGAGGATGACGTGCGTCGCACCGCCACGCGCCAGCCCCGCCGCCACCCGCTCCGCCTCCGGCGCGCCGATGTCGGCTTCGACCACGGTCACGCGGTCGGCGAAGCCGGCGTTCTCCGGCACGGCGAGCGCGGCGCGGGCGAGGCCGGTGAGCAGCGGCTCCCGCTCCACCAGCGCCACCGTCACCGCCGGACAGCGCGCCGCGACGGCGAGCCCCGCCGTGCCGCAGCCGGCGCCGAGATCGACGACGAGGCCGCGGGCGTCCGTCGGCACCGCGGCGGCGAGCAGCAGCGCGTCGGTGCCGGCGCGGTGATGGCCGCGCGCCGGCTGCACGACCGCGAAGCGGCCGCCGAGCAGGAGGTCGGTCGTCGTCGCCGGTGCCTCGCCGTCGTCCACCGCGCCCTCCCGCTGCAGGGTGGCTAGCGGACGGGGGCGAGTTCGCCGCCGAGCCCGGCGTCGGACAGGATGGCGCGCGCCTGCGCCGCCCGGTCCTGCTGGACGACGACCCGGCGCGGCAGGATGCCGAGCGAGCCCTCCAGCACGCTCATGTTGGTGTCGAGCACGGCGTAGCCGATCGACGCCTCCTTGAGCAGCGCCTCGGCGAAGGAGAGCGTCGCCGGGTCGTTCGTCCTCAGGATCTCTTCCATCCGTCCTCCAGGCCCGTCCGCACCCGGGCAACACTGTGTCGATGCGGCGGTGCGTGCCGCCGCGCCTCCCTTGTCGCGCCCCGCCCTACTCCCTATCCTCCCGCACGACGAAGGCAAATCGGGAGAGCAGGCGTGGCTTTGGCCCAGCCGGTCGCGGAACGCGCGGCCGACGATACGGGGATCGACGATCTCGTCCGGCTCACCGCCGCCGACATGGCGCGCGTCAACGCGATGATCCTGTCGCGCACGGGCTCGGACGTCCAGATGATCCCGGAGGTGGCCAACCACCTGATCTCGTCGGGCGGCAAGCGGCTGCGGCCGATGCTGACGCTCGCGAGCGCCGCCCACTTCGACTATCCGGGCGAGGGCCACATCAAGCTCGCCGCCTCCGTCGAGTTCATGCACACCGCCACGCTGCTCCACGACGACGTCGTCGACGAGAGCGACCTTCGCCGCGGCAAGCCGGCGGCACGCATGGTCTGGGGCAACCAGGCGAGCGTGCTCGTCGGCGACTTCCTGCTCGGCCAGGCCTTCAAGATGATGGTCGAGGTCGGCTCGCTCGTCGCTCTCGACATTCTCTCCAGCGCCGCGGCGGTGATCGCCGAGGGCGAGGTGATGCAGCTCGACGCCGCCAAGGACCTGAAGACCGACGAGGCCACCTACCTCGCCGTCGTCCGGGCGAAGACGGCGGTGCTGTTCGCCGCTGCCGCCGAGGTCGGCCCGGTCGTCGCCGGCGCCGGCGCGGCCGAGCGCGCCGCGTTCTCCGCCTACGGCCTCAATCTCGGCCTCGCCTTCCAGCTCGTCGACGATGCGCTCGACTATGGCGGCTCCAGCCAGAAGCTCGGCAAGCGCGTCGGCGACGACCTGCGCGAGGGCAAGATCACCCTGCCGGTGATCCTCGCCTACGCCGCCGGCTCGCCGGACGAGCGGGCGTTCTGGCGGCGCTGCATCGAGGAGGGCGACGTCCAGGACGCCGACCTCGCGACCGCCATCGAGCACCTCGCGCGCCACGGCGCCATCACGGCGACGCTCGAGCGCGCCCGCGGCTTCGGCACGGCGGCGATCGAAGCCCTCGACGGGCTCGCCCCCTCGCCGTTCCGCCGGGCCCTCACCGACGTCGTCGGCTTCACGCTGTCGCGCACGCACTGAGGCGCGACGACCCGCGTGCCGCCGCCGGCTTGATCGCTCCGGCGGCGCGCGCTATGCACCGCGGTCCCGCAACCGCCACCCGACGCTTCGACCGCGCCCTTCGCGACGCCCTCGAGACTCGGACCCGACGGCCGAGCGGCGCCGGGGCGATCAGGCCGTCCGGCGCCGGCCCGCGGCAAGGGTGAGGAACCCCGGACCCGATGTCGAGCGCGTCCCGCCGCGTCTTCCTGTTCCTGCAGGGCCCCCCGTCGACCTTCTTCGCCGAGCTCGCCGACGAGCTCGTGCGGCGTGGCGAGCGCGTCGTGCGCGTCAACCTCGCCGCCGGCGACCGCCTCTACTGGCGCCGCCCCGGCGCCCTCAACTATCGCGGCTCGTTCGCCGAGTGGCGCGGCTACGTCAGCGCCCTGATGGCGCGCGAGGGCGTCACCGACGTCCTCTTCTATGCCGACCGCTATCCCTATCACCGCGTCGCCGGGGCCGTGGCGCGCGCCCTCGGCGCCCGCGTCACCGCGGTCGAGTTCGGCTACCTGCGCCCCGACTGGATCACCTTCGAGCGCGACGGCATGGGGGTCTACTCCCACTTCCCCGACGACGCCGAGACGATCCGCGCCGCCGCCGCGACCCTGCCCGAGCCCGACGCCACGGTGCGCTACCGCTACCCGTTCCGCACCGAGGCCTTCCACGAGGTCGTCTACAACCTCGCCCAGGTGTTCGCGCCCTACCTCCACCCGCGCTACCGCTCGAGCGCCTACTACCATCCCATCCACGACTACCTGTCGTGGGTGCCGAAGCTGGCGCTGGAGCCCTTCAAGGAGCGCCGCGCCCGCGCCACGGTGGAGCGCCTCGTCGCCGGCACGACGCCCTATTTCGTGCTGCCGATGCAGCTGCAGAGCGACTACCAGATCCAGGACAACTCGCCCTTCGACGACCTCGGCGAGGTCCTCCGCAAGGTGATGATCTCGTTTGCCGAGCACGCCCCGCAGGAGACGCGCCTCGTCGTCAAGATCCACCCCCTCGATCCCGGCATCGAGCGCTGGCCGATGCACGCCCGCATCGTCGCCCGCGAGCTCGGCCTCGCCGATCGCGTCGACGTCATCGACGGGGGCGACCTTTACAAGCTGCTCGGCAAGGCCGAGGGCTGCGTCGTCGTCAACTCCACCGTCGGCCTGCACGCGCTCCGCCTCGACTGCCCGGTGGCCGTGCTCGGCGTTGCCGTCTTCGACGTGCCCGGCCTCACCTTCCAGGGCGCGCTCGACGACTTCTGGACGACGGCCGAGCGGCCGGACGCCGAGCTGCGCGACGCCTTCGTGCGGCTGCTCGCCGCCGCCACCCAGGTGAAGGGCTGCTTCTACACCGCCGAAGGTCGCGCCGCTGCGATCACCGAGGCGGCCGACCGGCTCATCGCCGACCGCGTCAACGAGCCCGGTGCCTTCGTCGACCCGCCGCCGCGCCTCGTCCGCGCCCGCGCCCTCGGCATGGACGCCAAGGTCGACGACGCGGCAGCGGCGCTGCCGGGAGAAGTCCGCCGGTGACCGCCGTCGGCACCGCGGCGGCCAGGCGGCGCTCGACGCTGTTCCTGCAGGGGCCGCTGTCGCCGCTCTACGCGATGATCGGCGACCGGCTGGAGGCGCGCGGCCACGCCGTCCACCGCATCAATCTCTGCCTCGGCGACAGCCTCGACTGGCGCCGCCGCGGCGCCGTCGCCTACCGCGGCTCGGTCGCGAAGTTCCCGGCCTTCGTCGCCAGGCTGATGGACAAACACGCCGTCACCGACCTCGTGCTGCACGGCGACCGCCGAATCTACCACCGTGCCGCCGCTGATGCGGCCCGCGAGCGCGGCATCGTCGTCGCGGCGACCGAGCTCGGCTACCTGCGGCCGGACTTCATGACGATCGAGCGCGACGCCACCGCCACCGGCTCGCACTTCCCCGAGGACCCCGACGCGATCCGCGCCATCGCCGCCGCCGTGCCGGCGCCGGACCTGACGCTGCGCTACCGCGGCTCCTTCGCAGCCCAGGCGGTGCCGGACGTCGTCTACAATCTGTCGAACAGCCTGTTCTGGTTCCTGCACCCGGGCTACCGGCGCCACACTATCCACCACCCCTTCGCCGACTACCCGGCCTGGGGCCTCCGCCTCCTCACCGAGCGCCGCCGCAAGACCGATGCGGAGCTGCTGCTCGCCGAGCTGATGGCGGCCCGCACGCCGTTCTTCGTCTTCGCCATGCAGCTCGAGGGCGACTTCCAGATCCGCGACCACTCGCCTTATGGCAGCCTGCGCCCGGCGCTCGCCGAGGTCTTCGCCTCGTTCCACGCCCACGCGCCCCATGGCACCATGCTGGTCGTCAAGAACCACCCGCTCGACAACGGCCTCGAAGGCTGGCGCACCGCGGTCCACCGCCTGGCGGCCGCGCACGGCCTGCGCGGCCGTGTCCTCTTCGCCGACGGCGGCGGCCTCGCGCCCCTCGTCCAGGCGAGCCGGGGCCTCGTCACCGTCAATTCCTCCGCCGGCCTCGAGGCGCTGCAGTGGGGAATGCCGGTGAAGACGCTGGCGCCGGCGATCTACGACATCCCCGGCTTGGTCGACCCCGGACCCCTCGACGGCTTCTGGCGCACGCCACGGGCGCCGGACCCCGCATTGCTTGAGGCCTTCGTGCGGGCGCTCGCCGCGACCGTGCAGGTGAAGGGGACGATCTATTCGAAGGATGGCTGCGTCGCCGCCGCCGACGCGATCGCGGCGCGCATCCACGACCGCACGCTCAACCAGCCGGGCGGCTTCGTCGACCCGCCGCCGCGCCTCGCCCGCGCCCGGGCGCAGGGGTGCCCGCTTTAGGCCGGCGCGTGATCAGAGCTTGAGCGGCGCCAGCGTTGCCACAGCGGCGGACGCCAGCAGGCCCGAATCACCGCCGAGCGCCATCAGGCGGAAGCCGGCCGCCTGCATCGAGGCGACCTCCTCGGCGTTCTGGCAATAGACGCCGGCGAGCTTGCCGGCGGCCACCGCTGCCGCGCCGATCGCCCGGACCGTGTCAAGCGTCTGCGGCGCCGAGGGCGCGAGCCGTCCGCCGGTGAGCGCGATCGACAGGTCGGACGGGCCGACGAAGACGCCATCCAGCCCCTCGACGGCGAGGATCTCGGAAAGGGCCGCGTAGGCGGCGGACGTCTCGATCATCGCGAACGCCAGTGTCGCGGCGTTGGCCGTGGCGAGCCACTCGTGCTGGTCGGTGATGCCGGCGACGCCCATCGCCTCGAACGGCCCCCAGCTGCGCTGGCCGAGCGGCGGGTACTTGACGTGTGCGACCAAGCGCCGCGCGCCGGCCGCGTCCTCGATCATCGGCGCGATGATCGCCACCGCACCCATGTCGGCGACGCGGCTCGCGCCGGCGAAGTCGTCGACCGCCAGCCGCACGATGGGAGCCGCGCCATTGGCGGCGGCGGCGGGAATGCCGAGCGCCACCGAGGCGAGGTCGTGCAGGCCGTGCTGCATGTCGAAGGTGACGGCCGGGTAGCCGGCCCGGCCGAGCACCGCCGGGACGCGCGGGTCGGGCAGCCCGCTCCAGGCCGTGATGATCGTCTCGCCCGCCCGCATCCGGCGGGCGAGGTCCATCGGAGCCGAGCGGGCGTGCGCCACGGTCAGCCTTCGCTGCGCAGCTGCTCGACCGCCATCGCCATGAATTCGTTCATGGCCGTGCGGATCTGCGCGTCGCTCTGAGCGATGCCGGCGGCGTCGAAATCGCCGCGGATCTTCTCGAAGACGTCCTCCTCGCCCGGCTTCTCGAAGTCGGCGCGCACCACCTCGACGGCATATTCGGCCGCCTTCTCGCCGGACAAGCCGAGCTTCTCGGCGGCCCACATCCCGAGCAGCTTGTTGCGACGGGCGCCCGCCTTGAAGCGCAGCTCTTCGTCCCGCGCGAACTTGCTCTCGAAAGCCTTCTCGCGGTTGTCGAACGTGGTCATCGGGTTCCTCCGGAAGCACCAGCCGGCCCTTGCATATCGACGGGCAGTGGCCAAATCAACGGCGTCACGCCGGCAGCCTCGGGCCGCGTCGCGGGCCGCATCCGGCCCGGGCGCCCAGCGGCCGCCGGACCGCCACATTTGTACTGTCCGGGCGGATCGGCTAGGGTCCGGACGTGAACGCGGGGGACGGGCCAAAGGGGCCGTTGCCCGCGCATTTGTCGTTGCTGTGGCGGCTTCGACCGATGGCCCAAGGCTCGCGTTCAAGAACGCCTGTCGTTCCCGATCGCGACGCCTCATCCGCGGAGACCTGACCCCGGCATGGATTTCCTCAAGCCCACTCGGTACATCCCCATGAACCGTCGCCGCCGTGTCTATGAAGGCAAGGCCAAGATCCTCTACGAGGGTCCCGAGCCTGGTACGCTCATCCAGCACTTCAAGGATGACGCCACCGCATTCAATGCGAAGAAGCACGAGGTGATCGACGGCAAGGGTGTGCTGAACAATCGCATCTCCGAGTACATCTTCACCCACCTGAACAACATGGGGATCCCGACGCACTTCATCCGTCGGCTCAACATGCGCGAGCAGCTGATCCGCGAAGTCGAGATCATTCCGCTCGAGGTGGTGGTGCGCAATGTCGCCGCCGGCTCGCTGTCGACCCGCCTCGGCATCGAGGAAGGCACGCCGCTGCCGCGCTCGATCATCGAGTTCTATTACAAGAACGACGAGCTCGGCGACCCGATGGTCTCCGAGGAGCACGTGACGGCGTTCGGCTGGGCGAACCCCCAGGAGATCGACGACATCATGGCGCTCGCCATCCGCGTCAACGACTTCCTCGCCGGGCTCTTCCTCGGCGTCGGCATCCGCCTCGTCGACTTCAAGATGGAGTGCGGCCGCCTCTGGGAAGGCGACATGATGCGCATCGTCGTCGCCGACGAGATCTCGCCGGACTCGTGCCGGCTGTGGGACATCGTCACCAACGACAAGCTCGACAAGGATCGCTTCCGCCGGGATCTCGGCGGAATGCTGGAGGCCTACCAGGAGGTGGCCCGCCGGCTCGGCATCCTCAACGACAACGACCGCACCACCACCCAGGGCCCCACCCTGGTGCAGTGACGGCGCACGCGACGGGGGCGCCGGATCGGGCATTCGTCCGAACCGGCTTCCCCGCACGCGCGTCTTGGTGCTAGACGCGGCTTCCTCGCACGTGCGTCCCGGTGCCCGACGCGCAGTGGACCGCAGCTCCGGAGCAGCCATGAAAGCCCGCGTCGTCGTCACCCTGAAGTCCGGCGTCCTCGATCCGCAGGGCAAGGCGATCGAGGGAGCGCTCTCCGCCCTCGGCTTCTCCGGCGTCGAGGCCGCCCGCCAGGGCCGCGTCATCGACCTCGATCTCGCCGAGACCGACCCCGCCGCCGCCAGGGCACGGGTCGCCGAGATGTGCGAGAAGCTCCTCGCCAACACCGTCATCGAGAGCTACGCGATCGAGATCGCTGCCTGAGAGCCGGAGTTCGCCCGATGAAAGCCGCCGTCGTCGTCTTCCCCGGCTCCAACCGCGAGCGGGACGTGCTGCGGGCGCTGACGCTCGCCGGCGCGGAGGCGTCCACCGTCTGGCACGCCGACACCACGCTGCCCGAGGGCGTCGACCTCGTCGTTCTGCCGGGCGGCTTCTCCTATGGCGACTATCTGCGCTCAGGGGCCATCGCCGCCCGCGCCCCGATCATGGCCGCCGTTCGCCGCCACGCCCAGCGCGGCGGGCTCCTGCTCGGCATCTGCAACGGCTTCCAGATCCTCACCGAGGCGACGTTGCTGCCCGGCGCGCTGATGCGCAATGCCGGCCTCACCTTCGTCTGCCGCGAGGTGAAGCTCGCCGTCGAGCGCGCCGACACGCCGTTCACCGCCCACTACCAGGCCGGCCAGGTCATCCGCTGCCCGGTCGCCCACCACGACGGCAACTATTTCGCCGACGCGGCCACCCTCGACCGCCTGGAGGGCGAGGGGCAGGTGGTGTTCCGCTATGCCGAGGGCACCAACCCGAACGGCTCAGCCCGCGACATCGCCGGCATCTGCTCGGCCAACCGCAAGGTGCTCGGGCTGATGCCGCACCCGGAGAACCTCGTCGAGGAGATCGCCGGGGGCATCGACGGCAAGCCGCTGTTCGAGAGCCTCGCCGCAGCCGCTTAATGCCCAAGGCCATGGCCTGCCGAACCCCAACCGGAAACTCAGCCAACGCGACTAGCCGTTTGAGATTCTGATTCCCTTGGCCGCAATAAACGCGGGGTACTCAATCTCAAAAATGCCCTCGTCCGATCTCGCAAGAAAGCTATGCGGATCGCATCTAAACACGAGAAGTGGTTTGTTAAACGGGAAGTTGTCAAAGTCTTTTACATATCCAGAAGATCGCAACTCTAGTTGCGTCTCAAAATCTATAGTTATCTTTCTTCTTAAGATGAAATCTCTCACCTGGAAAATCAATTTCCGGCGTAGCAGTCGGTCCACTAGCCGTGATGGTTCGAAGGTGGCCGCGTATGGCAAGAAGCTCATTCCCACCCTTACGTAGGGCGGTGACGGTCCATCATTGATAAATTGTTCGCGCGACCACCCCGCATCAGTCAATAGCTCGACGAGCGAGCGGCCAGACATCATTGAGGCACGCTGGAGGTTGCACCAAGTTTTTTAGGGTGCATCAGCCGCGTCTCCGACCTCCCGCCCTCAGCCGCCCGCCTTCTTCGCCGCCGCCTCGTCGGTGAGCGCGATCGCATCCACGGCCCCGGCCTGGATCGCCTGGGTGCGCGCCGCGGCGTATTCCGGCGTCCCCGGCTCTCCCTCGACGCGCACCGTCACGACGCGGTTGGCGAACTTGATGCCGGCCTTCTGGAAGGCCGCCTGGATGCGGTGGTAGACGACGCGGCGCAGCACGAACTGGTCGTTCGGCTTGGTGCGGAACTTGACCCGGATGATCATCGCCGAATCGTCCATCTCGTAGACGCCCTGCGACTTCAGCGGATCGAGGAACATCGACCCGTAGGTCTCGTCCGCGAGCAGCTCCTCGCCGACCTTCTTGATGATCTTGCGGACCTTCTCGCTGTCGGTGTCGAGCGGCAGCCGGAGCGGCAGCTTCATGATCGCCCAGTCGCGCGAGAAGTTGGTGATCGACGCCACCTCGCCGAAGCGGATGGTGTTGAGCGGCCCGTTCTGGTGGCGCAGCTGGAAGGAGCGGATGGAGATCTTCTCCACCGTGCCCTTGATCTTGCCGATGTCGATGTACTCGCCGACGCGGAAGGCGTCGTCGACGAGGTAGAACGCCCCGGAGATGACGTCTTCCACCAGCTGGCGCGAGCCGAAGCCGATGGCGAGGCCGATGACGCCGGCACCGGCGAACAGCGGCGTGATGTCGACGCCGATCTGCGACAGCGCCATCATCGCCACCATCACGACGATCGAGGCGAGCAGGAAGAAGCGCAGCAGCGGCAGGATGGTGGCGAGCCGCGACTTGCCCGCGGCCATCGGCACGTCGCCGGAATCGACGTCCGCCCCGTCCGGACCGTGCGGCGAGGAGTCCTCCTCGGCGATCTTGCGGTCGATCCAGATCTTCACCGCGTCATAGGCGAGCCAGCCGAGGAAGACGACGACGAGCACGTCGAAGATGCGCCCGCCGACGTCGGGCTGGCCGATGAAGTCGACGCCCCACAGGTGCAAGAGCACCGCGATGCCGCCGAAGATGACGACGAGCGCAGCGCCGCGCTCCAGCAGGTCTCGGTAGTCGGCGATCCGCTTGCCCTCGTCGGCGCGGCTGTGGCCGGCATAGAGCTCCGGCAGCCGCTTCATGCTGCGCTCGATGACGAGGACGGCGATGCCGTAGAGGCCGAGGCAGATGATCAGGATCGGCAGCGGCGCCACCACCAGCGCCTCGGCCCCCGGATGGCCGAGCAGCAGGCGCACCGAGCGCACCAGCCAGGCGGCAAGGAGGTAGACGATGACGAAGAGGTGCCAGTTGTAGACGAGCCAGCGCTTCCAGATCGGCGCCGGCCGCCCGGTCGGCGGCAGGATCGCCTCGGCGATGGCGCGGCGATTGACGACGCAAACCCCGATGATCAGCAGCACCCCGAGACCGCTCAGCACGATGGCGATCAGGTCACGGGCCGCATCGCTGATGGCGAGCCCGGCGAGCCAGGTGTTCAGCGCGAGCACCACGACCGCCAGCGTCACGACGACATTGACGTCGCGCGTCAGCCGGCGGGCCTCGCCGTCGTCGAAGTTCAGCACCCGCTGGTGCGGCATGTGCGGAGCGATCACGCACTTGACGATCGCCGTGAACGCGCGCGCCAGCACGGCGGCGGCGATCATGATCATCACGGTGCGGTGCGCATAGGGCGCCATGCCGTGGGCGATCTCCTTGGCGACGACGGCGACGATGCCGAGCACCAGCGCGCCGCAGACACCGATCGCCGTGCAGATCAAGAGCCAGCCGATCCGCTCGTGCAGGTGCTCGGGCACCGCGGGGAGCTTCGACAGCCACCGCCGGCGTGCCCACTTCTGGAACAGCCAATCGGCGATCAGGCCGATCAGGATGGCCACCACGCCGACTGCCAGCGCCGACGGCAGCCAGTTGCCGGCGCCGGGCGGCGCCTCCTTCTCCACCGCTTCGCCAATTTCGTCGGGAAGTTCAGGCGCCGAGGCGATCGCCTCGCGCAGCTGGTCGCGCGCCGCCTCCAGCGCCAGCTGGATGTCGATCTCCTCCGCCGCAACCTCGGTCACGAGCGCCTGGCCGGTGGTCTCGGCCGGAGCCGCCGGGGCCGCCGCGGCGGCGGCGTGGCCGCCCGTCGCGTGCGCAGCCCCGGCCTCCTGGGCCGAAACGCCGGGCGCGACGGCGCAGGCGAGCCCGAACGCGACGACGAGCCCGAGCGCGGCCTGAAGCAGGGGTCTCCCCCGCCGGGCTCCCGCGCGTTCCGGGGCGCACGTCCCCGCATTCCGACGATCTGACATGGCGGCCCCCGAAACTCGCGATGCGACGCGATCCCCCGGCATCCTTCGCCGCCCCGTTCCGGGTCGTCAAGCGGGCGCTGGCGCCGTTCGCCGTGCCAAGGCGACGAGACCGTCGACCGGGCGCGCGGGCTGCGCTATGGCCAAGCGAGCGCAGAGGAGCACCCATGGCCGAGACCTACGACCTGATCCTGCGAGGCGGCACCGTCGTCGGCATCGGCGGCATCGGCCCGGCCGACATCGCCGTGCGCGACGGTCGCGTCGCCCGCATCGGCGACCTGCCCGCCGGCGTCGCCCGCGAGGAGATCGACTGCCGCGGCCTGACGGTGCTGCCGGGCGTCGTCGACAGCCAGGTGCATTTCCGCGAGCCGGGCCTCGAGCACAAGGAGGATCTCGAGACGGGGTCGCGCGCGGCCGTGCTCGGCGGCGTCACCGCCGTCTTCGAGATGCCGAACACCAAGCCGACCACCGTCACCGCTGAGCGGCTCGCCGACAAGCTCGCGCGCGCCCGTGGCCGCATGCACTGCGACCACGCCTTCTGGGTCGGCGGCACTGCCGAGACGGTCGACGACATCCCGGACCTCGAGCGCCTGCCGGGCGCTGCCGGCATCAAGATCTTCATGGGCTCGTCCACCGGCGACCTGCTGGTGCCCGACGACGCCGCCCTCGGCCGGGTGCTGGCGAAGACGCGCCGGCGCGTCGCCGTCCACGCCGAGGACGAGCCGCGGCTCGAGGCCCGCAAGGGCCTGCGCGTCGCCGGCGACCCGAGCTCCCACCCCGCCTGGCGCGACGAGGAGGCGGCGCTGATGGCGACCCGCCGCCTCGTCGGCCTCGCCCGCCGTCACGGCGCGCTGGTGCACGTCCTGCACATCTCGACCGCCGCCGAGCTCGCCTTCCTCGCCGGCCACCGCGACATCGCCAGCGTCGAGGCGACACCCCACCATCTGACGATGGCGGTGGAGGAGGACGGCCCCCGCCTCGGCACGCGTCTGCAGATGAACCCGCCGGTGCGCGACGCCGGCCATCGCGCCGCCCTCTGGGACGCGCTCGACCAGGGCATTGTCGACGTGCTCGGCTCCGACCACGCCCCGCACACGCTGGAGGAGAAGGCACTGCCCTACCCGCAGTCGCCCTCCGGCATGACGGGTGTGCAGACGCTGGTGCCGATCATGCTCGACCACGTCGCGAGCGGCCGGCTCACCTTGCAGCGCTTCGCCGACCTCACCAGCGCCGGCCCGGCGCGGCTGTTCGGCATCGCCGGCAAGGGGCGGATCGCGGTCGGCTACGACGCCGACTTCACGATCGTCGACGCCCAGGCGCGCTGGACCATCACCGACGCCTGGATCGCCTCCCGCGCCGCCTGGACACCCTATGACGGGCGCACCGTCACCGGCCGGCCGGTCGGCACCATCGTGCGGGGTATCCGCGTCGTCTGGGACGGCGACCTCGTCGAGGAGGGTCGGGGCGAGCCGGTGCGCTTCCACGCCGCCCTCGCCCCGTCCGCCTGAGCCGGCTCGGCCCACACAAGCGTCGGGGCCGCGCGTGCGGCAGAGCTGAAAGCAAAACGGCCGTCGCGGAGAGCGACGGCCGTTTTCATGTTCAGGGTCGGCCGGCGCTCCGGCCAGCCGGGTGTGGTCGTGTCAGCGCAGCGCGACGGTGATCATCGTGTCGCCGACGTCGGGGGCGAACCGATCCGTGCGCGGGCCGGGGACGACGCCGGCATAGAGACCGTCGGTGCCCGGCAGGTCGACCGCCGCGATGATCGCCGGCAGGCTGCGGCAATCCGGGGCGCTCAGCTTGGCGAAGTCCATCGCCCGCACGGTCACCTCGTTCGACAGCAGCATCGGCTCGGAGCGGTCCGGAGCCGTCAACTCGTCGGCGAAGGGATCATAGGCGGCCACGGCGACGAGGCCCGGCATCGGCGTGATGCCGAGATCGCTCGCACCCGGCATGGCGTCGTCGGAGACGCCACGCGAGGCGGTGGCGGAGCCGCGCATCGGCGCCGGCGGCCGGCTGTCGCGCAGCACGGTCGCCGCCGTCTCCGCGAACGGATCGACGGTGTCGCCGGAGAGCGAGGCGGGACCGGCGGACGCGTAGCCGAGCACCGGCGGCGTCGTGCCCGGGGTGAGGGGCGCTGCGGCGACGAGCAGTTCGGCCGGCTTGGGCTTCGGCGGCGCCGTCGAGGCGACGGCGATCGCCACCGAGCCGGGCTCGCGGCCGGGGGCCGGAACCGGCACGCGGAGCGCGGCCACGGCAACGGCCTCCGTCGCGGCCGGTGCCGGCTCGGCCACGGCCGGCGCGTCGGGCTTGGCCCGGGGCGGCAGGGTGTTGGAGGCGACGAGCAGCGCGCCGACCGGATCGGTGCCCGGAGCGACGGGCGCCGGCTCGGGTGCCGCGGCCGGGGCCGGCGGAGCAGGCGGCGGCGGAGCGGCGACGACCGCCGGCTCGGGCTGCCGCGGAGCGGCGCGGGTCGCGGCCGGCGGGTCCGTCTCGGCGTCGACGCCCGGCAGCGCGGTGTCGGACGGCGGCACGCGGCCGCTTGTCGACGTCGGGGCGCGGGCGATCTCGGTGGCACGGGCCGGCGTCGTGGCGCGCGCCGGAGCGGGCGCATCCTCCTCGTCGCCGCCGCCGATGGCACCGGAAGAATCGACGGTATCCTCTTCCTCGTCGACACCACCGCCGAACAGCTGCGCGAGCAGGCTCTTGCTGGCACCGGCGGGCGGCCGGATGATGCCGTCGCCGCGGCCGAAGCCGGCCATCGCGCCGGGTCCGGATTCTCCACCGGACGACGAGGCGACGCTCAGGCCCTTCTTGCGGCGCAGATAGTCGTTGACGGCCTCCTCGTACCCGGGCAGCGGCTTGCCGTCCGTCGGCACGTGCAGGGTGCGGCCCTTCGGGAAGATGGCGACGAGCTGCGCGCGGTTCATCCGCGGCCAGTGGCGGACGCTGCCGGTGTCGGTGTGCACGAATGGGGTGCGCGACGACGGGTAGTAGCCGACGCCACCCACCTGCTTGCGCAGCGCAATGGCGCGCAGCTTGGCGGTCGGCACGTCGGTGACGAACCAGTCCATCGCACGCCCGTAGGTGTGCTGGCTGTTCTTCGCGACGCCACGCGAGCGTTTGCGCAGCATGCTGTTGGTCGCCGGGGAGCGATAGGCGGAGGTGACGGTGATCGGCTTGCGCGACCCGGATTCCTTCCAGACCTCGTAGACGAGGTCGAACAGGGCCGGGTCCATGCGCGTCGGCTCGTTGCGGCGCCAGTCGCGCAGCATCTGGTTGAGCTTTTTCAGCCCCGCCGGGTCGTAGCGACCGTTTTTCTTGAAGGTGATCTGGGCGCGTTCGCCGGTGTGGACATAGTAGAGGTCCAGGGTCCGGGTCTCGGCCGAGGCCGGGGACGCTCCGAGGGCGAAGCATCCCGCTACGAGCGCAGCAGCGACCGCCCCAAAGCGGGCGATGCGCGCAAACGCGAATCGTCGTGCCAAATGGATCACTATCCGTCCGTCTCCACTCGACGCCGCGCCGCGCCGTGCCGCCCCCGAACGTGATTACGTCCAAACCCGTTAATGAGCGTTTACCGTATCCGGGCCGCGAAGAAAACCGGGGCTGTGGCTTTTCCGGAGGAGAGACTTTCCTCTACAGGCCGAGGGCGCGGATCGTGCGGGTATCGAGGCCGTAAGGATCGCCGCGCAGCGCCAGCGTTCCATCGCTCGTGGCCACAGCGGTGAAGTAGGCGAGATGCACCGGCATCGGCTCGGTCAGGTCGACGCGCGCCTCGCGGCCACCGATCATCTTGCGCAGCCGCTCGCCGTTCCACTTCGAGTGACCCTCCAAGAGGGCGTCGGCGAAGGCGAGCGGATTTTCCACCCGCACGCAGCCGTGGCTGAAGGCGCGCACCGGCTTGTCGAACAGCGCCTTCGACGGCGTGTCGTGCAGGTAGACGGCGTGCTCGTTCGGGAACATGAACTTGAGGTTCCCCAAGGCGTTGCCGTCGCCCGGCCGCTGGCGGATGCGGACACGCCGGATGGTCGATTCGTTCCACGACACCGAGCTCGGCGGCACGACCCGACCGTCGACGACGACCTCGTAGTTGCGCCGCGCGAAGTAGCCGTCTGGGTTCTGCTGGATCGACGGCAGCATCTCCTTCGAGGCGATCGAGACGGGCACGTTCCAGAACGGATTGACGACGATGAATTCGATCTCGTCGGAGAACAGCGGCGTCGGCGTCGTCGGTGCACCGACGACGACACGCGTGCGGAAGCGCGGCAGACCGTCGCGGACGATCGCGAGTTCGTAGCCCGGCACGTCGACGAAGACGTGATCGCGACCGAGATCGCGCGGCATCCACCGCCAGCGCTCCATGTTGGCGAGCACCAGCGCCGTGCGGTCCTTCTTGCGGCCGCCGTTCAGCACCCGCACCGTCAGCGCGCCCAGGATGCCGTCGTCGGTCAGCCCCTGCGCCTTCTGGAAGTCCATCACCGCGGCGCGCACGTCGGCGTCGTAGAGGGTCGGATCGGCGGTGACGACGCCGACTGCGAGGCGACGGCGGATCACCTCGACCCGCGGGTCGCGCATACCGAGCTTGAGCGCCGGGCCGGTCGGCACCGGCTCCGGGTCGACGGCCGCCTTGTCCGCGGCGATGACGGCGAGCGCCCGCTTCAGGCGCCGGTAGCCCTCGTGGGGCGGGTTGTAGGTGTCCAGCGCAGCGGCAATGTCCCGGCTTTGTGCCAGGGTGGCGAGGACGTCGTCGGCTTCGGGCGCTTCCGGCTTCAGGGTCGCGAGCGCCCAGACGGTCGCCGGGCGCGTGCGGCCGGCCGAGGCCTCGCGGGCATAGAGGGCGAAGCTCTGCGAGATCGCGAGTTCAAGCGTCGCCGCGCGGGCCGTGGGGTCGGCGGCAGCCGGCATGGCCACGGCATAGCGGGTGGCGTCGAGGCCGTCCTCGCCGGCGCGGGCGAGGCGGGCGAGGCCGGCGCGCGCCCGATCCGTCGGGCGGTTCCCCTCCACCCAGGCCGGGGCGAACTCGCGCCCCGCATAGAAGTCGCGCAACGCCGTGGCGGTGGCGTCCTTCGGGTCGGCGGCGGCGATCGCCAGTTCGAAGGCGAGGCGGGAGCGCAGCGGGTCGGCGAGTTGCGACGCCACAGGCGGCAGCTTGCGGCCGGCGACGAGGCCATCCCCGGGCGCCGGCCGCGGGGCGGCGACAGGCAACGGCGGGGCGGGCGGTGCGGTCTGCGGGAACACCGGGGGCGGCGGCAGGGCGGTGACGACGGGCTGACGCGCCGCCGGCATGACGACGGCGGCCTTCGGGGGGGGCGACGACGGGCACGGCAACGCTCGGCCGGGGCGGCGGCACGACGGCGCGCATCACCAGCGAATCGCCGACGACGGCAGCGGCCGCGGGAGCGGCCATCGTTCCCGCCAGCATCGCCGCGAGCACGACCGCAGCGGGCCTGTGGTGCCGGTCCGGCCGTCCCGTCTCACGCGTCCGTGCGCTGCGCATCCCGTCGATCCGTTCGGTGGTCTTCGGCGGCGAAGGTGCCGGCGCGAGCCTTGAGGGAAGGTGAACGACGGCGCCGCCTCAAGCCATGCGCAGGATCTCGCCGGCGATTGCGCCTGGCTGTTGCAGCGGCGCCACGTCGGCGCTCGTGCCCCGGCATGACAGGAGGCCGCGCTTCGACTAGGAAAGCCTGGGGTTGCCGCCGTTCAGCGTCAGGATCGTCCATGTTCACTAAGCCGCCGCTCTCCCGCCTGCCCTCCGCCCTCGCCTCGCCGTCCGCCGCGGCGAGCGCCGGAGCGACAGCGAGCGACCTGCCGGTCTGGAACCTCGACGACCTCTATCCGGCGATCGATTCGCCCGCCGTGCGCGCCGACCTCGACCGGGCGCATGCCGAGGCGGTCGCCTTCGAGGGCGAGTACAAGGGCAAGCTCGCCGACGCGCTGGCACAGCCGGGCGGCGCGGCAGCGCTCGCCGCCGTCATCCGCCGCTACGAGGCGCTCGAGGAGTTGATCGGCCGGCTCTATTCCTATGCCGGCCTCGTCTATGCCGGCGACAGCGATACCGTCGCCCACGGCAAGTTCTACGGCGACGTGCAGGAGCGGCTGACGACCGCGAGCGCCCACCTGCTGTTCTTCTCCCTCGAGCTCAACGCCATCGAGGAAGCGGTCCTCGACGCCGCCCTCGACGACCCCGAGCTCGGCCACTACCGCCCGTGGCTCGAGGACGTCCGCCGCGGCAAGCCCTACGAGCTCGAGCCGCGCGTCGAGCAGCTGTTCCACGAGAAGTCCGTCACCGGCCGCGGCGCCTGGAACCGCCTGTTCGACGAGACGGTGGCCGCGATCCGTGTCGACGTCGAGGGCGAGAGCCTGACGCTCGAGGCGGCGCTGAACCGCCTGCAGGACCCGAAGGAGGCGCGTCGCCGCGCCGCCGCCGAGGCGCTCGCCACAGCCTTCAAGGGCGAGACGCGCACCTTCGCCCTCGTCATGAACGTGCTCGCCAAGGACAAGGAGATCTCCGACCGCTGGCGCGGCTTCGAGGACGTCGCGGACTCGCGCCACCTCGCCAACCGCGTCGAGCGCGAGGTCGTCGAGGCGCTCGTCACCTCCGTGCGCGAGGCCTATCCGCGGCTTTCCCACCGCTACTACGCCATGAAGGCGCGCTGGCTCGGCAAGGACAAGCTCGACCACTGGGACCGCAACGCCCCGCTGCCGGAGAGCGACGAGCGCGAGATCGGCTGGGACGCCGCCCGCGACACCGTGCTCGAGGCCTACGGCCGCTTCTCGCCCGAGCTCGCCGCACTCGGCCGCAAGTTCTTCGACAAGCCATGGATCGACGCGCCGACGCGGCCCGGCAAGTCACCGGGCGCCTTCGCCCACCCGACAGTGCCGAGTGTCCACCCCTATCTGCTGCTCAACTACCAGGGCCGCGTGCGGGACGTGATGACGCTCGCCCACGAGCTCGGCCACGGCGTGCACCAGCTGCTCGCCGCCCCGAACGGCGCCCTGATGGCGCCGACGCCGCTGACGCTCGCCGAGACGGCGAGCGTGTTCGGCGAGATGCTGACGTTCCGTTCGCTGCTCGACGCCGCCAAGGACCCGAAGACCCGCCGCGCCATGCTGGCGGCCAAGGTCGAGGACATGCTGAACACCGTCGTCCGCCAGATCGCCTTTTACGGCTTCGAGCGGCGCATCCACCTCGAGCGCCGCGACGGCGAGCTCACCGCCGAGCGCATCGGCGAGATCTGGATGGAGGTGCAGGCCGAGAGCCTCGGCCCGGCGATCCGCCTCGGCCCGGGCTACGACACCTTCTGGTGCTATATCGGCCACTTCGTGCACTCGCCGTTCTACGTCTACGCCTACGCCTTCGGCGACTGCCTGGTGAACTCGCTCTACGCCGTCTACGAGGACGCCGCGACGGGCTTCCAGGACAAGTACTTCGCCATGCTGAAGGCCGGCGGCACGCGCCACCACTCCGAGCTCCTCGCCCCCTTCGGCCTCGACGCCCGCGACCCGGCCTTCTGGAGCAAGGGCCTCTCGGTCATCGAGCGGATGATCGACGAGCTCGAGGCGGCCGACCGCGCCGCCTGACGCGGGGCACGCAACGAAACGCGGCGGGCGAGGGCATTCCGATGAGCCAGGTGTTTCTCGTGCCAATCCTCGCCTGGGTGGCGACGCTCATCGGCACCGGCTTCGACCTCGGTCGCGGGCCGCGGCCGATCACGGTCGCGCTCGTCGCCGACCGCTTCGCCCGCTGGGTCTGCCTGGTGCCGCTCGGGCTGATGGGCCTCTGGGGCTTCCTCGGCCACGTCTTCTTCCCCGAGCGGGCGGCGGAGGCGATCGGCTGGGCGACGAGCCCGTTCCAGACCGAGGTCGGCATGGCCAACCTCGGCATCGGGGTCGCCGGCGTGCTCGGCGCCTTCATCGCCGCGCCGCCCTACCGGCTGGCGCTCGCCATCGTCGCACTCTGCTTCCTCGGCGGCGCCGGGGTGACGCACCTCGTGCAGATCTCGCAGACCGGCAATCTCGCCGCCGGCAATGCCGGGCCGATCCTCTACACCGACTTCCTGTCGCCGATCGCGCTGCTGGCCGCGCTCGCCGTGCAGCGGCTGTTCGGAGGCCGGCAGACGGCGCCGTGAGCCATGGCCTCGCCCATACCCCCTATGCCGACGGCCACAAGCCGTTCTCCATCGGCCTCGCGCCGCTCGACCTCGCCGACTGGATCGAGCCCGACGAGCGGCTCCTCGCCGACCTCGCCGAGAAGGACCGCCTGTTCGCCGAGCGCCGCGACATCGTCTTCGCCGCCGAGCCGGATACGGTCGAGGCGCAGCGCGAGGTGCTCGCCCTCCTCCTCGCCCACCTGACCGAACGCTTCCCCGAAATCTGGCGCATCGACCCCGACGGCACGGTGGCGATCGCCGGCGGCCGTCGCGTCGACCCCGCCGCCGACGCCGGCGTGCCGCTCCTCGCCGCCGCGCGGCTGGTGCAGGAAGACCTCGTACTGATGCGCCGGGGGCCCGACGGCTGGCGCCTCGCCGCCGCGGCGCTCTGCTTCCCCTCGGCCTGGTCGCTGACGGGGAAGTTCGGCGCCAGCCTCGACGGCCTGCACGGCAACGTGCCGGGCTACGCCGGCGCGATGGGCACGCGCATGGCCCGCATCTTCGACAGCCTGCGCCTCGAGCACCCGGTCTGGCGGCTCAACTGGTCGATCTACCCCGACGACCGCCTGCACCATCCGGAATCGAAGGAACAGCCACGCGCCTGGTTCGGCGGCGCCGACGATTTCGCCGCCTCGGCCTTCGTCCGCGTCGAACGCCAGACGCTGCGGCGGCTGCCAACGTCCGGCGACATCCTCTTCACCATCCGGATCCACGTCGACCCGATGCTCGCCTTCCGCCGCCACCCCGACGGCGCCCGCATGGCGTCCGGCCTGCGCGACCGGCTGCTGTCCCTCGACCCGGCACAACTCACCTACAAGGGCCTCGCGGCCCACCGCGACCGCCTGGCCGAGGCGCTGCAGCGGATCGCGGCGGGGAGTTGAAGAGGGTCAAAGTGACCAGGGGTCGATGACGTCAATTCCACAGCTCTGGAAGTGCTTGACGTTCCGCGTTGCGACCGGAGCCGCATTGGCGCAGCAGATTGCTGCAATCTGCATGTCGAACGCTCCGACAATTTCGCCGCGACGCTTCGTAAGTCCAGCGATGCGTGCGTAGTGCACGCTCGCTTCGGAATCGAAGGGGAGAATCTGATCCGCCGTGAGGAGGCTGAACAAGGCGACGGCACGTCCCTGCAACTCATCGCGGCGCCGCCCGTCGGGCATTGTTGCCAAACCACTCAAGACCTCGCCATGCGAGACCGCCGTCGTGAAGAGCCGAGAGCGTGGCATGCGATCGATCCATGCGATTACGCGCGGCTCTCCGCTGGACTTCATCATCTCCGAGAGGACGTTCGTGTCGAGGATGATCATCTCGGCTCGTCGTCGCGCCCCCAGTCTTCAAGGCCCGGAACTGGTCTCGGAGGCAGGTCCTCCGGTATCGTAAGATCGACACCCCCGACTTCGGCGAACATCCGGCTTATGCGGGTACCGAGGCCGGACGGCACGTCGGCATCGGGACCGGCGCCCACCGCACGGTGCAGGATCTCACGCGCCTCCGCTTCCATCGAGCGTCCGTTGTGGGCGGCGCGGATGCGCAGGCGGGCCTTCGTCGCTTCGTCGAGGTTGCGGATCGTCAGAACGGCCACGACACCCTCCTCGAAAAATGACGATGCAGAACTGCCTCTAGAGAAAAGCTCCAACTCCAAGGCGCAGCATCGCCGTCTTTGACAGCATTGCTTACATCATAGCCCACCACCTCCCCCGCCCACAACGCCGCGCCGGCTTGGCGAACTCCTCTCCCCTGTCCATATGCCTGACGGGCGCCCTCCCCGCGCCCGACGCACTCTTGCCGACGACAGCCGGGACGCCCTGATGGCCGACGACGAACGCAACCGCTTCACCGCCCGCGCGGCGCGCTATGCCCGCGTCGGCGGCGACGTCTCCGGCGTCGCCGCCAAGATCGTCGGCTCGCGCCTGCTCGGCCGCGCCCTCGACGACGAGAAGACGGCAGCCGAGATCACCGCCGTCCTCGGCGGGCTGAAGGGCCCGCTGATGAAGGTGGCACAACTTCTCTCGACCATCCCCGAGGCGGTGCCGCCGGAATATGCCGAGGCGCTCGCCGGCTTGCAGTCGAACGCGCCGCCGATGGGCTGGGCCTTCGTCCGCCGCCGCATGATCGCCGAGCTCGGCCCCGACTGGGAAAGCCGCTTCGCCCGCTTCGAGCGGGTGCCAGCGGCCGCCGCCTCCCTCGGCCAGGTCCACCGCGCCACCGCCCTCGACGGCGCGCCCCTCGCCGTCAAGCTGCAGTACCCGGACATGGAATCGGCGGTGGAGGCCGATCTCAAGCAGTTCTCGCTGGTCTTGTCGCTGCATCGGCGGATGCGGCCGGCGATCGACACCCGCGAGGTTGCCGAGGAGATCGGCGCGCGCCTGCGCGAGGAGCTCGACTATCGCCGCGAGGCCCGCCACGCGGAGCTCTATCGCACTGTGCTGGCCGACGAACCCGGCATCCGCGTGCCCGACGTCCACAGCGATCTGTCGACCCGCCGCCTGTTGACGATGGGCTGGCTCGAGGGCCGCCGCCTGCTCGAGTTCAAGGGCCACGACCTCGCCGACCGCAACCGCATCGCCGACACGATGTTCCGCGCCTGGTGGCACCCTTTCACGCGCGTCGGCGTCATCCACGGCGACCCGCACCTCGGCAACTACACGGTCTACGAGGAGGACGGCGCGCCCGCCGGCATCAACCTGCTCGACTATGGCTGCGTGCGCATCTTCCCGCCGAAGTTCGTCACCGGCGTCATCGAGCTCTATCGCGGCCTGCAGCAGAACGACCACGAGCGCGTCGTCGCGGCTTATGAGGTCTGGGGCTTCCGCGGCCTCAAAAAGGAGATCATCGAGGCGCTCGATATCTGGGCCCGCTTCATCTACGGCCCGCTGCTCGACGACCGCGTGCGCCGCATCGCCGACGGCGTCAGCGCCGCCCAGTACGGCCGCCGAGAGGCGTTCCGCGTCGCCCAGGCCCTGAAGGAACACGGCCCGGTGACGGTGCCGCGCGAGTTCGTCTTCATGGACCGCGCCGCCCTCGGCCTCGGCGGCGTCTTCATCCACCTCGACGCCGAGCTCAACTTCCACGACCTCTTCAACGCCGCCATCGAGGGCTACGAGGAGAGGCTTCTCGCCGAGCGTCAGGCGCGGGCGCTCGCCGGCGCCGGGCTCGAGCCGATGGCGGCCTGAGCCCGGCGCTCGCCGCAGCCCCTTACAGGTCGAGCTGGTAGGACACCGGCACGAAGCGGTAGCCCTCGCTTTTCGGCTCGAGGTAGCCGACCGACGGGAACGGCATGTGGAAGCCGACGAACGGCACCTTGTCGGCGGCGATCATGCCGAGCACGGCCTTGCGGGTGGCGACCCCCTTGTCCTTGTCCATGTCGAAGCGCACGTGCCAGTCCGGCCGCTGCATCGACAGCACATAGTGGTTGGCGGTGTCGGCGGTCAGCACCAGCCGGCGGCCACCGCTCTCGAGGTTGTAGATCATGTGGCCCGGCGAATGGCCGAAGGCCTCGATCGCCGTGATGCCGGAGACGACGCTGTCGCCGCCCTTCACGAAAGTCGTCTTCTCGGCGAGCGGCACGACGTTCGCCTGCACGAGCTTGGCGCCGCCCTCGGTCGGGCCCGACAGGCGGTCCGGCGACGACCAGAAGTCGTACTCCGTCGCGCCGGTGACGTAGCGGGCGTTCGGGAACACCGGCTTGCCGTCGGCCATCAGGCCGCCGATGTGGTCGCCGTGCATGTGGGTCAGGACGACGACGTCGACGCTCTCCGGCGGATAGCCGGCGGCGGTCAGCCGCTCGGCAAGGTTGCCGGCGGCCGGCAGGCGTGCCGCGCCGGTGCCGGTGTCGAACAGCACGACCTCGGACCCGGTGTTCACCAGCGTCGGCGTGTAGCCGTTGATCAGCTTGTCGGCCGGCAGGAAGTTCGCGGTCGCGAGTTCCGCCACCGCTTCCGGTGTCTGGTTGACGCCGAAGGTGCCGGCCGGGTTTTCCATCGGCACGGTGCCGTCCTGGACGGTGACGACCTCGAAGTCGCCGAGGTTGAAGCGGTAGACGTTGGGCTTCATCGGGCCTTGTTTCTCGGCGGCGGCGAAGGCGGGGCGGGCGCCGGCGAAGACGCCGGTGGCGGCGGCCACTACCGCCGCACTGGCGGCACCGGCCCCCAGGATGAGGCTGCGCCTGTCGGTCGAAAAGCTATCGGTCGGCATGGTCGTAGGCTCCTCCAACGCGGATTGCGGGTGCCCGCGCGGCCGCGGTGAAGCGGCCGGCGGGCGGACACGCGCCGGTAGATGGGGCAGCGACGCCGGGCGTCCACCGTCGGAGGAGCAACCGCTACGGCGTGAACCAGTAGCGCGTCAGGTGGAAGAAGATCGGCGCGGCGAAGACGACGGAGTCGAGCCGGTCGAGCATGCCGCCGTGGCCCTCGATCATCCGGCCCCAGTCCTTGACGCCGCGATCGCGCTTGATCGCCGACATCACGAGCCCACCGAAGAAGCCGAGGAGCGTGATCACCACCGCCATGCCGAAGGCCTGCGGGATGGTGAAGGGCGTGATCCACCAGAGCGCCCCGCCGAGCACGCTCGCGCTCGCGACGCCGCCGACGAGCCCTTCCCAGGTCTTCGAGGGCGACAGCGACGGCGCCACCTTGCGCCGGCCGAACAGCTTGCCGAAGACGTACTGCAGCACGTCGCTCGACTGCACGACGAGCACCAGGAAGCAGATCAGCAGCAGCTCCCGCCCCTCGTAGCCGGGAATGTCGAGGGTGAGCAGCGCCGGCACGTGCGACAGGCAGAAGACGCAGATCATCAGCCCCCACTGCATCTCGGCAATCCGCACCATGAAGCGCGTCGTGTCGGCACGCAGCACGGCGACGATCGGCAAGAGCAGGAAGACGTAGACCGGCACGAAGATCGAATAGAGCCCGTACCAGTCGATGAAGATCAGCCAGTACTGCACCGGCAGCACGACGAAGAACATCGCCGCCAGCGCCCAGTGGTCGCCGCGCCGCGTCTCCGTCAGCGTCAGGAACTCGCGAAGTGCGAAGAACGAGGCGAAGGCGAAGAGCAGCACGACGCCGCCGGTGCCGCAGAGGAAGGCTGCGGCGAGCAGCGCCACCATCACCCACCACGCCTTGATGCGGGCGTTGAGGTTCTGCACCCCCGAGTTCGTCTGGCCGCCGTCGCGACGCGACAGCACCCAGCCGACGGTGGAGGCGAGCGCCAGCACGGCGAGCACGCCGAGGAACAGCGCCAGCGTCTGCTCGCCCGCCGTCATCGCGCCCCCTCCTTCACCGACAGCGCCAGCAGCGCGGCGCGGGCGCGATCGAGGAAGGCACCGCGCTCCTCGCCGGCCTCCAGCGTCAGCGGGGTCCCGAGCGTCACGGTGCAGAGCAGCGGCACCGGCAGGAACTCGCCCTTCGGCATGACCCGGTTGAGGTTCTCGATCCACACCGGCACGAACTCGAGCGCCGGCCGCTCGAAGGCGAGGCGGTAGAGGCCCGACTTGAACGGCAGCAGCCGCTCCTCCGTGGTGTTGCGGGTGCCCTCGGGGAAGAAGATCAGCGAGGCACCGCCGTCGACGGCCGCCACCAGCGTCGCGACCGGATCGGCGGTGCGAGCATTGGCGTCGCGGTCGATCAGCACGGCGTCGAACACGTCGGTGCCGAGGAAGCGGCGGATGCGGTCGGCGCGCCAGTAGTCGGCAGCGGCGACAGGGCGCGTCCGCGCCCGGTAGGCCGGCGGCAGCACCGTCCAGATCAGCACGAAGTCGCCGTGGCTGGTGTGGTTGGCGAAGTAGACGCGCTGCGTCGCCGAGGGCGTGCAGCCAACCCAGTTGCCGCGCACGCCGGTGACGATGCGGGCGACGGCGATCGTGGCGAGCGCCGTGAGACCCGCGGCAGCGCGGCGGACGAGGCTAGCCGGCATCGCCGACCCTTTGCGCCAGCGACACCGTGAAGATGCCGTCGTCGTCGATCCGCTGGACGAGCTTCGTAAAGCCGTGGCTCTCGACGAGTTCGTCCATCTCGCCCTGCGTCCGCCGGCGCATCACCCACGCCTGTCCGCCGCGATGGCTCGTCAGCGCCCGGGCGATGAACTCGAGCTGCGGGTGCCAGGGCTGGTTCGTGTAGACGAGGAAGCCCCCCGCCGGCACCGCCGCCGCCACGCCGCCGAGCGACCAGCGCACGAGGTCATTGTCGGCGAAGAGCTCGTAGAGACCAGAAACGATCGCGAGCGTCGGCTTCGGCTGGAGCGCCGCCAGGCTCGCCGGATCGAAGGCGTCGCCCACCTCGAAGCGGGCGATGTCGGAAAGCCCCTTCTCTGCGATCAGCCGCCGCCCGGCCTCGACGTTGCCCGGCACGTAGTCGCGCAGCAGGATCGAATCCGGCCGCCCCAGGTCTCCCGCCTCCAGTGCCTCCAGCACGTAGCGGCCGTGACCGGCGGCGATGTCGAGGACGTGGACGGGCATCCCCGCGTGCCGCAGCCGCGCCATCGCGTCCCGGATCAGCTCCTCCAGGTGGCGCTTGCGGGTGCGGATGCCGCGCCAGCCGACGCTGTCGAGATAGGCGCGGTCGATCGCCCGTCCGATCGCGCCGCGGCCCGACGGCTGGTTGCGGTAGACGGCGTCGAGTGTCGCGCCGGAATCGAAGCCGGTCGCGTGGCCGAGCCGGATGCCGTCGGACAGCGTGCCGCCAAGCTTCAGGCCCGCCCGCGTCGTCGCCCAGAACAGCCCGCGCGGCGACAGCACGGGCAAGGGCGAGGCGAGCCGGTCGGCTTCGGCGCGAGTGTGGCCGAGGCGGTCGGCGTCCTGAAGCGACGGCCGCTCTGGCAGCCGCTCGAACTGCTCGCCGAGGAAGCGTCGCACCGCCGCCACCGCCGGCGCCCGGCCGAGTTCGCTGAGAGTGTCGTGATAGAAGCCCGCCAGCACGTGGCGCTCCTTGGTGCGGCTGCCGAGCCGCTCGTAGAAGCGGTGCTGCGGCCCCCCCTCGACGACATAGTCGGACCCCGAGACGAGAAGCTGCGTCGGCACCGTGATCGCCGCCGCATCCGCGACGACGCGCTCCGCCGCATCGTTCAGCCCGAGCAGGATGTCGACCGAGATCGCCCGGGTGATCAGCGGATCGGCGTCGAAGGAGGCGGCGCGGGACGGATCGTGCGTCAGCATCCGCGCCTTGACGTAGGACTGGACGTCGAAGTTGCCACGCAGGCGCCGCAGCAGCCGGAGGCCCGGCCGGGCGAGCGGCACGTAGAGCCGCACCCGGAAGGCCGGCGACGCCAGCACCAGCGCCCGGATCTTCGGCGCATAGTCGTGCACCCACGTCGCCGCGACCACCGCTCCGACGGACTGGGCGACGACCGCCGTGTCCTCGACTGCGAAGCCATGCGTGGCGCCGATATGGGCCACAAAGGCATCGAGGTCGCGCACCAGCGCGGCGAAGCTCGGCGCGTGGCCGCGCGGGCCCGGCGAGCGGCCGTGGCCGCGGGCGTCCCAGGCGAACAGGTCGAAGCCCGGCAGGGCCAGCTCATCGGCAAGGTGGGCCACCCGTCCCGAATGCTCGTGGCCGCGGTGAAGGATCACGACGGCGCCGCGCGCCGGTGCCTCGACGGCCGGCCAGTGGCGGTAGAACAGCGACACGCCGTCGGCAGTGGCGAAGGAGAGTTCGTCGTGCGGGCGCATGGCTTCCTCCTCCGGCCGGTCGAAATCGGCCGCCATCAGGAGGGGCGCGCGGCCGCTTCCGCAAGCCCGGCGCGGACACGATTGATTGTCGTCAGCGTGAGCGCCACCGCGATGACGGGCATCAGCCAGAACAGCCATCCCGGCAGTGGCCCGCCGACGCCGATCCAGAACGCAAGCGCCCCGAACACGAAGGCGCGGTCGCTCTTTCCGAGCGGCCCGTCATAGCGTCGCGACGCCCCGACCGTCTGGCCGAGCACGCCGGCGAGCTCCGACAGTGCCGCCAGCACCGCGACGACCGCCACCGCGATCGCCCCGAACACCGGCAGCACCGCGAACGGCAGCAGCAGCGCCGCGTCCGAGACGACGTCGGAGAGCTCGTTGAGGTAGGCGCCGAGCCGGCTCTTCTGGCCGTGTTCGCGCGCGAGCATGCCATCGACGGCATTGAGCGCCATCCGCACGAACAGCCACACTGGCAGGAGCAGGAACAGGAGCCGCGCGTCCGCGCCCCACGCCACCCCGACGCCGACGACCACCGAGACGATCGCGGCGGCGATCGTCACCTGGTTCGCGGTGATGCCGGCGGCTGCCAGCCGGGCGACCAGCGGGCGCAGCAGTGCCTGGAAGCGCGGTTTCAGCTCGTAGAGGGTCACAGGCTCACGCGTGCCATCGGCCGCCCCCCCGCTGTCACACGCCGCGCCGCAGCCCCGTCGGGGCCGCCGGCGAACGGGTTCAGTCCTCGCCGTGGTCCTCGCCGAAGCCGTCGTCGACGAGGGCGGCGAGCGCCTCCAGCACCGCCGCTGCATCCGTGCCGCGCGCGGACACCATGATCGTCGAGCCGGGCCCGGCGCCGAGCATCAGGAGGCCCATGATCGAGGCGCCCTCGACGATCTGGCCGTCCTTGGAGACGTGCACGTCCGCCTCGTGCGCCTCAACGACGCGGACGAACTTCGCCGACGCCCGCGCATGCAGGCCGCGCTTGTTGACGATCGTGAGTTCGCGAAGGAGCGCCCCTCGCCACACGTCGCCGTCGGCCGCCCCGTCAGCGCTGGCCGGCAAGGATCTGACTCGCGACACTGATGTACTTCTGGCCCGCCTTTCGGGCCTCCTCGACGGCCGACGGCAGGTCGAGCTCGCCGCGCACGCTCGCGAGCTTGACAAGCATCGGCAGGTTGACGCCGGCGATCACCTCGACGCTGCGCCCGTCCATCACCGAGATCGCGAGGTTGGAGGGCGTGCCACCGAACATGTCGGTGAGGAGCACGACGCCGGTGCCGCTCTCGACCCGCGCCACCGCATCGATGATGTCCTGGCGCCGACGCTCGACGTCGTCGTCCGGCCCGATCGAGACGGCTTCCACCTTCTCCTGCGGCCCGACGACGTGCTCGAGGGCCGCCTTCAGCTCATTGGCGAGCCGTCCGTGCGTGACCAGGACGAGACCGATCATGGTGCTCCGGCATCTCCGCCTGCCCCACCGTCCACTCCGGTGCCGTCGGCACCGGGCCGGGGCGGCCCCGCAGGGGTCGGATTCGCGATCCAGGGGTCGGGACCGCTCCGGGTGCGCGGGCCTCGCCCGCGCGGGCCGCTCAAGATTGGCTAGGCTCGCCTTTCGCGCAAGCGAAAAGCGGCGCGGGCGCCGTCGCCGACTGGTCCGCCGCGCGCGCCGCCACCGCCGCCGCCAGCGCCGCGAGCACGAGACCGGCCGCTTCCGCGGCCCCGCACGCGACCGGCTGACGCGGCAGCGACACGCCGAGGATCTCGGTTTCGAGCGCCGCCGGTGCCGGCATCCGCTCCGCTTCCGCCGCCGCCACGAGGTCGACGACGAGGCGCACCACCGCAGCGTTTTCGTGTTCGGCCGCCTCGATGCCGCGGCCGCGCCGCTCGGCGAGACCCGCGAGCGATGCCGGCGGGCGGGCGATCAGCCGGCCGTGGCACGCCGTCAGCCCCACCCGGTCGTCGGCGACGAGGCGCGCGAAGCGGCCCTCGGCCGTCGCCGCCGCGATCAGCGCCCGCGTCAGCGCGCTCTTGCCGGAGCCCGGCCGGCCGCGGATGAGCACGCCCTCGGCGCCGATCAGCACCGCGTTGGCGTGCACCGTCGGCGTCGTCACGGGGCGGCCGCCGGCAGACGCACGACGAAGCGGGCGCCCAGCACCTTCGCCTCGCCCTCGCTGCCGCCGTTCTCGGCCATCCGGTTCTCGGCGATGATACTGCCGCGGTGCGCCTCGACGATCTGCTTGGAGATCGACAGCCCGAGGCCGGAATTGTTGCCGAAGCCGTCGCTCTCCGGCCGGTCGGTGTAGAAGCGCTCGAAGATGCGCTCCATCTGGTCGGGCCGGATGCCGGTGCCCTCGTCCTCGACCAGCACCTCGATGTCGTCGCCGTCGCGCCGCATCGTCACCCTCACCTCGCCACCCGGCGGCGAGAACGAGCGGGCGTTGTCGATCAGGTTGGTGAACACCTGCCCGAGCCGGCTGTCGTGGCCGAAGGTGAAGTAGGCGTTCGGCTTCTCCGCCTCCACCTCGAGCACCACCGTCGGCCCGTCGGTCTTGACGAGCCCGCGCTGCACCTCGACGACGGCGGCGAGCAGCCGCGCCATGTCGACCGGCTCGGTGTCCTCGCGCGACAGCTCCGCATCGAGCCTCGAGGCATCCGAGATGTCGGAGATCAGCCGGTTCAGCCGCCGGACGTCGTGTTCGATGATGGCGTAGAGGCGCGCCTTGGACTCCTCGCTCTTTGCCCGCGGCAGGGTCTCCACCGCGCTCTTCAGCGAGGTCAGCGGGTTCTTCAGCTCGTGCGCCACGTCGGCGGCGAAGGCCTCGATCGCATCCATACGCCGGTAGAGCGCCGAGGTCATCTCCTTCAGCGCCCGGGCGAGATGGCCGATCTCGTCGTTGCGCTCGGGGAAGTCCGGGATCGCCTCGCGCGCCTTGACGCCACGGCGCACCCGGTCGGCGGCGGCGGCGAGGCGGCGCATCGGCCCGGCGATGGTGCCGGCGAGCAGCACCGACAGCACCACCATCACCGCGGCGGCGACGAGGAAGACGCGCACGATCGCCATGCGCTCGGCGGCGAGGATCTGCTCGATGTCGCCGCCCTGGGTGGACAGCAGCAGCGCGCCGAGCACGGTGCGCTGGCGCTGGATCGGCACCGCCACGGCGATCACCACCTCGTCGCGCTCGTTGGAGCGCACCACGGTCGCCGGCGCACCGTCGAGGGCCCGCTCGACCTCCGGATAGCCGCGCCCGCCGGTCGGTCCGAGGTCCTTGTAGATCGCGAGGTCGCCGGGACCGAGCCAGCGCTCCACCGCCGTCCACGCCTTCGACAGGAGGTCGTCCTTGGGCACCGCCGGCGCCGGCGCATCGAAGCGCAGGATCTGGCCGCGGGCGTAGAGGTGACGCGAATCGAGCAGGAGGACGCCGTCGCGATCGTAGATGCGGGCGCGCGTCTTCGTCGGCGAGATCAGCCGCCGGAGCACCGGCGCGACGCGCTCGGGATTGATCGGGAAGTCGAGGGCGCCGAGGCCGTCGTCGGAGGCCTGCGGCGCCGCCTCGTTCGCCTGCGCCCGGAACAGCTGGTCGGGATCGAGCAGCACGCCGCCCTGCTCGGCCGCGGCGGAAGCCGCGATGGCGGTGGCGATGATCTCGCTCTGGGTGAGCAGGCTCTCGACGCGGGCGTCGATCAGGCCGGCGCGGAACTGGTTGAGGAAGAGGATGCCGCTCACCAGCACGATCAGGCCGGCGAGGTTGAGGATGACGATGCGCCGCGTCAGGCTCGAGAAGACGTAGGTGCCGAGCACGCGGCTCACCCGCGCGAGCGGCCGGCCCTGCGGCGTGCGGCGCCGGCTGCGGCTGTCGGCATCGCTCCGCCGGCCGGAGCGGCGGCGAGACTCGCGCTGCGGCGCCTTGCCAGCAGCGGGGGCGGCGGTCGCCGAAGGCTCCGCGGCGCTGTTCGCCGCGCTCTCGGCCGTCCCCGGCGCCGATGCCCCGGACGCGTCTGGCCGCGACGCGGGCGCGCCGGCATCCCCCGCCGCCGGGCGGGCCCGGCCGGCGCTGGTGTCGGCGTCCTCAGTGTCGAGGTCGGCGGCCATCATCGTCCTTGCGGCGCGCGCCGGGCGCGGCAGCCGTCGGAGCCCGGTCAGGACTCCTTGAAGCGGTAGCCGACGCCGTAGAGCGTCTCGATCATGTCGAACTCGGTGTCGACCACCTTGAACTTCTTGCGCAGCCGCTTGATGTGGCTGTCGATGGTGCGGTCGTCGACATAGACCTGGTCGTCATAGGCCGCGTCCATCAGGGCGTTGCGGCTCTTCACGACGCCCGGCCGCTGCGCCAGTGCGTGCAGGATCAGGAACTCGGTCACCGTCAGCGTCACCGGCTGGCCCTGCCAGGTGCAGGTGTGGCGCTCCTGGTCCATCACAAGCTGGCCGCGCTCCAGCACCTTCGCCGCGTCGGTCGGCTTCGCCGCCTGGCCCTCGCGCGGCGAGGCGCGCCGGAGCACCGCCTTCACCCGCTCGACCAGGAGGCGCTGCGAGAACGGCTTCCGGATGAAGTCGTCGGCGCCCATCTTGAGACCGAACAGCTCGTCGATCTCGTCGTCCTTGGAGGTGAGGAAGATCACCGGCATGTCGGTGCGCTGGCGCAGCCGGCGCAACAGCTCCATGCCGTCCATGCGCGGCATCTTGATGTCGAGGATGGCGAGGTCGGGCTGGTTCTGCGCCAGGCCGTCCAGCGCCGAGGCGCCGTCGGTATAGGTCTCGACCCGGTAGCCCTCGGCTTCCAGGGTGATCGCCACCGAGGTCAGGATGTTGCGATCATCGTCGACCAGAGCGATCGTCGGCATGGCGTGGCTCATGTCCCGTTGTTCGTTCGCACACCGCGGCGCGGCGCCCGTTTGCGCTGGTGAAGCGCGAGGCGAGCCGAATTATGGCGCGTGCCCGGCTTTTTTGCACGTTTTCCCGAAAATCCGCCGTTTCGCCGGCTCACAGCCGCTTCGGCGGCCGTCCCGAGACGAAGACGAACCGAGGCACCAAGGTTCCCGCCGAGGCCACCATGCCCGCGCAGATCCCGGCGATGAGCCCCAGGGGCCCCCATCCGAGCGTCACGCCGAACCACCAGGCGAGCGGCACCGCGACAATCCAGAACGAGGCGCACTGGGTGAACATCGGGATCCACACCTCCCCCATGCCGCGCAGCGCCCCGGTGGTGATGCCGTTGGCGGCGTCGAAGACGAGGAAGAAGCCGACAAGGCGCAGCGCCGGCGCGGCGATCGCCGCCACCGCCTGATCGTCGGTGACGAGCCGCACCATCGCCTCGGGCACGGTGAGGAAGAGGATGCCGGCCGGCACCGCGACGAGCGAGCCGAGCGCCACCGCGCTGAGGCCGGCGCGGCGCACGTCCGGCGCGCTTCCCCGGCCGACGGCGCGCCCGACGCGGATCGCCGCCGCACCGCCGAAGCCGATCGCGCACATGTAGACGAGCACCACCAGCGTCATCGTCGTCTGGTGGGCGGCCGCCACCGCCGCGCCGACACTGCCGGCGATGAAGACGACGGTGGTGAAGGCCGAGCTCTCGATGCCCTGGGCGATGCCCATCGGCAGCCCGAGCCGGCGGATCTGCCGGCCGACGGCGCCGCCGAGCGTCAGCGTCGCCCGTCCCCATTCCGCGAGCGACGCGAGCACGCCGAACTGGTCGCCGCCGCGCGCCGGCCGGACGATGCAGGCGAAGGCGGCGAGGAAGGCGGCCCAGCGCAGGATCGAGCTCGCCAGCACCGCGCCGTCGGCGCCCATCGGCTCGAACAGCCCGCCCCAGCCGAGCGCGAGCAGGCCGTTCAGGGGCACGTTCACGAGGTTGGCGACGAAGATGATCACCATCGAGGTGCGCGGCCGCCCGCTCGCTTCCAGGAAGAAGCTCGCGACGATGTACATGAGCAGCCCCGGCAGCCCGAAGGCGAACGCGTGCGACACCTCCGCCGCGCCGAGGGCGACACTCGGCGACTGGCCGATGCCGAGGAACATCTCCTCCGCCCAGATCGAGGCGAGCCCCGCCAGCACGCCGAGCAGCGCCGCGTGAATGAGCCCGGCGCGCAGCACCGCGCCGGCGCGCCAGGATTCGCCGGCGCCGATCGCCTGCGCCGTCAGCACGACGGTCGCCTGCAGCGCGCCGATCGCCACCAGCATCAGGGTGATCTGCGGGGAGATGCCCACCGCCAGGAAGGCGAGCTCCTCGCCGCCGAGGCGGCCGGTCATCACCGTGTCGACGGTCAGCATCAGGATCAGGCCGGTGCGCGCCGCGATCAGCGGCAGTGCCAGCTTCACCGTCTCCCGGACGTGCACGGAGAGCGGCTGCGGCGCGGTCACGGCCGCCCCCGTCGTCGTGGCGGGGGCCGCGGCGAGGGGACGCGAGGGAGCGAGGGTCATCGGATCGGGGGCTCGTGCCGGCGCGGGCTCTGGCCGCCACGGGAGCCGGCCGGTCGGCCAGCGGGGTCCCCGTGCCGGGGCCCCGCTCTATAACCGATAAGGTAACCGGTTGCACGTTTTTGAGGCAGACGAGTTCGAGGACGGCGGGGCCGGCCTCCCGCGCCTCGCAGGCGGCCGGCCCGAGCGGGAAGTCCCTATTCCGCCGCCGCCGTCGCCGTCGCGCCCGCCTCGACGGCCGCGCTCTCGAGGCGCTGCTTGCCCTTGCCGTCGATGACGATCTCGACGCGGCGGCGGATCGGCGCCTGGCCGGTCTGCGAGCCGTTGTGGAAGGTCAGCACCGCCGACTGGCTCGCCTTCAGCGTCTTCGCCGCCGAGGGCTTCACGGCGAGCTTCAGCACCGTCTTGCCGCGCACGACGCCACTGGTCTCGCTGATCTTCAGCCAGTCCGGCACCCCCGAGACGTCCCAGCGTACCGGCACCTTCGAGGAGAGGCGGAGGTTGACGGACTTCGGCCCGAACGGCCCGCCGCGCTTGCCGGTGAAGGCGCGCTTCGCCTCGCCGACCGTCAGCACCGGCGTCATCACGCCGACCTCCTCGAAGGCGGCCGCGATCGGATCCGTCGGGACATTGCCAACGAGCACCGCCGCCCGCATCACGTCGATGGCGCCGCTCACATAGGTGGTGCGCGGCACCCAGTAGGATTCGTTCGCGACCAGGAAGATCTCGAAGGCCTTGCGGATGGTCCAGCCCTCGGACTTGGCGAGAATGCAGAAGGCCTTGTTGTAGACGCCGCTGGCCTGATGCGGATCCATGTCCGGGACGAAGTCGGAGGCGTGGTCGATCGAGCGGCCGTCGCGGGGCGGATCGCACATGTAGCGCATCGCCGAGCCCGGTCCCTTCCAGACCTCCTGGCCGATGTCGAAGTTCGGGATCTCGTAGCTGAACGGCTGGCCGTAGCGCGCGGCGAAGAAGGCCTCGGTCGCGACGCCGGCCATGTCCGAGTAGGCCTCGTTGATGCCGCCCGCCTCACCGAAATAGACGAGGCCCGAATTGAACTCGGTGAAGCCGTGCGAAACCTCGTGGCCGGTGACGTCGAGGCTGACGAGGGGATAGAAGATCTCCTTGCCGTTGCCGAAGGTCATGGCGACGCCGTTCCAGAAGGCGTTGTCCATGTCGCCGTCGTCGTCGGCATAGCGGACGCGGAGGAGCAGCTTGCGCCGCCCGAGCGGCTGGGTGCCGTACCAGGAATTGTAGAGGTCCCAGACCACCTCGCCCATGCCCTGGGCGTCGTTCATCGGCGAGTAGGCGCCGTTGACCGCGATGCCGGGGTTGTTGAAGCAGTCGAACGAGAAGGGCACGTCGGTCGCCACGGCGGTGCCGGCGAGATCCTCCGTCTGGAGGTACTCGTCACCGTCCATGAGGCACTCGCCGTCCTTCTCGGTGACGAGGAACTTCGGGAAGACCGCGCCGCCATAGCGATAGCGCCCGGCCTTCTCGTTGCCGCCCGGCCCGGTGCCGGCATGTTTCGAGTTCGTCAGGTAGTCGTCGCGGATGTGCTGCAGGTTCTCGTAGCCGTCGACGATGCGGCCCGAGGCGGCGTCGACGAAGATCACCGGGCGGGTCGGCCAGGAATCGTTCTCGCCGAACACGGTGGTGAAGAACGACACCTTGTAGACGAGTTGCATGTCGCCACGCTCGCCCATCCGGTAGACGAGCTCGGACGTCGGGTTCTCGATGACGCTGTCGCGCTTGCGCACCTTCGGCACGATGGAGTCGATGGCGATGCGAAGCGCCGCGTCGGCGTCGAGGGCAGCGGCGGGCGGCGTCGCGGCCGCCGCGGCGAGGCCGAAGACGGCGGTGCCGCTGGCATCCATCAGCTTGCCGTCGGCGGCCTGGCGGACGACGACCTGCTGGTCCCAGATCGGCACGCCCCGATAGAGCTGGGCGAAGCGCAGGCTGCGGCCGCGCTTGCGCGGCAGGTCGCGGCTCGCCAGCAGGCGCAGCGAGGAGGTTCGGTCGAGGCCGAGCGCCCGGGCGAGCGCCGGCGCGATCGCAGTGGCCGCGCTCTCGGCCGTCGCGGCCGCAGCGTTCGGGACGACGACGCGGCTGAGCGAGACACTGCCGACGTCGCGCATCTCGGCTGCGCCCGCGCTCGTGGCGAGGAGACCCGCCGCGAGGGCAGCGAGGATTGGGAAGACGGTCTTCTTCATCGGTTAGACCCACATCCGCGAGGCGCGGCCCGGCGATGACGCGCGGCCGCTGCGACATTCACCCGGCCGCTGGCCGGCACTGCGACGGCGGTCGGATGCGCGCACCCACGCGGCCGCGCGATCCCAAAGGATCGCAGCGGCCCGGTCCGGCCGGCCGAGTTGGTGGATGGACGCCCCCGTCCCCCCGCCGACCGCGAAACTAGCATCGCGCCCGCGCCGCCGCCATCGCGTGAATGCGATTCTCCTTATCGCAACAGGCTGGCGAGTATGGGCTTTCCCCCGAAGCGCTCCGGGAAGAAGTTCAGTAGGCGTACTCGGCGAACACCCGATCGACGTTGCCGCCCCACTCGCCCTTGTACTTGGCGAGGATGGCATCGGCCGGGGTGCGCCCGCTCGTCACCGTCTCCAGCACCGGATCGAGGTACTGCGTCTCGTCGAAACCGGCGCCGTTCAGGCGGGCGCGACGGGCGAGTCCCTGGCGGGCGAGCTCGGCGGCGTCGCGGGCGACGTCGAGGACGCGACGGTTGCGGAAGGGGGTCTCCAGCGCGGTGCGCGGCACGGCCCGGCGCAGCGCCTCGCGCTCCTCGGTCGTCCAGTCCTTCACCATCTCCCACGCCTGGTCGAGGGAGGCCTGGTCGTAGAGCAGGCCGACCCAGAACGCCGGCAGGGCGCAGATGCGCCGCCACGGGCCACCGTCGGCGCCGCGCATCTCGAGGTACTTCTTCATCCTGACGTCCGGGAAGACGGTGGAGAGGTGGTTGTTCCAGTCGCCGATGGTGGGTCGATCATCGGGGTCGAGCTGCGGCAGGCCTTCCGCCATGAAGCGGCGGAAGCTCTCGCCGGAGACGTCGATGTAGGTGTCGCCACGCTTGACGAAGTACATCGGCACGTCGATCGCCCAGTCGACATACTGCTCGAAGCCGAAGCCCTCGTCGAAGGCGAAGGGCAGGCCGCCGGTTCGGTGGGCATCGGTGTGGTGCCAGATCTCGCCGCGCAGCGACTGGTAGCCGTTCGGCACGCCTTCCGTCAGCGGCGAGTTGGCGAAGATGGCGGTGGCGATCGGCTGCAAGGCGAGGCCGACGCGGAGCTTCTTGACCATGTCCGGCTCGTCCTCGAAGTCGAGGTTCACCTGGATCGTCGAGGTCCGGTACATCATGTCGAGGCCCATCGTGCCGACCTTCTTCATGTAGGCCGTCATGATGGCGTAGCGCGACTTCGGCATCACCGGCGTCTCGGCGAGCGTCCACTTCGGCGACATGCCGATGCCGAGGAAGCCGATGCCGAGGGGCTCGCCGATCTGGCGGACCTGCGCGAGATGGGCGTGCACCTCGCGGCAGGTCTGGTGGAGGGTTTCGAGCGGCGCGCCGGAGAGTTCGAACTGGCCGCCGGGCTCGAGACTGATGGCGCCGCCGCCGGTCGGATCGCCGAGGCCGATGATCTTGCCCTTGTCGACGATCGGCTCCCAGCCGAGCAGGCCTTCCATGCCGGTCAGAAGCTTCTCGACGCCGCGCGGCCCTTCGTAGGGGACGGGCGAGAGGTCGTCGGTGTGGAAGCCGAACTTCTCGTGCTCCGTGCCGATCCGCCATTTTTCGGGCGGCTTGCCGCCGGAGGCGAGGTTGGCGACGAGCTCGTCGCGTCCGTCGATCGGGGTGCTGTCGATGGTATCGCGTGCCATGCGGGTCGGCTCGTCGTTGGCGGCCCGGGCAGGGGGTGCCGGGCGGCCGGGACGATAGCGGCGGGTCCGGGGAGGCACAAACACGAAATTCTTGCGCATCCGGCAGGCGGCGGAGACCCTCAGCGCCAGTCGCCCAGCGCCGCCTGCACCACCGCCAGCGCCGCCACAGCCGCGGTGTCGGCGCGCAGCACGCGGGGGCCGAGCGGGATGGCGGTGACGTCGGGCATGGCGCGCAGGCGCTTGCGCTCGTCCTCGTCGAAGCCGCCCTCGGGGCCGATCAGCACCGCGAGCGGCCCCGGCGCGAGGCCTGCAAGCGCCGCGAGCGGGCCGTTGCGATGGTCGTCCTCGTCGCAGAAGACGAGGCGGCGGCCGGGCTCGTCGGTCTCCCAGGAGGCCAGCACGCGGTCGAGCGCCACCGGCTCGTCGACGCGCGGCACGGCGAGCACGCCGCACTGCTCGCAGGCCTCGACGACGTTCGCCCGCATCCGTTCGAGGTTGACCCGTGCCACCTGGGTGCGGCGGGTGATCACCGGGCGGATCGCGCCGGCGCCCATTTCGACCGCCTTCTGCACCATGTAGTCGAGGCGGGCGTGCTTCAGCGGCGCGAACAGGAGATGCAGGTCGGGCGTCTGCGGCTGTGGTCGCGTCAGCCCGCGCACGACGAGGCGGGCGGCCTTCCTCGAGGCGTCGGCGATGTCGGCGCGCCACTCGCCGTCGCGGCCGTTGAAGACGAGCAGCCCGTCGCCCTCGCCGAGGCGGAGCACGGCGATGAGATAGTTCGCCTGCTCGCGGGCGAGCGGCACGCCCGCGCCGGCCTCGAGGGGGGCGTCGACATAAAGGCGCGTCGAGGTGATGTCGTGGCGGGCGATGGGGGCGGCTCCAGTCTCGCGGCTTCCCTGTGGACGGCGGCGGGACCATGCCGCGGCGGGGACGGCGGACGCAAGCGGGCGGTGCTTCGGCCGGACCGCTTCCGCAGTCGTGTCCGCCTTGACGGGCCGGCGGGCGTCGGCGCTGATGACGAACGCTGTTCGTGGAGCCGCCGCTTGTCAGAGTTCCGCTTCCCCGGCACGCCGAAGGCCGGCCCGCCGAAACCCGAACGGGCCCCGGTCGAGACGCGCGCCGACGCTTCCGCCCCAGCCGAGACGCGCGCCAATGCCTCGGCCCCGGCCGAGGCCCGCCCGAACGTCGCCGAGTTCTCCGTCTCCGAGATCGCCTTCGCGGTGAAGCGTACGATCGAGGACGCCTACGGCTTCGTGCGCGTGCGCGGCGAGATCTCCGGCTACCGCGGGCCGCACTCGTCGGGCCACGCCTACTTCTCGCTGAAGGACGACAAGGCGCGCATCGAGGCGGTGGTCTGGCGCACCTCGTTCCAGCGGCTGCGCTTCAAGCCCGAGGAGGGCATGGAGGTCATCGCCACCGGCAAGCTGACGACGTTCCCCGGCGGCTCGAAATACCAGATCGTCATCGAGGCGCTGGAGCCCGCCGGCGTCGGCGCGCTGATGGCGCTGCTCGAGGAGCGGCGGACGAAGCTCGCCGCCGAGGGGCTGTTCGACGAGGCGCGCAAGCGGCCGCTGCCGGTGCTGCCGGGCGTCATCGGCGTCGTCACCTCGCCGACCGGGGCGGTGATCCGCGACATCCTCCACCGCCTGTCGGACCGCTTCCCCGTCCACGTGCTCGTCTGGCCGGTGCGCGTGCAGGGCGACGGCAGCGCGGCGGAAGTGGCGGCGGCGATCCGCGGCTTCGGAGCGCTGACGCCGGGTGGGCCGTTGCCTCGCCCGGACCTCCTCATCGTCGCGCGGGGCGGCGGCAGCCTCGAGGACCTCTGGGGCTTCAACGACGAGGCGGTGGTGCGCGCCGCGGCCGAGAGCCCGATCCCGCTCATCTCCGCCGTCGGCCACGAGACCGACTGGACGCTCCTCGACCACGCCGCCGACCGCCGCGCCCCGACGCCGACCGGTGCCGCCGAGATGGCCGTGCCGGTGCGGCTCGAGCTTCTGGCGGCGATCGACGACTACGGCCGGCGCATCGATTCCTGCGCCCGCCGCGGCCTCACCGACCGGCGTCAGGCGCTGAGGGCGCTCGCCCGGGCGCTGCCGCAGGCGGGCGACCTCGTGGCGACGGCGCGCCAGCGCCTCGACCTCGCCGGCGCCCGCCTCGGCCACGCGCTCGCCGGCGCGAGCCGCCAGCACCGCACGCGCTTCGAACGCGCGGCGGCCCGCCTCACACCGGCAGCGCTGCTGCGCCTGCTGTCCCGCCGGCGCGAGCGGCTGGAGGCGGTGGCGCTCGGGCTAAGAGCCGAGCGCCTGAAGCTCGGCGAGGCGCGGGCGCGGCTCGACCGCGCCGGGACGGGGCTGACGCGCTGCTTCATCGCCGGCACGGAGCGGCGGCGGCGCGACCTCGGCGCGACGGCCAAGCTGCTCGAATCGTTCAGCTACAAGGGCACGCTCGCCCGCGGCTACGCCCTCGTGCTGGGTCCGGACGGGCACCTCGTTCGATCGGTCGCGGCGGTGCCGGAGGCCTTCACCGTCCGCCTCGCCGACGGCGACGTCGCGGCGCGGCGGGCGGATGGAAGCGCGCCGGCGGGTGGCGGCGGTAGCCAGCCGCCCGCGGCGCGGGACCGGCCGCAGGAGGGGGCAGAGGTCGGCGGCGAAGCAACCCCCGGGGCCAAGCGCGCCGCCCAGCCTTCGCGGGCCGCAGCGCGGCCGAAGCGGTCCTCGGAGGATCAGGGGCGGCTGTTCTGAGACGAGGCCCCCCGATGGAGGCGTGCCCCGAGCTACCCCGTTGCGGGCGTTGGCGCGCGGCCGAAGCCTTAGCTCGCCGCCCTCACAGCACCCGCTCGAACAGGCCGGGATAGCTCACCACCAGCCCGTCCTCGTCCACCGTGATTTCGCGCTTGAAGTCTGCATCGAGCGATTCGAACAGCCAGCGTTTCTCGCCGAGGTTGGTATAGCGCTGCGGGTGCGGGAACAGCGCGAGGTCCGGGAACGACACGTAGGCCACCACGATCTCCGCCACGCCGCCCACCGGCAAGGCGAGCCGGCGGATCGGCAGCGTGTTGGTGAAGGGCGAGGCGGAGATGTCGACGTCGATCGCGCCCGTGAGCTCGGGCAGCGGCACGCCGTCGGCGTTGGTCCAGCTGCCCTCGCCATCGGCCAGCACCGCCAGCCGCCGGTCGAGGCCAATGACCTCGACGTCGAGGCGCCGGGCACGCCAGCCTGCATCGACGACGAGACGCCAGTGCGCGGCGAAGGCCGCGCCCTCGGTGTCGCCGACGACGACGGCATCCACCGTCTGACCGCTGGAAGTCTCCTCGATCACCAGATGCTCGAGCCCGCCGCCGTCGGCGCTCCGCCACCGTGCCGTCACCGCCATCGCCGCCTCCCGTCTGCCACACGTCGTCGATCCCCAAACGACGACGGCCCGCGGTTGGTGCCGCGGGCCGTCGAAAGTCTTCGCGATAGAAGCGGCGGATGGACTACTCGGCCGCCTCGCGCACCACCGGGGCCGCGTCGTTGACGTCCGGATCGACGTGGGTGGCGAACTGCTCGAAGTTCTTCTGGAACATGGCGATCAGGTGCCGGGCCGTGGCGTCGAACTCGGATTTGTCCTTCCACGTCTTGATCGGATAGAGGATGTGCGGCTCGACGCCCGGCACCGCCGTCGGCACCTCAAAGCCGAAATAGCGGTCCGTGCGGTAGCCGACGTCCTTCAGCGACCCGTCGAGGGCGGCAGCGAGCAAAGTGCGCGTCACCTTGATCGGCATGCGCCGGCCGACGCCGAACTTGCCGCCCGTCCAACCGGTATTGATCAGCCAGCAGTCGACGTCGTAGCGGGCGATGAGGTCGCGCAAGAGGTTGCCGTACTCGCTCGGATGGCGCGGCAGGAAAGGCGAGGCGAAGCAGGTGGAAAACGTCGCCTCCGGCTCCGTCACGCCCTTCTCGGTGCCGGCGACCTTCGCCGTGTAGCCGGAGATGAAGTGGTACATCGCCTGCGCCGGCGTCAGCTTGGCGATCGGCGGCAGCACGCCGAAGGCATCCGCGGTCAGCAGGATGAGGTTCTTCGGCTGCCCGGCGCGGCCATCGAGCTTGGCGTTGGCGATGAAGTGGATCGGATAGGCGGAGCGGGTGTTCTCCGTCTTCGTTTCGTCGGTGTAGTCGGGGACGCGCGTGTCGGGATCGACCGGCACGTTCTCCAGCACCGTGCCGAAGCGCTCCGTGGCGGCGTAGATCTCCGGCTCGGCTTCCTTCGACAGGTTGATCGTCTTGGCGTAGCAGCCGCCCTCGAAGTTGAAGACGCCGGTGTCGCCCCAGCCGTGCTCGTCGTCGCCGATCAGCTCGCGGTCCGGATCGGTCGACAGCGTCGTCTTGCCGGTGCCCGAGAGCCCGAAGAACAGCGCGGTGTCGCCGGCCTTGCCGACGTTCGCCGAGCAGTGCATGGCGACGACGCCCTGCGGCGGCAGGATGTAGTTGAGGTAGGTGAACACCGACTTCTTCATCTCGCCGGCGTAGGACGTGCCGCCGATCAGGATGATGCGCTTCGTGAAGTTGACGGCGATCACCGTCTCGGTGCGGCAGCCGTGGCGCTTCGGATCGCCGTTGAAGCTCGGCAGGTCGATGATCGTCAGGTCCGGCACGAAGCTCGCGAGCTGATCGACTGTGGGGCGGATCAGCAGGTTGCGGATGAACAGCGAGTGCCAGGCGAACTCGGTGAAGATGCGCGCCGAGACGCGGTAGGTCGGGTCGGCGGAGCCGTAGAGGTCCTGGGCGAAGAGCTCGCGGCCCTTCGCGTGCTCGATCATGTCGTTGTAGAGCACGTCGAAGTGCTCGGGGCTCATGGCGTTGTTGTTGCCCCACCAGACCTGGTCGGCGGTGTGCTCGTCCTTCACCGTGTGCTTGTCGCGCGGCGAACGGCCGGTGTGGATGCCGGTCTCGGCCGTGAACGCGCCGGTGGAGGCGACGATGCCTTCCTTGCGCAGCACCGCCTCCTCGAAGAGGCGGGCGTCCCCGAAATTCCAGTTGATCGCGGCCAGATCCTTGAGACCGCTGGCCTCCACGCCGCAGGCGGCGTTGCGCGTTCCGCTCTCCCTCACGATAGTCCCTCTCGACGTTCGCTCGCGTTGAAGTTGTATGGCGGCCGCCGTTTGTTGAGTTTTATGGGGCGTCTGGTGCGCTGGCGGCGCCGGGTCGGACGGGTCGGGCCTTCGGCCTCGTATTCATTAGCTGGGGTCGTGAATACGGACGTTAGGACACCGTCCGAAGGGGCACAAGTGCGGCGCGAGCTTCGCCTTATCCGCGCTCAGGCGGCCGCGCGGGCGGCGTGGGCGAGCTTGACGAGCACCCCGCGGAGCTCCGCCGATGTACGCACCCGGTCCGGAAACACCAGTCGCGCGCTCTGCCCGCCGTCGCGGGTCATCAGGTCGATCCCCTCCGGATCGAGGCCGGTTGTGATCCACAACCCGTCGGGCGCGCCGCACAGCTTCGTGGCGTAGAGGGCCAGCGCGTCGGTGTGGTCCTCGTTCATGTGGTCGACGGAGCCCTTCTCGGCGCCGAGCAGCTGCTCGGCGTCGGACAGGTCGAGGAGGAGGTCGCTCGCGGCGATCGCGACGATGCGGCCGAAGCCGGCCACGAGGTGCGCACCCGAAACCTCGAGCACCCAGACGGAGAAGTCGGCGAAGCCCGCATAGCCGGCGGCGTCCGGATGTCGCATCAGGAAGCGGCGCCGCGCCGCCGCGTCCTCGGGCGTGTCCTTGTCGAGCCGGCGCAGCCGGCCGCCGATGGAGACGCGGGCGCCTGCGAGGGGGTCGCCCTCGCTGCCCTCCGCCGCCAGCAGCAGCGAGGCGCGCGGATCGGCCTTGGCGTTCTGGGTGTGCAGCGCGAGGTCGGAGATCAAGAGCACCGGCGTGCCGTCGGGCAGCGTCGCCACGGTGACGAGCGAGGCGAACGGGTCGCCGGAGCCGGTGGCGAGCGTCGCGAGCGCCCCGGTGCGGACGGTGCGCAACAGGGTGCGGGCGGCGGCGACCGGGGAGAACGAACCGTCGGACATGGCGAACCTCGCGGGAAGCGTCGGATGATCCCTTTCCGTTAGCGAGCGGCGGATCGGCACGCAAGGCGGATATATTTGAATTGTTTCAGGTTTCAGCGGCGCGCTGGCTCCTCCCCCCTCGTGGGGGAGGTGGCCGGCGCAGCCGGCCGGAGGGGGCCGCCGCGCTCGCGCGGCGGTACGGGACTGCGAGCGGTCGCTACCGTCGCACGCCGGCGGCTCCGCCACCGGCGCCCTCCCCGGTCCGCTGCGCGGCCCGACCCTCCCACAAGGGGAGGGTTTAAGGGGCAGCCCTCCCGCAGCCCACCCCCACGACGGCCCGCCCCCATCGACGGCCCGCCCGACGGCCCGCCCCTCGGCAGCCTTGATCCGCATCAAGGCAGACTGTCACCGCGCGTGCGCTGATCCGCCGACGCTGCCGACAGCGGGCGAGCCCCGACCCCATCCCTTCCGGACGCCTGCGTGCGCCCCCGCCCGCGAGGCGACGACGTGACTGTCTTCGGTTGGCTGAACGACCAGCTGCTCCGCATGGTGTGGCTCGACGAACTGGTGCGGGCGGGGGTCGTCGCCGTCGGGCTCGACCCCGCCTCGCGTCTCGGCGGGTCCGTGCAGTTCTTCGTCTACGACGTCATCAAGATCTTCCTGCTGCTCGCGGTGCTGATCTTCGCCATCTCCTATGTGCAGAGCCACTTCCCGCCGGAGCGCACCCGCGCCCTTCTGGGCGGCCGCTCCGGCCTCGGCGCCAACACGCTGGCGGCCCTGCTCGGAACGCTGACGCCGTTCTGTTCCTGCTCGTCGATCCCGCTGTTCATCGGCTTCACCGCAGCCGGCCTGCCGCTGGCGATCACCTTCTCGTTCCTGATTTCGTCGCCCCTGGTCGATCTCGCCTCGGTGATCCTGCTCGCCTCGATCTTCAACTGGCCGATCGCGCTCGCCTATGTCGGCGTCGGGCTGGTGGTGGCGGTCGTCGGCGGCACGGTGATCGGCAAGCTCGGGATGGAGAGCCAGGTTGCCGATTTCGTCCGCACCGTGCCGGTCTCCGGCGCGGTCGAGACGATGACGCGGCGGGAGCGACTCTCCTATGCCCGCGACCAGGTGACCGAGATCGTCCACCGCGTCTGGCCCTATGTGCTCGTCGGCGTCGGCATCGGCGCGGCGATCCACAACTGGATCCCGCAGGAGGCGATCGGGGCGCTGCTGGGCCAGGACAAGTGGTGGGCGGTGCCGGTGGCGACGCTCATCGGCATCCCGATGTATGCCGACATCTTCGGGACGCTGCCGATCGCCGAGGCGCTGGTCGGCAAGGGCGTCGGCCTCGGCACCGTGCTCGCCTTCATGATGGCGGTGACGGCCCTGTCGCTGCCGTCGCTGATCCTGCTGAAGCGGGTGGTGAAGCTGCCGCTGCTGATCGCCTTTCTCGCCGTGGTGACGGTGGGCATCCTCGCCATCGGCTTCATCTTCAACGAGGTCTCGGCCCTCTTGCTGTGACGCTCCTCTTCCCGTGTGAAAGGACAGGCCATGATCATCAAGATCCTCGGATCCGGCTGCAGGAAGTGCGTCGCCCTCGGCGACAACGCCAGGGCCGCGGCCGCCGCCGCCGGCAAGCCGGCCGAGATCGTCAAGGTCACCGATTTCGCCGCCATCGCCGCCTATGGCGTGATGTCGACCCCCGGCCTCGTCATCGACGAAAAGCTCGTCTCCTCCGGCAAGGTCCTGAGCGCCGAGGAGATCGGCAAGTTCATCTGACGCGGGACGCCGCAGCGCGAGGTGGGCATGGGGCGAGCGGGCGGGGGGCGAGCGGGCGGGGGGCGAGCGGGCGGGGGGCGAGCGGGCGGGGGGCGAGCGGGCGGGCCCCCAGGCGGGGATGTGGCGCAAGGCGAGGATGGGGCGAGCGGGCGGCAGCCAGCGCGGCGCAGCAGTCATCGCTTGCCTCTCCTCCCTCACACTACCCCCTCCGTAGTCATTCCCGGCCTTGTGCCGGGAACCCATGCGACGCCGCATCAGAGGACATGCCCGGTTTGGGTCGGTGTGCTCGCCGAGAACAATGGGTTCCCGGGACAAGCCCGGGAATGACCTCGGTGGGGGTGAAGGCCCGCACCCGCTACCCCCCGCGACAGCCCGCCCCCTCCGCCGCTAGACTGTCGCGCAACGGACCCACCTCAACGGGCTACCGGGGGGAGGCGATGACGCGCTACGCCTACACGACGTTTCCCTATGTGAAGCCGCCGGAACTGTCCGGGGGTGGTGCAGCAAGGCGGCCGGTGGTGGTCGTCGGCGCCGGGCCGGTCGGGCTCGCGCTCGCGGTCGACCTCGCCATGCACGGCACCCCCGTCGTCGTGCTCGACGACAACGACCGCGTCTCCGTCGGCAGCCGCGCCATCTGCTGGTCGAAGCGGACGCTGGAGATCTTCGATCGCCTCGGCGTCGGCCGGCGCATGGTCGAGAAGGGCGTCACCTGGAAGGTCGGCCGCCTCTTCCACCGCGATGCAGAGGTCTACGCCTTCGACCTCCTGCCGGAGCCCGGCCACCGCATGCCGGCCTTCGTCAACCTGCAGCAATACTATGTCGAGGAATACCTCGCCGAGCGGGCGGCCGACTTCCCCGACCTGATCGAGCTTCGCTGGAAGAACCGCGTCGCCGGCGTGGCAGCGCGCCCCGACGGCGTCACGCTGACCGTCGAGACCCCCGACGGCGCCTACGCGCTGGAGGCCGACTGGCTCGTCGCCTGCGACGGCGTCCGCTCCACCGTGCGCACCGCCCTCGGGCTCGACTTCGCCGGCGAGGCCTTCGAGGAGCGCTTCCTCATCGCCGACGTCGAGATGAAGGCGCCGTTCCCGTCCGAGCGCTGGTTCTGGTTCGAGCCGCCCTTCCACGCCGGCCAGTCGGCGCTGCTCCACAAGCAGCCCGACGACATCTGGCGCATCGACCTGCAGCTCGGCCCCGACGCCGATCCGGAAGTGGAGAAGCGGCCGGAGCATGTGATCCCGCGCATCCGCGCCATGGTCGGCGACCGGCCGTTCGAGCTCGACTGGGTGTCGGTCTACACCTTCCAGTGCCGGCGGCTCGAGCGCTTCGTGCACGGCCGCGTCGTCTTCGCCGGCGACAGCGCCCACATCGTCTCGCCGTTCGGCGCGCGCGGCGGCAACGGCGGCATCCAGGACGCCGACAACCTCGCCTGGAAGCTCGCCCGCGTCATCCGCGGCGAGGCCGGGCCGGGCCTGGTCGACACCTACGACGAGGAGCGCGTGCGGGCGGCCGACGAGAACATCCTCAATTCCGCCCGCTCCACCCACTTCATGACGCCGAAGAGCGAGGCCGAGCGCACCTTCCGCGCCGCCGTGCTCAGGCTCGCCGCCACCGAGCCGTTCGCCCGCCGCTTCGTCAATTCCGGCCGGCTGTCCTTGCCCGCGAGCCTCGCCGGGCTGTCGCTGCAGACCCCGGCGGAGGATGGAGCTGCTGTCGAGCCGGGGCGCGTCTGTCCCGATGCGCCGGTGACGGAGAGCGACGGCAAGGCCGGCTTCCTGCTCGACCGACTGGGCGGTGACTTCTGCTGGCTGGCGGTCGGCGACATCGCCGTGCCGCCGTCCCGGGAGCGCCTCGTGCGCGTCGGCACCGGCGGGCTCGGCGATCCGGAGGAGCTCGTGGCGGCGCGCTATGGTCTTGATTTTCTTTACCTGATCCGCCCCGACCAGCACGTCGCCGCGCGCCTCTCCCGTCCAACGGCAGCGATGATGGCGGACGCGCTCGCGAGGGCCGGCGGGGCGAGCCGTCGCAGCGACGAGAGGGCGGCATGAGCGGTTCGGACCATGCGAACCCGGCTGCCACAGAGCAGTCGGCTGCTCCGCTCGACCTCGGCGCCGACCGGCTCGGCGGGCGCAGCGACGATGTCTATGCCGCTCTGCTCGTTGCGCATTCCGGGCTGACGGCGCAGGAAAGTGCTGCGCTCGATGCGCGGCTGATCCTGCTGCTGCTCAATCTTGTCGGCGACGCCGACACGGCGATCGCCGCCATCCGCCACGCCCGCGACCGCTGAGGACCGCCGGTGCTGGTGCTCATCGGCGGGCCGACCGGGGTCGGCAAGACGACGCTGATCGAGGCGCTCGCGACTGAGGGCTGCGGCGTCGTCCATACCCTGACGACGCGGCCGGCACGGCCGGGGGATCGCTTCAAGACCTCAGTTTCGCCAGAGACTTACCGACAAGCGGCGGGGACGCTGTTCTGGCCGGCGCAGTATCTCTACGGCGCCTTCTACGGCGAGGACTACGCCACCGTGATGGCCGCCGCCTGCCCGCTCAATCCGCACCCCTGGCTGATCGACGCGGCCCCGGAAACGATCGTGATCTTTGATCACGTTCCCCATTTCACCGTGGTCCTGATGCCTTCAGACGACGACGCCCTGCTGCCGCGCACGCTGGCGGCGGCCAACCGCTTGGAAAGACTGGAGAAAGCCCGCGAGGAGACGGTGGTTTGGCGGGGCATCCTCGACGGTGCCCGTCGGGAGCCATCAGCGGCGGCCGCCATGGCGCGCACGGTCGAAGTGCCGTGCCGGTGGGGTCAACAGTCTGAAATCGTTGACCTTTCCCGGGCGCAGATCGCCGCCTGGCAGGCGCACCGGAGCGCGCCCATAAGTCACTGACACACAAAGAGAATTCCAACCCGAATGGCCGCGCGACGGCGACCGCCGTTGCCGGTCACCGTCTCCGGCATCCCGTCACGCCGCGACGGTCAACCCCGTGGACGCAATCGGAGATTGCGCGTAGGGCCGCGCATCCGGCTTCATCGCGCGGCCGGCGAAGTGGCCGGCGTCGAGCTCGATGACGCTGTCGTCGTCATAGGGCCAGCTCGCGTGGGCGAGGCGGGCGAGCGCCTCGATGTCGCCGCGGGCGACGGCGAAGGCCTCGCGCTCGTCGGTCACCGGCCGGCCGGTGACCCGGCGCAGCAGCGCGTTCGAGGCGAAGAAGCGGACGGTGCGGCGGCGGACGTCGCGCATGCGAAAGCACACTCCTTCGCCCGGCACGGGAAAGCCGGGACAGGTTTCGAGACGGGTGAGCATCGCTCGATACTCCGGGGGTGAGAGGGGCCGCGAGGGCCGTGCGGTGAGAACGCCCTCTCCCGGCGTTCGGTTCCGCATCTGCGAAGGCCAAGCGAGACCTGCGAAAGGCGACGGCATGGCGCGTCGCCGCCGACACCGCTAGGCTGCGGCTCGCCACCCCTGCACGTGCCGCGGAGACCGCCCGTGACGCTCTCGTCCGCCCCCTCGATCGCCGCCCTGGTGGCGGCGGCTCGCGCGGTCACCGCCACCACCGCCGACCCGGCCGAAATCGCCGCGGCGCTCGCCGAGCCGATGCGCAAGACCGCGCTGTCCGCCGACTGGCTGACGGCGGACTTGCGCGAGGCGGTGCCGGAGCAGGGCTTCGGCTCGCACCTGCTGCACGAGGAGCCCGGCCACGATCTCGCGATCTTCTGCGTCGCCTGGCTGCCCGGCCGCGGCGCGCCGGCGCACAACCACGGCACCTGGGGCGTCGTCTGCGGCGTCGAGGGCACCGAGACCAACACGGCGTGGCGGCGCACCGACGACGGCTCCGACCCCGGCCATGCCCACCTCGAGCCGGGTGCCGTCACCGACCTTTCGCGGGGCACCGTCGTCACCGTCTCGCCGACCGACATCCACAGCGTCGAGAACAGGACGGCGAGCCTGTCGCTGTCGCTGCATCTCTACGGCCGCCACCTCAACTTCGTGCCGCGCAGCCAGTTCGACCCCGTCGCCGGGATCGAGAAGCCGTTCGTCATCACGGTGCGCTGAGGCCCCTACCGCCGCCCCCCTTGCGCAAACAACTGGCCGGTGCGGGTGGCGAGGAAGGCGGGGAGTGGGATGTCCTCTTGGCGGAGGAAGCCGGTGTCCGGCAGGGCGCCGTCGCGGACCATCTCGATCACCGCCACCACCGAGGCCGACGTCGTCCACGCGATCGCCGTGCGGTGGCGGCCGGCGAGCTCCAGCGGATAGTAGGCGCGGACGAACTCGCGCCGCTGCAGCCGCCCCTCGGCGCGCCCCTCCGCCGAGACGTGCACGTAGACGACGTCCTCGTCGACCGGCGGCTTGGCGTTGGTCAGGATCTCGCCGGCGAGCCCGCGCTTCTCGCGCATCAGGAGCTCGTGAAAGAAGAAGTTCATCAGCTCGGCGTGGCCGGGATAGCGCATCGTCTTGTAGTCGATGTTCGCCACCCGCCCGTGGAAGGTGTCGCACATCGTGCCGAGCCCGCCGGAGGTGGTGAAGGCCTCGAGCTTCACCCCGTCGACATAGATCGTCTCCAGCCACTCCATGGCAGAGACCCACTTGCGCTCGCCCTCCTCGATCACCTCGCAGTCGTTGAGGTATTCGTTGACGACGCCCTCCGGCGACCAGTTGAAGGCATAGCCGAGCAGGCCGGTCGGGTGCTGCGGCAGCGCGCCGACGCGCATGCGGATCGACCGGCACAGCTCGAATTCGGCGGCGAGGCTCGCCCCGACGATGCCGACGAAGCCCGGCGCGAGGCCACACTGCGGCGCCATCAGCCCCTTCGCCGTGGCCGAGAGGCCGATGATCGCCTGCGTCGTCGGCACGTCCTCGGTGAGGTCGAAATAGTGCAGGCCCGCCGCGTGCGCGACCTCGGCGACCGCGCGGTTGAGATGGTAGGGCAGGCACGACAGCACCGCCTGCCGACCGGCGAACAGCCCCCGCAGTACCGCCGCATCGGCCACATCGGCCACCTCCACCGGGAACGGCACGTCCGGCGCTGCCGGTCGCGCATCGACCCCGGTGACGGTGAAGCCGCTCTCGGCGAGCAGCGTCGCGGCAAGCGTGCCGACCTTGCCGAGCCCGAGCACGGCGATGGCGTTGAAGGACATGGCGGTTCCCCCGAGTGTGTTGTGCGCCGGCACGTCGTGGCGCCGGCGGATGGGGGAGAGTAGCAGAGGACGGGGTTGGGGTGGCCCACCCGCGGAGCGACCGTGCGTCAGACCGGCAGCGACAGGATGGCGGTGGCGGCGGCCTCACCCGATTGCCGTGCGCCCATGACCGTGACCGCATAGGGGCCGGCAGCGCTGTCGCCGGCGAAGAAGAGGCGATCGTCGACGGGGCGGCCATAAGCCTCCCGCGCCCCCGCGGCGCCGAGCCGCAGCACCGTGTAGGACCCGCCGGAGAAAGGGTCGGCCGACCAGTCCGTCGACGTCGCCCGGCTGACGCGGGCGGCGACAGCCGCCCCGAGGGCGTCGGTGAGGGCCTGCCGGCCCGCCGCCTCCAGCGCCGCGGCGCCGCCGCGTGACACCGCCTCGGCGTGGGACCCGGCGAAGATCACCGTCGCCAGCGGCAGCCGCCGGTCGAGGTAGAGACCCGCCGCCTCGCCGCGCAGGGCACGGCCGATGTCGAACACGTATTCGGGCACCTCCGACAGGGGCGCGTCGAGGCGAAACCCGACCTTGACGAAGCGACCGCCCTCGAGCGCCGCGAGTGCCGCCTGCCTGTCGGCGGGCAGGGGCGGGTCGAAGCGGATCGCGCCGCCCGCCAGCACCGGCGGCGGTACCGTGACCACGACCCGGCGCGCCCGGACCGTGCCGAAGTCTCCGGCCACGGCGACCTCGCCCGCACCGGTCCAGTCGATGCGCCGGACGATATGGCCGGTCCGCACCGGGACGGCGCCCCCGAGGTCCGCGACGAGCCGCCCGAGACCGCCCTCGACGACGTAGTCCTCGCCTTCGGCCAGTGTTGCGTAGTCCCGCGCCGAGAGGCGGTCGGCGTCGGTGGCCATGGTCAACGCGGCAAGGTCCGCCGCGGCCTGCTGCATCTCCCCCCGCGCCGCGGTGCCGAGCGCGAAGTCACTGCCGACGATACCGCGCAGCCAGGCGCGGCGCTCGAGGGCCGCCATGGCCGACCACAGCGATGCCGCCCCGTCCGCCAGCGGCCGGCCATCGCGCAGGACGAGCATGTCGTCCGCCGGGCTCGGCCAGGTGCGCCGGCCCAGTCGCGCCGCATCCGCCCGGAACGGGTTGACGTCGGCATTGTGCAGCCAGTGGGCGCCACGATCGAACGGGACGCCGAGGGCGGCCTCGTCGGTGAAGGCCCGCCCGCCGATCCGCCCGCGGGCTTCCAGGACCACGACGCGGCGGCCGGCGGCACCCAGCCGGCCGGCCGCAGCGAGACCCGCCACTCCGCCACCGACCACGACGACGTCGGCATCGACCGCGGCGGTGGCGCCGCGAACCACGGCCGGCGCCGCCACGAGCACCGCCGCCCCGGACAGAAATCCACGCCTCGACAGCTTCGTCGCCATCTTCCCCTCCAAATACGACAGTGTTGTCGTGTTTGCATATACGACAAGAGTGTCGCAAGGCAAGCCCGACGGGCCTCTTCGGGCCCCCGACGGACGCGGGGAGCGGGATGTCATCGGAACGGGTGGTGGCGCCGCCGCCACAGGCGCGCGGACGGGCACGCTTCGAGGCTCTGCTCGCAGCGGCGGCGGACCTCATCGCCGAACACGGCGTCGACGGCGTCGCCTTCAGCCAGATCGCCCGGCGCACGCGCACGGCGCAGGGGTCGCTCTACCAGTTCTTCCCGGCCAAGGACGCCCTCGTCGCGACCCTGCATGCGCGCCTCGCCGACGACCTCGTCGCCGTCGTGGCGCGCTGTCACGCGACGGTCCGGGACGCGCCCGCCCCCCGGACACCGAAGACGATGATCGACGTCCTCGTGCCGGCGCTCGCCGCCTTCTACGCGGCGAACCCGGCCTATCGCGAGATCCGGCTCGCCCTGCCGCGCAGCGCGGCGGTGCTGGACACGGAAGATCGGGCCGACGCCACGATCGCCGCCCACCTCCGCGAGATGCTGCACGCCACGGGAGCGCCGATCGCCAAAGGCCGCATGGCGTCGGTCGTCTCGGCCCTGATCGAGGTCGGAGACGCGCTGCTGCCCTGGGCCGGCGCGGACGAGACGCGGCTGAGCGAGGTGAAGATCCTTCTCCTCGCCTATCTGACGGCGTCCCCCGACGAGGCCGTCACGCCGCCCGGCCCGTCCGGATAGTCGGGCCCGGGGCTCGGTCGACGCCCTCGCCCTGCCGCGCACCGTGGCGGTGTCGCTCGGGTTCCCGGCACAAGGCCGGCAATGACGAAGGAGAGTGGAGACCAGCAGGGCACGTGTAACGGGCGGCAGAGCCACGCGCGCCCCCTGCCCTGCCCTGCCCCCCAGTGCACGATCTTCGACGCCCGGCGAGACGGCGGCGGCGGGCGTGATGACCGGGCGAGGCAGAGCCGAGGGGACCTTCAGGTGAAGCAATCGCTGCGAGCGTCGACTGATGCAGAGCGCGGGTCGGTGCCGCCGGGAAACTTTCGGCGCCGGTGGCGTTCTGTGGCCAGAGGAGGCGCCGTTGCCGTTCTACAATTTCCAGGTCCGCACCCCGACCCATGTCATGCTCACGCAGGGCGCCGAGCTGCCGGACAGCACGGCCGCGCGCGTCGAGGCCGCCAAGCGCATCGGCGAACTTCTGACCGAGCACGCGCACCAGCTCTGGGTCGACGAGGACTGGCAGATCGACGTGACCGATCAGCGGGGCCTCATCCTCTACGTGATCTACGTGACCGCGAACCGGTCGCCGGCGACCACCGCACGCGGGCGCTAGAGCGCCCGGTGGCAGAGGCATCAGCCGCCAGGCGGCTGCCTTCATGAAACTGAGATCGGAAGGCCGCCTGCAGCGGTGCCGGCGACCGTCCCCTCCCCCTCAGTGCACGATCTTCCAGCCCGGCGAGACGGCGGCGGCCAGCGTGATGACCGGGGGCGGGGCGACGAGGGTGGTCGGGGTGCTGGAGCGGCGCATCGAGAAGGTGGCGCGGCGGTACATCGCGTAGCTCACCTCGTCCACCGCCTCGATCGCCGAGGAGACGCCGATGTCGGCGCCGACGGTGACGGCCGCCATCTGGGCATGGTGGAGGAAGGCCCGCCCGCCGACGCCGACGACGAGATCGGGATTGCGGGAGGCGGCGCGCACGGCGCGGATCGTCTCGGCCATGCGCGGCAGCCACTCCTCGCGGCCGTAGACGTCGCTCAGCGAAAGCGTGATCGCGTCGAACCAGGTGCCCTCCGCCAGCGCCGACAGCTCGGCATCGGTGTTCGGGAACTCCACCGAGACGTTCCAGCCGGCGTCCCAGAAGCACTCGCCGACGAGGGCGGAGCCGAGGATGTGGTGCTCGCCCGGCTGCGGGGTGACGAGAACGCGGCACGCCTTCGCCTGGAAGGGGACGGGATGGGGCAGCACCAGCGGGCGGACGGCGCTCTGCAGAAGGGTGAGAGCGAGCGTCACGTCGACATCGCGGCAGCGGTCCTCGCGCCACCAGTCGCCGAGGAGGCGGACGGCCGGCTCGAGCAGGCTGCCGAACAGGGAGCGCACCGGGCTGCCCGGCACGAGGCGGCCGGCGAGCAGGGCGTCCACCGCGGCACGGTCGCCCGCGACGGCGAAGTGTGCGAGCGCCGCGGCGTCCTCCGTGCGGGCGCGCTGCTCGGCGATGCCACCCGGATCGGCCGCCGCATCGGCGTGGCGGAACCACTGCATGTCCCAGCCGGCGAACAGGCGCGCTGGCGCCGCCCGCGCACCGAGGAGCTCGACCTCGGCGTGGCGGCCGTCGCAACGGATGGAATGCCAGACCTCGGCGACGCCCTTGTCCGGCCCCTCGAGCCACTGGTAGTAGCGCCCGCCGGTGAAATGCAGCATGCCGGTGACGCCCAGCGCGCGGTTGCGCGTGCGGGCATCGAGAAGCAGCTGCTGGATCTCGTCCTCGCCCGGAACGTCGCGGGCGCGGCTGCGATAGGACAGCGTCGTCAGGGCCGGATCGACGAGCGGGCGGGCCAGAGCGACACGGGACGGCTCGAGGCGGGACGGCTCGCGGAGACCGGGTTCACGGCGGCCAGCATCCGACAGGTCCGCGACGTCGTCCGCCGGTGAGATGTCGCGCGCCAGGCCAGCCATCCGATCCTCCCAAACGATTTTTTATCGGGAGTGATCGAGGCACGCCCCCGGACCGGCAGCCGGAACGGGCACACCAGGCCGAGGCGTTCCGCCGGTGCACCCCGCCCGCGAACGTCCAGACCCCGGCAGGTCTCCTGGCTCACGGACGGTCGCGGCGGAAGGCCGTGGTGACGGGGCGGACCCCGGCGGTGGCGTTCCAGGCGAGACGGCTCTCCGCTCACAGGTGCGGGAACAGCTCCGGCGTTGCTGGCGACCAGCGCACCGGATTCCCTCTTAGCCTCAGAGATTTCGTCTATCCGCGAGGACCGAAGCTCCCCATCGTTGCACACCGGCACAAAGTGTCAAGGCGCGTTGACGGTCGCCGCACAGCCCAGTTCTTCCGCCCGCGCGGCTGGCCGCGGACGGCCCGCCCACCGGGCGCCGCCGTCGGCCTTGGTCGCGCACGCTCCCGGCCTGCCGGCGTCACCGCCCGGGCAGCACACCTTGTCCACGACGGAGCAGGTCGGGCGGCTCCGAGGGGAGATGCAGGACCCGGCCGCAAGCCTCGCGCAAGCGTCGGCTGATCGTCTGACCGGCCGCGATGGCCCGTTCGGCCGACGCTCCACGACCCATCCAGTCGCTCACAACCGGCCCCCCTGTCGCGGCGCACGCCCGATGCGGGGACCTCCTATCAGCCGTGCACACCCGCCCAGAGATCATCATGACCATTCGCTCGAAGTTGTCGCTTTCGCTCGGCCTGATGCTCGTCGCCCTCGTGGCGATCGCCGCCTCGGGGTTCTACGCCGCCCGCACCGCCCAGAAGGGGCTGGTGACGGTCTATGCCGACCGCGTCGTGCCGCTGGCCGACCTCAAGGCGATCGCCGATGCCTATGCCGTGAACATCGTCGACGCGGCCCACAAGGTGCGCAACGGCAACATCGGCAGCGAAGCGGGCATCGCCGCCATCGACGCGGCCCGCAGCGACATCGAGCGCCTGTGGGCCGCCTACGAACTGACCTACATGGACGCCGACGAGCGGGCGCTCGCCGACCGGGCCAAAGGGTTGAAGACGATCGCCTCCGCCGAGGTGGAGGCGCTCGTCGCCATCCTGCGCAGCAACGACACGGCCGCCCTCGACGCGTTCGTGATCGACCGCCTCTACCCGGCGATCGACCCGATCTCCGAGGCGATCAGCGCGTTGATCGGCCTGCAGGTGTCGGTGTCGAAGCAGGTCTACGACACCGTCGAGCGGGCCTACGAACTCGCCACGGCCGTGATGGTCGCCACCATCGCACTCGGGCTCGGGGCGCTCGCCTTCTCGCTGTGGACGGCGTTCGCCGGCGTCATCGGTCCGATCGGGCGCATGACGGACGCGATGCTCAGGCTGTCGCGCCGGGAGGCGGGGGTGGTGGTGCCCGAGCTCGGGCGTACCGACGAGGTCGGCGCGATGGCCGAGGCGCTCGCCGTCTTCAAGGCGACCGGCGAGGAGGCCGACCGCCTGCGCGCCGAGCAGGTGGCGGCCGAGGAGGCCGCGCGCCTCGCCCGGGCCGCCAACATGGAGAAGGTCGCCGTGCTCGACGGCCAGGTCTCGGCCGTGGTGCGCACCGTCGCCGCCGCGGTGAGCCAGCTGAAGGCGAGCGCCGCCTCGATGAGCTCCGCCGCCGAGGAGACCACCGCTCAGTCGACCGCCGTCTCCGCCGCCGCCGAGGAGGCGACGGCGAGCGTGCAGACGGTCGCCACCGCCGCCGAGGAGCTCGCCGGTTCGGTGCGCGAGATCGGGGCGCAGGTCACCCATGCCGCCGCGATCGCCGGCGAGGCGACGAGCCAGGCGAGCGGCACGGCGGCCCTCGTCAAGGGCCTCTCCGACAGCGCCGAGCGCATCGGCCAGGTGGTGAGCCTGATCGAGACGATCGCCGCCCAGACGAACCTGCTCGCCCTCAACGCGACGATCGAGGCGGCCCGCGCCGGCGAGGCCGGCAAGGGCTTCGCGGTGGTGGCGCAGGAGGTGAAGACGCTCGCCGAACAGACCGCCCGGGCGACCGGCGAGATCTCCACCCAGATCGCGGCGGTGCAGGGCGCCACCGGCCAGGTGGTCGGGGCGATCGAGGCGATCACCGCGACGATCAAGCGGGTCGACGAGGTGTCGAACACCATCGCCGCGGCGGTGGAGGAGCAGGGTACGGCGACCGGCGAGATCGCCGAGAGCGTCCACCAGGCGGCGAGCGGCACCCAGCAGGTGTCGTCGAACATCAGCGGCGTGCGCCAGGCCGCCGACCAGACCGGCCGCGTCTCCTTCGAGGTGGCGAAGGCCGCCAACGACCTCGACGAGCAGGCGGTGGCACTGCGCGGCCTGTTCGACAGCTTCGTCGCGCAGGTCCGCGCGGCCTGAGGGCGCGCGCAGCTAGAGGGTGACGGCCGCCGGGGCGTCCTCGCCGCCGGCGCCTGTCCGCGGCGTGCCGCCGGAATCTGTACGCGGCTTGCCGCCGGATTCTGTCCCCGGCGTGCCGCCGGCTTGGGCGAGGCGGCGGGTGAGGTCGTCGGCCGCGAGCGGCGGCGACAGCAGGAAGCCCTGCAGCAGATCGCACCCGGCGCTGAGCGCCGCGTCGCGATCGGCGGGACGCTCGATCCCCTCGCCGACCACCCGGAGGCCGATCGCCCGGCCGAGCGTGACGACGGCGCCGAGCACCGCCGGTCCGGCCGGGCTCGGCGCGGCCGGCGCGCCGGGGGGCGGCGAGCCGAGCGCCGGCGCTTCCGCCACCCGGTCCACCCCCGGCCCCAGCACCGGCGTCGCCATGGCGGCGGCGGCGACCAGCGAGGCATCGATCTTGACGATGTCCACCGGCAGGCGGGAGAGTCGCGACAGGTTGGAGTAGCCGGCGCCGAAATCGTCGATCGCCACGGTGATACCGAGGCCGCGCAGGGCGGCCAGCGCCCCGGCGAGGTCGTCGCTGCCGGCGAAGGCCTGTTCCGTCACCTCGATGATCAGCCGCGACGGCGGCAGCCCCGCGCCCTCCAGCACATCGGCGAGGCGGCCCGCGAAGGTCGGGGTGACGAGATCGGCGGGCGAGACGTTGACGGAGACGGCGATGCCGGCCCAGCCGGCGGCGTCGCGGGCGGCGTGGCCGATGACGCGGTCGGTGAGGCGCCCGATGACGCCGCTCGCCTCGGCGATGGGGACGAACTCCGACGGGGCGACGCTCGCGCCGTCCTCGCGCCGCCAGCGCGCCAGCGCCTCGACGGCGACGATGGTGCCGTTGCGGTCGAAGATCGGCTGATAGGCGAGGGCGATGCCGTCGGCGGCGATGGCGGCGGCGAGATCTTCGCGCAGCTGGCGATGGCGCCTGACCCGATCGCTCATCGCCTCGTCGTAGGCGCGGCGGCCGCCGCCCGGCAGTTGCTTCGCCTCGAAGAGCGCAACGTCGGCCTGACGGAAGAGCTCGGACCCGTCGATCTCCGCATCGGTCGTGAAGGCGGTGCCGACCGAGGCGGAGGCGGGGAACTCGCTGCCGCGCACCTCCACCGGCACCCGCATCGCCGCCACCAGGCGGGCGGCGAGGAGCTCGGCCTCCTCGGGCGTGGCGATCCCCGCCACCAGAATGGCGAACTCGTCGCTGCCGAGGCGGGCGACGCACGCGTCCAGGGGAGCGAAGCTCTTCAGACGCAGGGCGATCTCGCGCAGGTAGGCGTCGCCCATGGCATGGCCGAAACGGTCGTTGACGCCCTTGAAGTCATCGAGGTCGACCGCGTGAAGGGCGACCCCGCGGCCCGGGCCGCTTGCGGCGAGCCAGGCGTGGGCGGTGTCGAGCAGCACGCGGCGGTTGGCGAGGCCGGTGAGAGCGTCGTGGCTCGCGAGGGTGGCGGTGGTGCCGGCGAGCGCGGTCGCCTCCTCGCGGCTCGCGAGCAGCCGCGAGGACGTCCGCCACAGGCCGGCGAGCACGGCGATCGTCAGCACCAGGACCGCCAGGGCGGCGAGCGTGAAGCCGGCGGAAACGTCGGCGAGGATATGGGCGCCCGGCCGCTGCGGGGTCCAGACGAGGAAGGCGAGCGGCGTGCCGGTGCCGTCGCGCAGCGCCACGAAGGTCTGCTCCGACGTCGCCGGCGGCATGCTCTCGAAATGCGCACCGGCGAGCTGGTAGTCGCGCACCAGCGCGTCGAGGAAGGCGCGGTCGAGATATTTGACGCTGACGAGCAGGAAGGGCCGGGCGCCGCTGCGCAGGGCATCGTCCTCCGGCACGATCGTCATCACCGCGGCGACGGATGGCCGGCCGTCGACGATGGTGACGGCCGCCTCGGACGCGAAGGCCGGCAGCTCCGCACGCTCCTCGACCGGGGCCCGGAGCCGGGCGTCGGAGCGGGCGCGAACGGCCTCGATCAGCGGCTCCAGGTCCTCGCGGACGCGACCGAAATGCCGGAGCTCGACGAGCTTGCCCTCGCTCGAGGCGTAGATCGGCTGGTCGTCCTCGCGCAGGATGTAGGTGAGGTTGTGCCCGAAGTATTCGAACATCCAGGCGCCGAAGTTGACGTGCGTCCACGCCTCGTCGAAGGCGAGCTGGATGTTCTGGACGGAATCATCCCAGATCGCGACGCTGCGCTGTTCCTTCGAGACCTCTTCGACACGCTCGCGGGTGGCGGTGCCGAGCAGCATGGTCTCGCCGACGACGGCGGCCTCGTCGGCGCCGCGCACGGCGGCAAACAGCACGACGACGGCGAGCACGAGCGAACCGGCGAGCAGGGCCACGACCGGCAGCACGACACGCAACAGGAAACGCGACACGCTCATGAACGAAATCCCGCGCTCCGGCTGGAAGCGCCGATTGCTTCCTTAAGACAGCGGGGCGGCGGGGGCCAGCGTCGCGCGTGCGCTCACACCATGCCGGCGCCGTACTGGGCGTCGTGCAGGCGGCGGTAGACGCCGCCGGCGGAGACGAGGTCGCGGTGGCGGCCCTGTTCGACGATGCCGCTCTCGTCGACGACGACGATGCGGTCGGCGTCGCGGATGGTGGCGAGACGGTGGGCGATGACGAGCGTCGTGCGGCCCTCGGCGAGCTCGGCCAGCGACTGCTGGATCGCCCGCTCGGTCTCGGTGTCGAGGGCGGAGGTGGCCTCGTCGAGGATGAGGATCGGCGGGTTCTTCAGGAACATGCGGGCGATGGCGAGGCGCTGCTTCTGGCCGCCGGAGAGCTTGACGCCGCGCTCGCCGATGACGGTGTCGAGGCCCTTCGGCAGCGCCGCCACCACCGCGTCGAGATGGGCGCGGCGGGCGGCGTCGAGGATGTCGGCCTCGCTCGCGCCGAGGCGGCCGTAGGCGATGTTGTCGCGCAGGGTGCCGGCGAACAGGAAGACGTCCTGCTGGACGATGCCGATCTGGCCGCGCAGGGAGGCGAGGGTCATGTCGCGGATGTCGATGCCGTCGATCGAGATCGAGCCGCCGGTGACCTCGTAGAAGCGCGGCAGGAGCGAGCAGATCGTCGTCTTGCCGGCGCCCGACGGGCCGACGAAGGCGATGGTCTCGCCGGCGTGGATCGCGAGATCGATGCCGGACAGCACCGGCCGGCCGCCGCCCTTGTAGGAGAAGGAGACGTTCGAATAGCGGATGTCGCCCTTCAGGCCGGCGACCGCGACGGCGCCCGGGCGGTCGACGATGTCGGGCTCGGTGTCGAGGAACTCGAGGTAGCGGCGGAAGCCGGCGATGCCCTTCGGATAGGTCTCGATGACGGAGTTGATCTTCTCGATTGGCCTGACGAAGACGTTGACGAGCAGCAGGAAGCCGACGAAGCCGCCGGCGGTGAGCTGGTCCGTCAGCACGAAGTAGCTACCGGCGACCATGACGATCATCTGGGTGAGGCGCAGCGAGACGTAGTTGAGGGCGTTGGTGAACGCCATCAGCTTGTAGGCCTCGAGCTTGGTCGTCCGGTAGTTCTGGTTGTCGACGGAAAACAGCCGCTTCTCGTGCGCCTCGTTGGCGAAGGCCTGGACGACGCGGATGCCGCCGACGTTCTCCTCGATGCGGGCGTTGAAGTCGCCGACGCGGTTGAACAGCGTGCGCCAGTTGGCGGTCATGCGGCCGCCATAGTGGGCGGTGACCCAGACGATCAGCGGCACCACCGCGGCGGTGACGAGGGCGAGCGGCACGCTGACATAGAGCATCAGGATGAAGGCGCCGACAAACGTCATCACGGCGATGAAGACGTCCTCGGGGCCGTGGTGCGCGACCTCGCCGACTTCTTCCAGGTCCTTGGTCAGGCGGCCGACGAGGCGGCCGGTCTTCTGGTTGTCGAAGTAGGCGAAGGAGAGCTTCTGCAGGTGCTCGAACGCCTTGCGGCGCATCTCGGTCTCGATGTTGATACCGAGCATGTGGCCCCAGTAGATGACGATCGCCATCAGGCCGGAGTTGACGAGATAGATGAACAGCAGCCCGGCCGAGGCGATGGCGACGAGCGCCCAGTCCTGGCTCGGCAGCAGGCGGTCGACGAACAGCTTGACGGCGATCGGGAAGCCGAGCTCGAGCAGGCCGGAGAGAACGGCGCAGCCGAAATCGAGCAGGAACAGCCCGCGGTGCGGCCGATAGTAGGCGAAGAAGCGCGGCAGCAGCGCGCGCACGCGCGGCTCTGGCCCGGGGATGGCGGTCATCGTGTGGCGTCCGAAACGGTGACGGCGGCCGGTCGGCCCCGATGCACCCCACCCTCCGGAGTCATTCCCGGCCTCGTGCCGGGAACCCACAGGTACGGCGGGACAGTGGTTGTGGGCTTGTCCGCAACGCTATCGCTCGCAGCGAGCCATGGGTTCCCGGCACAAGGCCGGGAATGACTCCCAACAGTGAACAATGACGCAGATACGGGCGTGGCCTTGGGCATCAGATCTCGAACTTGATGCCCTGGGCGAGCGGCAGGGCGCGGGAGTAGTTCACCGTGGCGGTCTGGCGGCGCATGTAGCCCTTCCAGGAATCGGAGCCCGACTCGCGGCCGCCACCGGTCTCCTTCTCGCCGCCGAAGGCGCCGCCGATCTCCGCCCCCGACGGGCCGATGTTGACGTTGGCGATGCCGCAGTCGGAGCCGGCCGCCGACAGGAACGCCTCGGTCTCGCGCACGTCGGTGGAGAAGATGCAGGAGGAGAGCCCCTGCGGCACGCCATTCTGCAGCGCGATCGCCTCGTCGAGTGTGCTGTAGCGCAGCACGTAGAGGATCGGCGCGAAGGTCTCGTGGCGGACGATGTCGGTCTGGCCGGGCATCTCGACGATGGCGGGCCGCACGTAGAACGCCTCGGGGAAGCGGTCCTCCAGCACGCGGCCGCCGCCGTGGACGGTGCCGCCGTCGGCGCGGGCCGCCTCCAGCGCCCGCTCCATGCCCTCGAAGGCGGCGCGGTCGACGAGCGGGCCGACGAGGGTGCCGGCCTCGAGCGGGCTGCCGACCGGCAGGCCGGCATAGGCCGACGCAAGCCGCTGCACGAGGCCGTCCGCGACGCTCTCGTGGACGATCAGGCGGCGGAGCGACGTGCAGCGCTGGCCGCAGGTGCCGACGGCGGAGAACACCACCGCCCGCACCGCCATCTCGAGATCGGCGGAGGGCGCGACGATCATGGCGTTGTTGCCGCCGAGCTCGAGGATCGAGCGGCCGAAGCGCTCGGCCACCTTCGGGCCGACCATGCGGCCCATGCGGGTGGAGCCGGTGGCCGAAACGATCGGCACCTTCGGGCTCTCCACCAGCGCCTCGCCGACGGCACGGCCGCCGATGACGATGCCGGCGAGGCCCGCGGGCGCATCGCCGAAGCGGGCGAGCGCGCGCTCGAAGATCTTCATGGTGGCGAGCGCCGTCAGCGGCGTCTTCTCCGACGGCTTCCAGATCACCGGGTCGCCGCAGACGAGCGCCAGCGCCGCGTTCCACGACCACACCGCGACGGGGAAGTTGAAGGCGGTGATGATCGCGCACGGCCCCATCGGGTGCCAGGTCTCGCGCATCGTGTGGCCCGGCCGCTCGGAGGCGATGGTGAGCCCGTGCAGCTGGCGCGACAGCCCGACCGCGAGGTCGCAGATGTCGATCATCTCCTGCACCTCGCCGAGGCCCTCCTGCAGGATCTTGCCGGCTTCCAGCGAGACCAGCCGGCCGAGTTCGGCCTTCGATGCCCGCAGTTCCTCGCCGAGCAGGCGGACGAGTTCGCCGCGGCGCGGCGCAGGCGTGTCGCGCCAGGCGGGGAAGGCGCTCGCGGCGGCTGCGATCACCGCCTGCACCTCGTCGGCGGTGTGCTCCTTCAGCCGGGCGAGCGCGGCGCCGTCGACCGGCGAGCGGACGGCGAGCGTGCCGCCGGTGAGGGAGGCGGCGTCGAGGCCGCAGGCGGCGAGAACATCTTGGTGGCTCATCGAACTTCCTCGCGACGGCCGGGGCCGGGCGCATGTCGATCGAGCGCATGCGCCGGGCGGGGCCGACCTCGTGTGTGATTGCCGTGGTTTTGCACCCGCCGAGGGCAGGCGCGCCACTAAAAAAGGCGGCCCGGACGCGCCGTGCGGGCCGACCGGGCCGAGTTCAGGGAGGAGCCGTCGCGCCGCCCGAGGCTTCGCGCACCCTCGCCCGAAGCGGCGTGGAGGTCGCGGAGCCAGGCGACCATCCGCATTGTCCGCCGAAATGCCGATCACGGCCGAACACGTCGCGGTGAGCGGTAGCTCCCTGTGGACAAGCGGTGCACGCGCTCCGTGGCGGCCCGGAACTTGCGACGAAGCGGCCTTCGCGCCGCCGCCGCTCTCGGCTAGGCTCAAGGGCAGGCGACGAGGCCGCCCCGGGGCGGTGGGAAATCGGGAGTGGCCGCCGCGCGGCCGGAAAATGGGGAGCGTTTCGACATGACGTCAAAGCTGACCGGGCTGACCCGCCGCGCCGCGCTGATGGCGGCCGGCCTTCTCGCCGCCGTGGCCGTTGCCGGCGGGCCGGCGGACGCCGCCGAGAAGCCGATCAAGGTGGCGGCGATCTACACCGTGCCGGTCGAGCAGCAGTGGGTGAGCCGCATCCACCAGGCGCTGAAGGAGGCCGAAGCGCGCGGCGACGTCACCTACACGTTCTCCGAGAACGTCGCCAACACCGACTATGAGCGCGTCATGCGCCAGTATGCGAGCGAGGGGGCGAACCTCGTCGTCGGCGAGGTGTTCGGCGTCGAGCGCGCCGCCCGCAAGGTGGCGGCCGACTTCCCCAACACCGCCTTCCTGATGGGCTCGTCGTTCGGGCCTTCGGAGCCGAACTTCTCGGTGTTCGACAACTTCATCCAGGAGCCGTCCTACCTCACCGGCATGATCGCCGGCGCGAGCACCAAGTCGAACGTCATCGGCATGGTCGGCGGCTACCCGATTCCGGAAGTGAACCGGCTGATGAACGCCTTCATGGACGGCGCGCTGTCGGTCAACCCGGACGCCAAGTTCATGGTGACGTTCATCAATTCCTGGTACGACCCGCCGAAGGCGAAGGAAGCCGCCTTCGCGATGATCGATAAGGGCGCCGACGTGATGTACGCCGAGCGCTTCGGCGTCTCCGACGCCGCCAAGGAGCGCGGCGTCTACGCCATCGGCAACGTCATCGACACGGCGCCGGAATATCCGGGCACGGTGATCGCCTCGGCGCTCTGGCACATGGAGCCGACGATCGACCGGGCGGTGAAGGCCGTGCTCGACGGCGAGTTCGAGCCGGAGGACTACGGCAAGTATTCCTTCGTCCAGTACGGCGGCGGCTCGCTCGTCTTCGACGAGAAGATCGTTTCGCCTGAGATCGCGGCGAAGGTCGATGCGCAGTTCAACGAGATCAAGAGCGGCATGTTCCGCGTGAACATCAACGACAGCGAGCCGAAGCCGACGATGTGAGGGGAGCCATCGCCTGGTGGTCACCGCCAGGCGGCGGTTGACATCTGTAAGGCAAGACCTTACACATCATGATCGTCAGCTTCCGGAGCCGTGCGCTCAAGCGATACTGGACGAAAGGCGACGAGAGCGGCCTGCGCCCCGATTGGCGCGGCCGCATCAGGCGTCAGTTGCTGGTGCTCGAACAGGCGCACGGGCCCGAGGAAGCCGACCTGCCGGGCTGGGGCTTTCACACGCTGCGAGGCGATCAGGCGGGGCGCTACGCCTTGCTGGTGTCGCGCAACTGGCGGCTGACGTTCGGGTGGGACGGGCACGACGCCGTCGAACTCGATCTGGAGGACTATCATGGCGGCTGAGACGCTGAGGCACCCGTCGATCGAGCCGGCGCATCCTGGCGAAATCCTGCGCGAGGACGTTCTTCCCGGGCTCGGCCGCAGCAAGGCGGAAATCGCCAGGCTTCTCGGCATTTCCCGGCAGACGCTCTACGACATCCTTAACGAACGGCAGCCGGTCTCGCCGACGGTGGCCGTGCGGCTCGCCAAGCTCGTCGGCGGGAGTGCGGGAACCTGGGTCCGGCTGCAGGCCGACTACGACGTCCGCAGGGCGGAGCGCGAGGTCGATGTCTCCGCCATCCCCACCCTCCGCGCCGATCGCCAGGCCGCCGCCTGAGCCACCCAGCCCGGGCTTTCCGCCTCCCGCCTCCCTCGACCACCCTCTCCGGGCGGAGATCTCCTTGTTCAGCCAGGATCGCAGGTCCGGAGTAACCGCTGCCACGTGGCCCGACCGCATTGCGCGGTGGGAGCCGGCGCCGCTGCCGGCGCTCGCCGCCTCGCCGCGGTGGCCGTGGTATGTCGTGGCGACGACGTGCATCGGCGCGTTCCTCGGGCAGCTCGATGCGAGCATCGTGCAGCTCGCCCTGCCGACGCTCGAGCGCAGCTTCGACGCGCGGCTCGGGACGGTGAGCTGGGTGGCGATCGGCTACCAGCTCGCCTTCGCCGCGGCGCTGCCGATCTTCGCCCGCCTCGCCGACATCGCCGGGCGCAAGATCCTCTACATCCTCGGCTTCGCGCTCTTCGCGATCGGCTCGGCCGGCTGCGCGATGGCACCGAACCTCGAGACGCTGATCGCCTGCCGGCTCCTGCTCGGCATCTCCGGCGCGCTCGCCGGGGCGAACAGCATCGTCATCCTGGTGCGCAGCGCCGGACCGGAGCGGCGGGCGACCGCCATGGGCGTGTTCGCCGCCGCCCAGGCGATCGGCGTCTGCCTCGGCCCCGTGCTCGGCGGCCTGCTGCTCGACCTCTTCGACTGGCGGGCGGTGTTCTGGGTGGGCGTGCCGATCGCCGCTGTGGGCGCCGTCGCCGCCTTTCTCGTGGTGCCGAAATCCGGGCCGGCGGGCGAAGGCGGCCTCGACGGCTGGGGGGCGCTGCTGCTCATCCCGGCCCTCGCCGCACTCCTGCTCGCCATCACCCAGGCCGACCGCTGGGGGCTCGGCTCCGCCGCCTTCCTCGGCTGCATGGTCGCGGTGCCGGTGCTGCTGGCCGCGTTCGTCTGGCGCGAGCGCCGCGCCCGCCACCCGCTGATCAAGCTCGAGCTCCTGGCGACGCCGGCCTTCGCCGGCGGCATGGTGGCGACCGCCTCGGCCTATGCCGTGCTCTACGGCATGTTCTTCCTGATGTCGTTCGCGCTGGTGCGCGGCTTCGGCGCCTCGCCGCTGGAAGCGGGGCTCCGCCTCGTCATCATCCCGCTGGCGCTGGCGCTGGTGGCACCGTTCAGCGGCCGGGTCGGGACGCGCTTCGGCGAGCGGCGCACGCTCGTGGTGGCGATGACGACGGCGGCGGCGGCGATCCTCGTGCTCGCCTCCGCGGTGGCTCCGGGCGGCTTCGACCTCGCGGTGCGCCTCGCCGCGCTCGCTGTCTTCGGCGGGTCGCTCGGGCTGTTCATCGCCCCCAACAACAACATGACGCTGAAGGCCGCACCCGAGCACCTCACCGGCTCGGCCGGCGGCCTCCTCAACCTGATGCGAATGATCGGGTGCGGCCTCGGCATTGCGTTTGCCTCCGCCGTGCTGTCGTGGCGCCTCGGCACCAGCGGCGGCGCGACGACGGTCGGCGTCGACGAGGCGGTGCTGCTTTCGGCCGTCGCGGGCAGCCTGCTGGTGCCGGCGGCCTTCGCGCTGATCGCCGCGGCGGCGGCGCTGCTGCATCGGCGCGACGAGGCGCGGGCCGCCGAGCCGGCCGCGGGGGCGCAACAATGACGGTGCCGGTGCTCGCCATCGACGGCGTGACGAAGCGGTTCGGGCCGCTCGTCGCCAACGACCAGATCTCCCTCGACCTCGGCCGCGGCGAGGTGCTGGCGCTGCTCGGCGAGAACGGCGCCGGCAAGACGACGCTGATGTCGATCCTGTTCGGCCACTACGTCGCGGACGAAGGCGAGGTGCGCGTCGCCGGCCCGGACGGGGCGATGGTGGCGCTGCCGCCGGGCTCGCCGAAGGCGGCGATCGCCGCCGGCATCGGCATGGTGCACCAGCACTTCGCGCTCGCCGATGCGCTGACCGTCCTCGACAACGTCATGCTCGGCACCGAGCCGCTGTGGCGGCCGTGGCGCGACACCGGCCCGGCGCGGGCGAAGCTCGAAAGGCTGATGGCGGAGTGCGGGCTCACCGTGGACCTGTCGGCCCGCACCGGCGCGCTGTCGGTCGGCGAGCGGCAGCGGGTGGAGATCCTCAAAGCCCTCTACCGCGACGCCCGCATCCTCGTGCTCGACGAGCCGACCGCGGTGCTGACGCCGCAGGAGGCGGAGGGGCTGTTTGCGACGCTGAAGGTGCTGACGGGGAAGGGCCTCGCGGTGATCTTCATCAGCCACAAGCTCGGCGAGGTGCTGGCGGTGGCCGACCGCGTCGCCGTGCTGCGCCAGGGCCGCAAGGTCTACGAGGCGGCGAACCGCGGCCTCGACCGGGCGGGTCTCGCCGAGGCGATGGTCGGCCGGCCGCTGACGCCGCCCGCCCGTTCGCCGGGCACGCCGGGGCGATCGGTGCTGCAGCTCGCCGGCGTGACGGTCGCCGGCCGCGGCGGGCGGGCGGGGCTCGTCGACGCGAACCTTTCCGTGCGGGCCGGCGAGATCGTCGGCGTCGCCGGCGTGTCCGGCAACGGCCAGGAGGCGCTGGCGAACGTCATCTCCGGGCTCGTGGCCGCGACGGCAGGCTCGGTGACGGTCGACGGCGTGGCGCTTTCCGCCGACCCGCGCGCGGCGGTGGCGGCGGGCGTCGGGCGAATCCCGGAGGACCGCCACCGCGACGGCGTCGTCGGCGACATGAGCGTCGAGGAGAACCTGGTGCTCGAGGGCCTGCGCGGGCCGGCGACGCAGCGCCGCGGCCTCCTGCAGTTCCGCGACATCCGCCGCCGCGCGGTGGCGGCGATCGAGGCCTATGACGTGCGCTGCCCCGGCCCGACGGCGCGGGTGCGGCTCTTGTCCGGCGGCAACATGCAGAAGCTGGTGCTCGCCCGGGCGCTGATCCCGGAACCGAAGCTGGTGCTCGCCGCCCAGCCCTCGCGCGGCCTCGACGTCGGCGCGACAGGGGCCGTGCACGCCCGCCTGATCGAGGCGCGCGGCCGCGGCGCGGCGGTGCTGCTGATCACCGAGGACCTCGACGAGCTCCTGGCGCTGTCCGACCGCGTCGTCGTGCTCTTCCATGGCCGGCTGACGGAGGCGGGCGAAAACCGTGATCTCGACATCCGCCGCATCGGGCTGATGATGGCGGGACAGGAGGTGCCGGCATGATCCGGCTCGAGCCGCGCACCCGCATTTCGCCGGCGCTGGCGCTGGGCGTGCCGGTGGCGGCGGTGGTGGTGGCGCTGCTGCTCGCCGCGGTGCCGCTCGCCTTCGCAGGCGTGCCCGTCGGGGCGGCGTTCGTGCTGATGGCGCAGGGGGCGGCGGGGTCGGTCTATGCGCTGACCGAGACGCTGACGCGGGCGACGCCGCTCATCTTCACCGGGCTTGCCGCCGCCGTCGCCTTCCGGGCACGGCTCTGGAACATCGGCGCCGAGGGGCAGCTATATGCCGGGGCGCTGGCGACGGTGGCGATCGGCGCCGGTGCTGTGACGCTGCCGCCGGTGCTCATGATCCCGCTCGTCGCGGTCGCCGGCGCGGCGGCGGGCGCGGTGATGATGCTGGTGCCGACGCTGCTCAAGACCCGCTTCGGCGTCGACGAGGTGGTGACGACGCTGCTCTCGAACTTCATCGTCATCCTGTTCGTCTCGATGATGCTCGACGGGGCGCTGAAGGACCCGATGGGCGGCGGCTGGCCGCAATCGGCGCCGGTGCTGCCGGAGGCGGAGCTGCCGCGGCTCGTCAGCCAGACGCGGCTGCACGCCGGATTGCTCGCGGCGCTGGCCGCCGCCGTGCTGATCTGGGCGTTCGACCGCTTCACGGTGTGGGGCTTTGAGGCCCGTGCCGTCGGGCTGAACCCGGCCGGCGCGCGCTTTGCCGGCATCCGGGTGAACGCCACCTTCGTGCGGGTGGCGATCCTGTCCGGCGCGCTCGCAGGGCTCGCCGGGGTCTCGGAGGTGGCGGGGCTGAAGGGCAACCTCACCCAGGACCTGTCGCCGGGCTTCGGCTACACCGGCATCGTCGTCGCCATGCTCGCCATGCTGCACCCCCTCGGCGTGGTGGTGGCGGCGGTGTTCATGGCCGGCGTGTTCGTCGGCGCCGACACGATGGGCCGCACGCTCGGGGTGTCGAGCTACATCGCCAACCTCATCGTGGCGCTGTCGCTTCTGACGATGCTGGTCGGCCAGTTGTTCCTGCAGTGGAAGGTCGGCTGGCGCGGGCGGCCGGCCGCGGGAGGGCGGGCATGATCGAGGCGCTCGACATGCTGGCGACCGTCGCCTTCTGGATCGCGGCGCTGCGCATCGCGACGCCGCTGATCTTCGGCGTGATCGGCGAGCTCGTCTGCGAGCGGGCGGGTGTGCTCAACCTCGGCATCGAGGGGATCATGACGGCCGGTGCCATGGCCGGCTGGATGAGCGTCTATTTCGGCGCCGATCTGTGGACGGGCGTGGTTGTGGCGGCCCTCGTCGGCGCGTCGCTCGGGCTACTGCACGCACTGCTCACCGTCGTGCTCGGGCGCTCGCAGCACGTCACCGGCATCGGCATCACGCTGTTCGCGTCCTCCGGCAGCTACTTCCTCTACCGGATGATCCTGCCGGACGTGTCGTCGCCGCCGCGCATCGAGCCGTTCCAGCCGGTCGGCTGGGCGTGGCTGGAGGCGATCCCGTTCATCGGGCCGATCCTCGCCGGCCAGACGGCGCTGACCTTCCTGGCGCTGGCGCTCGCCGCCGTCGTGTCGTTCGTGCTGTGGAAGACGCCGGCGGGGCTCGCCGTTCGGGCGGTCGGCGAGAACCCGGCGGCGGCGGAGGCGCAGGGCATCGACCCGACGCGGGTGCGGATCCTCGCCGTCGTCGCCGGCTCGGCGATCATGGCGATCGGCGGGGCGTTCCTGACGATGTCGGCCTTCAACGCCTTCTTCTTCGAGATGATCGCCGGGCGCGGCTGGATCGCGCTGGCACTCGTCGTCTTCGGCTCGTGGATGCCCGGCAAGGCGGTGCTCGGCGCCATCCTGTTCGGCGCCTTCGACGCCTTCCAGGTGCGCCTGCAGCAGGCGATGGGTGGCGCCATCCCGCACCAGATCTTCCTGATGCTGCCCTACGTGCTGTCGATCGTCGCGCTCGTCGTGGTGTCGCGCCGCGCCGCCGTGCCGAAGGCGCTGATGATCCCGTATGTGAAAGGGCAGCGGTGACGCTGCCGACCCTGTGAACGCGCAGCGCTGATGCGCCCCCTGGTGATGTGCCCCTCGAGGAGTTGTCCATGCTCGACCTGATCGTCCGCCGCGCCAACCTGCCCGACGGGCGCACCGGCATCGACATCGCCGTCAAGGACGGCCGCATCGTCGAGACGGCGACGGCGATCGGCACGGCGGCGGCGCGCGAGATCGACGCCACCGGCCGGCTGGTGACGCCGCCGTTCATCGACATCCACTTCCACATGGACGCGACGCTGTCGCTCGGGCTGCCGCGGCTCAACACCTCCGGCACGCTGCTGGAAGGCATCGCGCTGTGGGGCGAGCTGAAGCCGATCCTGACCCAGGAGGCGGTGCTGGAGCGGGCGCTGCGCTACTGCGACCTCGCGGTGGCGCAGGGCCTGCTGGCCGTGCGCACCCACGTCGACGTCTGCGACGATCGGCTGCTGGCGGTGGAGGCGCTTCTGGAGGCGAAGAAGCGCGTCGCCCCCTATCTCGACCTGCAGCTCGTCGCCTTCCCGCAGGACGGCTACTACCGCTCGCCGACGGCGGTCGCGAACCTCGAGCGGGCGCTCGACATGGGCGTCGACGTGGTCGGCGGCATCCCGCACTTCGAGCGGACGATGGCGGACGGCGCCGCCTCGGTGCGGGCGCTGTGCGAGATCGCCGAGAAGCGCGGGCTGTTGGTCGACATGCACTGCGACGAGAGCGACGACCCGTGGTCGCGCCATATCGAGGCGCTGACGGCGGAGACGGTGCGGCTCGGCCTGCAGGGCCGCGTCACCGGCTCGCACCTCACCTCGATGCACTCCTTCGACAACTACTATGCCTCCAAGCTCATCGCGCTGATGGCCGAGGCGAACATGCGGGTGATCTCCAACCCCTTGATCAACATCACCATCCAGGGCCGCCACGACACCTATCCGAAGCGCCGCGGCATGACGCGGGTGCCGGAGCTGAAGGCGGCGGGGCTGACGGTCGCCTTCGGCCAGGACTGCACGATGGACCCCTGGTACTCGCTCGGCCACGCCGACATGCTGGAGGTCGCCCACATGGGACTGCACGTCGCCCAGCTGACCGGCCTCGACGCCATGCGCGGCTGCTTCGAAAGCGTCACCACCGCGCCAGCAACGATCTTCGGGCTCGAGGGTTACGGGCTCGAGGCCGGCTGCAACGCCGACTTCGTCGTGCTGGACGCCCGCGATCCGATCGAGGCGATCCGGCTGAAGGCGAACCGGCTCGCCGTGGTGCGGCGGGGGAACGTGATCGCCGAAGGGCCGCCGCGCGTCTCGACGCTGTCGATCGAGGGGCGTCCGGCGCGGGTGGCGGCGGCAGAGTATGCGCCGCGGCTCGGCTGAGAGGGAGGGACGCCCGTGAAGCCACCGAGGCTGCCGCTGACGGGGGCGTGCCGGTGCGGGCAGGTGCGCGTCGAGATCTCGGCGCCGCCGCTGATCACGGCGGCCTGCCACTGCCGCGGCTGCCAGTCGATGAGCAGCAGCGCCTTCTCGCTGACGGCGATCATGCCCGCCGACGGCTTCCGGGTGACGGCGGGCACGCCGGTGATCGGCGGCCTGCACGGCCCGGACCTGCACCACTTCTTCTGCCCGCACTGCATGACGTGGATGTTCACCCGCGTCGTAGGCTTCGACGGCTTCGTCAACGTGCGGCCGACGCTTCTGGACGACCACGACTGGTTCGTCCCCTTCATCGAGACGATGACGAAGGAGAAGCTGCCGTGGGCCGAGACGCCGGCGCGCCACCGCTTCGAGGGCTTCCCGCCGATGGAGGACTTCGAGCGGCTGATCGCGGAGTACGCGACGGCGGGTGAGGCGTAAGGGCCCCAGCCCTCGACCGTCTGGCGGGCCGGCGCGAGATCGCCATGCCGGCCCGGCTTTCGTGTAGGATCGCCGCCGGGGTTACACGAAGCGGCCTTTTGAGAGCCGCGGCGGGGGCGGCATGGAACTCTTCGATCCGACGCGGCGCGACGCGCTCACCCTCATGGGCCGGGCCGGAGCGGCAGCCCTCGCCGCCACGGCGCTGCCGTCGGGGGCGGCCCGCGCGGCCGGCCCCGCCGCGCGCCTGACGGCCGGCTTCGTCTACATCGGCCCGCGGCTCGACTGGGGCTGGAACGAGAGCTTTGCCCGCGCCGCGGGCGCGCTGCGCGGCGTGCCGGGGGCGCGGGTCGTCCACGCCGGCTACCTGCCCGAGAGCACCAACTATGCCGACGGCGTCGACGACGCCGAGACGCGCGCCTACGCGGCGGCGCTCGAAGGACTGGTCACCGAGGGCGCCGGCCTCGTCGTCTCGACCTCGTTCGACCACGACCCGTTCTTGCTGGCGGCGGCGAAGAAGCACCCGGACGTGCTGTTCCGCCAGGCCACCGCGCTCGGCAAGCCGGATTTTCCGGCAAACGTCGGCAGCCAGAACGCACTGATCAACCAGGGCCACTACGTCAACGGCGTCGCGGCCGGGCTGTGCACGCAGACGAACCAGATCGGCTTTGCCGCCGGCATGCCGTTCTCGCCGGTGCTGCTCAACATCAACTCGTTCATGCTCGGCGTGCGCCAGACCAACCCGGACGCCACCGTGCGGGTGATCTTCACCGGCGGCTGGGAGGACGCGGTGCACGATGCGGCGGCGGTGAACGAGCTCGTCGACGCCGGCTGCGACGTCATCGGCAGCCACCTCGATGCGCCGCGGGTCGCCATCGAGACGGCCGAGCACCGCGGCGTGAAGGTGTGCGGCCACGCCTTCGACCAGAACCCGCTCGCGCCGAGGGGCTACATCACCGGCGCCGACTACCACTGGACGGGGATGTTCCAGGGCTTCCTGGAGGCGATGGAGGCGGGCAAGCCGCTGCCGAACTGGCTCATCGGCGGCTACGACAAGGACTATGTCCGCTCGAGCCCGTTCGGCGCCGGCGCCAACCCGGAAGCGATCGCCGCGGCCACCACCGCGATGCAGGCGATGCACGACAACGACGCGATCTTCGTCGGCCCGATCCGCGACAATACCGGCAAGGTGGTGGTGCCGGCCGGCACGACGCTCGCGCCCTACGCCGACGAGCTGCAGCGCACCGACTGGCTGATCGAGGGCGTCATCGGCTCGGTGACCTGAGGGACGTGGCCTGAGGGCGCCCCCGGGCGGTCCTCCCCTTCCGCCAGTCAGGCCGCGTCGAGGACGCCGCGGCGGATCTGGTCTTCCTCGATCGATTCGAACAAGGCGCGGAAGTTGCCCTCGCCGAAGCCATCGTCGCCCTTGCGCTCGATGAACTCGAAGAAGATCGGCCCGAGCACCGTGCCCGAGAAGATCTGCAAGAGCACCGGCGTGCGGCCGCCGCCCTCCACCGCCTCGCCGTCGATGAGGATGCCGAGGTCGGCGAGGATTTCGAGCGGCTCGCCGTGGCCGGGCAGGCGCGCGTCGACCTTGTCGTAGTAGGTGGCGGGCGGGGCCGGCATGAACGGCAGGCCGGCGGCCCGCAGCGCCGCGACGGTGGCGGTGATGTCGCGGCATCCGCAGGCGACGTGCTGGATGCCCTCGCCGCGGTAGAGCGTCAGGAACTCCTCGATCTGGCTGCGGTCGTCGACCGACTCGTTGATCGGGATGCGGATCTTGCCGCACGGGCTCGTCAGCGCCCGCGACACGAGGCCGGTGAGCTTGCCCTCGATGTTGAAGAAGCGGATGTCGCGGAAGTTGAACAGGCGACGGTAGAAATCCGCCCACAGGTCCATGCGGCCGCGCACGACGTTGTGGGTGAGGTGGTCGATGTAGGCGAGGCCGACGCCGGCGGGAGCCTGTTCCGCGCCCTCAATCGGCTCGAACTCGGCGAGGAGGCCGCCGCCATCCTGCGGCAGGAAGTAGATCACCGAGCCGCCGATGCCGGCGATTGCAGGAGCGTCCAGCGCCAGCGCGCCGCGGTCGCGCGGGGCGGGCTCGGCCCCGAGGCTGAGCGCGCGGGCGTGGGCGAACTCCGGATCGACCATGCGCCAGCCCATGCCGACGGCGCATGGGCCGTGCTCGGCGAGGAAGCGGGCGGCATAGGAGCCGGGTTCGGCGTTGGTGAGGTAGACGACGTCGCCCTGGCGCCAGGCAGTGACGGCGCGACTGCGATGGCGGGCCACCGCCGTGAAGCCCATCGTGACCATTAAGGCTTCCAGCGCCGCGGGGTCCGGGTGGGCGAACTCGACGAAGGCGAAGCCGTCGGTGCCGGCGGGGTTCGCGGCCGAGATCGTGGCGGGCGGTGCGTCGTGCGGAAACGGACCCATGATGCTGCTCCCTCGGGCGAATGGCGAGGAAGCAGCTTAAGCGCGCCAGCCCGCGCGGTGGCGCGCATTCAGTACTGGCGTGGAGCGTCCTCATGCGCGAAACTGCGCACGAATGACGCGGAGCGTGCGCGACATGAAGTACGACGCCTTCGACGTGCGGATTCTCGAGCGACTGCAGCGCGACGCCGGCGAGGACCGGCAGGCGCTCGCCGACGCCGTCGGGCTGTCGGCCTCGCAGGTGGCGCGGCGGCGGCAGGCGCTGGAGGCAGTCGGCGTCATCCGCGGCTACCGCGCCGAGCTCGACCCGCGGCTCGCCGGCGTGCCGGTGCTGGTGTTCATTACGGTCAGGCTGCGCGAGCACTCGCCGGAGAACCACGCCCGCTTCGCCGCCCTGCTCGATGCCCTGCCGCAGGTGCTGGAGGCGCACATGCTGACCGGCGACAGCGACTACGAGCTGAAGGTGCGGGTGCGCGACCTCGACGACCTCTCGGCCCTCGTCAACGACCACCTGCTGACGCACGCGGCCGTCGACCGGGTGAAGTCGAACCTCGTGCTGAAGACGCTCAAGGAGAGCGCGGCGCTGCCGCTCGCGCCCTCCTGAGGCGGGGTCAGCTGAGCGTCAGAACTGCACGCCCTTCGTCAGCGCGCCGTCCACCACCAGGTTCGCACCCGTGATGAAGCTCGCGGCCGGGCTTGCGAGGAACACGGTGGCGTTCGCCATCTCCTGCGGGGTGCCCATGCGGCCGGTGGGGTTCAGGGACAGGGCGTGCTTGAAGAAGTCCGGGTTGCCCTTCTCGATCTTCTCCCAGACGCCGCCGGCGAAATAGGTGTTGCCCGGCGAGACGGTGTTCGCCCGGATGCCCTTGCCGGCGAGCTGGAAGGCGATGCCCTGGATGTAGTGGATCAGCGCCGCCTTGAAGGTGCCGTAGGGGCCGGCGGCGAAGTCGATCTCGCGGCCGGAGACGGACGAGATCGCCACGATCGATGGCGCCTTGCTCTTCTCGAGGTACGGCAGCGCCGCCTCGACCATGCGGACGGTGCCGAGGAGGTCGGTCTCGAAGGCCTTCTTCCAGTTCTCCTCCTCCGGGCCGATGGCGAGCGCCGAGACGTTCGCCACCACGATGTCGATGCCGCCGGCCTCGCCGACTTCCTTCACCCAGGCGGCCAATGCCGGGCCGTCGGCGACGTCGACCGCCTGGCCGGAGGCGTGCACGCCCTTGGCGGACAGCGCCTTCACGGCCTCGTCGACCTCGGCGGCGTTGCGCGAGCAGATGGCGACGTCGGCGCCCTCGTCGGCCAGCGTGTCGGCGATCGACCGCCCGATGCCCTTGGTGCCGCCGGAAACGATCGCCTTCAGGCCCTTCAGTCCGAGATCCATGGGGTTCCCCTCGTGTGGTGACGGCCGACGGCGGCCTCGGGTGAGAGTGTGGCACCGGGCGGCGGGGCCGTCACGGGGGGAAGCAGCGGCCCCCTCCCCCTCCGTGGTCATTCCCGGCCTTGTGCCGGGAACCCATGCAACGCCAGCCCCACCATGCACCCTCGCGAGGTTCTCCCCCGTGGAAGCGAATGGGTTCCCGGCACAAGGCCGGGAATGACCTCGAGAGTAAGAGAAACGAAGGCGCGAACGGCTGGCGCCGCCCTCCGGGCGCGCTATGCTCGGGTCCGGAGCGCGGCGAAAGGGTCGGGGAGCACCCGGCCGGCCGCGGGGAACGGCGACTTGAGGGAGTGGCGGATGTCCTGGCTCGAAGGCTCGATCATGGCGAAGCGCGGCGTGGCGAAGGGCGAGGCGCGCGCCCATCACACGCTGACCGAGGCCGAGCAGGGCGAATACAAATACGTCTACGGCCCCTACGCGGCGCCCGTGCTGCGGGTGAAGCCCGGCGCGGTGGTGGCCGCGGAGACGCACGACGCCTTCCACGGCGCGGTGAAGACCGATGCCGACCTGCCGACCAAGGTGCTGAACTTCCCCTACGTCAACCCGCAGAACGGGCCGATCTATGTGGAGGGCGCCGAGAAGGGCGACTGCCTCGCCGTCCACATCCAGACGATCGTGCCGCGCGGGCCGCAGCCGGCCGGCACCACCTGCCTGATCCCCGAGTTCGGCGGGCTCACCGGCACCGGCGACACGGCGATGCTGAACAAGCCGCTGCCGGAGATCGTCAAGAAGGTGCACGTCGACCCGGTCACCGGCGTCAAGTGGAGCGACCGCATCACGCTGCCCTACGAGCCCTTCATCGGCACCATCGGCACCTCGCCGGAGATCGAGGCGATCGCCTCGATCGTCCCGGACTACTACGGCGGCAACATGGACCTGCCGGACATGGCGCCGGGCGCCATCGTCTACTTGCCGGTGAACACGCCGGGCGCCCTCCTCTTCCTCGGCGACTGCCACGCCGCCCAGGGCGACGGCGAGCTCTGCGGCGTCGCCATCGAGCACCCGACGGTGACGACGGTGCAGATCGACCTCATCAAGGGCTGGACCTTCCGCTGGCCGCGCCTGGAGAACGAGCGCTTCATCATGACCATCGGCTCCGGCCGCCCGATGGAAGACGCCGCCCGCATCGCCTACCGCGAGCTCACCCGCTGGCTGGCCGCCGACTACGGCTTCGACGAGCTCGACGCGTACATGCTCTTGACGCAGGCCGGGCGGGTGCGGCTCGGGAATATGGTCGACCCGAAGTACACGATCGGGGCTTCGGTGCTGAAGGAGATAGTGGGGTAGGGGTGGCTGGAGCGGGCAACCTCAAAGGGCTTTGCCTCCCCTGTGCACTTCGAGGCGCACGGGTATCGCCTCGTAGCGCTGCTAAAACTCAAACTTCGTTGCGGAACGGTACAAGGGCAGATGGCTGCGGCGCCCTCACATTCAGCAATGCATAGTCGATATCAACGATGCGCCAACCTCTCATTCAGCATTTCCAAAATAACTTCGAACTGACTGCTCTTCCTGACAAGCGACTTCTCGAATACATCCTTACTATTATCCGCGAGAAGTTCGGCACGAATCGAACATTCTGTAAGTATCTTATATATATCATTTACAAATTCGGCGTCGCATTTTTGACTGATCCGACCTTTCCACGACAACAGAGCCGGCAATGTCATACCGGCAAGCGGCTCCAGATGGCCCAGTTTCGCATTCACTGCAGATAGCATCGACCGCTCGATCTGGATGCGCGCCTCGAACCGTGTACGCCGATCTGCCTTAGCCATTTTTCATCCTTCCCTTAACTTCAGTTTCTATATCATCGAGCCACGCTGGCAATACAGACGCTATCTTCAAAACGAAGTCTGCATCCACACCAGGAGGCGGGGCATCTCCTCGCTGGGACGACATTCTGCACTTCATCGCCAGAATGTACTCCTCGCGGGAAATCGGGCACGGCGACTCCAGTTGCAGATCAAATGGGGAGTATCTGCTGAAGTTTGGCCTTGCACACAAATACCATGAAGCTGACATCGCTATATTGCGAACACAGGAATATATAATCCCGGCTTCGTAAATAGAATTATACGGCATACTGGTAACTTGGCTAGCTACATTATCAAATATCGCGCGAAAAGATCTCACATCTTGTATGCAGCTCTTATATTTTTCCGGACGCCCAAGTGACTCAAGGAAATGATAAGCATCGTACAATAAAATTGTTTCGTAAAATATATGCCAAGCGAATAGCTCTCCATTTAGATACATATTTCTTATTCTATTTTCGCCATACCAAGAGATAGACAGCGGCATTGGCAAATATTCGGCCGGAAGATAGCTAATTACAATTTCTTTATCAATTTTACTAGTCCCACTTTTTACAACTGCCAGAACATCCAGATCACTCATAGAATCGTTCTCCCGCCGCCCCACGGATCCGAATATACCAACGGAAAGAAGCATCGTGATCTACCTATGAGAAACTGAACGAAACAGAACAGAAACAAACAGTCCAATGTACAGATACCTCATGCAAACAACGATGTAATCAATTGCGTAGAATCCACTGAATCTCGGATCGACCTGCATATCTAGAAACAGTCTTACAACGTACTCAAGGGATTTCAGACCCGCCAGCGACTCCGTCCAGGTCAGCCGTGGGAAGATTCCCCAGAGATTTATGAAGGAGAGCGCGGCTAAAATCACTATGCAACTTCCCAAGAGCCTCCATGGCTTTTCGCCGTAGCCCCAAACAAGCCCTTGCAGCCGTAGGCCATTAAGCCTCACAGCCGCAACTAATCTTGAAATCGTTGTCGGATATTTTTCCCGATAGTAAGAGTCCTTTCCCTTTATGATGTAAAGGTAATGCAGCTTTCGCGCATGTATATCATCCATAACCAGAGTCTTAATACTCTCATAATCGCCCATCTCCAGAGCATTTGCCTTCAGATTCTGGAGCGATTCGCGCCTGATGTTAGGTTCATGGGGTATTGATGCGAGTATTTCTTCAACATCTATCAGGCATCTATGAAACGTTGCATAGCGGAAATCGCACTTGTAAAATTTTGCCCCTCTAAAATTGCAGTCATAGAACGAGACTCCGAGAAAACTGCAATTTCTAAATTCCGAGTTGCGAAAATAACCGCACTCAAATTGGGAGTAGTCAAACTTGCACTCTGAAAATTTTGCCTTGCTTGCATTAACATCTACTGCGATGCTATGTATCCAGTTAATTTTCCTTCCGTTATTATCTTTGATTTTTATCCTTTGCAGCCTCTGCGGCGCGGCCTGCGGATTTTTCTGATTGGTCCCTCCCAACCCGTTCATATACCCTTCTCCCCAACCAGTCCCGTGTACGTGTGACGATGTTAGCGCACATTAGAGGTGACTGGCAAAGCCTCGCTAGATCTGTGCGGCGGCAGAACCCAAACGTTAGTCGCTGCATTTCGCTGTTTCATGTGGAGGATGCTACAGTTTTCTTCATTCCAGCTCATGAGCGCCGCGCTCTCCGTCCCCCCTACCTCGCTTCCGGGCTCTACCGGGCGATCCACTCCGCGTAGAAAACGCCCGCGACGAGCCTGGGATGGATGCCCCGGTCGAGCCGGAGCATGACGAGCCGAGGGGGTTGAGGCGGGTGAGCGCGGCGGCCCCCGTTTCGCAGCGGCCTTCCTACGGCCTCCCGCGGCTCTCCCGCGACCACGCTTCCAGATCGACCGCCTCGTCCTCGACGACGCGGACCTGCGACGGAGCGACGTGCTCGGTCAGGATGACGGCGTTCGCCGCCGGAAAGCGCGCGCTCGGGACCATGATCGCCTGGTATTCGTAGAAGAAGGCGACCTCACCGATCTGCTGGAGGGTCGGGTACTCGTCGCTGCGCCGGAGGTAGCTCAGCCGGCCGTAGGTGGCCATGGTGACGCCGAGGCCGGCGAGCTTGCCGTCGGCGGTGAGGTCGAGCACCCGGTCTAGCGTGGCCTGCAGCCGGAACAGGCGCTTCTGGACCTTCGATGGGATGATCGGCTGGCCGCGCGCGGCGTGGAACCAGGATTCCGCCAGGGCGCCGTCGCGCGCAGTAGACGTGTAGAGGACGTCGAAGCTGCCGTCGTCCCAGCGGCCGCCGGCGCGGGACGGCCGCAGCGGATCATAGCCGTCGGTGACCACCCGCCAGAGGGGGCCGCGGAAGGCGCCGGCCGGCTCCGCTTCGATCGCATCGAGCAGCGCCTTCGGGCGCGGCGGCCGAGGCTCGCTCAAAGATAGGCCTCGGCATCGAGGCGATCGAGGATGGCGATGACCTCGGTGGCGCGGCCGGCGACGATTGCGTCGATGGCGCGCCGACCTTCCAGCTGCGGATGCGGCGCGTAGAGCCAGAGGCGGACTTCCGCCGGGCTGTAGTATTCGTCGAGCCGGCTGACGATGTAGTGCAGCTGCGCGAGCAGCAGCTGGGTGTCCGGGTGCGGGAGATGCGTTCCCGCCTTCCAGCGATGCACCGTCGCGGACGAGACGTCCGTGAAGTTCGCGATGTCCGTTCCCTTCAGGCCGCCCTGGTCCTGGAGGGTGTCGATATAGCGGGCGACGGCCGTCATGGTGCAAGGGCCTTCTCGAGCCGGGGCCGCGCCGCCGCGGCGGAAAACGAGGACCGGCGGCAACGGCGCACGAGCCGGATTGTAGCACGGATTTTTCACAGCAGCCGATCCGTGAAAGGCCAATGCGGCATCGGCTGACCTTGACCCCCGCCCCCCGCCCCGCCGACACTGCCCCTCGGTGCAAGCGTCGTCGGGGGTCTCATAGTGTTCGGGTTTGGTCGGGGCCGCCGCGGGCGCCCCCCTGTTTCTGCGCGTGGCCGGTCGGGCGTCCGCTCCCTCCTCGCCGCCCTCCCCCTCGTCCTCGCGGCCACGGCGGCGCTCGCGAACAATGCGCTGGTCGTGCAGAACCTCTGCAGCGAGACGATCTGGATCCAGCAGCAGAACATGAACCCGGCCGGCGGCGGGGTGAACAATCCGGTCGTCGTCGAGCTCGCGCCGAAGGCCTCGCACACCTATGCGATCTCCAACACGGTGGCGACGCCGTCGGTGGCGCTGTGGCCGAAGACCGGGTGCGACGACACCGGGCAGAACTGCAAGACCGGCCAGCAGGCGGCGCCCTGCCCGCCCGAGGGCTGCACCTATCCGATCGCCTCGATGCCGGAGGTCACCTTCGTGCCGGGGGCGAGCGGGCAGACCTTCATCGACGCCTCGATGGTGAACGGCTTCTCGCTGCCCGTCTCGATCGTGCCGAGCAAGAATGCCGGCCACACCAGCAACTGCACGCCGGCCGTCTGCCCGACGATCACCGAGACGAGCTGCCCGACCACCGAGAACCTGTCGTCGAACGGCACCTTCCCGGCCTACAAGAGCGTCAACCTCCGGCTCTACGAGAGCGGCGCGTTCGTCGGCTGCATGGCGCCGTGCGCCTATCTCACCAAGGTCGAGGGGCTGCAGCCGACCGACGCGGCGGCGGCCCAGTATTGCTGCCAGGGCCCGGTCTACGGCCAGGCGGCCGCCTGCAAGGCCGGGCCGGTGGCGACGACGAAGTACGTGTCGCTGATCCACAAGGCCTGCGCCAGCGAGGTCTACGCCTACCCCTACGACGACGCCAACGGCACCCACAGCTGCATCGGCAGCGTCACCATCACGGCCACCTTCTGCCCGCCGGTGCCGAAATGACGGCGGGAGCGGCGGCGATGGGCGGGAACGGGGGCGGGGTCGCGATGGGATGGACCGCGAGGTTCGGGGCGGCGCTGACGGTGGTGCTGGCGACGCTGGTGCTGGCGCTAGCAGCCCTTGCCCCGGCGCAGGCGGACGACCGGCTGGTGGTGCGCAACCTCTGCTCCTTCCCGGTCTGGATCGCCCAGGAGGGGCTGCCGGGCACCAAGGCGGTGGTGAAGCTCGCGCCGAGAGAGCGCAGGAGCCTCGCGGTGAAGATCGGGGACGCCGTGATCCTGCCGACGAAGGTGTGGCCGAAGGCCGGCTGCGACAAGACGGGCGAGAACTGCACGATCGGCGAGCGGCGGTCGGCGACGGTGAACTCGGGGCTCGAGGCGACGTGGTGCTCGGGCGAGGGCTGCCGCAGCTATTTCTCGCTGGAGCTCAACGGCGGCTACACGCTGCCGGTCTCGGTAGAGCCGAAGGCGGCGGAGAACACGGTCGCCGGCTGCAGCCCGGCCGCCTGCCCCGCCCTGACGACGCAGGCCTGCCCGACGCGCGAGGACCTGTCGACCGACGGGGCGTTCCCGAAGCTCGCCCGCCAGGACCTGCGGATGCGCGATCCGAAGAGCAAGGAGCCGATCGGCTGCTTCTCGCCGTGCGGGAAACTCACGGCACCGACGCGCGTCGGCGGGCTCGGCTTCAAGCAGACCGACACGGAGGCCCAGGCCTATTGCTGTACCGGCGCCTTCGCCGGCCACGAGGCCTGTCGGGCCGGCCCGGTCGACAAGACCAAGTACGCGAAGCTCGTCGACCAGGCGTGCGACGGCGAGGCCGACGCGTGGGCCTACGACAAGGCCCACGGGCTGCACACCTGCACCGGCCCGATCCGCCTCGTCTACACGATCTGCCCGAAGGGGTAGCGCCGGGGGCCTGCCGTGTTTTGGCCGGATGAGGCGGTTTGTTTCGGCCCGACATTCATTTGCTCGGGAACGACACAATCATGATCCGCACCACGCCTCCGCCGGTCCGCGACCCCGCCTCGCCCTTCACCAAACTGACCCGGCGGGGGCTCGTGCTCGGCGCGGCGGCGTTCGTGGCAGGGTGCCAGACGATGCCGGGGGGAAGCCCGGTGGCGGGGCTCGCGGTCGCCAGCCGGGCACCGGGGGCGGCGAACGCGCGCCCCGGCACTGCCGGCGCGGTCAACCCGAACGCCCCCACCGGCCCCGACCTCGCCTACTACACCGAGATGTATGCAGCACTTCCCTACGAGCGCTTCCCGGTGCCGGCGGTGGACGTGCGCAAGATCGACCGCCGCTTCCTGCGCCAGGAGGTGGCCGACCCGACCGGCGAGCGGCCGGGCACGCTGGTGGTCGATACGTCCGGGCCGTTCCTCTATCTTGTGCGCGAGAATGGCCGGGCGATGCGCTACGGCATCGGCGTCGGCAAGGACGGCTTCTCGTGGTCGGGCCGCGCCGACATCCCGCTGAAGCGCGAGTGGCCCACCTGGACGCCGCCGGCCGAGATGATCGCCCGCCGGCCCGAGCTCGAGCCCTATCGCAACGGCATGGAGCCGGGGCTGGAGAACCCCTTGGGCGCGCGGGCGCTGTACCTGTTCTCCAACGGCCGCGACACGATCTACCGGATCCACGGCACCAACGAGCCGTGGTCGATCGGCAAGGCGCTGTCGTCGGGCTGCATCCGCCTGTTCAACCAGGACATCATCGATCTCTACAACCGCGTGCCGCGCGGCAGCATCGTCGTCGTCAAGCCGCACGAGGGCGCCGCCTACGCGGTGTGACGACGGGCTGCGCGCCTCAGCCGGCGAGCGGCAGGCGGCGGGCATCGTCGAAGACATCGGCGAGAACGCCGACGCCCTTGGCGATCTCCTCCACCCGCACGCCGGAGAAGCCAAGGACGAGGCCGCGCTCGGCGACGGGCTCCAGGCAGAAGCGCGACAAGGGCACGACGGTGACGGAGCGGGCCCAGGCGCGCTCCGTCACGTCGGTCTCGTCGAAGCCGTCTGCCAGGCGGGCGATGGTGTGCAGGCCGGTCTCGGTCGGCATGACGTCCAGCGCACCGGCGAGACGGGCGCGGGCGGCGTCGAGAAGGGCGTCGTGGCGCTCGGAATAGAGCTTGCGCATGCGGCGGATGTGGGCGGCGAAGTGGCCCTCGTCCATGAAGTCGGCAAGCACCGCCTGCGGGTTCGACGGCACGCCGGGGGCGAACGCGCTCATCAGCTTCTCGAACACGGGTACCAGCCCCGGCGGCACCACGAGGTAGCCGAGGCGGAGTGCGGGAAACAGCGTCTTCGAGAAGGTGCCGACGTAGATGACGCGGCCGGCGACATCGATCGACTTCAGGGTCGGCGGCGGGCGGCCGCGGTGGCAGAACTCGCCGTCATAATCGTCCTCGACGATCCAGGCGTCGGCCGCGTCGGCGGCGGACAGCAGCGCCAGACGGCGGGCGAGGCTCATGGTGCTGCCGAGCGGCTGCTGGTGCGAGGGCGTGACGAAGGCGAGGCGGAAGTCGCCGGCGCGACGCACCCCCTCCTCGACCACGAGGCCCTCCGCATCGACCGGCACCGGCACCAGGCGGGCGCCGGCGGCGGTGAAGCAGTTGCGGGCGCCGATGGCGCCGGGGTTCTCGAACCAGACGGCGTCGCCGGGATCGAGCAGCAGGTTGCCGACGAGCTGGAAGCCGTGCTGGGCGCCGTTGACGATGAAGACCTGGTCGGCCTCGCAGGCGATCGCCCGGTTGGCACGCAGGTGGGCGGCGATCGCCCGGCGCAGCGGGCCGTAGCCGCGAACGTCGCCATAGCCCATGACGATATCGCGGCGGGCCCGCCAGTGCTTGGCGACATGGCGCGACCACAGCGCCATCGGGAAGGCATCGAAGGCCGGCATGGCGGTGGTGAAGGCGCGCGGGGCGTGCACGAGGCGCTCGTCGAAGGCTTCCGACCGCTGCGCGATGACGCGCGACAGCCGCGGCTCGGCGGCAGCGGAGATGCCGGGCGCGCGCGGCGGTGCGGGCGCAGCCGTGGCCTGCGGGCGGTGGTCGGCGAGCGCCTGGCTGACATAGGTGCCGGCGCCGGTGCGCGAGACGACGAGGCCTTCCTCCGTCAGGCGCGCGAACGCCTCGATGACAGTGGTGCGGGAGACGCCGAGATCGTCGGCGACCGTGCGGGTGGCCGGCAGGCGGTCGCCGGCGCGCAGCGCGCCGTTCAGCACGAGGTCGCGGATGCCCGAGGCGAGCTGCGCCGACAGCGGCTTGTCGGCGGCCGCGTCGAGCTTCAGCGCCGACAGCAGCACGCCGCCCGTCTTCTTCACCATCGCCGGTCCCCACCTTCGGTTGCCGCCGGCCGCGCCGCGCCACGGGCCCAGCCGGCAAAGCGGACTGGCAGATTATCGAAAATGGACCTTCCGCCTAGACCATTTGGGCGGTGTCTGTTCGCCAAGGACGGAAGACGGGCCGCATGACGGGCCCGCCGCGGCACGGGACCGGGCCCCATGAAGATCAAGGCGATCGAGACCTTCGCGACGCGCGACGTCGCGTTCCTGCGCGTCACGGCGGAGGACGGGGCCGAGGGCTGGGGGCAGGTGTCGGCCTACAACGCCGACATCACGGCGCTGGTCGTGCACCGGCAGGTGGCGCCGTGGGCGCTCGGCGCCGACGCGGACGACATCGCGGCGCTGATCGACCGCATCCCCGAGAAGGAGCTGAAGTTCCCCTGCTCCTATCTGTTCCGGGCGATGTGCGGCCTCGACACGGCACTGTGGGACCTCAAGGGCAAGCGCGAGGGCAAGCCCGTGTGCGCGCTCCTCGGCGGCACGCCGGGGAAGCTGCGCGCCTATGCCTCCTCGATGAAGCGCGACATCACGCCGGACGACGAGGCGGCACGGTTCGTGCGGCTGCGCGACGCGCACGGCTTTGACGCCTTCAAGTTCCGCGTCGGCGCCGAGTTCGGCCACGACATCGACGAGTGGCCGGGCAGGTCGGAGGCGATCGTGCCGACGGTGCGCAAGGCGCTGGGCGCGGGCGCGACGCTGCTCGTCGACGGCAATTCGGGCTTCTCGCCGGCGCGTGCCATCGAGGTCGGGCGGATGCTCGAGGACAACGGCGTCGTCCACTTCGAGGAGCCGTGTCCGTGGTGGGAGCTCGAGCAGACGCGCGAAGTGCGCGAGGCGCTGTCGCTCGACGTCACCGGTGGCGAGCAGGACAACATGATCCCGACCTTCCGCCACATGATCGAGATGGGGGCGGTCGACGTCGTGCAGCCGGACGTCTGCTATCTCGGCGGCATGGTGCGGACGCTCAGGGTGGCGGGCATGGCGGCGGCCGCCGGCCTGCCGATCACGCCGCACGCGGCGAACCTGTCGATGGTGACGCTGTTCACCATGCACCTGCTGCGGACCATCCCGAACGCCGGCCCCTACCTCGAGTTCTCGATCGAGGAGGCGGACTACTATCCCTGGCAGTACGGCCTGTTCCGCAACGACCCTTACCGGGTCGAGGACGGCCGCGTGACCGTGACCGACGCGCCGGGCTGGGGCGTCGAGATCGAGCCGGCGTGGCTGGAACGCTCGACCTACCAGAAGAGCGAGGTTTCCTGAGTTGAACGCGGATCTGCAGCGGCTCGCCGCCGAGGCCCTGTCGCGCGGCGGCATTGACGGCCTGCCGGACGGACATTTCATCGACGGCGCCTTTGTGGCCGCGCGGGCGGGAGGCTCGTTCGAGAGCGTCGACCCCGGCACCGGCAAGGCCTTCGCCCGCTTCGCCGCCGGCGACGCCGACGACGTGGCGGACGCGGTTTCGTCGGCCGAGCGGGCGCTCGCCGGGCCGTGGGGCCGGATGAAGCCGGCCGAGCGCGGCCGCATCCTCACCGCCGCGGCAGCGCTGATCCGGGCGAACGCGCACCGGCTGGCGGTGGCGGAATGCCTCGACGTCGGCAAGCCCATCGGCGAGGCGCTCGGCGACGTGATGGGGGCCGCGCGGGCGTTCGAGTACTACGCCGGCGCGGCCGACAAGCTGGAAGGCGAGACGATCCCGCTCGGCCGCGACACCTTCGCCTTCACGGTGAACGAGCCGGTCGGCGTCACCGCCCACATCGTGCCGTGGAACTACCCGATCTCGACGACCGCCCGCAGCCTGGCGCCGGCGCTCGCCGCCGGCTGCACGGCGGTGGTGAAGCCGGCCGAGACGACGCCGGCAACGGCCTTGATGCTGGCAGCGCTGCTCGTCGAGGCGGGGCTGCCGGCGGGCGTCGTCAACGTCGTCACCGGCTTCGGCGGGGAGGCCGGCGCGCCGCTCGTCGCTCACGCGGCGGTGCGGCACATCACCTTCACCGGCTCGGTTGCGACCGGGCAGCGGGTGATGAAGGCGGCGGCCGACAACGTCACCCGGCTGACGCTGGAGCTCGGCGGCAAGTCGCCACTGGTGGTGCTGGCGGATGCCGACCTCGACGCGGCGCTGGAAGGCGTGCTCGGGGCGATCTACGAGAACGCCGGCCAGATCTGCTCGGCCGGCTCGCGGCTCGTCATCGAGCGGAGCGTCCATGCGGCGTTTGTCGAGAAGCTGGTGGCGCGGGCGGCGGCGCTGACGATCGGCCACGGGCTCCGGAACCCGCAGGTCGGGCCGGTCAACTCGGCGGCGCAGCTCGCCAAGGTCGAGGGCTTCGTCGAGGCGGCGAAGGCGCGGGGGCTCGCGGTCGCCGTCGGCGGCAAGCGCACGACCGATCCCGAGACCGGCCTCGGCTGGTTCTACGAGCCGACCGTGCTCGACGACCTCGCCGCCGACGACCCGATCGTGCAGGAGGAGATCTTCGGCCCGGTTCTCGCCGTGCAGGTGGTCGACGGCTTCGAGGCGGCGGTGGCCGCCGCCAACGGCACGCAGTACGGGCTCGTCGCCGGTATCTACACCCGCGACCTCTCGAAGGCGCTCACTTTCGCCCGCGACGTCGACGTGGGCCAGGTCTACGTCAACGAGTACTTCGCCGGCGGCATCGAGGTGCCGTTCGGCGGCAACCGCCTCTCCGGCTTCGGCCGCGAGAAGGGGCTGCAGGCGGTGACGAGCTACTGCAAGCTGAAGAGCGTGGCGGTGCGGCTGTAGGTGCATCTTCCTTCTCCCGGCCTGCCGGGAGAAGGTGGCGCGCAGCGCCGGATGAGGGCGGCGCGCACGGCGCGCCGTGAGGCCAATCGGAGCGACGCTCGCGCCGCTTCGCGGCGCGCCCTCATCCGCCCATCGGGCACCTTCTCCCCCCTTCGGCGGGAGAAGGAAGTGACGCCGCCGGTGTGCTAACGATCGAGTCGCCTACCAGTCAGCGAGCCCCGCGCGTGTCCGATCTCTTCGCCGCCGACTTCAAGACCACCGCCTACTGGTGGGACCACGTCCCGCGGCCGGACCTGCCGCAGGTGGCGCCGCCGGCGACGGCGGACGTGCTCGTCATCGGCTCCGGCTATACCGGCCTCAACGCGGCGCTGGAGACGGCCAGGGGCGGGCGCGCGACGGTAGTGATCGACGCCGAGGCCGCCGGCTTCGGCTGCTCGACGCGCAACGGCGGCCAGATCTCGACCAGCATCAAGTCGGACTTCGACGACCTCAAGGCCCGCTACGGCGAGAGCGAGCGCGCCTACGGGATGCTGAAGGAGGGCCGCAACGCGCTCGCCTGGATCGAGGACTTCGTCGCCCGCGAGAAGATCGCCTGCGACTTCGCCGTCGTCGGCCGCTTCCACGCCGCCCACAATGCCGTGCAGTACGAGAAGCTCGCCCGCTCGGTCGGCCAGGAGCCGAAGGGGCTGGAGACCGGCGCCTGGGCCGTGCCGCGCAGCGAGCAGCGCCGCGAGATCGGCACCGACGGCTATCACGGCGGCCTCGTCTATCCCCATCACGCCTCGATCGACCCGGGGCGCTACCACCAGGGCCTGCTGGAGCGCTGCCTCGCCGCCGGCGTGACGGTGGTGCCGTACTGTCCCGCGACCGGCATCCGCCGCGAGGCGGGCGGCTTCGAGGTGACGACGCCGAAGGGGATGGTGCGCGCGAAGGAACTCGTCGTCGCCACCAACGGCTACACCGGCGCCGTGACGCCGTGGCACCAGCGCCGCGTCATCCCGATCGGCAGCTACATCATCGCCACCGAGATGCTCGACGAGGCGCTGGTCGCGCGGCTCATCCCGAACGACCGCATCCTCTCCGACACCCGCAAGGTGGTCTACTATTACCGGGCATCGCCGGACCGCCGCCGCATCCTGTTCGGAGGCCGCGTCTCGGCGGCGGAGACCGACCCGCGCGTCAGCGGCCCGAAGCTGCACGCCGACATGGTGCGGCTGTTCCCCGAGCTCGCGACCACCAAGATCAGCCACTCGTGGATGGGCTTCGTCGCCTACACCTTCGACACGCTCGCCCACACCGGCCAGCACGAGGGCGCCTGGTACGCGATGGGCTACTGCGGCTCCGGCGTGTCGATGGCGAGCTACATGGGCATGCGGATCGGCCAGAAGATCCTCGGCAAGCCCGAGGGCAAGACAGCCTTCGACGACCTGCCCTTCCCGACCCGGCCGCTCTACACCGGCAAGCCGTGGTTCCTCGGCGCGGCGGTCGCCTGGTACCGCTGGCAGGACAAGCTCAACATGTGAGGGACGAGCGGCGGCACGGTCCTTGCTGCGCGAACGGCATGGTTCAGCCGCCCGCGCGCCAGGCTCGCGCGGGCGAACGCTCGGAGTGCCCGCATCGTGTCACCCTTTGCCCGCATGTTGATCATCGCCGCGGCGCTCGCCGCCGGCGTCGCCCCGCCCGCCCTCTCCGACACGCCGGTGAAGTTCTCGCTCGACTGGAAGTTCGAGGGCCCGTCGGCGCCGTTCCTGGTGGCGCTCGAGAAGGGCTACTTCAAGGACGAGGGCCTCGACGTCACCATCGATTCGGCCGGCGGCTCGCTGGAGCCGATCAACCGCGTCGCCGCCGGCACCTACGACATGGGGTTCGGTGACCTCAACGCCGTCATCAAGTTCCGTGACGCCAACCCGGGCGTCGACCTGAAGCCGGTGTTCATGGTCTACGACAAGCCGGCCTTCGCCGTCGTCGGCCGCAAGAGCCTCGGCATCACCGACGATCCGAAGAGCCTCGAGGGCAAGAAGCTCGGTGCGCCGGCACCGGATGCCGCCTGGGACAAGTGGCCGATCTACAAGTCGGTCAACGCCATCGACGACGGCGCCATCACTGTGGAGAACGTCGGCTTCCCGGTCCGCGAGCCGATGCTGGCGAAGGGCGACGTCGACGCGATCTTCGGCTTCTCGTTCTCCTCCTACATCAACCTCAAGGCCAACGGCGTGCCGGAGGACGACATCGTCGTGCAGCTGATGGCCGACAACGGCGTGGCGCTCTACGGCAATTCGATCCTGGTCAGCCCGGCCTTCGCGGCCGAGCATCCGGAGGCGGTGAAGGGCTTCCTGCGCGCCTTCGTGAAGGGGCTGAAGGACACCATCGCCGACCCGGAGGGCGCGGTCGCCTACGTCATCGCCCGCAACGAGGTGGCGAAGCCCGCGACCGAACTCGAACGCCTGAAGATGGCGCTCGCCGAGAACATCCTCACCGACGCGGTGAAGGCGAACGGCCTCGGCAAGGTCGACCCGGCGCGGCTCGCCGAGGCGATCGACCAGATCGGCCTGACATATGAGTTCAAGGCGAAGCCCGATGCCGCGACGGTGTTCGATGCCTCCTTCCTGCCGGACGAGGCGGTTCTGAAAGTCGAGTGACCGGCGCCGCGGGGGACGACGGGGACGGGGGCGGCCGATGGCGTTCGTGACGCTCGACGGCGTGCGCCACGTCTACGGGCGTGGCGGCGTCGGCCTGCCCGCCGTCGAGGGCCTCAGCCTGTCGGTCAAGGAGGGGGAGTTCGCCGCCGTCGTCGGGCCGTCGGGCTGCGGCAAGTCCACGCTGATGAAGCTCGCGACCGGGCTGCAGTTCCCGGCCGCGGGCACCGTCGCGGTGGGCGGTGTGCGCGTCTCGAAGCCCGTCAAGATCGCCGGCATGGCCTTCCAGGCGCCGACGCTGCTGCCGTGGCGGACGACGCTCGAGAACCTGCTGCTGCCGCTCGAGATCGTCGAACCGCACCGGAGCCGCATCCGCCGCGACAAGGCGGCCTATGTCGCAAAGGCCGAGCGGCTGCTCGCTTCGGTCGGGCTCGCCGGCGCCGGATCGAAGTTCCCGTGGGAGCTCTCCGGCGGCATGCAGCAGCGCGCCTCGCTCTGCCGGGCGCTCATCCACGAGCCGAAGCTCTTGATGCTCGACGAGCCCTTCGGCGCGCTCGACGCCTTCACCCGCGAGGAGCTGTGGTGCGTCATCCGCGACCTGCACGCGGCAAGCCGCATCACGGTGATCCTCGTCACCCATGACCTGCGCGAGGCGGCCTTCCTCGCCGACCGCATCTTCGTGATGTCGGCGCGGCCGGGCCGCATCATCGCCGAGCGGGTGGTCGACTTCCCGCGGCCGCGCGACCTCGAGGTGACCTACACGGCGCCCTTCCAGGACGTCGTCCACGAGCTGCGCGCCCACATCGTGCGCGCCCGGCAGGCGGCGTGAGGAGGGCCCGGTGAGCGCCACCCTCTTCGTCCGCCTGGCGCCGTGGATTTTCACGCTGGCGCTCTTGGTGCTGTGGGAAGCGGCGGTGCGCGTGCTCGCCATCCCCGTGTTCTTCCTGCCGCCGCCGACGGTGGTGGCCGGCGCCTTCGTCGAGTTCTGGGGGGCGATCTGGAAGAACTCGCTATGGACGCTCTACACGACCGTCGTCGGCTTCCTGCTCGCCATCGGCTTCGGGCTGGCGCTCGGGCTCGCGGTCGGCTGGTCGCGCTTCGTCTATGCCGGCGTCTACCCGATCCTGATCGGCTTCAACGCCGTACCGAAAGTGGCGGTGGTACCGATCCTGGTCTTGTGGTTCGGCATCGGCACGGTGCCGGCGGTGATCACCGCCTTCCTGATCTCGTTCTTCCCGATCGTCGTGAATGTCGCGACGGGCCTCGCCACCATCGAGCCGGAACTGGAAGACGTGCTGAAGGCGCTCGGCGCCTCCAAGCTCGACATCATGCGCAAGGTCGGCATCCCCCGCGCCCTGCCCTATTTTTTCGGCTCGCTGAAGGTGGCGATCACGCTCGCCTTCGTCGGCTCGGTGATCTCCGAGAGCGTCGCCTCCAATGTCGGCATCGGCAACATGATGCTGCAGGCGCAGGCGCAGTTCCAGGTGCCGCTCGTCTTCGCCGGGCTCGTCGTGCTCGCCGTCGAGGGCATCGCCATGTACGCGATCATGGCCTGGATCGAGCGGCGGATGACCGGCTGGGCCCACCGCTCCGGCCTCGCCCAGGGCTGAGACGCTGGCACCGCGCCCCGATGCGCTGGCGCCGCGACCTACCGTCAGGCGCCCTCCGCGCCGGTCTTCGCAATGAGTTCACCCTCCGGCAAGACGGCCGGGCCGCCGTGCTTGCCCCGGCGGTGCGGCGGTCGTATGCCGGGACTCCTGGCGCGAGGCTGGCGAGGGGGACGCGACGACAGTGCCGCAGGTGGCTGCCCCCGGGCCTGGTTGCGAGACGCCGGCACGCCGGCGCGCGGGAGGCGCCTGATGGCCGCCGCCGGCAAGCTGCCGCCCCGGCCGAAGCGGGCCTCGACCGGCCGGCCGCTGCTCTATGCCGTGATCATCGGCATCATCGTCCTCTGCGGCGGCGTCACGGCCGCCTACATCGAGGCCGTCAGCGTCTGGACGCGGGAGAACAACGACATCGCCTCGATGGCGCATCTCGCCGACGACCCGGACACGATGGAGGACGGCCAGCGCTCCATGCAGCTGTCGAACTACGTCGTCGCGACGACCCAGATCGTCAAGCATGGGGCCGAGGGCGGATCGGCCGGATGCATCGACCGGCTGGTGGACCGGGTCGGCGTGCTGCTCGGCCCGAACGCCGCCACGAACCCGGCGATCCAGACCCTCTGCGAGCAGAAGCAGACGGTCGGCCACATCGTCAACGAGAGCCCGCGCCTCGTGGTCCTCCGCCCCCGCTTCGACGAACGCGGCGACCACATTGCCACCGAAGTCACGGTGGTCGAGACCGAGCCGCGACCGGACCTGCTGCAGGCGGCGCTGTCGCCGAGCGTCGTCGTCGCGCTCCTCGCCCTGACGATCGGTGCCGGCGTCGTGACCTTCCTGCTGACGACCCGCAACCAGCGGCGCTACGCGGCGCTGTGGGAGGCGGCGTCGGTGGACGGGCTCACCGGCTGCCTTCGCCGCGAGGTGTTCGTCGCCGCCCTCACGGGGGCCGTTGCCGAGGCGGGTGGCGGCGGCGGGCGGCTCAGCGTCCTGCTGCTCGACGTCGACGACCTCAAGGCGATCAACGACCGCCACGGCCACGCCGGCGGCGACACGGCGATCCGCCTCGTTGCCGCGGAGTTGCGGCGGGGGCTGCGGACGAACGACATCGTCGGGCGGCTGGGCGGTGACGAATTCGCCGCGCTGATGGCCGGCGCGCCCCTAGCGGAGGCGATCGCCACCGCCGAGCGCGTGCGATCCGCTATCGCCGCGGCGCGGGGCAGCGGGCCCGATGCCGACGTGGCGGTGACGGTGAGCATCGGCGTCGCGGAACTGGCGGCGGGCGAGAGCGCCACGGCTCTGATGGAGCGCGCCGACGCAGCGCTCTATGCCGCCAAGGAAGCCGACCGCAACCGCGTTGCTCCTTCCTCGCCGAGCTGAGCCGCCGAGGGCCTCAGCCGAGGCCCTTCACCGGGTCCGGGTGACCGTCGAGGCGGAGCTGGAAGAGGAAGTAGGTCGGCGAGCAGAAGCCGGTGCCGGCCGGCAGCCGGCCGACGTTCGCCACGTCCGGCGGGAAGGCCTGGCAGAGGAAGTCCTCGCGGCAGAAGCGGTCGCCGCCGCAGGCCATGCGGTTGCCGCGGAGCACGCTGGCGGCGAGGCAGTCGGCGAAGTTGTTGGAGGCGACGCAGCGGTCGAAGGCCTTGCCGCCGGCGAGCGCGCAGACCTCGTTCGCCATCGCACCGCCGGAGAAGCCCTTGAACGCCTTGTCGGCGGCGTCGCACTGGCGATAGGCGAGGCCCCCCGGGGCACCGCCGACGGGCGGGCGGCAGGTGTAGCCGGTGGGCGACGCGCGCCTGTCGAAGGATGAAAGCTGCCGGCCGGCCGTGAAACGGTCGAGCCACGGCTCCTTGCCGGCGACGATGGCGCCCTCGAGGCACGGCAGGCCGGAGAAAACCTTCTCGGGCGGCGGCAGGCACTGGCCGAAGCGGACGCCGCTGCCTTCGTCCGTCGAGATCGCCGTGCAGGCGAGGCCCACGGCGCACGACCACGTCGCGGCCAGGTCGCCACCCGCCGCGTCGAGCGGGCACATCATGCCGGCGCCGGCGGGCACGTGCACGGGAGTGTCCGCCGTCCAATCGGCCGGGGGCGCCGCCGACGGCGGGCGGAAGCGGCTCGGCGCCCGACCTTCGGCGACGGCCTCCACATAGGCGAGGCGGCGGGGCCGCTCGGCGGAGGCGTGCGGCGACAGGCCGATCGCCAGACGGTTGAGCGGCGAGGTCTCCGCGTCGTCGAGGCCGAGGACGTGGAAGCCGGCGGTGGCGCCGGCCTGGTGGCAGCCGGTGCAGGTCGCCTGGTCGAGGCGGGCGATCAGGCCGGCGGGCGAGCGCACCAGCGCGAGCGTCGCGGCCGGGTCCGCGGGCAGCGCGCCGGCGAGGTCGGCGTCCGAGAGCACCTGCGCGTAGGGCCGGTTGGCGGCCCGCGCGCTGCCATAGGTGGAGAAGGAGAAGACGCGGCGGGCGGCGAGATCGTCGGGCAGCGCAAACACGCCCTCGTCGATCGCGGCGATGTTCGAGCGGACATAGTCGACGAGGCGGGCCTTCAGGCCGGCGTCGGCGGCGATGCGGGCGACGTCGGGCGTGTTCTCGAGCGGCTCCTCCCTCAGTCTCAGCGCGCCGCCGGTGTCGTCGGCGGCGAAGATGCGCATGAGGTAGACCGCCTGGCCGCCGAACGTCGTTTCCTGGCCGGAGGGAAAGCGGACGATCTGGGCGTTCACCTCGATCTGCTTCAGCGCGAGCCGGGCGCGATCGAGGGGGCCGGTTTTTAGGAAGGCGGCGACGGCTTCGGGGCCCTCGACCGGCGCGCCGGGGACGGTCGCGCGGGCGAAGGCGGCGCAGTCGCCCCAGGCCGGGGCGGGCGCGTCGTAGACGACATTGAGGGCGACCGGCATCCGCGAGGCGTAGCGCGTCGCCGCCTTCCCGCCGGGAGGCTTGCGCTCGAAGGAATAGGCGAGGCGGTAGATCAGCCGCACCTCGCCGCAGCTCTCGCCCGGGCTGGTCAGCTCGGCGAAATCGCGGCGGTCGAGGCGGTTCACCACGGCGACGAGGCGGAAGCCGGCGATCGGCGAGGCGAGCCAGCGCCGGTCGAGGACGCGGCCGACATTGCCGTCGGTGACCTCGAAGAGCGGCCGGCCGGTCGCGGCCATCTCGGCCCGGAGCGCGTCGACGTCGGCGGTGACGGTGTCGGCGAGGGTGCGGAAGGCCGGCGAGGCGGCCGAGAGTTCGGCGGTCGTCCTGGCCGCGGGGGCACCCAGGACATCGCCGAGGCCGTAGCCGTCCGCCTCGAGACGAGCGAGCGTCGCCGGGTCGAGCACGTCGAGGACCGGTTCGGCGGCGGGCAGGCGGGCGGGAGCCGCCAGCGCCGGCAGGGCGGCGAGCGCAATGGCGCACGCGAGAGCGAGGACGACGAGGAGATCGAAGCGGGACGGCTTGGCGGGCATCGGGCGGACTCGGACGGCCGGAGACGGCAGCACCGGGCTCGCACATACCGGCCACGCCGTCTGTGCCGTGGATCACACGGCAGCCGGCGACGATGACGGGTCCAGGAGTCCCGTCAAGCCGACCAGGCCTCGTCCGGGCGCGTCACACCCAGGGGCGGTCTTCGGTGATGCGGCCCTCGTGGGCCGTGATCGACGTCGCCTTCTCGAGCGTCAGGCCGATGTCGTCGAGGCCGTTCATCATGCAGTGCTTGCGGAACGGGTCGATGTCGAAGTGGATGACGCCGCCGTCCGGGCCGCGGATCTCCTGGCTGGCGAGGTCGATCGACAGCGTCGCGTTGGCGCCGCGCGAGGCGTCGTCCATCAGCTTCTCGAGCTCTTCCGGCGTCACGACGATCGGCAGCACGCCGTTCTTGAAGCAGTTGTTGTAGAAGATGTCGGCGAACGAGGTCGAGATGATGCAGCGGATGCCGTAGTCGAGCAGCGCCCACGGGGCATGCTCGCGGCTCGAGCCGCAGCCGAAGTTCTCGCCGGCGACGAGGATCTGCGCCTTGCGATAGGCCGGCTTGTTGAGGATGAAGTCCGGGTTCTCGGAGCCGTCGTCGTTGTAGCGCATCTCCGAGAAAAGGCCCTTGCCGAGACCGGTGCGCGCGATCGTCTTCAGGTACTGCTTGGGGATGATCATGTCGGTGTCGACATTGATCAGCGGCAGCGGCGCGGCGACACCGGTGAGCTCGGTGAACTTCAGCATGGCGGGCGGTCCTCAGCGATCGGTCGCAAGCGGCCAGGACGGGCGGCAGTCGGGCCGGCGCCCCGGCGTCTTCGTCGGCTGCTGTCTTGCGACGGGCGGGCGGGCGGGTCAAGCGGGGCGGCGCCCGTGGCGGTTCGCCCGAGGGCCTGTCCTGCATCCGTCGCATGGGCGGGCGGGCGCAAAGGTGCTAGCAGGGAATCCCGCCGCGGCCGCGGCGCGATCCCCGACCGGTAGCGTTCCATGTCCGTCGATCCCGCCCAGTCGAAGCCCGCCGTCATCGTCGTCTCCTCCCTCGTCGCGCGCGGCGGCGTCGGCCTGCGGGCCACCGCCTTCGCGCTGGAGCGGCTCGGCTTTCCCGTCTGGCAGGTGCCGACGATCTTCCTGCCCTGGCACACCGGCCACAGCCCGTCGACGAAGATCGTCCCCTCCGACGACCTCTTCACCGCCGCGATCGCCGACCTCGCCGGCAGCCCGCATCTCGCCGAGGTGGGCGCCGTCGTCTCCGGCTACATCGGCGATGCGGCGCAGGCGGCGGCGATCGAGGCGCTGGTGACGGCGGTGAAGAAGGTCAACCCGAAGGCGATCTACGTCTGCGACCCGGTGATCGGGGATGCCGAGGGGCTCTATGTCGCCGAGGCGACCGCCACCACGATCCGCGACCACCTGCTGCCGCTCGCCGATGCGGCGACGCCGAACCGTTTCGAGCTCGCCTGGCTGACGGGCATGGACACCGACACGCCGACGAAGGCGCTCGCCGCCGCCCGCGCGCTCGGGCCGGCGCGCACCTTCGTCACCTCGGCGCCGGCGCTGATGCGCGGCCAGATCGCCCTGATGCTCGCCGGCCCCGATGGCGCCTTCGTCGCCGAGCACCCGCTGCTCGACGGCCCGTCGAGCGGGCCGGGCGACCTCGTCAGCGGCCTCGTCACGGCGGCACTGCTGTCGGGGGCGAGCTCGGAGGGGGTGCTGAAGCACGCCGCCGCCGGCACCTTCGAGGTGATCGCCGTCTCCGCCAAGGCCAAGGCCGACGAGATGATGCTCGTTGCCGCCCAGGACCGCTTCGTCCACCCGATGGCGCACATCCAGGTGCGGCGGATGGTGGAGGGAGCGGCCGCAGCGCGATGAGCGGCGGTGCTGTGAGTGGCTTCGTGGCCGGCGTCGATGGCTGCCCCGGTGGCTGGGCGGTCGTGCTGGCGCACCGGGACGGCGCCGTCCCGCCGCGACTGCTAAAGGTCGGCAGCTTTGGCGAGGTGCTCGCCTTGCCGGAGGCGCCAGCGATCATCGCCGTCGACATGCCGATCGGCCTGCCGGACCGCGTCGGCGCGCGCGGCCGCGAGACCGAGCGCGAGGTGCGGCCACTCCTCGGCATGCGCCAGTCGTCGGTGTTCTCGGTGCCGTCGCGGGCGGCGGTGACGGAGAGCGGCGACGACTATCCGCTCGCCTGCAGGCTGGCGCGCGAGACGTCGGACCCGCCGCGCGCCGTCGCCAAGCAGTGCTTCCACCTGTTCCCGAAGATCCGCGAGATCGATGCGCTGATGACACCGGCGCTCGAGGCGCGCGTCTACGAGGTCCACCCGGAGGTGGCGTTCTGGCGCCTGAACGGCGGCCAGGCGATGAGCCTGCCGAAGAAGGTGAAGGGTTCGCCCAATCCGGCCGGGCTCGCCGAGCGCCAGGACCTTCTGGCTGCGCTCGGCTTCCCCGTCACCCTGTTCGCACCGCCTCGGCCGCGCACGGTCGGATGGGACGATGCGGTGGACGCCGCCGCGAGCGCGGCGATCGCGCTGCGCATCGCGCGCGGCGAGGCGCGGCCGTTTCCGGACCCGCCGCCGCGCGACGGGCGGGGATTGCGGATGGCGATCTGGTCGTGAGGAAACGGCGCGGACGAGCCGCGCCGCTGCAACGTCTAAAGTTGATGCGACCGTCAGTACTGCGGCAGCAGCGTGCCGAGGCTCGACTGCACGCCGGTGGCGACGCTGCTGACGCCCTGTCCGACCTGCGTGCCGACGGCGGCGACGCCGGAGCCCACCTGCGAGAGCCCGTTGGAAAAGCCCGAGCCGAGGCTCGACAACAGGTTGTCGCTCTCCTGCGGACCGACGACGATGACCTTGGCGCCGACGCGGACGCGGTCGTAGAGGTCGGTGACGTCGTCGTTGGTCATGCGGAAGCAGCCGGACGAGACCGCCTGGCCGATCGTCCAGGGCTCGTTGGAACCGTGGATGCGGTAGAGCGTGTTGCCAAGATAGAGCGCGCGGGCGCCGAGCGGGTTGTCAGGGCCGCCCGGCATGTAGGACGGCAGGCCCGGCTGGCGGGCGCGCATCTCGGCCGGCGGCGTCCAGCCCGGCCACTCCGCCTTGCGGGTGACGCGCTCGGTACCGGACCAGCCGAAGCCCTCGCGGCCGACGCCGATGCCGTAGCGGATCGCCTCGCCGTTCGGCTGCACAAGGTAGAGGAAGCGCTTGTTGGCGTCGATGATGATGGTGCCGGGCACCTCGCGCGTCTCCACCGAGACGAGCTGGCGGCGGAATTCGGGGGGGATCGTCCGGCTGCGCGCCGCCGTGGTCGGCTTCACCGTCACCCACTGGCGCGTGCTGACGTCGAAGAACTTCGTTTCGGCGAGGGCCGGACCGGCCATCAGGGTGCCGACGGCAACCAGGGTGGACAACAGAGAGCGCATCGCAATTCCCCTTGACGCCGCGGTGCGTTGGACGACAGACCCCGCCGCGAACCGTGCGCGATCGTGACCACACATGGTTACCAAACTCGATCGAAGCGGATGGGTTGCAGCGCAATCGGGCCGAATTGCGTCGCCGCGGGGCGATGCCGAGGCTTTCTCTATTCCGCCGCCACCTCGGCGAGCGAGGCGGCAGCGGCGCGCGCCCGCCGCCGGCGGATCAGCGCGGCGTTGAGCTCGGCGCCGAGGAGCACCACCGCGGCCACCACATAGAGGAAGACGATGGCGATCATCACGTTCGCCAGCCCGGCATAGGTGGCGCTGTAGGAGGCGAAGACGCGGATGTAGGTGGCGAAGACGGTCCCGGCGACGAGCCAGGCCACGAGCGTGGTGAGGATGCCCGGCAGGATGTCCTTCAGATGCCGCCGGCCGGCCGGCAGCCAGAGATGGGCGGCGAGCAGCACGCCGAAGAGCACGACGGCGGCGACCGAGAAGCGCAGCACGTGCACGGTCGCCGACATCGGCTCGATCAGCGGCGCGAAGCGCACCGCAGCCGCCCACAGCGAGGGCCCGAGCACGACGAGCGTCGCCAGCACGACGAGGCCGATGGCGCCGATCACCACGAAGGCGAGGCTCTGCAGCCGGCGCATGATGAAATCGCGCGTCTCCTCGTCGCGGTAGGCGCGGTTGAGGGCGAGGCGCAGCGCCTCGACGCCGTTCGAGGCGAACCAGAGCGCGATCACCACGCCGATGGTCAGGGCGCCGGTTCGCGGCCGCATCAAGACTTCGTGGGCCTCGCGGGCGATCGGCCGGGCGACCTCGTCGGGCCAGGCGTCGAAGACCAGCGCACCGACCTCCTGGGCGAGGCTCTCCGAGCCGATCCACCCGGCGACGGCAGCGGCGACGATGATGAACGGGAACAGCGCGAGGATCGTCGACAGCGCAACGTGGCTGGCGATCGCCCAGTTGTCGTCGCTCATGAAGTGCTCGAGCGCCTCGTAGAGCGCCTGCTTGCGCGTCACTCCTCGCCTCCGCACTGCCGCCGGTCGCCGGCGACACCGTCCCGCCCCCGGTCCCGCCCGCATGGGCGGTCCCGCAGCACTGCCCATATGGGCCTGTCCACCGCCGCGCGGTAGCCGAAGTTCGCATTGCAGGCAACTCGACTCGCGCGCATCCTGCAGTGCAACATCAAATGGGTACCTTGCGGGAGGATGGAATGGCTGTGGCACGCGCGCGCGCGATCGAGACGGGATCTCCGGCCATCCCCCTCGCCCCCCTCGACCTCGCCGACGCGGCGGTGGCGAGCCTCGACGGGCTGCGGCTCGCCGCAGTCGCCTCGGTGGCGGCGCGCGTGGGCGGGGCCGGCGGCAGGATCGACCCGGCAAAGCTCGAGGCCGAACAGCGCGCCGCCCACGGCCTCGCCTGGCTCGTCACCTATGTCGAGAGCCTGCGCCAGCTCGCCGCGTGGGGACGGCGGCTCGAGGCCGAGGGCCGTTTCGGCACGGCCGAGCGGCTGATCGTCGCGATCGGCTTCGGCGAGTATCTCGCGCAGGTGTTCGGCGGGCTGCCGATGAGCCAGGGCGAGATCGTCCGCCTCGCCGACCTCGGCGTGCCCGCCGCCGCGGTGGCCGCGGCGCGCACAGACGCGGTCGAGACGCTGATCACGGATGGCAACACCGCCGAGACGCGGCGGGCGCTCGTCGAGGCGGGGCTCGCAGGCGACGTCACCGGAGCCTTCGGCGACGGCGGTCTCGACGAGACGATGACGGCGATCGGCGCCGAGATGCGCCGCTTCGCCGAGGCCGAGGTGACGCCGCACGCCCACGAGTGGCACCTCGCCAACGACTACATCCCGATGGAGATCATCGGCCAGATGGCCGAGCTCGGCGTCTTCGGGCTGACGATCCCCGAGGAGTTCGGCGGCCTCGGCCTCAGCAAGGAGGCGATGTGCGTCGTCACCGAGGAGCTGTCGCGCGCCTACATCGGCGTCGGCTCGCTCGGCACGCGCTCGGAGATCGCCGCCGAGCTCATCCTGTGCGGCGGCACGCCGGCGCAGAAGGAGCACTGGCTGCCGAAGATCGCCTCCGGCGAGGTGCTGCCGACGGCGGTGTTCACCGAGCCCAACACAGGTTCCGACCTCGCCTCGCTGCGCACCCGCGCCGTGCGTGACGGCGATGTCTATCGGGTGTCCGGCAACAAGACGTGGATCACCCATCCCGTCCGCGCCGACCTGATGACGCTGCTCGTGCGCACCGACCCGGCCGAGCCCGGCTACAAGGGCCTGTCGATGCTGCTCGCCGAGAAGCCGCGCGGCAGCGACGAGGAGCCGTTCCCGGCAGACGGCATGACCGGCGGCGAGATCGAGGTGCTCGGCTACCGCGGCATGAAGGAGTTCGAGATCGGCTTCGACGGCTTCACGGTGAAGGCGGAGAACCTGCTCGGCGGTGTCGAGGGCCAGGGCTTCAAGCAGCTGATGCAGACCTTCGAAGCGGCCCGCATCCAGACGGCGGCGCGCGCCGTCGGCGTCGCCCAGTCGGCCTTCGAGCTCGGCTGGCGCTACGCCGTCGACCGCCAGCAGTTCGGCAAGAGCCTGATCGCCTTTCCGCGCGTCTCCGACAAGCTCGCCCTGATGGCGGTCGAGACGATGATCGCCCGCCAGCTCACCTATTTCTCGGCGCGCGAGAAGGATTCCGGCCGGCGGTGCGACCTCGAGGCCGGCATGGCGAAGCTGCTCGGTGCCCGCATCGCCTGGGCGAACGCCGACAACGCCCTGCAGATCCACGGCGGCAACGGCTTCGCGCTGGAATATGCGATCTCCCGCGTGCTCTGCGACGCGCGCATCCTCAACATCTTCGAGGGTGCCGCCGAAATCCAGGCGCAGGTGATCGCCCGGCGGCTGCTCGAAGGCGGGAACTGAGCCAACCCACGGTAGTGTGAGCAACGATCCGGCGTGCATCCGCTAGACTGCACGCCGGCTGGACGGCCGCGTGCCCCCGACGGAGACCGACCATGACCTTTCGCCTCATCGCGGCTGCGGCCGTGGGACTCGCCGCAGCAGTCTGGGCGCTTCCGCCATCGGCGTCCGCGCAGGAGAGCGTCGCGGTCGAGATCGTCGACCAGTTCAACACGCTGTTCGGCAGGCACCCGCACACCCGCGCCAATCACGCGACCGGCGCCCTGTTCGAGGGCACCTTCACGCCGGCGCCGGGCGCGAGCGACCTCAGCACGGCGCTGTTCCTCACCGGCGCGCCGACGCCGGTGACGGTGCGCTTCTCGAACGGCGGCGGCATCCCTGACGTCGCCGACCAGAACCCGGCGATTGGCGGCATCCGCGGCATGGCGGTGAAGTTCCAGCTCTCCGACGGCGGCGAGATGGACCTCGTGATGATCTCGGAGAACGGCTTCCCGGTTGCCACCGGCGAGGACTTCCTCGGGCTGCTACGCGCCGTCGGCGACAGCGGCCCCGACGCGCCGAAGCCGACGCCGATCGAGCAGTTCCTCGGCGCCCACCCGGCGGCGCTCGCCTTCGTCACGGCGCCGAAGCCGATGCCGGTGTCGTTCGGCACACTGTCCTATTTCGGCGTCAACGCCTTCCAGTTCACCAACGCCGCCGGCGAGGCCCGCTTTGGGCGCTGGCGCGTGGTGCCGGTGGCCGGCGAGGCCTTTGTCAGCGACGCGGAGGCGGCGGCGCGCGAGCCGCATGCGCTGGCCGACACGCTGCGCTCCGCTGTGGCCGAGGCGCCCGTCCGCTTCCGCCTGCAGGTGCAGGTGGCCGCCGACGGCGACCCGACCGGCGACGCCACCAAGGTCTGGCCCGATGACCGGCCGATCATCGATCTCGGGGAGATCGCCGTCACCAAGGCGCTGGATACCGCCGCGATCGAGAACCAGTTGCTGTTCCTGCCGACCAATCTCACCGACGGCATCGACCTCTCCGACGACCCGCTGGTCGAACTCCGGACGGAGGCCTACGCGGAATCGTTCGGCCGGCGCCAGGAGTAGCCGGAGCCGCGCAACCTTTCGACGTCGGGGGGGCAGCCGACCGCTCCCCAACCCCTTGGCAGATCGCGCAAATCGGCGTCTCATGACCGAGGCGATCGGTCGGCGATCGCGATAGCGACGGGACCGGGGGCAGAGCCAGCGCCATGACAGCCGTGATCGATTTCCTCAACACGATCTTCTGGGGCTACGTGCTGATTTACGGCCTGCTGGCCGTCGGCGTGTACTTCACGCTCCGCCTGAAGTTCATCCAGATCGTGCAGTTCCCCGAGATGATCCGCTCGGTGCTGTCGTCTTCCGACACCGACCGCTCCGGCATCACGCCCTTCCAGGCGCTCTGCACCAGCCTCGCCTCGCGCGTCGGCACCGGCAACATCGCCGGCGTTGCGGTCGCGCTCTATCTCGGCGGGCCGGGCGCGATCTTCTGGATGTGGGTGGTGGCGGCGCTCGGCATGGCCACCGCCTTCGCCGAGAGCACGCTCGCCCAGCTCTACAAGGTGAAGGACGACGAGGGGCGCTACCGCGGCGGCCCGGCCTTCTACATCGCCCGCGGCCTGAAGGCGCCGTGGGCCGGGGCGATCTTCTCGGTCTGCCTGATCCTGTCGTTCGGGCTCGTCTTCAACGCGGTGCAGGCGAACTCCATCGCCGACGCCTTCAGCGGCGCCTTCGGCATCTCCAAGCTCGGCACCGGCGTCGTGCTGGCGCTGATGGCGGGCGTCATCATCTTCGGCGGCATCACGGCGATCGCCCGCGTCGCCGAATATGTCGTGCCGTTCATGGCGGCGGCCTATCTCGCCGTCGCCCTCTATGCCGTGGCGGCGAACATCGGCGAGGTGCCCGGCATGCTCGGCATGATCGTCGCCAGCGCCTTCGGCTTCGCACCGGCCGCTGGCGGCCTCGCCGGCTCGCTCGCAGCCGCCATGCTGAACGGCGTCAAGCGCGGGCTGTTCTCCAACGAGGCCGGCATGGGCAGCGCGCCGAACATCGCCGCGGTGGCGACGCCCGACCCGCACCACCCGGTCAGCCAGGGCCTCGTGCAGTCGCTCGGGGTGTTCATCGACACCATCCTGATCTGCACCGCCACCGCGCTCCTGATCCTCTTGTCGGGTACGCTGGTGCCGGACTCCGGCCTCACCGGCACGCAGCTCACCCAGGCGGCGATGCAGGTGCACATCGGCGCCGCCGGACCCTATTTCGTGGCGGTGGCGATCTTCTTCTTCGCCTTCACCTCGATCATCGGCAACTACGCCTATGCCGAGGGGGCGCTGGTTTTCCTCGGCGTCGGCGGCCGCATCGGCAAGGCCGTGCTCCGGCTCGCCCTGATGGCGATGGTGGTATGGGGCGGCTACGAGTCCGTGGCGACCGTGTTCGACGCCGCCGACGCCTCGATGGGGCTGATGGCGACGATCAACCTGATCGCCATCGTGCTCCTGTCCGGCCTCGTCTCGCGGCTCACCGCCGACTACATCGCCCAGCGCAAGGCCGGCAGGAAGCCGGTCTTCCTCGCCGAGACGATGCCGGAGCTGAAGGGCGAGATCGACCAGGAGATCTGGAGCCGGAAGTAGGGCGTCTCCCGGCCGGCCACGGCCGCACGTCCAGACGCGGTGCGGGCCTGCATCGGCCCGCCCGCCTTCCGGGATTGCCCCGCCTTGCCCCGCGACCCCGCGCGGGGCAATGTCCCGCGCATGGTCACCCTGCGCACCTCCTTCGAGACCGGCCACTCCCGCAAGTTCCTCGTCATCGTCGACGAGACGCCGGAGTGCGACCGCGCCCTCGTCTATGCCGCCAAGCGCGCCGAGCGCACCGGCGGCACCCTGACGATGCTCTACGTCATCAAGCCGGAAGAGTTTCAGCACTGGCTCGGCGTCGAGGACATCATGCGCGCCGAGGCGATGGCGGAGGCGGAGGCGACGCTCGCCCGCTCGCTCGACCGCGCCCGCGCGCTGGCGCCCCGCGTCAAGCCGGAGACGGTGGTGCGCGAGGGCAGCCCCGCCGACGAGATCGTCGCGCTGATCTCCGAGGACGCCGACATCGCCATCCTCGTGCTCGCCGCCGGCACCGAGAAGGAGGGGCCGGGGCCGCTCGTTTCCTCGCTCGCCGGCAAGCTTTCGGGCAGCTTCCCGATCCCGATCACCATCGTGCCGGGCAACCTCTCCGACCAGGACATCGTGGCGCTGGCCTGAGCGGCGCTCCCCGGCCGGCTGCCCCCCCGTTTCCGCCCGGCCCTTGAAGCCACCGGCGGAGGGATTACGTTGGCAGCGACCCTCGCGCCGCGACGCCACTTGCGCCGCCTCGCTTCGGCCGCCCCGGCGGATCACCCGCCGGGCCGTTCCGCCTCCCGCAGGGACCGGGCCTTGAACCAGGATTCCAGCATGTTCATCCAGACCGAGACGACCCCCAATCCGCAGACGCTGAAGTTCCTGCCCGGCCGCGTCGTCCTCGACGGCGAGCCGCGGGACTACCGCAACGCCGAGGCCGCGCACGAATCCCCGCTCGCCGAGCGGCTGTTCTCGCTGCCCGACGTCGCCGGCGTCTTCCTCGGCTCCGACTTCGTCGCCGTGACGACGGGCCACGGCGAATGGCAGCACCTGAAGCCCTCGGTGCTCGGCGCCATCATGGAGCACTACCAGTCCGGCGCACCGGTGCTCGCCACCGACGCCGCCGCGCCGGCCGAGGACGCCGAGTTCTTCGACGAGGCCGATGCCGAGACGGTGGCCGTGGTCAAGGAACTGATCGACGAGCGCGTCCGCCCCGCCGTGGCGCAGGACGGCGGCGACATCACCTTCAAGGGCTTCCGCGACGGCATCGTCTACCTGTCGATGCGGGGTGCCTGCTCGGGCTGCCCGTCCTCGACGGCGACGCTCCGCCACGGCATCCAGAACCTGCTCCGGCACTACCTGCCGGAAGTGAAGGAAGTCCAGGCGCTCTAGGCGCCTGCACGACGAGGCGGCATCGGGGGAGCGGCTTTTGGGCAAGGGCAAGAAGGCGGCGAAGCGCGCCGACGACGATGCGGTCGTCGGCGACGAGGGCAACGGCGGCTACAAGGACGCGCTCTACGAGCTCCAGGTCGAGCTCGTGAAGCTGCACCGCCACATCATCGCCAACGGCGAGAAGCTGCTGGTGCTGCTCGAGGGCCGCGACGCCGCCGGCAAGGACGGCACCATCAAGCGCATCATGGAGCACCTGTCGCCGCGCGAGAGCCGCATGGTGGCGCTCGGCAAGCCGACGGAGCGCGAGCAGACGCAGTGGTACTATCAGCGCTGGATCGAGCACCTGCCGGCCGGACAGGAGTTCGTCTGCTTCAACCGCTCCTGGTACAACCGCGCCGGCGTCGAGCGCGTCATGGGCTTCTGCACCGAGGCGGAGGTCGAGACCTTCTTCCTGCAGGTGCCGTTCTTCGAGCAGATGCTGGCGCAGTCGAACATCAAGCTGTTCAAGTACTATCTCGACATCGACAACGACGAGCAGAAGCGCCGGCTCGAGGACCGCCGCCGCGACCCGCTGAAGCAGTGGAAGCTGTCGCCGATCGACGACGTCGCGCTGAAGCACTGGGACGACTACTCGCGGGCCCGCGACGAGATGCTGGCGCGCACGCACACGCCGGTGGCGCCGTGGACGATCGTGCGGGCGAACGACAAGAAGCACGCGCGCCTCAATCTGATCCGCGACCTGCTCACCCGCTGCGACTACGAGGGCAAGCGGGCGAAGGTGGCACTGCCCGACCCCAACTACGTCTACCCGTTCGCACGGGCGGCGGCCGAGGACGGGGTGGTTTCGGCCTGACGGCCTCGGCGAAACGAGGCAGCCGATGACGACGACCGACGGCGGAGCGGCACCCGACGACCCGGCGGGTGGCCTCGTCCGGCGGCTGCGCGACCGGGCCGCTCCCTGGGTTGCCCCGCAGCGGCTGCGCCTCGCCTCCGGCCTCGTGCTGTTCGCCTTCGCGCTCACCCACTTCCTCAACCACGCCCTCGGCATCTGGTCCGTCGGACTGATGGAGGACGTGCAGGACTGGCGCACCGGCTTCTGGCGCTCGACGGCGGGCTTTGCCCTCCTCGTCGGCGCGCTGGTGGTGCACGTCGCGCTGGCGCTGTGGAAGACGGCGCGGCGGCGGACGCTCAGGATGCCGCCGGCCGAGGCCGCCCAGCTCGTCCTCGGCCTCGCGATCCCGTTGCTGCTCGCCAAGCACGTCGCCGGCACCGCCGGCCTCGCCATGATCGACGGCGTCGAGGACAGCTACACCCACGTCTTGTCGCTGCAGTGGCCGAGCGAGGTGTTCCTGCAGACCCTGGCGATGCTGACGGTGTGGATCCACGCCTGCATCGGCCTGCACTTCTGGCTGCGCCTCAACGCCTGGTACCGGCGATGGCGGGCGGTGCTCCTCACCGCCGCCGTCGCCGTGCCGCTTCTGGCCGAATGGGGCTTCGTCGACGCCGCCCGGCGGCTGTGGATCCTCGGCCAGGACACCGGCACGTTGACACCGGACCAGCAGGCGACCGCTGGCGCCGTCTTCCAGGCGACGCTCGCCGCCTACGGCACGGTGCTGGCGGTCACGCTCCTGGTGATGGCGGTGCGCCTGCTGCCGATCGGCCGGGCGCGCCGCATCGCCGTTACCTATCCCGGCAACCGGGTGGTGCGGGTGGCGCCGGGCCCGTCGGTGCTCGAGATCAGCCGGATGAACGGCATCCCGCACGCCGCCGTCTGCGGCGGCCGCGCGCGCTGCTCGACCTGCCGGACACGCATCCTCGACGGGCTCGACGGACAGCCGGAGGCGGGGGCGCAGGAGCGCGCCGTGCTGGAGCGGATCGGCGCCGATCCGGGCGTGCGGCTCGCCTGCCAGCTTCGCCCGACCGCGGATCTCACCGTGCAGCCGCTGCTGCCGGCCCGCGAGACGCCGGGCGCGGCGATCGCCGCCGATGGCCAGGACGCCTACCATTGGGGTGTCGAGCAGCCGGTCGCGGTGCTGTTCGTCGATCTGCGCGGCTTCACCAGCCTGTCGGAGCGCCGCCTCACCTACGACGTGGTGTTCATCCTCAATCGCTATCTCGACGCGATGGCGCGCGCCGTGCGGGCCGAGCGCGGCTATGTCGACAAGTTCATCGGCGACGGCGTCATGGCGATCTTCGGCATGACCGAGGGCGTCGCCGCCGGCAGCCGCTCGGCGCTCGCCGCCGCCGTCCGCATGCAGGAGGCGATGGCGGAGCTCAACCGCGAGCTCGAGCCGCAGCTCGGCGCACCGCTCCGGATCGGCATCGGCATCCACGTCGGCCCGGCGATCCTCGGGCGCGTGGGTGCGGCGGGCGGCGGCGCCACGGCCGGCATCACGGCGCTCGGCGACACCGTCAACACGGCGAGCAGGCTGGAGACGCTGACCAAGGAATACGGCGCCGTGCTGGTGGTGTCGCACGCCGTCGTCCACGCCGCCAAGGTCGAACTCGCCGCGACCCGCGTCGAGGAGATCACCGTGCGCGGCCGGCAGTCGCTCCTGAAGGTCTATGCGATCACCGACGTCGGCCCGCTTGCCAGGGCACTCGCCGCACCGGCCTGACCGACGGTCAGCCGGCCGGGGACCAGAGGCGGGCGAGGTCGAAGCGGTCGACGTCGGCGAGGAGGTCGACGAAGCCGCGGGCGGCGTGATCGAGCGAGGCCGCGCCCTTCTCGGCCGACGCCGCGGTGGCGTCGCCGACGGCACCCGCGGGATTGAGGTCCTGCGCCATCCAGCCGAAGGCGTGCGGGCCGTGGCCACGCAGGTGCACGAACTCCTGGATGTAGGAGGTCTGCGCCGAGCGGAAGACTTCCGCCCGCTCCATGCGGACGAGCTCCGGCGCGAGATGCAGCATCAGCGAGGTCTCGATGTCGCCGGCGTGGATGCCGTCGATGAACTCGTGCGGCGGGAAGACGTCGTCGGGCTGGCCGAAGCGGGCCCAGTGGGTCTGCACGGCGAGCATGTCGAAGCGCACCCGGAGCTCGCGGCAGACGATGTCGACGATCGGCACGTTGCCGCCGTGGGAATTGACGATGACGAGCTTGCGGACGCCGGCGCGGGCGACGCTCTCGCCGATCTCGATCCAGGCGCGCGTGACCGTCTCCCACGACAGCGTCAGCGTGCCCGGCGAGAGGACGTGCTCGTTCGACTTGCCGATCGCCTGCACCGGCAGGAAGGTCACCGGCAGGTCCGCCGGCAACAGCTCCAGCACGCGGGCGATCTGGCCCTCGGCGATCATCGTGTCGGTGGCAACCGGCAGATGCGGGCCGTGCTGCTCGATCGCCGCGACCGGCAGCACGGCGATCCACCGCGCCACGTCGGGGTCGCGGAAGTCCTCCGTCGTCATTTCCCGCCAGTGGCGGCGCGGCAGCATCAGAAGCTCTCCAGGAAGGCCTTGGCGGCCGCGCCGTGCTCGGCGCGCAGCCGGCCGACATCGACGCCGACGGGCAGGCCGTCCTCAATTTTCCACTCGCCGGCGATCATCACGCGGTCTGCCCGGTGGGCGCCACAGAGCACGAGGGCAGCGAGCGGGTCGCCGGCGCCGGAGAAGCGCAGCTCCTCGAGCGTGTAGAGCGCGAGGTCGGCCTGCTTGCCGACGGCGACCGCGCCGATGTCGTCGCGGCCGAGGCAGCGCGCGGAGCCCTCCGTCGCCCAGCGGAAGGCGTCGAAGTGGGTGACGGCGGCGGCGTCATAGGTGAGCCGGCCGATCATCAGGGCGTGGCGGACGCCCTCGATGAGGTTCGAATTGTCGTTCGATGCCGAGCCGTCGACGCCGAGGCCGACGGGGGCGCCGGCAGCCTCGAGCTCCTTGGTGCGGCAGTGGCCGGAGGCGAGCACCATGTTCGACGTCGGGCAGTGGCAGACGCCGACCTTGTGGCGGCCGAGCCGCTCCACCTCGGCGTCGTTGAAGTGGATGCCGTGGGCGAGCCAGACGCGCTCGTTCAGCCAGCCGAGCTCGCCGAGATAGTCGACCGGCCGCATGCCGTAGTGGTGCAGGCAGTAGGCGTTCTCGTCGTGGGTCTCGCCCAAGTGGGTGTGGAGACGGCAGTTGCAGCGCTCGGCCATCGCCGCGGTCTCGACCATCAGCCGTCGCGTCACGTTGAAGGGCGCACACGGCGCCAGCGCCACCTGCAGGAAGGCGCCCTCGGAGGGGTCGTGGTAGCGGGAAATGACGCGCTCGCAGTCGGCGAGGATGACGTCGTCGTCCTGGATCGCCTCCTTCACCGTCAGCCCGTCGCCGCTTGGCGGCAGGCTGAGGGCGCCACGCGTCAGCGTCATCCGCATGCCGATGGCGGTCGCCTCCTCCGCCTGGATGTCCATGGCGTCCTCGAGGCCGGCGGGGAACAGGTACTGGTGGTCGGAGACGGTGGTGCAGCCCGACATCAGCAGCTCGGTCAGCGCCAGCCGCGTCGCCAGCCGGAACGGCTCCGGCTTCACGTTGCGCGCCCAGATCGGCATCAGCGCCTTCAGCCAGGGAAACAGCTCCTTGTTGATCGCCGCCGGATGGGCGCGCGTCAGCGTCTGGAACATGTGGTGGTGAGTGTTGACGAGGCCGGGCAGCACGACGTGGCGGCTCGCATCGAACGTGGCGTCGACCGGCGCGGCCGGGCCGTGCGCGCCGCGCGGCACCAGTTCGACGATGCGGTCGTCCTCGACGACGAGGCCGCGCTCGGCGCCCTCGGCGAGCACCGCCACCGGGTCCCTGATCCAAAGCCGCATGCGGTTCCCCTCGATCCCCTCAGCCAGCAGCGGGCAAACGCGCCGCCACCACTTCGACTTCCACCCTGAACTCCGCCCGCGTGAAGCCGCCGACGATGACGAGCGTCGAGGCGGGGCCTGGCAGCGCGCCGACGAAGCGGTCGCGCGCCCGCATGTAGGCCGGAAAATCGCCCCGGTCGACGACGTAGGCGTTGATGCGCACGACGTCGGCGGCGCCGAGGCCGGCATCGGCCAGCACCGCGGCGATGTTGGCGAAGCAGAGATCCGCCTGCGCCTCGGTGTCGGCCGGAACCGTGTCGTCCGGCGCGATGCCGAGCTGGCCGGAGGTGAACAGGAGCTCCGCCCCCGCCGGCACGCCGACGGCGTGGGCGTAGTTCGCGAACGGCGCTCTGATCGTCGGCGGCGTGTGACGGCGCAGCATCGGGCGGTCCGGGGAGGAGGACGACGCCGGAGGCTAGAGCATTTGCCGTGCGGAAGGAACCGCGGCGGCGCGGTGCGGGCGCCGGGGCCGCCAGCGTCCGTCAGTGCGTGAAGACGCCCGCCGAGAGACCGTCGATGCCGGTGATGCCGATACAGCCGTCGTCGCGCCCGAAGTGCTCGCACAGCACGACCGAGACGCCGTTCTTGCCCTTGCCCTTGCGGGCGTCGAAGAAGGCGAGGAAGCCGTCGCGGGGCAGCGAAAACGCCTTGCGGGCCACCGCCTCGGGCATCCGCCCGCCGGTGTAGCGACGCAAAGCGTTGACGAAGGTGCCCTGGAACTCGCTGGCGTGGGTGCCGCCGAGGCTGTTGTAGATGCCGTGGAAGCCGATGAAGCTGCGCTTCGGATCGGCGCCGGGAGCGGTCGAGCGGCGCACGCCGCCGAGGAAGGCGAGCGCGCAGGCCGATACGCACGGCCCGTCCACCTCGGTCGCGAGCTTCTGGTCGCGGATGAACTTGGTGATGGTGGTGAAGGAGCCCCACTGCACGGCGCCGCCGTAGAAGTCCTTCATGACGATGGTCTTCACCGCCGGATTGTTGCGGATCATCGCCGCGAAGCGCTCGAACTCGCGGTCACCGTGCATCTCGCCGGAAACATACAGGCGCGAGCCTTCGACGCGGAATTGCGCGGCGTCGGCCACGAACGCCGACAGCGCGAACACGACGCCACTCAGAACCACCGCCAGCGGTCGGATCATGCAAGTCCCTCGGGATCGGTGCCGTGATCCGGCATCACCGTCGCGCCCTCGTGCAACGATCGCATGGGCGGTGCCGGCGCCACAAGCCGGCCTCCGGATGCGATGTCGTTGCGCGGCGCCGTCGCCTCAGTGGGTGTAGACCCCGACCTTGTGGGAATCGACGTCGGAGACGCCTGTGCAACCGCCGGAGTTGAACTTCCGGCCGTCCTTGCAGACGATCACCGAAACCTTGCCGCCGGCCTTGCGGCCATCGAAGAAGGCCACGAAGCCGTCCTTCGGCATCGTGTAGGCGAGCTTGGCCACGTTGGCGGGCATCCGTCCGCCGGAATAGCGCTGCAGCGCCGCGACGAAGGTCGGCTCGTATTCCTCCACGAGCTTTCCGCCGCGGATGTAGAGGCCGTGGAAGGCGACGAAGCTCTTCTTCGGATCGGCCTTCGGCGAGATGCCGCGCTTCACCCCGCCCATGAAGGCGATGGCGCAGGCCGAGACGCACGCCCCGTCGACCTCGGTCGCGAGCTTGTTGTCGCGGATGAACTTCGTGAAGTTGAAGAAACCGGCGGTGCCGGCACGGCCGCCATAGAAGTTCTTCATGACGATGATCTTCACCGCGGGGTTGTCGCGGATGAGCTTCGACAGCGTCTCGAATTCGTGACGCCCGTAGATCTGGCCGGACATGGTGAGCCGCTCGCCGTCGACCTTGAAGTCGGCCGCCGTCGCAGGAGCGGCCAGCCCCGCGAGCATGATCAATGCGGCCGAGAGCGCCGCGATACGCCTTTTGAACACGTGTGTTCCCCCATCCCTCCGGGACCCGCCCGCAGCGCCCACCGGGTCTCCGACGCCGAAATTCAACGATCAGAGGTTGCACCACAAGGCCGATGTACGGTGTTGCCTCCGGCGCGGGCCGAGTGTTGCGGGGGAGCAACGCAGGCCACCTCTGGCGCTTCCGTGGTCCGCGCCGATCCCCTAAGCTGCCGTCACGGGATCGACACGGCCTTGCCGCCGCTTCGCCATGGCACATGTCTTGCGAACCGAGGCGCGGCCTCCTCGCCTGCTCCGTTCCGGCCAAGGTGCGCCGGTGGCGGACGATCGCGTCGGGGCACGTGGGGCGGGCGGCGGCGCGGGCCGGCGGAATCGAGAGGGGAAGTGGACATGAACCGAGGAAAGATGCTGTTCGCGGCGCCGGTGCTCGCCGCGACGATGATCGCCGGCCCCGCGCTGGCGCTCGACGAGGTGACGTTCGGCACCAACTGGCTCGCCCAGGCCGAGCACGGCGGCTACTACCAGGCGGTCGCCGACGGCACCTACGAGAAGCACGGCCTGAAGGTGACGATCCGCCAGGGCGGCCCGCAGGCGGCCAACCGGGCGCTGCTGATCGCCGGCAAGATCGACTTCTACATGGGCGGCAACATGCTCGAGCCGTTCTCGGCGGTGGAGCAGGGCATCCCGACGCTCGTCGTCGGCGCGATCTTCCAGAAGGAGCCGCAGGTGCTCCTCACCCACCCCGACCAGGGGCTGGAGACCCTCGAGGACCTCGCCAAGCTGCCGACCATCTTCATGGGCAAGGATGGCTTCTCCTCCTACTTCCAGTGGATGAAGTCGGCCTTCCCGGGCTTCCGCGACGAGCAGTACAAGCCCTATACCTTCAACCCGGCGCCCTTCATCGCCGACAAGCAGTCGGCGCAGCAGGGCTACATCACCTCCGAGCCCTACGAGATCGAGAAGCAGGCGGGCTGGAAGCCGAAGGAGTTCCTGCTCGCCGACTACGGCTTCGACACCTACTCGACGCTGATCGAGACGCAGCAGACGATGGTCGACGAGAAGGCCGACCTCGTGCAGCGCTTCGTCGATGCCTCGGCGATCGGCTGGTACAACTACCTCTACGGCGACAACGCCGCCGCCAACGCCCTGATCAAGGCCGACAACCCCGAGATCACCGACGGCCAGATCGCGTTTTCCATCGCCAAGATGAAGGAATACGGCATCGTCGTCTCCGGCGAGGCGGACGAGGGCGGCATCGGCTGCATGACCGACGCGCGGCAGAAGTCGTTCTTCGACAAGATGGTGGCGGCGAACGTGGTCAAGGCCGACATCGACTACACCAAGTCCTACACGCTCGCCTTCGTCTGCAAGGGCGTCGGCAAGGACCTCGCGAAGTGATGCAAGGCGGCGGTCAAGCCGCCGCCCTGGCGTCTTCACCGTCCGCCGCGGGCCATGCCGCGGCGGACGGTCCCCTTGGTGCGCCGATCGTCCGGCTCGCCGGCGTGAGCAAGCGCTTCGCCAACGGCGTGACGGCGCTCGCCGGCCTCGACCTCACCGTCCGCCAGGGCGAGTTCCTGTCGCTGCTCGGCCCGTCGGGCTGTGGCAAGTCGACGGCGCTCAGGATCATCGCCGGCCTCGCCGATCCCTCGAGCGGGACCGTGGAGTGGTCGCGCGACACCGGCGGCGGCGCGCCGTCGGTCCACGACATCGGCTTCGTCTTCCAGGAGCCGACGCTGATGCCGTGGGCGACGGTATTCGCCAACGTCTGGCTGCCGCTGCGGCTGAAGGGCGTGTCGCGCGCCAGCGCCCGCTCCGACGTGATGGGCGCGCTCTCCCTCGTCGGCCTCGACCGCTTCGCGGACGCCTACCCGCGCGAGCTCTCCGGCGGCATGAAGATGCGCGTCTCGATCGCCCGGGCGCTGGTCACCCGGCCGCGCATCCTGCTGATGGACGAGCCGTTCGCGGCGCTCGACGAGATCACCCGCCAGCGCCTCAACGACGATCTTCTGGCGATCAAGGTCCGGCTCGGCACGACCGTCGTCTTCGTCACCCATTCGGTGTTCGAATCCGCCTACCTCTCCACCCGCATCGTCGTGATGGCGGCGCGGCCCGGCCGGCTGCTCGAGACGATCGACGTCACCGCGCCGCTGCCGCGCGGGCAGGACTTCCGCATGAGCGCGCTCTATCACGAGGCCTGCGAGGAGACCTCGCGGGCCCTGCAGGCCGCGATCGTCACCGCCGGAGACAGCCACCTGTGAGCGCGACGGGCAACACCGGCACGGCCCCCGCACTGGCGGCGGCGGCGAGGGACGACGCGCCCGCCGAGGCAGCGGCCACCCCGGCCGGCGGCGTCTCGCGGACGATGCGCATCCTCGTGCCGGTGGTGATGCTGGCGCTCGTCGTCGTCGCATGGTGGGGCATCGTCATCGCCTACCAGATCCCGCGCTACATCCTGCCGAGCCCGGCCGACGTGGCCATCGCCATGGTCACCGACTGGCCGATCCTCGGGCGCTCGCTGCTCAACACGCTGTGGACCACCTTCGCCGCTCTGGCACTGGCGCTGTCGGGGGGTGTGGCGCTCGCGATCCTGATGACGCAGTCGAAGTGGATCGAGCTCGCGCTCTATCCCTACGCCGTCATCCTGCAGGTGACGCCGATCGTGGCGATCGCACCGCTGATCCTGATCTATGCGCCGTCGACCGAGTTCGCGCTGCTGCTGTGCGCCTGGATCGTCGCCTTCTTCCCGGTGCTGTCGAACACCACGGCGGGCCTGAAGAGCGTCGACCACAACCTGCTCGACCTCTTCCAGCTCTACGGCGCCTCGCGCTGGCGCACCCTCTGGCACCTGCAGATCCCCGCCGCCCTCCCCTTCTTCCTCGCCGGGCTGAAGATCGCCGGCGGCCTCGCCTTGATCGCCGCCGTCGTCGCCGAGTTCGCCGCGGGCTCGGCCGGTGCCGGCTCCGGCCTCGCCTTCCGGCTGCTCGAGTCGCAATATCGCCTCAACATTCCCCGCCTGTTCGCGGCGCTGATCCTGCTCTCCCTCACCGGCGTCGTCATCTTCGCCATGACGAGCCTCGTCTCCCACTTGCTGCTCCGCCGCTGGCATGAAAGCGCGCTGCCGCGCGACCGCTGAAACAGAGCTCGCTATCCCGCGATCGCTGAAACCAGACCAACGGGTCCCATGTCCGCCGATTTCACCGTCGTCCCGTTCGCGCCGCGGCTGAGGCTCAGCTGCGCCACCGTCGTCGCCTGCGTTACCGACGCGCCGGGACTCGAGCCCGATGCCGATGGCCTCGCCTCGGCCGACATCGTCATCGCCGACGGCCGCATCGTCGCGATCGAGGCCTCGGGCTGCGAGGCCGGTGCCGAGGAGGCGAGCATCGCGCTCGACGACGGCCTGGTGCTGCCGTGCTTCGTCGACATGCACACCCACCTCGACAAGGGCCACATCTGGCCGCGCCGACCGAACCCCGACGGCAGCTTCGATGGCGCCCTGAACGCCACCCGCGACGACCGCGAGGCGTTCTGGACGGCCGAGGATGTCGCCCGGCGCATGGATTTCTCGCTGCGCTGCGCCTACGCCCACGGCACGCGGCTGCTGCGCACCCACATCGACTCCATCTCGCCGCAGCAGCGCATCTCCTGGCCCGTGTTCTTCGACATGCGGGCGCGCTGGGCCGGCCGCATCGACCTGCAGGCGTGCTCGATCATGCCGCTCGACGAGCGAACCAGTGATGCCCTGCTCGACGAACTCGCCGGCTATGCGGCCGCGTGCCAGGGCGCGGTCGGCGGCGTCACGATCCCCGCCCCCGACGCCGCCCACCACATCCGCCGCGTGCTCGAGGCCGCCGGCCGCCACGGCGCGGGAGTCGACCTGCACGTCGACGAGACGATGGACGCCTCCGTCGACACCCTGTCGCTGGTCGCGGAAGCCGTGCTGGAGACGGGGTTCACCGGCCGGGTCGTCTGCGGCCACTGCTGCTCGCTGTCGGTGATGGACGACGACGACGCCCGCCGCGTCATGGACAAGGTCGCCCGCGCCGGCCTCGCCATCGTCTCGCTGCCGCTGTGCAATCTCTATCTGCAGGATCGCGGCGGCTCGGCCACCCCCCGTCGCAGGGGCGTGACGCTGCTGCACGAGCTGACGGCACGTGGCATCCCGGTGGCGGTGGCGAGCGACAACACCCGCGACCCGTTCTATGCCTATGGCGATCTCGACATGCTGGAGGTGTTCCGCGAGGCGACGCGGATCGGCCACCTCGACCATCCCGTCGGCGGCTGGCCGCGCGTCGTCACCGCCGCACCGGCCGAGATCATGGGCCGGCCGGATTGCGGGCGGCTCGCGGTCGGCCTGCCGGCCGACCTCGTGCTGACGCCCGCGCGTACCTGGACGGAGTTGCACGCAAGGCCGCAGTCGGACCGCGTCGTGCTGCGCGACGGCCGGCCGATCGACCGGCGCCTGCCCGACTACCGCGAGCTCGACGACCTGATGTCGGTGCCATCCCGCGCCACTCGCACCGCCCGCGCCGCGACAGGAGCCTGACGTGCCGATTTCCGCCGCGCTGAAGTCCGATCTCGATGGCCTCAGCCTCGAGGAGAACCCCGCCCTCGTCCGCCAGAAGAGCCGCGACTTCTACTGGTACTCGCCGGTGCTGAAGCGGCAGCTGGAGGCGGTCACGGCCGACGCGGTGGTGACCGTCCGGAGCGAGGCCGAGGTGATCCGCGTGCTCGCGGCCGCCTTCCGCCACGGCGTGCCGGTGACGCCGCGCGGCGCCGGCACCGGCAACTACGGCCAGGCGATGCCGCTGTCGGGCGGCCTCATCCTCAACCTCGCCGAGATGAACAAGGTCACCGCGGTGAAGCCCGGCGTCGTCGTCGCCGAGGCCGGCGCGCTGCTCTCGGCCATCGACGACGCGGCACGGCCGTCGGGCCAGGAGCTCCGGCTGCACCCCTCCACCTACCGCACAGCCTCGATCGGCGGCTTCATCGCCGGCGGCTCCGGCGGCGTCGGCTCGATCCGCTGGGGCGGCCTGCGCGACCTCGGCAACGTGCTGCGCCTGCGCCTCGTCACGATGGAGGCGGAGCCGCGCGTCATCGAGCTCGTCGGCGACGAGATCCAGAAGGCGGCGCACGCCTACGGCACCACCGGCATCATCACCGAGGTGGAGATGCCGCTGACGGCTGCCTGTGACTGGGTAGACGTGCTCGTCGGCTTCGACGACTTCGTCGACGCCGCGCACTTCTGCGACGGCCTCGCCAAGCAGGACGGACTGCTGACCAAGGAGATCGGCACGGTGGCCGCGCCGCTGCCGCACGACTATTTCCTCCGCCACCAGAAGTTCATCCGCCGCGACCAGTCGGTGGCGATCCTGATGGTGGCTCCGTTCGCGATGCCGGCGCTCGAGGCCTTCGTCGCCCGCCACCACCGCGCCAGCCTGCTCTACCGCTCCGACCTCGCCTCGGACGAGGACCGCAAGGCGCTGCCGCCGGCCTACGAGCTCTCCTGGAACCACACGACGCTGCGCGGCCTGCGCGTCGATCCGTCGATCACTTATCTGCAGGTGCTCTATCCGGCGCCCGACCATCTCGCGCGGGTGGCGGAGATGACGGCGATGTTCGGCGACGAGGTGCCGGGGCATCTCGAGTTCGTCCGCTTCGACGGCGCCATCACCTGCTTCGGCCTGCCGGTGGTGCGCTACACCACCGAGGAGCGGCTCGAGGAGATCATGCGCCTGCACGAGGCGCACGGCTGCCCGATCTTCAACCCGCACCGCTACACGCTGGAGGAGGGCGGCATGAAGCGCTCCGACCCGGTGCAGCTCGCCTTCAAGCGCGAGGCGGACCCGAAGGGCCTGCTCAATCCCGGCAAGATGATCGCCTGGGAAGACCCCGACTTCGACTTCGCCACGCAGCGGACCTATCTTTTCCCCGGCCTCGAAGAAACCACCGACGCCACCGGAGCCTGACGCAGATGACCGACCACGCCCACGAACATGGTAGCGCCGGCTCGGCGACGCCGACGCTGCAGGTCGACGACGACGCGGTCCGCATCACCCGATGGGACTTCCGTCCCGGCGAGGCGACCGGCTGGCACCGCCACGGCATGCCCTATGTCGTCGTGCCGCTCGTCGACGGTGTCCTGAAGATCGTCGACGCCAACGGCGAGAAGCTGGTGCCGCTGACCGCCGGCGGCAGCTACGCCCGGCCCGAGGGCGTCGAGCACGACGTCATCAATGCCGGAGAGGGCATGATGTCGTTCGTCGAGATCGAGCTGAAGCAGCGCTAGGACCAAAGCCTGTCATGCGCGTGCTGGTGCTCTACGCCCATCCCGTCGAGACGAGCTACGGGGCGGCGCTGCACGCCGCCGTGCTCGAGGGCCTCACAGCCGCCGGCCACACCGTCGACGACTGCGACCTCTATGCCGAAGGCTTCGAGCCGGTGCTGTCGCGCGACGAGCGCCTCGCCTATCACACGGCGCCCGACAACCAGGCGGGCGTGGCGGACTATGTCCGCCGGCTCCAGGAAGCCGACGCGGTGGTGCTCGTCCATCCCGTCTGGAACTTCGGCTACCCGGCGATCCTCAAGGGCTTCTTCGACCGCGTTTTCCTGCCGGACGTGTCCTTCCGCATCGTGGCGGGCAAGGTGAAGCCGGCGTTGCACAACATCGGCACGCTGATGGTGGTGGCCACCTACGGCGCCGACAGGGTCCGCGCCTTCCTCGCCGGCGACCCGCCGCGCAAGCTCGCGACGCGCATGCTGCGGGCGACGATCCGCCCCGGCGCCCGCGTGCGCTATCACGCCCACTACGACATGAACCGCTCGACCGCCGACAGCCGCGCCCGTTTCCTCGCTCGGGTGAGGGCGGCGGCGGAGGCGCTGAAGTAGCGGTGCGGGAGACGAAGAAGCCCCGGAGGTGCGCTCCGGGGCTTCGGTTCGGGCGGTGCAGAAGAGTGACCGCTACTGCGGCAGGATCTCGCCACTCGGCCGCGGCGTGTCGGCGGTCTCCGCCGGCAGCACCGGATAGGTGACGACCGGAATCTTCCCGGTGAGCGACTGCAGGAAGGCGACGATCTCGTCGGTCTCCTGGTCGCTCAGGTCCTCGCCGAGCTGCGAGGCGCCCATGATCGCCACCGCCTGCTTCAGGTCCCACACCTTGCCGGAGTGGAAGTAGGGCGCCGTCAGCGCGATGTTGCGCAGCGGTGCGGCGCGGAAGACGTAGGAGTCGTCAGCGGTGGCGGTGACGGCGAAGCGACCCTTGTCGTTCTCCGGCAGTACGTCGGCGCCGGGCTTCTCGATCAGGCCGAACGGATAGTATCCGTGACCACCGACATTGACACCGCTGTGGCAGGAGACGCAGCCCTTGCTCATGAACAGCGCGAGGCCCTTCTTCTGCTCGTCGGTCAGTGCCTCATCGTCGCCGTTCAGGTAGGCGTCGAAGGGGGCAGGCGTGATCAGCGTCGCCTCGAAGGCCTCGATCGCCTTGGCCATGTTGTCGAAGGTGACGGGGTCGGCGTCCTCGGGGAAGGCGCCCTCGAACCATGTCACATACTGCGGCATGCTCTTCAGCGTCTTCTCGACGTTGGCGGGCGTGTTGGCCATCTCGACGCCGGCCTGGATGGGCCCCTTCGCCTGCGCCTTCAGGTCGTCCGCGCGGCCGTCCCAGAACTGCGCCTCGTTGAGCACCGCGTTGAGCACCGTCGGCGAATTGCGCGGCCCCTTCTGCCAGCCGTGGCCGATCGAGACCTCGAGGTTGTCATCGCCGCCGGTGGCGAGGTTGTGACACGAATTGCAGCTGAAGACGCCGGAAGCCGACAGCCTCGGATCGAAGAACAGCGCCTTGCCGAGGTCGATCTTCTCCTCCGTGATCCTGTTGTCCTTGACGGCGGGGATGGTCGACGGCAGCGGCTTGAACAGCGCCTCCGCCTCGTCCCGCAATTCGTCGGCGGCTGCCGGCGCGGCGAGCGCCAAGACCAGGGCCACCGCGGCCAGTCCCAGTGGTTTCATGACAGCACCCCCTCTGCAATCGGAGAACGCAGGGATGCTAACTGGAACGAGTCCAATCAGGCCTTGATCCGGATCAAGTCGCGCGGCCCGTCACGCGCCCGCGTCGGCGGTACCCGGCTCGACCTCGACGACGTTGCGGCCATTGCGCTTCGCCCGGTAGAGGGCGCGGTCGTCGATGGCGATCAGCCGGTCGAGCCCGACCTCCTCGCCATCGACGACGGTGACGCCGACGCTGACGGTCGCCCGCACGTCGGCCTCGCCCTCGGTGACGATGACGGAGGCGAAGGCAGCACGGACGCGATCGGCGGCGGCGACGGCGGCGGTGCGCGGCGCCCCGGGCAGGATCGCCGCGAACTCCTCGCCGCCGATGCGGCCGAACAGGTCGGTCGGCCGCAGCAACTGTGTCGCGAGGGTCGTGAACTCGATGAGCAGGCGGTCGCCGACTGGATGGCCGAAGCGGTCGTTGATCTGCTTGAAGCGGTCGATGTCGAAGAGCAGCACCGCCAGCGGCCGGGTGTCGGTCTCGGCCCGCCGGACGAGCCGCTCCGCCCGGTCGAGGAAGGCCCGCCGGTTGTACACCCCGGTGAGGGAATCGATCGTCGCCGCGCGCCGCTGCGCCACCTCGGCGCGCTCCTTCGTCAGCGCGACGAAGGTGAAGCCGGAGGCGATGACGAAGACGAGGCCCTCGAGGGCGAGGATGCCGTAGAGCACCGGAGCACTGCCGAGATCGGTCGGCAGCGACAGCGCCTCTGCGAACGGGACGCGGGCGGCGAAGAACAGCCCGTGGACGCTACAGATGATCATCGCCGGAACCCGCGAGGCGAGCCGCTCCGAACGGTTGCGCCAGAAGTCGTAGGCGATGGCGAAGCTGAGGGCCGCGACCAGACCGGAGACGATGGCCGTGCGGGCCGACGCACTCTCCTGCACCACGGGCAGCTGCGCGAGGGCGAGCCACAGGATGCAGAGCGTCAGCACGCGCCCGATCGGCTGCCGTCTCCGGAAGAACCGGCGCACGCCGATCCACAGGCAACCATAGCCGAACAGCATCAGCGCGGCCGAGGTGGAGTAGAGGAGGTCCGGCGCGATCGTCCGTCGGCCGATCAGGGCGAGGAGCGAGAGCGCTCCGAAAAGATAGGCGGTGCCCCACCAGGCGAGCTCGTAGGTGTCCCTGCTCTGCCACCAGTCGACGAGCATCAGACAGCCGAGCACGGCACAACCTGCGATCGTCGCGACGAGGATCGTCCCGACATCGAGCATCATGCGGTGTGGCCCCTCCAGCCTGTCCGGATCCGGCCCGACCTCGCGGTTTCGTGGGCCGGTGAACGTCCTCTTAAGCGGGGCAATCGACCATTGCATCTCCTTTTTCGCGCATCGGTGGTGATGAGGCGACGGCGTGCGCCGGCCCTGCCGCAACCGCGCTGCTTGTCCGACACCCGCCATCGTGCTATCGCCCGACGCGATCGAGGTCGGGGCCCCCGTGGTGGCCCTTCCGGGAGGACGACCGTGGCCCTTCGGCAGCGACGACGACGCGAGACGGGCGGCTTGCCGCCGGTGTCCGCACGTTCCTGCCCCGGCTCCTGACAGCGCGCGCTCGCGCCCCGCGGGAGCCCACTCCCACGGGTCTGTCCTCCATGATGTCCTTTCCCTTCGTCGTCCGCGCGGAGACGTCGTCCGACGCTCCCGAGATCGAGAGCCTGCTCGACGTGGCCTTCGGGCCAGGCCGCTTCGCCAAGACGGCATATCGGCTGCGGGAAGGCGTCCCGCATGATCCGCGGCTGTCGTTCGTGGCGATCGCCGGCGACCGGCTGGTCGGCTCCGTCCGGCTCACCGGCATCCGCATCGGCGACCAACCGGCGCTGCTGCTCGGGCCGCTCGCCGTCGCACCGCACTTCGCCAACCGTGGCGCCGGGCGCGAGCTGGTGCGCACGTCACTCGACGCGGCGCGGGTGGATGGTCACCGGATCGTGCTGCTGGTCGGCGATCGGCCCTACTACGGGCCGCTCGGTTTCCAGCCGGTGCCGCCCGGGCAGATCACCATGCCGGGCCCCGTCGATCCGGCACGACTGCTCGTCTGTGCCCTCGTGCCGGAGGCGATGGCGGAGGCGCGCGGGGCTGCCAGCCGGATATCCCCGGCCATCACCTGACGCAGACGTGATCGGCGGGGCCGACCCGCCGGCCGGTCCAGCGCCTCGGGAAACGGTCCCCGAGGCGGGCCCGGGCCCTCAGCGACCTTCGCGAATCCACGTCGCCGACACGGCGCCGAGCAGCAGGGCGAGGCCGAGGAAGCCGGCGAACAGCGGCACCCGCGTCAGGCCCTCGAGCACCGTCGCCTCACTGGTCTTGAGACCGATCCAGTCGTCGCCGGCATAGCGGCCGGCGCGGCGCAGCGTCGTGACGCGGGGCAGCTCGACGGAGCCGTCCTCGACGATGCGGCGGACGCTGCCGCCGGTCCCGTCCGCGAGCGCCGCGAGCGGCTCCTCGGTCGAGCGGACGTCGAGGAATTCCTTCGGATTTGTCGGGCCGACGTGGGCGAGCGCCCGCCGCTCGCCTTCGACGGCGGTGTAGAGGCCGACGCCGGTGGCATCGGCGGTCGCCCGCCACAGGCCGGGCTCGGCCTCCGTCGGCGTCAGGGTGCGCTCGGCGCCGTCGGGACCCGTCAGCGTCACCGGGCCGACACTGTCGCCGAGGGTCTGCCGCTCGACGACGAGCTGGTCGCCGCGGACGGAGAGGCGGAGCGCTTCTTCCTCGAGCTCCGGCTCCTTCATCAGCCAGTGGGCGAGGCGGCGCAGCAGCGGCACGTGCGGGCCACCGCCCTCGTAGCCGCGCGCCCACAGCCACGCCTGATCGGAGAGCATCACCGCGGCCCGGCCCTCGCCCTCGCGGCCGAGCACCAATAGCGGCCGCTCGCCGGGGCCGTTCATCACCGTCGTGCCCGAGCTCGCCGCCGCCTCGAGGAGCTGGAACCAGCGGCCCCACTCCGGCGGTTCGGACTGCGCGCCGGGAAGGTCACGCGTCACCGGGTGGCGGCGGCCGAGATCGGAAAGCTCCGCCCGGTAGGGCTCGTCGAGGGTGTTGCCGGTCGGCTCGGCCGGCAGCACGGCGCCGAGCGGCGTCTCGAACAGGCTGTCGCCGAAGGCGTAGTCCGGACCGGAGGCGACGAGCACGGCGCCGCCCTCCTGCACATAGCGGGCGATGTTGTCGAAATAGACGAGCGGCAGGATGCCGCGCCGCTGGTAGCGGTCGAAGATGATGAGGTCGAACTCGGCGATCTTCACCGAGAACAGCTCGCGCGTCGGAAAGGCGATCAGCGACAGCTGGTTGATCGGCGTGCCGTCCTGCTTCTCCGGCGGCCGCAGGATGGTGAAGTGGACGAGGTCGACCGAGGCGTCGGACTTCAAAAGGTTGCGCCAGGTGCGCTCGCCGGCGTGCGGTTCGCCGGAGACGAGCAGAACCCGCAGGTTCTCGCGCACGCCCTCGACGACGGCGACGGCGGTGTTGTTGATGGTGGTGAGTTCGCCCTCGAGCGGCGCCACCTCGAACTCGAAGATGTTCGGCCCGCCGTGCGCCACCGTGAACGGCACCGAGAAGGCCGTGCCGACGGGGGCGGTGATCTCCTCGACGGTCTCGCCGTCGCGGCGCACCGTCAGGCGGACGTCGCCGCCGGACGGCGTCGGGCCGTCGTCGACGATGCGCAGATCGACGCTCTGCTCGGTACCGACGAGACCGAAGCGCGGCGCCTGCTCCATGACGATGCGGCGATCGATCTCGTCGTCGCGACCGGTGACGAGGGCGTGCACCGGTGCCTGGAAGCCGAGGCGGGCGGCGTCCTCGGGAATGTCGTGGACCTGACCGTCGGTCAGGAGCACCGCGCCGGCGACGCGGTCCGGCGGCACGTCGGCGAGGCCGTTCGCCAGCGCCTCGAACAGGCGCGTGCCGTCGCCCGCCGCGCCGTTGCCGGGGCGGGCCTCGATGATGCGCGTCTCGATGCCGTCGACGGCGGCGAGGCGCTCGGCGAGACCGGCGAGGGCGGCATCGGTCTCCGCCGAGCGCTCGCCGATCCCCTGGCTCTGGCTGCGGTCGACGACGATGGCGGCGACGCTCGTCAGCCGCGCCCGCTGCTCCTCGACGAGCGAGGGGTTGAGGAGGGCCAGCGCCAGGCAGAGGCCGGCAGCGAGACGCACCACGGCGCCGCGCACGCGCCGCGCCAGCGCCGTCAGCGACAGCGCCACGGCCAGCGCGGCGAGCGCGACGATCGCCCAGATGGGCAGCAGCGGATCGAAGGCGAGGGACCAGTTCAACAGCCGCTCCTACTGGCCGAGCCGCTCGAGCAGCGCCGGCACGTGCACCTGGTCGGCCTTGTAGTTGCCGGTGAGCGCGTACATGACGATGTTGATGCCGGACCGGAGCGCGAACTCGCGCTGGAAGGGATCGGCTGGCACCGTCGGATAGAGCCAGTCGCCGGCGTCGCTGACCGCCCAGGCACCGGCGAAGTCGTTGGCGGTGATCATGATCGGCGAGACGCCGTCGCCGGCGCGAACCGGCCGCCCCTCGCCCGCCTCGCTCGCCGACGCCTCGACCCACAGCGGCCCGCCCGACCAGCGGCCGGGGAACTCGTCGAGCAGGTAGAACGCCTTCGTCAGCACGTGGTCGGCCGGCACCGGCTCGAGCGGCGGGATGTCGAGGCCGTCGAGAATCTCGCGCAGCTTCAGCGTCGCCGGTCCGACGCCGCCGAAGCCGCCGGTGGTCAGCTGGTCGCGGGTGTCGAACAGGATGGTGCCGCCGTTCTTCATGTAGGCATCGACGCGTGCCATCGCCTGCGGCGACGGCTTCGCCTGGCTTTCGGTCAGCGGCCAGTAGAGCAGCGGGAAGAAGGCGAGCTCGTCGCGGCCGGGATCGACGCCGAGCGGCTCGGCCGGCTCCAGCGCCGTGCGCTCGGCGAGGAAGCGCGACAGGCCGGCGAGACCGAGCCGGCTTGCCTCGTCGACGGCGGCGTCGCCGGTGGTGACATAGGCGAGGCGCGTCTCGTTGGCGGCCTCCATCGCGAAGGCGTCGGCGTCAGCCGTTTGCGCGCGTGCCGGGTCGGCGACGCCGAGCGCCGCGGCGAGGACCGCGCCGGCGGCGAGTGCCGCCACCGACGAGCGGCGGAAGCGGAAGCCGCCCGAGAGGATCAGCACGGCGATGGCGTCGGCGATGAGCAGCAGCATGGCGGCCGTCAGCAGGAAGGGCTTCAGATCGACCGGCCCGTCGACGGCATAGCCGATGCGGGTGGCGGTGCCGGCGAGCGGGCCGAGGGCGAGCGGGGCGAGCACGGCATCGTCGGCGAGCAGGTTGACGGCGCGGAACGAGTCGTCCGCGCCATAGAGGCCGGGCGGACGGGTGGGACCGACGTCGCCGGCGAGCGGCGCACCGGGCGACAGCGGCTCCACCTCCGGCCCCGGCGCGGTGAAGCGGCCTTCGCCGTCGAGGACGCGCATCGGCTGCAGCGGCACGGCCGCGGTGCCGGCCGTCTCGCCGGCCGCGGACGACAGCGCCACCAGCCGCCTGAGCATCTCGACGAAGCCGCCGGAGAGCGGCAGGTTCGACCAGGACGTGTCGGCGGTGACGTGGAAGAGCACGATGGTGCCGTCGCCGAGGGGGGCGGCGGTGACGAGCGGCGTGCCGTCGCCGAGGCTCGCCCAGGTGCGCTGGGCGAGGTTGGCGTCGGGCTCGGCCAGCACCTGGCGGTTCACCGTCACGTCGTCGGGCACCGGCAGGCCGGCGAACGGCCCTTCCGGCGTGAAGCTCGCGAGCGGCTGCGGCTCCTCCCACGACAGCGAGCCGCCGAGCACGCGGCCGCCGGTGCGCAGGCGCACGGGCACGAGGTCGTCGCCGCCCTCGGCGAGGCGCGGGCCGGCGAAGCGGACGAGCACGCCGCCGTTCTCGACCCACTGCTCGATCTCCTCGCGGGCCTCGCCGACCAGCGTGCCGACGTCGGCGAGCACGATGATCGACACGCCCTCGTCGACGAGGCGCTTCACCGTGTCGGCGATGTCGGTGCCGACGGGTTCGCGCAGGTCGGCGAAGGGGGCGAGCGCGCGGGAGAGGTAGTGCAAGGGCGACAGCAGCGGCTGCGCCTGGTCGGCGTTGGCGCCGCTGATCAGGCCGACGGTGCGCCGCCGCCAGCGCTCGTCGACGAGGCGGACGGCACCGGCCGTCTCGCTGGCCGCGACATCGAGGCGGGCAATGTCGTTGCGCAGGCCGCCCGGCAGCTCGAAGCGGGCGGTTGCCTCTCCGGAGCCGGGCTCGAAGGTGGCCGTCGCCTCGCCGAGCAGGAATCCACGGAGATCGTGAGCGGACACCGTCACCGTGCCGACCGCAGCCGACGGCAGGCGGCGGACGGCGACGTCGAGTGCCTCGGCGCCGTTGTCGATACCGGCGAGGCCGACGGTGGACGGAGTCGCCTCCTCGACCACGGTGACGCTCGCGCCGGTGCCGGCGAGAAGGTCGGAGAAACCGTCGTCGCGGCCGGAGAGGCCGTCGGAGAGCCACACCACCGCCGCCGGCGGCGTCGCCGCGAGCACGTCGCCGAGGGGCTCGACGAGGCCGGCGCGGTCGCTCGGCCAAGGCCGGGGGCTGAGCGCACCGAGGCGCTCCAGCGCCGCCGCGGCGGTATCGGGAGAGAGTGGCTGGCGCGGGCCTTCGGCGGTGGCGGCGAGCACCACCGGCCGGCCGGCCGCCTCGGCCTCGGCGAGCGCACGCTCGGCCGCGACGAGCCGCGACGGCCAGTTGTGCGACGCCGCCCAGCCGTTGTCTACAACGAGAAGGAGCGGCCCGGAGCCAGCCGCGACCGGTCCGACCGGGCGCCACAGCGGGCCGGCGACGGCGAGGATGACCAGGGTGGCGAGGATCAGCCTGAGCAGCGTCAGCCACCACGGGCTCTTCGACGGCGTCTCCTCGCGCTTGGCGATCTCGGCGAGCAGCCGCGTCGGCGGGAACGACACCCGCTGCGGGCGCGGCGGCGTCAGCCGCAGGAGCCACCAGATCACCGGCAGCAGCGCCAGGGCGGCGAGCACCGCGGGGGCCGTGAAGCCGATCGGCAGGAATCCCATCATGTGCCCGCCCTCGTGGCGGCGCCGGCGAGGCGGGCGTGGATGGCGATCATCACCTCGGACGCCGGCCGGTCGGTGTGGTGGACGACGAGCGACCAGCCGACGCGGCGGCAGAGGTTCGTCAGCGCGTCGCGGTGGGCGGCGAGCGCCGTGCGGTAGGCCTCGGCCCAGGTCTCGGCCCGTCCGGCGACGATGCGCGCGCCGGTCTCGGGATCGCGGAACTCGGTGCGGCCGTCGAAGGGGAAGGTTTCCTCGACGGGATCGAGCACCTGCACCAGCGTGCCCTGCACCCCGCGGCGGGCGAGCATCTCGACCCAGGCGACGGTGGCCGGCAGCGGATCGAGCAGGTCGCCGATCGCCACCACGTCGGAGAAGCGGCGGACATCGTTCGGTTCGGGGAGCGCGGTGCGGCCCTCGGCTTCCGCCGCCTCCAGCGCCAGCGTCGCGGCGAGGCGCTCGGCGGCGTTGCGGCTGGCGATCGGTCGCGACAGGCCGAGCAGGCCAACACGCTCGCCCGCACGCGCCGCCACCTCGGCGAGTGCCAGGAGAAGCACCAGCGCGCGGTCGCGCTTCGTCGTCTGCGACAGCTTCGAGCGGTAGACCATCGAGGCGGAGAGATCGGCGGTGAGCCAGAGCGTGTGCGCCGCCTCCCATTCGCGCTCGCGGACGAACAGGTGGTCGTCGCGCGCCGAGCGGCGCCAGTCGACGCGGGAGGCCGGCTCGCCGTCGATGAAGGGGCGGAACTGCCAGAACGTCTCGCCCTGGCCGGCACGACGGCGGCCGTGCCAGCCGGCGATCACCGTCTGGGCGACGCGGCTCGCCTCCACCAGAAGATCAGGCAGGCCGTCGGCGAGGCCCTTGGCGTCGACGAGGCGGCGCTCGAGGCCGAGCTCGCCGCCAGCGCGAGCGGGCGCCACACCGCGGGCGGAGGACGATCGGTTCGCGGCGGTGGACTGCGCGAGGCTCGCCACCCGCCCGTCCTCACCCGATCTTTCGCACGAGCCGCTCGATCACGGCACGCACGGTGTTGCCGTCGGCGCGGGCGGCGAAGGTCAGCGCCATGCGGTGCTGCAGCACCGGCTCGGCAAGCGCCACCACGTCGTCGACGGAGGGGGCAAAACGGCCCTGCAGAAGGGCGCGGGCGCGCACAGCGAGCATCAGCGCCTGGCTGGCGCGCGGCCCGGGCCCCCAGGCGACGACGTCGGCCACCTCTGGCGACTCTTCGGGCCGGGCGGAGCGGACGAGGTCGAGGATCGCCTCGACGACGGATTCGCCGACCGGCAGGCGGCGCACCAGGCGCTGGAAGCGGGCGAGCTCCTCGCCGGTGAGCACGGCGCGCGGCTCGGCCTCGCCGGCACCCGTGGTCTCGACGAGGATGCGCCGCTCGGCGTCGCGGTCGGGATAGTGCACGTCGATCTGCAGCAGGAAGCGATCGAGCTGCGCCTCGGGCAGCGGATAGGTGCCCTCCTGCTCCAGCGGGTTCTGGGTGGCGAGCACGTGGAAGGGCTTCGGCAGGTCGTAGCGCTGCCCAGCGACGGTGACGTGGCCCTCCTGCATCGCCTGCAGCAGCGCCGACTGGGTTCGTGGGCTGGCGCGGTTGATCTCGTCGGCCATCAGAAGCTGGGCGAACACCGGGCCGGCGATGAAGCGGAAGGAGCGGCTGCCGTCGCGCCCCTGCTCCAGCACCTCGGCGCCGACGATGTCGCTCGGCATCAGGTCCGGCGTGAACTGGATGCGGTGCGCCTCGAGGCCGAGGACGGTTCCGAGCGTGACGACGAGCTTGGTCTTCGCGAGGCCGGGCACGCCGACGAGCAGGCCGTGGCCGCCCGAGAGCAGCGTCACCAGCGTCCGCTCGACCACCGCCGCCTGGCCGAAGATGACGCGACCGATCTCGGTGCGGGCCTCGGCGATGCGGGCGACGGCGGCTTCCGCGTCGCGCACGATGGCGTCCTGGTCAACCGCCTCGATCGTCATGGCGCTCATTCGCGTGCCTCTCCGCCTGCGCTTCGCCTCGTCCCGCCCGTCGTCTGACCAGCGGATGATACGCTATCTGGCGCGCCCGTCCCGCGCGACAATCGCCCCGTGCACGGAAACCGAGCGGCGCCTGTGGCGCCCGCCGCTGCCCGAAAACGGTGCAATGTTCGTTCCATCGCGGCGAGCGCGACGACGACCAGTGGTTCCATCGGACCGGCGAAGACCGGCTATTTCGTGGCGCACTGGGCCGGCGAGGCGCACGCAGCGCGCATTCGACGCAGCACCGGCCCGTTCCCGCGCCCACACGCGCCCGGAACCGAAAGGTGCCGTGCGCCCTTGCACCCCCGGCGCCCGCGCGTCATTTGGAGACGGTCGCCCCCGGCGGCGCCCGGTGGCGAAGGCGCCATCGGCGACCGGTGGCAGACGAGGAGTGCGCCCCGTGACGAGCCGGCCCGACGAGACGACGCGCGCCAGCAAGAGGAACGAGCCGGCGGCCGACCCGCAGCTCGCCGCGCTGATCGCCCGCGCCGGCGCCGCCGGCCGCGCGCCGCCGGTGGAGCGCTGGGACCCGCCGTTCTGCGGCGACATCGACATGAGGATCTCCGCCGACGGCCGCTGGCACTATGGCGGCTCGCCGATCGGCCGCGAGCCGCTCGTCAAGCTCTTCGCCTCGGTGCTGCGCCGCGAGGCGGACGGCCGCTATCTGCTGGTGACGCCCGTCGAGAAGCTCGGCATCACCGTCGAGGACGTGCCCTTCCTCGCCGTCGAGATGCACGCCGAGGGTGAGGGGGAAGCGACCCGCCTCGTCTTCCGAACCAATGTCGGCGACATCGTCACCGCCGGGCCCGAGCGGCCGCTACGCTTCGTCGATGATCCCGCCAATGGCGGGCTGGTGCCCTATGTACTGGTGCGCGGGCGGCTGGAGGCGCGGCTGACGCGGGCGCTGGCGCACGAGCTGGCTTCCCGCGCCGTCACGGCGAGTGTCGACGGCACCGAGCATCTCGGCGTCTGGAGCGACGGCATGTTCTTTCCGATGATGGCGGCCGATGCGCTCGACGCCTCTCTCCGCTGAGGGCGCCGGCGGCCCGGCGCCGTTCTCGACGGACGACCTCGTCGCCCGGCGGGGCCGGCTGATCGGGCTCGGCGAGGCGGTGCTGTCGCTGCCGCCGTCCGGAGACCATGTCATCGACCCGAGCGTGCCGCTGGCGACCGGGCTGCGCGATGCCGCCGTGCTGATCCCGGTGGTGGCGCGCGGCACGGAAGCCGGCGTGATCCTGACACAGCGCACCGACCACCTGCCGGCCCACGCCGGCCAGGTCGCCTTTCCCGGCGGCAAGGTCGACGCCGGCGACGTCGACCCCGCCGCCACCGCGCTGCGGGAGGCGGAGGAGGAGATCGGGCTGTCGCGCTTCCTGGTGACGCCGCTCGGCTATGGCGATCCCTACATCACCACCAGCGGCTACCGCGTCGTGCCGGTGGTGGCGCTGGTCGCCGGCGACCCGGTGCTGGCGCCCAACCCGGCCGAGGTCGCCGACGTCTTCGAGGTGCCGCTCTCCTTCCTGATGACGGCGACCAACCACGTCGCGGTGCGGCGCGAGTGGCGCGGCATGGAGCGGCGGACGTTCGAGATGCCCTATGCCGGCCGCCGCATCTGGGGCGTCACCGCCGGCATCGTGCATGCGCTGCATGCGCGCCTCTACGGCGCCGGCTGAGAAGGAAACTAGATGGTGCTACGCCTCGCCCTCATCGAGATCGCCCTGTTTCTAGCCCCCTTCGCGATCTATGCGGCGTGGCTCTGGTTCACCCGCGGCAGCGCCGCGCGCTCGAACTGGACCGCTGGACCGGTCTATGTCCTGGCGCTCGTCGGGCTCATCCTGACGGTCGTCGGCTTCGTGCTGCTCGCGAGCTTCGGCGAGTCCGAGCGCGGCACCTACCGGCCGGCGGAGGTGCGCGACGGCGTGCTCGTGCCGGGCCGCTTCGAATGAGCGCAGACCCGGCCCTGCCCTCCTTCGCCGGCGCGCCCTTCCTCGCCGACCCGGCGCTGCGGCGCGTCGTCGAGGCGATTACCGACGATGGCGGCGAGGTGCGGCTCGTGGGTGGCTTTGTCCGCGATGCGGTGCTCGGCGAGCCGATGGACGGCGACCTCGACCTCGCGACGCCGCTGTTGCCGGAGGTCGTCTCCGAGCGCGCCCGCGCCGCCGGGCTCAAGGTGGTACCGACCGGCATCGACCACGGCACCGTGACGGTGGTGGCGAACGGGCGGCCGTTCGAGGTGACGACGCTGCGCCGCGACGTCGCCACCGACGGGCGCCGCGCCGAAGTCGCCTTCGGCAGCGACTGGCTGGAGGACGCCCGCCGCCGCGACTTCACCATGAACGCGCTGTCGCTGGCACCGGACGGCACGCTGCACGATCCGGTCGGCGGCTATGCGGATTGCCTCGCCCGCCGCGTCCGCTTCATCGGTATCGCCGACGAGCGCATCCGCGAGGACTATCTCCGCATCCTGCGCTTCTTCCGCTTCCACGCCCGCTTCGGCACCGGCGCGCCGGACGGCGAGGGCCTGCACGCGGTGACACGCAACCTCTCCGGCCTGCAGCAGCTCTCGGCCGAGCGCATCGCCCAGGAGATGCGCAAGCTCGTGCAGGCCACGGGTGCGGCCGAAACGCTCGGCTTCATGGCCGAATGCGGCGTGCTCGACCGCGTGCTCGCCGGCGTGCCGCGCCTCGTCCGCTTCGCCCGCTGGCTGGATCTCGTGCGCGCAACCGACACCGCGCTCGCCCCCGCACCGGCGCTGGTGGCGCTGTCGACCTTCGTACCCGAGGACGTCGAGCGGCTGGCCGCGCGCCTGAAGCTCTCCGGCGCCGAGCGCACCCGCATGGTGGAGGCGGAGACGGCGCGGCGGGCGATCGCTGGCCTGATGGCGTCGGTCGGGAAACCGGCGGGCGCCGAAGGGGGATCCGCGGATGCCAACCTCACCGACGAGCAGGCCCGTGAGGCGGGCGGTGGCAGCGGCGCGGCCGACGGACACGTCGCCCGCGTGCTGCTCTACCGCCTCGGACCAGCGGCGTGGCGCGACGGCGTGCTGCTCGCGTGGGCCGATGCCGGTGCGGCGGCGGACGATGTGCGGTGGCGGCAGCTGCTGTCGCTGCCGGACCGCTGGACGGCGCCGCGCTTTCCGCTTGCCGGCCGCGACCTGATGGCCGCCGGCCTGCCGGCCGGACCAGAGCTAGGCCGCAGGCTCGCCGACGCCGAAGCCCGCTGGATCGCCTCGGACTTCACGCTGACGAAGGCGGAGCTGTTGGCCGGCGGCTGACTGCCGCCCGCTCACCCGCGATTTGTCATCGCCCGGACCCGGCTTACCCTTCGATCCGTCATCGCCCGGCTTGACCGGGCGATCCATCCAGCGCGCAAACGCCGGCGTGGCACT